>NZ_JAHHIR010000024.1 GCF_018678075.1 Epibacterium ulvae | reverse complement strand
GAGTGTGGCAAACGCTAAAAGGATGATAGCATCTGAGCGCGCCGCAGCGGGCGATTAAACGCGACTTCGCCGTCTTGGGTGATCCCGTGGATCTGAAAGACGTTCTTGGCTAAATCGAGACCAACTGTTGTAACTTGCATTGGGTGGCTCCTCTCTGAGCAGTTCATTACAACTGCACTATGGCGCATTGCGACGCCGATGGAGCAGGAGCCATCCACCCCATCTGCTTTGGTGCGGCATCGGTACTGGGAGGATAGGCCTCCGCAAATGTGGCCTGCGATGCAACCGGGTAGCTGACAATCATTTCGGCAACGGATGATGGGCAATATGACGACACGCGGTCCAGAGAATTCCATCGATGGGGTTCTTGATTCCGAATCGCGTTGGTCCAATGAATCTATGGGCACTCCAAAACATCTGACGCTGGATCTAGTGGCTACGCAGGCGCTAAAATTGCCTGGTGTCACTTGGTACAAGGGAGACAGCCGCAAGTCCGCGTTCTCCATTCAGGCTTCAACCGACGGTACAAATTTTGAAACAACTGTGCCTGCGCGGGAGACGACAGGCACAACGCTTGATTTCGAACCCTTTGAGTTTGATGCCGTTCAGGTCCGTTACGTTCGGATTGAAGGCAACGGCAATGGCAGCAACAGCTGGAACAGTGTTGAAGAAATTGCGGCTTAAGGCTGCGGCACATCGGTTGAGAAACCGGCGGAACCTGTCCTGACCGAACGGTTGGGCGAAGGGCTGTTCAACTTGCGCACGGATCGTCCGCCAAGCGAGAACTTTGATCTTGTCGGCTGTACATCACTACGCGCGTCTTGATGGCGGTGGAGAAGCTTATCAGTTTGAAGCGGGCAAATCCTACACCGGCACTTTGAAGGTTACCAAACTGGCCGAAGGTATCGAAGTCTCAGGCGCGTTGAGTGCGGATGGGCAAGAGGTCAGCCATTTCAGCACCGTCGATCAAGGCAGCGAAGCCAATAACTTCGGCATGCTGGCCCTCCACGTGAACAGGAAGACCTTTGGATCGCCCAAAGCGCCCGACACGCCGGACAACGGTATCGACTTTATCAACGTACGAGTTGAAGTTTTGGCTGAATAGATAATCTGGAAGGTTCCTGTTGCGGGGCCTTCCGCCTATCGTTTGCAGGACACCCTCGCAAACATTACCCAAGGGCTCTTTACGTCTCAGCAAACGCCCAAGGCGCATGAACCGAGACGCCCAGCTGTGTCCCAACTGGAAAATGCGCGCGGCTTTCTGCGATCAGTTGCGCACCGGAAGATGCCTCAAGTGTCAGACGATAGCGCCCACCCAGATAGGTGCTGCGCTGTACGATAGCACGTATGTCACCCGTCTCAGAGATCTCTATGTTTTCAGGCCGCAGGCAGATCAGATCCGGGTTCGGGCTGTCGGTCTGGATGGCGATTTTGGCTCCAAACAGTTTGGCGGTGACGCACGCGTCGTCTCGCGCGACTTCTGAAATCGGCAAAACGGTGCCTTCACCGACAAACCCAGCCACAAAACGGCTGCGCGGCTGTGCATAGAGCGCTTGTGGCGTGTCAAATTGAACGATGCGCCCTTCTGACATTACCGCGATACGATCTGCCATCGCCATGGCTTCGCTCTGATCATGGGTCACATAGACCATCGTCGCGCCGGTGCGGCGGTGGAAATCCGAGAACACGTCTTGCATCGAAGCACGCAACGCCACGTCCAGATTTGCCAACGGTTCATCAAGCAGCACCGCATTGGGGTTGGAGACCAGACAGCGCGCAAGGGCAACGCGCTGGCGCTGACCGCCGGACAGTTCGGATGGCATGCGGTCTGCATAGGGTATCAAACTGGTCGCGCTGAGCGCGGCGTCGGTCTGTTCGCGCAAGGTTGCCTTGTTCGTTCGTCGCACTTCCAGCGGATAGGACACATTTCGACGCACGGTCATATGCGGCCACAACGCGTAGGACTGGAACACAAAGCCGATATTGCGTTCCTCAGGGGGAACATTATGTCCGGTCTGACCATTGGACATCTCAGTCGCTCCAATTGCGATCGCGCCTGCCGAAGGCATCTCAAACCCGGCGATCAAACGCAGCAGTGTTGACTTGCCGCATCCGGACGGACCCAGCAGGGCCACGAACTCACCGTCTTGAAACGTGGCGGAAATGGCATGCAGGGCAGGGACGCCGTCAAAGTGTTTTTCAACGGCGCGCAAATTTATGTCTGCCACGGGACAACTCCTTTTGGAAGGTGACGGGCCGCAAGCTGGATTGCCCCCATCAAGACCATGACAACCAGCACAATGGTCATCGCCAGCGCCGAGGCCATGACGGTTTCGCCACTGTCATCAAGGTTAAAGATCATCACACCCAGGGTTTCGGTCCCCGACGACCACAACAGGGCGGATACGGTCAGCTCGTTAAAGGCGGTCAGAAACACCAGGATCGCACCGGCGACCGCCGCAGGGGCCGAAAGCGGTAAAATGATGGAGCGCAGGCGCTGAAACAGGGAGGCCCCGACGGATTGCGCGGCCTCGTTCATTGCCGGATCCAACTGGCGGATGCTGGCTTGAATGGGGCGGAACATGACGGTCATGAACCGCGCAAGATAGGCCAGAAAGATGATCCAAATCGTCCCATAAAGCGTCGCCTCTGTGAACGGGAGATTGATCAACAACAGGATCATGGCAATGGCCAGCACCACGCCGGGCAACGCATAGGGCAGATCCACAAGCCCATCGAACAGGCGGCCCAATCGGGTGGGATTACGCTCCATCAACCAGGCCAGGGGCAGGCAGATTGCGATCAACGCCAGTGCTGCGCCAAATGACAGGTTGAAGGAATTCACAAATGCGCGGCGGGTGGCGGGTTGGCGGAACAGGGCTTCATGCCATGAGGACAAGGTCATCGTATCCAATCGCAACGGAACGCCATAGGCCGGCACCAGGGATGTCGCAAGAAGACCCAACATGGGCAGCACTAAGATGGCGGCGACCACCAGCCACAAGCTGCATTCAGTTGCCAGCCGCGCCGGACCCAGCGGGATCGCAAGGGGGCGTGAGGTGGAGCCGACCAGATGCACCCGTTGGCGAGACTGAAAGAACCGTTGGATGAGAATGCCGCAGATGGCGACGGCGCCGATCAATATGGCTAATACGGCGACCTCTGCCAGGACGTTGGTGCCGAGCCCGGCCAGTTTTTGATAAATCAGCGTCGGCAGGGTCACATAACCCGCCGGGATGCCAAGCATTGCCGGAATGCCAAAGTTCCCCAAAGCGGTCACAAAGGTGATGGCGATGCCGGCCGCCAGACTGGGCAGGCACAGCGGCACGATGATCTGCCACCAGACCCGCAGCCCCTTGGCACCGCTGATACGCGCGGCCTCAACCACGTCTTGCGGGATGGCACGCAGTCCTGCGCGCAGCGTCAGAAAAATGATCGATGTATGCTGAATGCCCAACAGCAAAATGATACCCTGAGGGGAATAAAGCGGCTGCGGCGCGCCAAGCGGCGGTGCCATGCCCAGCGTTTTCAACAGAACAGAGGACGGACCCATGATCTGCGTCCACGACAGGGCGGTGATCTGCGGAGGGATCATCATCGGGATCATAAGACAAAAGACCAAGGCCGCTTTGGCCCGCAGATCCGTAAGCGCCACCAGAAACGCAAAGGCCCCGCCAATCACGACTGACACCAGCGTGCCTAATCCGGCGGTGATCAGGGAATGCAGCAATGCGGTGCGGGTTGTGTCGTCGCGCAGCACCTCTTGCATAAGGTTCAGGCTGAGCTGGTCGCCGTCCGTCACGCCTTCGACAAACAGGCGTACCACAGGCGTCAAGGTCAGCGTGATCGCAATGAGGAGCACTATAGAAAGCAGCCGACCCTCGGACCGGCTGCTTCCAAAACCTTTAAGCGGCGTCATTAGTTGGCGCCAAAGAGGTCAGCGAATTTCGCTTTGTTTGCTTCGGCGTTTTCCAGCGCAACCGCCGGGTCAAATGCCATCAGCTTGATGTTTTCGCGCGCAGGGAAGCCAGCAGGCACGCCCATGTCGTTGCGCGCTGGGATGTAACCCATGTCGAGCACCAGATCCTGGCCCGCTTGGCTCAGTACGAAATCAACGAACTTTTGCGCGCTTTCCACGTTTTTGGCCGAAGACATGATCGCAACAGGCTCGGTCACATAGGATACGCCTTCTTCGGGGAAGACGAATTCGACCGGGGAGCCTTCTGCTTTGTTGCGGATCGCCAGGAAGTCGACAACCATGCCATAGGGCTTTTCGCCTGCCGCAACCGCTTTGAAGGTGCCGCCATTGCCGCCTTGGGCGCGGGCTTCGTTCGTGGCCAACTCGGAGTAGTACTCCCAACCCAGGGTTTCGTCGCCTGTCAGCGTCGCCAGGTGGATCAATGCAGCACCAGAATAGAGCGGCGACGGCATTGCGATTTGACCCTTCAGCGCTTCGTCTTTCAGATCGGCCCAGGAGGCAGGCGCTTTTTCTGCGCCGCTGTTGTAGACGATGCCCGTGGTGATCAGCTTGGTAGAGTGGTAGAACCCTTCCGCGCTAAACAGAGCAGGATCATAAGCCGCAGCTTCTGGAGATTGATATGCGATCAGCAGACCGTCTTGGGCCATGCCTTCCAAAGTTACGGTATCAGCGATCAGCAATACGTCAGGCTGCGGGTTGCCGGCTTCGATTTCGGCCCGCAGACGCGCCATCAGTTTTGTTGTGCCGTCGCGCACCCATTCAACTTCGGTGCCGGGGTTGGCAGCCATGAAAGCATCCACGGTCTTTTGTGCGTCCGCGTTCGGCTGGGACGTATAAAGGGTCAGCGTATCCGCAAAGCTTGCAGAGGCGACGCAGGCAAAGGCTGCGGCTGTCAGAAGGGATTTCATCGCACATCTCCAGAGAGGTCAACTTTCGAACGAAAGTCATTCATGGAGGTCTAATTTCTTGATTCTTGAGAAGATTGCGTGACGCTTTGGTGAAGGTTTTTTCGTTAGTTTCAAATGAACCTGCTGATCGTCGCGTGTGGACGCGTCAGATCAAGGACAAAAGCGCGTCGCACACCCGCTCGGGGTTGTATTTTTCCATCTCACTTTTGTGGCGCAGGGGCAGGGCGACATAGGGAATGTTGTGGGTCTTGGACATGTCTTTCAGTTCGCTTGCATCGACGGCGTCCTGATCGCAGATCACGGCGGAAATCAGATCGCTCGCGCGGCAGTCTGCACCGGCATCCAAGCACAGTGTTTTCAACAAGGCCGTAACCCGGTCCGACAGATCCATTCCCACACATTCCGGGTCTTGGCCAAGGCTGGGAATGTAGACTTTTGGAACGCCTTGCCGCGCAATCGTTCGCCCTGTTTCACGCGGCAGAAGATTGGCGATGACGCTGGTATAAAGGCTGCCCGGCGGGTAGCAGATCAGGTCGGCGTGTTCGATATGTTTTCGGTTTCGCTTTGGAAGCTTGACGTCTTTGCCCGCGATCGCCTCTCCGTTTTGAACGAAATACAGATCCTCGATCGGAGAGGAGATGGGCGCGACTTCCTTGCCGGTGATTTGGCGCTGGCCAACAATTGTCGTGCCGTCTGCCAAACGCGCCCCAAGGTCGAGATTGCGATCCACAATGGAGCGCACGGTTCCTTGCACGGCAACCATTTTCGACATCAAAAACAGCACCGGCTCCAAGGCGCGCTCATTCGCTAGATAGCCGCCCGCAAGGATCAGGTTTCCAAGGCTTGCACCCTTGAGGCAGAAATCATCCGGTTTGTGCTGCGCAAAGACACGCAGCTGCGACAGGATCAGACTGCGCATCGGCTGCGACACTGCGTGCATCAAATCATGTTCTCCAGACAGCACCGATGCGAACTCATTCTCAAGGTCGCGGTTTTTGGCCTCTTTCGAAAATCGATAAGTGAACAACTGGAAAATATCCGGCTGTCCCAGTTCCGTCTCATCCGCAAGGGCCATCAACCGGGAGCGCAGATCACCGACGGCCGGCATGTCAAAGGCTTCGCGCAACACTTGCGAGCTGCCGCCGCTGTCAAACGGGGTGATCAGGTGGCAAGAGTTATGCGTGTAATATTTCAGCCGCCGTGATATCCCATTCAACGCTGAACCGCCGCTGAAGAACAGTAGCCTTGGCCCCAGGTTTGGCAGGCTTTTGGCACGCGCGATCCTCAATGCATCCGGGAAATGCACATTGCGGGCGATTTTCAGGTCTGGCATGGTTAAAAGCCTCCGACCCCTTGGGGCATTGTAATAATTCCGTTTTCCAACGGGTATATCACCAGATGGATGACACAATGACTAAATTTATCGATCCGATCCGCCCAACGGCTCGGGCGGTGATCCGAAGGGACAACAGCTTGTTGGTGCAATTAAAAGAACGCCCCGCGCGCGGACAATATCTGACCCTGCCGGGCGGCAAGCAAGAGCTTGGAGAAACCCTGGAAGACTGTGTGCGACGTGAATGCGCGGAGGAAATCGGAGCAGAGGTTGCGGTTCATGGATTGCTGCATGTTGCCGAGGTCCAAAAAGTGAAACGGGATGGGCTACGCCACCAGATTGAATTCCTGTTTGAATGCAGCTTGCCCGAGGGGTATGTGCCGCAGGTGGGTCCACATCCCGACCCATCGCAAACGGCCACGATCTGGGCTGATTTGACTTCGGACGCTCATCTGTTCAAACCATCCTATGTGCGTGTTTTGACGGATACAGCTGCACCCACATACGTAGGCGTCTTAAATGGTTGATCTGCCCCGCGCTGCGGAAGAAAACCTGCGTCTTTTGTGTGCTGAACTGGATGGGCAGCTCAGCAATCTTCAGCGGTTTTATGAATGCCCTGACGCGTCTGTCGCACAAAAGGTCATTTTGCGTGCAGGTTACTCCTACAATCTTTGGAACCGCGTCCAAAGCGCGAGTATCCAAGGGCTTACGCGCAAGAAAGTCTCGGCCAATCGTCGTCTTTTGCTGCAAAACAGCGCCTATGCCGCGCGGAATCTGGATCTGATCGCCCGTATGTCGCGCCGCAGTTTGGAACATGCGGAAAAGGTGCACCATCCCGGGTTGCTGCGCCATGAAGCCTATCCCAAAGCAATCAAATCGGTGCGCAAAAGCATCAAGGAAATCTTGCCCGCCTTTGAGGCCCAAGACAGCTCCAAAGCGATTGAGATCGGGCATGGCAAGTCCAAGTTAGATGACATTTACGATCGTTTGTTTCGCACCTACACGCGCGACATGAGCAAGACCAAGCACACCGAGGATTTGGCCAACGCGCTGCTTGCGGCCTATGAGGTGCACCGCATGGGCGACGCGCTGCAGGGTATCAGCGAGGCGATTTTGTCGGTGAACATCGGGCAATCCGTCCACTTTGATCGGTATTTCGCATTGCGGGACATGCTGTCAGATGGGGAGATCACCGGCGAAAGCCTTGAGCTGGAACCCATTGCCGAAACCCGGTCCGGAAGCGCGATTTCCAGTGTGCGCGGGCGTTCGGAATACGGCGATGATTTCACGGCCGTTTTCAAAGACGGAGAGCTGAACAAAGTGCGCGAAGAACGTGCGGGTGTGCGCAGCTGGCATTCGATCTATCCGGGCCTCGCGCCCAAGATCCTGTCCTACAAAAAGAGCGGCAAATCGGCGGCGCTGCTCATTGAGTATCTCAAGGGCGAGACTTTTGAGAATATTCTGCTGAATGAAAGCGACGCGATGCTGAGCGAGGCGCAAACGGCCCTGTCCCGCACGCTGCGCGATGTCTGGAAACGCACCCGCACCAGCGAGGCGGCCCAGATGGCGTCAATGGAGCAATTGGCGCGTCGGATGAAGGATATCTGGCGGGTCCATCCCGAATTTGCATCCCGCGCATCGCGTATTGGGGCGTTGTCGCTGCCCAAGTTCGGGGATCTCGTCGAGCAGGCACACGCGCGGGAAAAAGACCTACCTGCGCCGTTTTCCGTGCATATCCACGGGGATTTCAACCTCGACAACGTGATTTATGACTCTGAGGAAAAGAAAGTGCATTTCATCGATCTGCACCGGTCCAGGTCCATGGATTACGTGCAGGATGTTTCTGTCTTTATGGTGTCGAACTACCGGCTCCAGGTTCAGGATCCGCTGATCCGGCGTCGGGTTGCCTTGGTCGCATCTGAATTCCACGCCACGGTTCGCAAATTCGCCCGCTCACAAAATGACAAAACGTTCGAATACCGGCTGGCTTTGGGGCTGGCCCGATCTTTTGCCACCTCGACCCGGTTCGTTTTGGACAATTCACACGCGCAGCGCATGTTCGAACGTGCGCGCTACCTTTTGGAAGTCGCCTTGGCATGTCCCCAAGGCGGCGAACACAGATTAAAACTACCCATCAAGGAGCTATTCATTGACTGATTTGCGGATCGGAATAATTGGCACGCCTGGTAAATGGTCAACCGAAGCCCTTGCTGATGCTGTCGAAGAGCGCACCGGGTTTCGCACCGTCATTGATATGGCCAAGGTGTCGCTCGACACGGAAACCCTGCAGCTCATGTACGCAGGGGAAGACCTTTGTACCTATGACGCGTTGATCGTCAAAAAAATCAATGAGACCTATAGCCCGGATGTTTTAGACCGGCTCGAGCTGCTGCGCATAGCTGAGGCGCGCGGCGTGCGTGTGTTCAGCAATCCCGAGGCGATTATTCGGCTGATCGACCGCCTGGCCTGTACCGTGTCCTTGCGGGCAGCTGATGCGCCAATGCCACCGACCGTGATCACCGAAGACCACGCGGCGGCGCGCGATGCTGTCAAACGTTTTGGCAGCGCAGTTTTCAAACCGCTCTATTCGACCAAGGCTCGTGGCATGGAAATCATCGAAGATGGCACCGACGCCGAAGCCGCCATCGCCGCATTCGCCAAAGAAAACCCGATGATGTACATCCAGCAGAAACTGGACCTGTCCGGTCAGGATCTGGGCATGGTGTTTCTGGACGGGGACTACGTCTGCACCTATGCGCGTGTTTCGGGATCCGACACATGGAACACCACCATCCACAGCGGCGGAAAATATGCGCCATTTGAACCGGATGCGGCGCTGATCAAACTGGCGCGCAAGGCGCAGGAACCGTTTGGGCTGACCTTTACAACTGTCGATGTCGCTTTGACCGAAACCGGACCCATTGTGTTTGAAGTGTCGGCCTTTGGCGGCTTCAGAGGGGCCAAGGAAGGCTGCGGCGTGGATGCCGCAGCAATGGTGGCTGATGCCGTGATCAAAAAGGTTTCGACATGAGTGTTCAGACATGTGCCGACGTCTTGGGGCAACTTGATCGCAGTGTGCTGGCCAAGTCCGACCCGATTTGGATCGGTGTTGGTCATATTCGGGTAAAACTGATCTGCGCCGCGCCGCTTTATGAAGAGCTGAAGCAGTATTATCGTTATGCGCTGGTTGCTCCGGGTGAGGCAGATGCAACGGTTGAAGTCTTGGATGGGCAGGCTTTGCGTGATCCGCCAGATTGGATCGACTGGGCGCGTGAACCGGGAAAAACAGGGCGGAAGGACGCGATTTTCGACCTCGACGACGGTCGTCTTGTGTACAAGCAGCGTACCGGCGTGACCTTCTTGCAGTCCACGGATGCAGTGGTCGCATTTGGTCCCTGTGGCGCGCATTCAAATCAGGTGGTGAATTTCCTCAACACCCAAATTCTGAACATAGGCCTGTGTGCGGGATGGCAGATTTGTCACGCCGCCGCCGTCACCAATGGAGCGCGTAGCCTCGCGGTTGCGGGTCTGTCCGGCGGCGGAAAATCAACGTCAATGCTGCGGTTTATGGATATGCCCGGCGTGTCATTTGTCAGCAATGATCGTTTGTTGGTGCAAGCCGAGCAGCCGTTTCCAAAGGCCCTTGGCATTCCAAAAGAACCACGGATCAATCCGGGCACGATCCTGCACAATTCGCGTTTGCATAGAATGCTCACCACGGAACGCTTGGCAGAACTTGCTGAGATGCCATCTGGTGATCTGTGGGAGCTCGAAGAAAAATACGACCTGATTGTCGCGGACATTTATGGCCCCGACCGGGTGCAATATGATGCGCCGCTCACTGATTTTTGGGTGTTGAACTGGAGCCGTGATGCGGCGGCGGATACACAATTGGTAGAGGTTGATTTGGCAGAGCGCCCCGATCTTCTGAGCGCGATCATGAAAAGCGCCGGTCCTTTCTATCAAAAACCGAACCAAGAATTCCTGCGGGATTTTGAACCCTGTATTGCCTCAGATTACCTGCAAGCTTTGGCGGGCGTTCGGGTCAAGGAAGTGACCGGCAAGGTGGATTTTGATGCAATGGCCGCATTTGGCCAGACGCTGTTCTCCGCCAAGGGTGCGCAAAATTGACGGACAGATACGTAGCATTCATCCGTCACGGGGCCTACCATCAGAAACCGGGGTGTCCTTCGGCGTTGCAACCCTATCCTTTGACCGATGAAGGTATGCAACAGGCTGCGGCCTGCGGTTTGGAACTCGCGGATTTTGTACAGGAAAACGGCTGGACGTTGGACCCGCAGGTGCACTCGTCGTTGCAGTTGCGCGCCTGGCAGACGGCCAAGGTCGCGCTGGGTAATCTAGGCGGGTTAGGGCAGGGGGCATCCATCACACAGGTGCCGGACCTGTCGGAACGTTCTGTTGGCAGCGCTGCCAACCTGACGCTCACGGAAATCGAAACTGTCTTGCGCGAAGACCCAAGGGTTGATGCGCCGCCGCGGGGCTGGAAATCTGACAGCGACTACCGATTGCCGCTTCATGGGGCCGAGTCTCTGATGGAGGCTGGAACCCGTGTCGCGCAGTATATCCAACGTATCATGGATGAAACTGAGACCGGTTCAAACCCCGATTTGACCCTGTTTTTCGGGCATGGCGCATCATTTCGTCATGCAGCGTTTAAACTTGGCCTTCTTGCGCGTGAAGAAATTCCGCGCCTCAGCATGTTCCACGCCAAACCGTTACTGTTCCGTTACAGTGCGCAGGGTACATGGTCCCACTATGCCGGTGATTGGAAGCACCGCAAACGATCGGAAAACGAAGTCGATTAGGGGACCGAATAGGTGGTCGAAATATTACCTCAGCTGGACAGCCACCAAAACCTCCTCCCCACCGTGTTTGACGAGTTTTCAGAACTTCATCACCTGCCAACCGATTGCGAAGTGTGGCCGCTGGATCAGACGCATTCCGCGAGCGGCAGCCGCAACAGCCTGCTGAACGTGCAAAACAGCATTCGCGCCGCTGCGTCGCATGGGCCATGGGCGTGGCCGGAGCGTCCGGTGGTCTTTATCTCGGACCCTCATGCCGACGCCGAGGGCTTTTTGCGCTCACTTGTTGCGGCTGGCACCATTCGTCGAACGGGACTGGGCATCCGCGCATTTGAGCTGACGGATTTTGGCCACCGCGCTCAGATCGTTATCGGCGGCGATTGCCTGGACAAAGGGCCAAGCAATCTGGACTTGCTGGATGCAATCGGGGCTTTGTTGTCCACGGATGCCGACGTCCATCTTCTGGCCGGCAACCATGATCTGCGCTTGTTCGTGGCCTTAGCGGCGTTGGACCTGCCGCGCACATCTCTGACGGAACATCTGTTTGTCCGAATGGCGCGCAAAGCCATCCCGCTTTTGTGTGAAATCAGCAACCGGTTTGATCTGACAGATATCACGGCCTCCGTCCCGGATGAGGCGACGTGCCGCGCGAAACTGTTCCCGGATAACGATTGGTTTGAGCGGTTTCCGGCAGAGGCAGGGGGCTTTTTGTCGGCCGAAATCGTGCAAAAAGAACTCTGCAAAATGGATGAAAAGGTCGCAGGATTTGATGCAGCCATCGCACGGGCCGGCCTGACGATGCGGCAGACCTATGCGGCGATCATGCAGTGCCGCAGGCTTTTCCTGGATGAGACGGGGGCCTACAATTGGTTCTTCCAGCAGATGAAAGCCGTCAAACGCAGCGGGTCGCTGCTGTTTGTACACGCAGGACTATGCGATCGCATGAGCCAGATGTTGGCCGAGGAAGGCCCAGACGCAGTGAACCGCAAGTTCCTGCGAGACGCCCATATGGGCCCGTTCCGGTTTTACACGGGTGAAGTGGCCAATATGGTGCGCACGAAATACCGTCGGACCGACAAGCAGCTGACCTCCCACGGCGTAGACGCACTGTTTCGTATGGGCATCAAAATGGTCGTGCAGGGCCATGTGAACAATCACGCAGGGCAGCGGATTTTGACCAAGAACGGTCTGCTTCACCTCGAAGGCGACGTCACCTTGGACCGCGCTTCGCGGGCGCTTGAAGGGTTACAAGGCATTGGCGTTGGCGCCACATTGATCTATCCAAGTGGCGACGTAGTTGGTCTGAGTGTGGATTACCCCAAGGCCAAACACTTCAAACCCGAATTGTTTGCGCGATAAAACGGATGGATCATGGATCACCCAGATGGCAAGTTTCTGCACGAGTCTTTGCAGGATAGAAAATCAGTCAAAGCGCTCTTGGAAGCGCTGACCAAGGCCATCGGCAAGGGCGAGCTGACGCTGAACGACGATGACAACGCGCTGACCCTGCCGTTGGACAAATTGCTGAGCCTGATGATCAAAGCCGATAGAACCGACGGCCGCTGCAGCGTGGACATCCGCCTTACGTGGACAGAACAGGCTTCTGCTGCAGCCAAGAAAACCAACCCCAGCGTTTCCTGAACCCCTATAGATTTGCGTTGCGTTGTTCAGTGCCACTGTTTTGCGCAAGGAACGGTTGTGGGCAAACACTGCATGCTGAGAGCACGTTGCGACAAATGGTCATCCAGCAGCTATTGTGATTTTTTGCTAGTCTGATGCCTTGGGTAGTATTGTGGAACGTAAGCCACGCATGACGGTCAAAGGTGATGAGCAGCTCATCGTCTATAAAATGGCGAGGACTTCGATTTAGTGGCCTCTGCGTTTTCCTACCGTGGGGATTTGAGTATTCCCGATTTTGATGCCTCCAGGCCACCCACTAGGTTGATCTAGGTAAAGTCGGCGTTTACGACTTCCAGGCTGTCAATGGACAGTGAGAATGTGTTTGAAGGTTGGAGCCAATGCGTTCCAAAATTAAGTCCAGTCAGACGCGCTGGCGCAGAAGTCAGTCCTTGAAATGCATCTGGCGTGCCGGTCTGCGATAGGTCTGCGTTAATTCCGCGTCCACTTCGCTGCCATCGACCAGAAACGGCAGGATGCTGCGCCGGGCTGAGCGACCGCGAGAGGCGGCGATATCGTCATCAGACATGGTGACCCGTTGCGACATGCGCAGCCCCCATTTGGACAAATGGCGATACATACGCGCGATCTCATCTTTATGGGCGGGTCCGCGCCAAGATCGGTAAATTCCTCGGGGTCGTTTTTCAGGTCGAACAACATGGGCCGGAAGCCGCCTTCGAAATGGATCAGTTTCCAGCGGCCATCAAACACCATGAACATGCGCGCATCGCGGTTGGAAACACCAAGCGCTGCCGCACGCGGCGTAGCGGATAATCGTATTCGCTGATGACATAATCGCGCCAGTCCTGCGAATCCTCACCGTGCAGCCAAGGCAAAAGCGAGCGCCCTACGAGGATAGGATCGGGCAGAGTGTCGCCTGCAACATCAACAAAAGTGGCCGCCAAATCGATGGCGTCGACCAGAGCATCACATGTCGTGCAGCGCGTGGCGTCAGCCTCGGTGCGTGGATCGCAGACGATCATCGGAATCTTGCCCGAGGCTTCGTGGAAGAAATTTTTCTCCCCCAGCCAGTGATCGCCCAGATAATCGCCGTGATCAGAGGTCAGGACGATCATCGTGTCGCCCATCTGCCCGCTGGCCTCCAGATGATCCAACAGACGTCCCAACTGGTCGTCGCATTGTTTGATCAGCCCCATATAGGCGGGGATCACCTTGTCGCGGACGCTTTCTTGTTGAAACGCATCGGCCACGCGGGTGTCGTGATAGGCGGCCAGAACCGGGTGGGGATCTTGCAATTCGGTGGCTGCGCGTTGCACCGGTTTGATGTCTTTGACCCCATACATGTCGTGATAGGGGGCAGGCGCAATATAGGGCCAGTGCGGCTTGATAAAGGACACATGCGCGCACCGTGGGCCCGTGGCTTGGTCCACGAATTTGATGGCCTCAGACGTCAGCCAGGGTGTTTCGCTGTCCTCTTCGCGGATGTTTGCGGGTTTGTCGGCGTTGTCAAACATCCAACCGCTGGCGATCTCACCCTCTTCGACGCTTGCATTGGCATAATCGGCCCAGGGGGTTGTCCCCATCGTAGCCTTTTGACTTCAGGTATTCGTTATAGGGAGAGCGTTTCTGGTCATAAAACCCATCCGGCCCGGCGCCCCACAGACCATCATCGCGGGCCCAGGGGTCAAAACCACAGTCCGCCTGCCGCGCGCCGATGGTGCTGCCGGGGGCAAGGCCCAGGGGCGCTCCATGCCTTTGGCGCCGACCTTCATATGGGTCTTGCCCAACAGCCAACAGGCTATCCCACGTTCACGCAGGTGATCGCCGAGCGTCGCCTCCTCGACCCGGAGCGGGAACCCGTTCCTTTGCGCCCCATGAGAGGAGGCATAGCGCCAGGTGTAAAAGCTTATCCTTGACGCGCCGCAGATCGGCGATTGCACATAGGCGATGGTAAACCGCACCCCGCGGTGTGCGACGCGATCAAAATTTGGCGTGTGTAACGACGGATGGCCCGCGCAGCTCAGATAGTCAAAACGCAGTTGGTCGTATATGATGAACGGGATATTCAAACTCGTCTCCGTTGGTCTGGGCGGACCGTTGCCGCGCATATGGCACGCTACAGGGGGCTTGTCCCCACTGCCATGGTGTCTTGTGGCAGCTCAAGCCCACAGATGGGCGGATCATCAATTTCTGGAAACCGGATCAGCATCTTTGGTGCAATGCGGCTCATGAATGCTGCTTTCTGCAAGCCTCACGAGGTTTTTTGTGGCCCCAATTGCTCCCTGAGGCTGGGGAGCGATCAGCGCCGATTGTGAAAGGGCGCGCGCAGTCCGGTGGCATGGTTGTGTGTCTGTCGTGAGCCGTTTTTAAGGTTTTGATCTCGTTTGAAGTCTCCAGCTGCAGTGAAGTATGGCTTTGCGGGTATGTGACGCTATTTGTCCGATCTGATTGTAGAACTCTGCGATGGGGCTATACCCTAGGAACAGCTGCGCGATTTCGATGAAAACTGGGCGTCGAACCTTAAACGGCTTTGCCGAAGGCGTCGAATGTGACATTGTAAAAATTATCGCGCGTAAATATAACACGTGTGTGCGTTGGTGAGGATGGGAGTAGGATCCAAGCCGGTGTTGGAGGAAAGAAGGCTCAGAACTTGAATGAGTGAACCGAAAATCAAAAATATGGAGGAGTTTGCCAGCGTCAGTGGCATCTCCAGGCCAACAATATCGAAGTATTTTAACGACCCGACCAGTGTGCGGGCAACAACGCGTGAGCGCATTGAGCGCGCGTTGGATCAGTTCGATTACCAGCCGAATATGTACGCGATCAATCAGAACCGACGTCTGACCAAGAACATCGGCGTGATCGTTCCCTACCTTGCGGACCCGTTCTTTGCCGAAATGGCGCGTCACATGGAGGATCTGGTGATCGCGGCTGGATACCGGCCGGTTCTGTTGGGCTCACACGGGGACGCAGATCTGGAGGTTGAGAACCTGAACAGTCTTCGGCTGATGAAGCCCGCTGGCGTCTTGTTGGCCCCCCTTGGCCGCGGATCAGACCCCGAACGGATTGCGGAGTTCAGTCAGGATGTCCCAACGGTTCTGTTTGACGCTAATCTTGAAACTATCGGTGAGGCTTTTGTTGGGTCTAACAATCAGCAAAGCATTAATTTGATTGTGGATTATCTGTGCCGCACAGGTGAGCCTCCGTCGTTCTTTGAGATGCGACTGCCTAGCAATCCAAATGCGTTCAAGCGCCGTCAGGCCTATGTCGCGGCAATGGAAGCCTTGGGTCATGAGCCGCAGCTGATCCAGGTGGACGGCGACGGCTGGGAGTTCGAGGCGATCGGTTTCCGCGAAGGTTCCCGGGTTTTGGAAGAGCGCAGTCTGCCAACGGACACTGTTCTATGCAGCAATGACCGTCTGGCGATTGGATTTCTGTCAGCGGCATATCAAAAGGGTATGCGGGTTGGTTTGGGCGACGGGTGCGCCTTGCGTGTGGCAGGGCACGATGACCATCCGTTCTCGCGTTACACTTGTCCGACCCTCACAACAGTGTCCCAAGACTATGAGTCGATTGCCACAAAAAGCGCTGAATCACTTTTTGAGGTGATTGAGTCGGGATCCGCTGAAAAAATGCGCGAAGAGACACTTTTTGATGGAAAATTGGTCATGCGAGGTTCTGCGTAATTGTGCTGGTAACTACTTGTTAGCACTTGGGAAAATCTTTAAAAATTTACGCGCGTAAAAATAAAATTGACGCGAAGTGCTTTTGAAGGTAGCGTTTTAGCACGACATCCAGACAACTAGGGAGGACACGGATGTATCTCAAGAACGCATTCAGTGCGGCGGTTGCCGTATCAGCATTGGCCGCAAGCGGCGCAATGGCGGATACAATTACCATCGCCACGGTGAACAACGGTGACATGATCCGCATGCAGGGTCTTACCGATGATTTCACTGCGCAAACCGGTCACGAAGTTGAGTGGGTTACCCTGGAAGAGAACGTTCTCCGCCAGCGTGTGACCACCGACATCTCGGCCAAAGGTGGTCAGTTCGACATTATGACCATCGGCATGTACGAAACACCGATCTGGGCCAAAAACGGCTGGCTCGTGTCGCTGGACGACCTGCCTGCTGAATATGACGCAGACGACATCCTGCCCGCCATGCGTGGTGGTCTTTCGCTGGACGGCACGCTTTATGCTGCGCCTTTCTACGGCGAAAGCTCCATGATCATGTATCGCACGGACCTGATGGAAAAAGCAGGCATCGAAATGCCTGACGCTCCCACCTGGGAAGTCGTTGCAGACGCTGCGCGCAAGATGACCGACAAAGAAAACGAAATCTACGGCATCTGTCTGCGCGGCAAAGCCGGTTGGGGCGAGAACATGGCGTTCCTCACCGCGACCTCGAACGCGTTTGGTGCACGTTGGTTCGACGAAAACTGGAAGCCTCAGTTTGACAGCGAAGCCTGGTCCAACACGCTGAACTTCTACATCGATCTGATGAACGATGCGGGCCCTCCAGGTGCGTCTAACAACGGTTTCAACGAAAACCTGTCGCTGTTCCAACAGGGTAAATGCGGCATGTGGATCGACGCAACCGTTGCGGCGTCCTTTGTGACCAATCCTGATGACTCCACCGTGGCCGACAAGGTCGGCTTTGCACTGGCACCTGACACGGGTCTGGGCAAACGCGGTAACTGGCTCTGGGCATGGGCATTGGCCATCCCCGCAGGCACTCAAAAAGAAGGTGCTGCCAAGGAATTCATCCAGTGGGCAACATCCAAAGCCTATATCGAGCTGGTCGCAGCCAAAGAAGGTTGGGCCAATGTACCGCCCGGTGCGCGTACCTCTCTCTATGAGAACCCGAACTACCAGGCTGTGCCTTTTGCCAAAATGACGCTGGAAAGCATCCTGTCGGCAGATCCGGTAAACCCAACAGTTGATCCGGTTCCATATGTTGGTGTTCAATTCGCAGCTATTCCGGAGTTTGCCGGTATCGCAACCCAAGTAGGGCAAGAGTTCTCGGCCGCACTGGCCGGTCAACAGACCCCTGCAGAAGCCCTGGCCAAGGCGCAAGCCCTGACCGTGGATGAGATGGAAGCCGCAGGCTACTAATCTCCCTTCCTCCGCCGGTGGATGACCCTAGGGTGGTTCACCGGCCCCTTCTTTAAAATCGGCCAACATAATCAAATGCGGAACCTATCGTCCGCGAACAATGGAGGTGTGTCATGGCCACACAGCATTCCCGATCCGCAGCCCGCCTGATGATGGCCCCGGCGGTCGTCTTGCTTCTGGGCTGGATGCTCGTCCCGCTCACGATGACCCTGTGGTTTTCGTTCAAGAAATATCTGCCGCTACGTGGAGGTGACCTCGGCTGGGTTGGTTTTGACAACTACGTCCGCTTTGTAACCTCAAGCTCGTTTTGGCCGTCCGTCTGGACAACGCTCACAATTGTTGGCGGTGTTCTGATTATCACCATCGTGCTGGGCGTTTTGCTCGCCATTCTGTTGAACCAGCCCATGTGGGGCCAAGGTATCGTACGGATCCTGGTGATCGCGCCGTTCTTTGTGATGCCTACCGTTTCGGCGTTGGTGTGGAAGAACATGTTCATGGATCCGGTGAACGGTCTGTTCGCCCATCTGTGGAAGTTCTTTGGCGCTGAACCCATGGTCTGGCTGACCGAAGCCTCGCTGGAATCGATCATCTTGATCGTCAGCTGGCAATGGCTGCCCTTTGCGACCCTGATCCTGCTGACCGCGATCCAATCTTTGGACGGCGAACAGCTGGAAGCATCTGAAATGGATGGTGCAACCCCGCTGGCACGCTTTGGCTATATCGTTTTGCCCCACCTGGGCCGTGCGATCACCATTGTGTTGCTGATCCAAACGATCTTCTTGTTGTCGATCTTTGCAGAGATCTTCGTCACCACCCAGGGTGCCTTTGGTACCAAAACCCTGACCTATCTGATTTTCCAGCGCGTGCTTGAAAGCCAGAACATCGGACTGGGCTCTGCTGGTGGTGTCTATGCAATCATTCTTGCCAATATCGTTGCCATCTTCCTGATGCGCATCGTCGGCAAAAATCTGGACGCGTGAGGAGGCACCCATATGGCACGTGCAGTTACGCAAAAACGAAAAATCATCAATACGACCGCCGCTTGGGCCGTTGGCTTGCTGATCTTCTTTCCGATCCTGTGGACCATTCTCACCAGTTTCAAAACCGAAGCGGTGGCGATTGCAGACCCTCCCGTCTTTTTGGGGTTTGACTGGACCTTAGAAAACTACGCGACCGTCCTAGAGCGCTCTGACTATGCGCGCTTTTTGTGGAATTCGATCATTATCGCCGGCGGGTCCACCGTATTAGGCATTATCATCGCTATTCCGGCAGCCTGGTCGATGGCCTTTGTGCCCAGTAAGCGCACCAAAGACATCCTGTTGTGGATGCTCTCCACCAAGATGTTGCCAGCGGTTGGTGTTCTGTATCCGATTTATCTGATCTTTATCAGAATGGGTCTGCTGGATACCAAAATTGGTCTGATGATCGTGCTGATGCTGATCAACCTGCCGATCATTGTCTGGATGCTTTACACCTACTTCAAGGAAATCCCTGGTGAGATCCTGGAAGCGGCCCGTATGGATGGCGCCTCTCTCAAAGAGGAAGTGATCCACATCCTGACCCCCATGGCGATCCCCGGCATTGCATCGACCTTGCTGTTGAACGTCATCCTGGCCTGGAACGAAGCCTTCTGGACCTTGAACCTGACAGCCGCCAAAGCGGCACCGCTGACAGCGTTCATTGCAAGCTATTCCAGCCCGGAAGGCCTGTTCTACGCCAAGCTTAGCGCGGCATCGACGATGGCGATTGCGCCGATCCTGATCTTGGGCTGGTTCAGCCAGAAACAACTTGTCAGCGGCCTGACCTTCGGCGCCGTGAAATAAGGAATAGACTTATGGGACGTATTGTACTTGAGAAAGTCCAGAAAAAGTTTGGCGAGGTCGAAGTTATTCCGCCACTGGACCTGACCATCGAAGACGGTGAATTTACAGTGTTTGTTGGCCCGTCGGGCTGCGGTAAATCCACCCTGTTGCGCCTGATCGCAGGTCTGGAAGACACCACCAGCGGTCGCATTGTGATCGATGATGCCGATGCCACCGAAGTGCCGCCTGCAAAACGCGGTCTGGCCATGGTGTTCCAGAGCTACGCTTTGTATCCGCATATGTCGGTGCGCAAAAATATCGCCTTCCCGATGAAGATGGCGAAAATGCCCGAGGACGAGCAAAATCGTCGGATCGAAGCTGCTGCCAAAGCGTTGAACCTGACCGACTATCTGGACCGCAAGCCGGGCCAGCTGTCGGGTGGTCAGCGTCAGCGAGTGGCGATTGGTCGTTCGATTGTGCGTGAACCCTCGGCCTTTCTGTTCGACGAACCTTTGTCGAACTTGGATGCGGCCCTGCGGGTTGGCATGCGCCTTGAAATCAGCGAGCTGCACGAGCGCCTGAAGACCACGATGATCTATGTGACCCACGATCAGGTCGAAGCCATGACCATGGCGGACAAGATCGTGGTGCTGCGCGCCGGTCATATCGAACAGGTCGGCAGCCCGTTGGAGCTGTACCACAAACCGCGCAATGAATTTGTTGCGGGCTTTATCGGCTCTCCCAAGATGAACATCATCCACGGGGAAGAGGCGCAAAAGCTGGGTGCAACGGGTGTTGGTATCCGTCCTGAACACATCGACGTCAGCAAGACCGACGGCATGTGGAAAGGTCGGGTTGGCGTTGCAGAGCACCTCGGCTCTGACACGTTCATTCACGTGCATGACACTGGTTTGGGCGAGATGATCACCGTGCGTATCACCGGTGACATCGAAGCACGCCATGGCGACACGATCTATCTGACGCCGCAAATGGACCAACTGCACAAGTTTGACCAACAAGGTTTGCGGGTCGAATGATGCGACTGGCGGGCAAATGCGCGCTGATCACAGGCGCGGCACGTGGCATAGGACTGGCGTTTGCCCAGGCCTATGTCCGTGAAGGCGCCAATGTGGCCATTGCCGACATCAATTTTGACGCAGCCAAACGCGTCGCACGGGACCTTGGTCCGGCGGCGCATGCGGTGGCTTTGGATGTCACCCGCCAAGACAGCATTGATCAGGCTGTGAACGAGGTGATCGACACCCTCGGTCAGATCGACATCCTGATCAACAACGCAGCCCTTTTTACCGCCGCGCCCATCGTGGAGATCACGCGCCAGGACTATGACCGTGTGTTTGATGTCAACGTCTCGGGCACGCTGTTCACCTTGCAAGCGGTGGCCCGTCACATGATTGCGCGCGGGCAGGGCGGCAAAATTATCAATTTGGCCAGCCAGGCCGGTCGTCGCGGTGAAGCTTTGGTTGGGGTCTATTGCGCCACCAAAGCCGCGACCATCAGCCTGACCCAATCCGCCGGTCTGGATCTGATCCAGCACGGTATCAACGTCAATGCCATCGCCCCCGGCGTGGTCGACGGCGAACATTGGGACGGGGTCGATGCCTTTTTTGCGAAATACGAAGGCAAGGCTCCGGGGCAAAAGAAGAAAGAAGTCGGCGACAGCGTACCGTTTGGGCGCATGGGTCGTGCCGAAGATCTCGTGGGTATGGCGGTGTTTCTGGCCAGCGAAGAGGCCAATTACGTCGTCGCCCAGACTTACAACGTCGATGGCGGACAGTGGATGAGCTGATGGACAACACAAATCATGAGAAGGCAGCTGTTAAGCTGTCCAACGCAAGCCTGGCGCAGTTGCCTCAGGCTATTTCGCGCCCCACCTATGACCGCACCTCCCTGACTGCGGGCATTGTGCACATCGGGCTGGGTAACTTCCACCGGGCTCATCAGGCCTGGTATACCCACCAACTGATGCAAAAAGGTGAGGGGCACAACTGGGCAATCCTGGGAGCGGGCGTACGTCAATACGACACCCACATGCGCGACCGCCTGCTGAAGCAGGATTGCCTGACCACTCTTATCGAACTGGACCCCAGCGGCACCTCCGCTGAGGTCACAGGCTCCATGATCGACTATGTGCCGATCGTGGACGGCAACGCGCCCTTGATCCAGGCGATGTCCGATCCCAAGATCCGCATTGTCGCGCTGACCGTGACCGAAGGCGGCTATTTCCTGGATCCTGCAACCGGTGTGCCAGATCTGAGCCACGCGGATCTGCAAAAGGACGTCATCAACCCAACTCGCCCAACCACGGCCTTTGGCTCGATTACCGCAGCCTTTGCCGCGCGCCGCGCCGCCGGCCTTGGCCCCTTTACGGTGCAAAGCTGCGATAACCTGCAGGGCAACGGCTATATCACCCGTGATCTGGTGGTAGGGCTGGCCAAGCTGCAGGACCCGGTCCTGGGCGAATGGATCGCTGCAAACGCGTCTTTCCCGAACTCGATGGTGGACTGCATCGTGCCCGCCACCGGCCCGGATGAGATCGCGCTGGCCCAAAGCCTTGGCATCGACGATGCGGCGCCGGTGACCCATGAAAACTACCGCCAATGGGTGATCGAGGATGACTTCTGCGCCGGACGCCCGGCTTGGGGAAATGTCGGCGCAACCTTCACCGATGTTGTTGAGAACTATGAAGCGGTGAAGATCCGCATCCTAAACGCAGGCCACCAGGTTCTTGCCAACGCCGGTGAATTGCTGTCGCTGGAAACCATCTCTGACTGTATGTCAGACCCCGACATCAGCGCGTTTTTCGACAAGGTTCAGGCCGAAGAAATGTCCCCCACCGTAAAGCCGGTGCCCGGCATGGCGGTCAAAGACTACGTGGCCCTGGTACGCGGTCGGTTCAGCAACCCACGGATCCGTGACACAACCCGGCGGGTGGCTTTTGATGGGTCGTCACGCCACACCGGCTTCCTGTTGCCAATCCTGTCGGATTCCCTTGCCGCCGGTGGCTCGATCGAGGGGCTCAGCCTGGTTGAGGCGCTCTGGGCGCGCATGTGCGCAGGCACCCGCGATGACGGCAGCGTGATCGAGGCCAACGACCCCGATTGGGACCGTCTCCATGATCTGGCCAAAGCGGCGCAAACAGATCCGTCCAAATGGCTGGAACAGCCGCAAATTTACGGTGATCTGGCCGAGAACGCGCAGTTCCGCGATGCTTTTACCAAATGGCTGACCCATCTGTGGGCCGATGGCACGCGGGCAACCCTGCAGCGCTATCTGGCGTAAACTGTATCTGTGACGCAGCTTGAATAGAATGTTTCGGGGCGGTTTTTACCGCCCCAACGCGTCTTTGAGCGCCAGGAACGAGGCCTTGGGCGTGCGTTTCATCGTGTCAAAATCCACGTGCACCATGCCAAAGCGTTTCTCATATCCCAGCGCCCATTCATAGTTGTCCAGCAGCGACCACAGGAAGTAACCCTCCACCGGCACCCCGTCTGCAACCGCCTTTCGCACCGCATCCAAATGTTGGTTGATGTAGTCAATCCGCGCGGTGTCATGGATGGCGCCATCGGTGATCACATCCGCATTGGCCATGCCATTTTCGGTGATGTGAAGGGGCAGATCACCGGTATATTCCGCGGCGGTGCGTTTCAGGAATTTGTAAAGCCCCTCCGGGTAGATCTCCCAGCCCATCTGCGTCTTGGGCAGCGGGCCGTCGACCTCGTGGTGGTGCGGCCAGGGACCGTCGTTGGGCGCGATCAGCTTGCGCGTATAGTAATTGACCCCGCACCAATCCACCGGCTGGGCGATGGTGTCAAAATCATCCTGCCAGCCCGTGGGCATATGGGGTTCAAGCCCCTCGAGCACCAGATCGGGATAGCGTTTGTGGAAGATCCCGCTCAGGAAGAAGCGGTTGTAATAGGCGTCATAGGTATCCGCGGCCTTGCGCGCCTCCGGACTATCATCAACCGGGTCGGCCCACTCCATATTGAAGATCGCGCCAAGGTTTCCCAGCCCCATGCCGCGCATCCGCTCGATTGCGGTGCCATGGGCCAGCAGCACGTGGTGCATGGCGTGGGCCGTGGCGCGAATATCGCGCAGGCCGGGGGCGTGGTGGCCCAGAAAATGGCTCAACCAGCTGACACACCAGGGTTCGTTGATCGGCGCAACACTGTGCATACGGTCGCCGATACGACCCATGATCACCTCGGCGAAATCACCAAACCAGCCGGCAATATCCCGGTTGCGCCACCCGCCCAGATCGGCCAGCGGGGCCGGTAGCTCCCAGTGATAGAGGGTCGCGCAGGGTTTGATCCCCCGCTCCAGCATCGCGTCCGTCAACCGGTCGTAATAATCCAGACCCTCCTGGTTCACGGTGCCACGCCCCTCGGGCATCACCCGCGCCCAGCTGGTGGAAAACCGATAACAATCCAGCCCCGCCGCCGCGATCAGGTCAAAGTCTTCGCCGTAGCGGTGGTAATGGTCGCACCCCTGTGCCCCGTCCTCTGCGCGCACCACATTGCCGGGGGTTGCGGCAAAGGTGTCCCAATGGGTTGCACCCGCCCCGCCAAAGGCATGGCCCTCGATCTGATAAGCAGAGGTTGCAACGCCAAATTGGAAATCTGTCGGAAAATCAGAGCGTTTGAAGAGCATGGTTTCAATCCCGTGGGGCAGGGGCGGTGGAGCTGCCGACAACCAGTTCGGCTTCCAACATCCGGTTCATTGGCGGCTGGTCGGGGCTGTCGATCAGCTCGGCCAACATGGCGGCTGCGATCTCGCCTGCGTTGCGAACGGAAGAGCGCAGCGCGGTAAAGATCGGCACGTCTCGGCCGTTTTTCAGATACGACAGGTCGTCGTCATGGGTGATGACCGAGATATCGCGCCCCATCTTGAGGCCAGACTCTTCGATCGCGCGCCGCACCCCGATTGCGGTGATCATCGAGGATGTCAAAATCGCGGTCGGCGGGTGATCCATCGCCAACATTGCCATGGTTTCCTGGTGGCCAAAGACCTCGGTCATTTCCTGAGCGCGCATCAGCGCGGGATCCACGGGCACGCCGCGATCCTCCATAGCCGTGACATAGCCGTCGCGACGTCGCTGGGCGAAATCCATCGTCTCCAACCCGTTCAACAACGCAATGCGGCGATGGCCCAGATCAATCAGAAACTCGGTTGCCCGTTGAAAAGCCCGTTTGTTGTTCACATCGACCCAGCTATAGGGCGCGCTCACACCGGTAGAGCGTCCATGCACGACAAAGGGCAGGCCCATCTTGTTCAACAGGGCAATCCGGCTGTCATTGATCAGCGGACCTTGCAGCACCACGCCGTCCACCGCCCGTTTGGCCAGCAGCTCCCGGTAGGCCTGTTCCGTATTGCCGTCGCGCACCCGTGCAAACATCATATCGTAGCCAAACTTGGCGTAGGCCTCGGATGCGCCGGCAACAAAATCGCCAAAAACCGGGTTCACCATCTCATGTTTGTTTGAGGTCGGAATGACGTGGCCGATCATCATCGCACGTCCGGTTGCCAACCCTTTGGCACGGCTGTTGGGGCGGTAGCCAAATTGCTCCGCCGCCTGTTCCACTCGCAGTCGCGTGGCTTCGCTCACCTCTGGATACCCGTTCAGCGCCCGGCTGACCGTGGTTTGAGAAAGTCCCAGTTGTTCGGCAAGAGTCTTGAGGTTCATATCATCCAAAGCGCTTTAAATATTGGTATCATCTTTTGCAGGAAGAGGAACCGGTGGGTCAATGACTTTGTGATCGGTTTGCGCAAAATTCCTGAAAATAACGCGATAAATAACGAAGTCTCTATTTGTTGTTGACAATACAAGGGGAGGTTCCGTTACAAGTCTGACTCAAAGCGCTTTGAATAATGAGTCGCTTTGCTGATTTCTTGCGCTTTGCGTGTATGGGAGGAGAATGATGAAAACGTCGATTTTGAGCGGCGCTGCGGCGCTGGCTGTGATGTCTGGCCCTGTTTTGGCAGAAGATCTTACCGTGTTTGGCCCCTGGCTTGGCCCGGACCAATTGAACGTCGAGGCCGTGCTGGAGGGGTTCGAGGCCGCGACCGGTCACACTGTGTCCTATGTGGGCTCTGACAGTTTCGAACAGCAGATCCGCATTGATGCCGAGGCGGGCTCGGCCCCCAATATCGCGATCTTCCCGCAGCCCGGTCTGGCGGCGGAACTGGCCAAGGGCGGGTTCCTGACACCGCTTGCGGATGGCACTGGCGACTGGATTAGCGAAAACTATGCTGCGGGCCAATCCTGGGTCGATCTGGGCACTTTTGCCGGACCTGATGGTGCAAAAGATCTGTTTGGTTTCTTCTACAAAGTCGATGTGAAATCGCTGGTCTGGTATCTGCCGGAAAATTTTGAGGACGCAGGCTATGAAGTTCCGACCACGATGGAGGAGCTGAAAGCGCTGACCGATCAGATCGTTGCCGACGGCGAAACGCCCTGGTGCATCGGTCTGGGATCAGGTGGCGCCACCGGTTGGCCGGCCACCGATTGGGTCGAGGACCTGATGCTGCGCACCCAGAGCCCAGCGGATTACGACGCCTGGGTCAGCAATGGATTGAAATTCAACGACCCCAAAGTTGTCGCCGCAATCGAGGAATTCGGCGCCTTTGCACGAAACGAGGATTACGTGGCGGGCGGCGCAGGGGCCGTGGCCACAACAGACTTCCGCGACAGCCCCAAGGGCATGTTTGACGCACCGCCACAGTGCTACATGCACCGCCAGGCTTCTTTCATCCCGTCCTTCTTCCCCGAAGGCACAATTGTGGGTGAGGACGCGGACTTTTTCTACTTCCCAGCCTATGCGGACAAGGATCTGGGCACTCCGGTTCTGGGCGCCGGCACGGTCTGGGCAATCACCAAAGAAAATCAGGCCGCCCATGATCTGATCGCCTATTTCCAGGATCCTGCGTCCCATGAAATCTGGATGGCACGCCAAGGGTTCCTGACCCCGCACAAAGGGGTGGACGCGTCCAAGTTCTCCGATCCGACGCTGCGCAAAATGAACGAGATCCTGCTGGGGGCCACAACTTTCCGCTTTGATGCGTCGGACTTGATGCCCGGCGGTGTTGGCGCTGGCGCGTTCTGGACCGGCATGGTGGACTACGCCGGTGGCAAACCCGCACAACAGGTGGCGGATGAAATCCAGGCCTCGTGGGATGCCTTGAAATAGCAGCCTCACACAATCCTCCAGGGCAGCGCGGTACATCCCCTGCTGCCCTGATTTCCGAACCGTATTCCACCATAAAAAGTGAGAGTGATGACCATGCATCCGGCACTTCAGGGGCTGTCGATTATTATCTTTGGCGTCACCGCATGCGTCGCCTATTTTGCCCTGTCCAATCAGATTGTGGACAAGGTCCTGTTTCCCCCACGCGGCCCTCACGCGGGTCGCAACATCAACCGTGCCAATCTGGTCCGTCCGTGGCTTTTTCTCTTTCCGGCGCTTTGTGCGGTGGGGGTGTATCTTGCCTACCCGGTGGTTGAAACTTTGCGGCTTTCACTCACGGAACGCGTTCCGGGTGGGGGAATTCAATGGGTTGGTTTTGACAATTACGTCCAGATGTCAAAAGAACCCAAATTCTGGGAAGCCCTGCGCAACAATATACTGTGGCTTCTTGTCGTGCCGGCTGGCGCAACCGGTTTCGGCCTGTTGGCCGCGCAACTGACCGATCGTATCCGCTGGGGCAATATCGCCAAATCGCTGATTTTCATGCCGATGGCGATCTCGTTCGTGGGGGCCTCGGTGATCTGGAAACTGGTCTATGATGTGCGCCCGGCAGATCAAGATCAAATCGGGATTTTCAACGCGATCTATATGTTCATGGGGGGTGAGGCCCCGCTGACCTGGTTGACCATGCCGGTGTGGAACAACTTCTTCTTAATGCTCGTTCTGATCTGGATCCAGACCGGTTTTGCCATGGTGATCCTGTCGGCGGCCCTGCGCGGTATTCCCGAAGAAACGGTTGAAGCCGCCATTGTCGACGGGGCCAGCCCGATGCAGATCTTCTTTAAAATCAAGGTCCCGCAGATAAAAACAACCATTCTGGTGGTCTGGACCACCATCACCATCACGGTGCTGAAAGTGTTCGACATCGTCTTCACCATGACCAACGGCCAGTGGGAGACGCAGGTGCTCGCCAACTACATGTTCGACAAGCTGTTTCGCGCCAATGACTGGGGCGTCGGGTCGGCGGCGGCGATTGTGATCATGGTTCTGGTTTTGCCGATCCTGGTCTGGAACGTCCGCAACGCCCGCAATGAAATGCGCTGAGGGAAAGACAATGGACAATATCGCCGGAACCAAATCCACCCTCACTTGGGTCACCAATATCTCTGTTGTCATTCTGGTCGCTCTTTGGGTGTTTCCGACCCTGGGGCTGTTTGTGTCGTCCTTTCGCACGACCGACCAGATTTCCACCAGCGGTTGGTGGAAATCCCTGTTCCCGTCCGAACAGACCGTGACCCTGCGCACCGCAGCGCCGGACACACAGGTGCAAGACGGCCCGCTGTTCGTGATCGAGGGCGCCCTGCTGGAGGACGGACAAGACGCCACAATCCGCAGCTGGGGTATTTCATCGCGCGCTGTCGATGCCTTTGTCCCCGGCGAGGTGGCAGAGCTGCGCAAGGGGGGCACGATCAGCGTGATGGCCAATGGGCGCTACCGGATGGAACACAGTGCGGCTTTTACCGGGTCGCGCGGCCAGCGAGTGTTTCTGGGCACCACGGTTGCGCCTGAATTCACCCTGAACAACTACCGCAACATCCTGTTTGACCCTGACAATATCGAAGGGATGAGCCAAGCGTTTTTCTCAACCCTGACGGTGACGATCCCGGCGACGATCATCCCGATCCTGGTTGCCGCATTTGCGGCGTATGCGCTGGCGTGGATGGAGTTTCCGGGGCGGGCGCTGTTGGTTGCGGCCATCGTCGCGCTCTTGGTTGTGCCGTTGCAGCTGGCCTTGATCCCCTTGTTGAAACTGCACCTCGGCATTGGCATCGGCAAAGGGTATCTGGGCGTCTGGATGGCCCACACCGGCTTTAGTCTGCCGCTCGCGATTTATCTGTTGCGCAATTACATGGTCGGTCTGCCGCGCGACATTATCGAAAACGCCCGCGTGGATGGGGCCACCGAATATCAGATCTTCACCCGTATCATCCTGCCGCTCAGCTTCCCGGCGCTGGCCTCCTTTGCGATCTTCCAGTTCCTGTGGACTTGGAACGACCTTCTGGTGGCCAAAGTGTTCTTGGTGGACGCCACCGGAGAGACCACGGTGATGACCCAAAAACTGGTTGAGCTGCTCGGCACCCGTGGCGGCAACTGGGAGATCCTGGCGACATCCGCCTTTGTCTCCATCGCGGTGCCGCTGGCGGTCTTCTTCACATTGCAAAGATACCTGGTCCGCGGGCTTCTCGCCGGTTCCGTGAAATAGGAAAGACAAATGAACGTGCAAACTTCCACGCATCTGGCCCAGGACACTGATTGGTGGCAGGGCGGTGTGATTTATCAAATCTACCCACGCAGTTTTCAGGACAGCAACGGCGATGGTATTGGCGACCTGCAAGGGATCACCAACCGGCTGCCCTATGTGGCCTCCCTCGGGGTGGATGCGATCTGGATCTCGCCCTTTTTCAAATCCCCGATGAAGGATTTTGGCTACGACGTCAGCGATTACCGCGATGTGGACCCGATGTTCGGCAGCCTTGCGGATTTCGACGCCCTGTTGGCGCGCGCCCATGAGCTGGGGCTCAAGGTGATGATCGACCTCGTGTTGTCCCATACCTCGGACCAGCACCCGTGGTTTGGCGAAAGCCGCGCCAACCGCGCAAACTCCAAATCCGATTGGTACGTCTGGGCCGACCCACAGCCCGATGGCACCCCGCCCAACAATTGGCTGTCGATCTTTGGCGGCTCTGCTTGGCAATGGGACAGTCGGCGTGAACAATATTATCTGCACAATTTCCTGACCTCGCAGCCAGATCTGAACTTTCACTGTGCCGCAGTGCAAGAGGCCTTGTTGGACATTGCCCGGTTCTGGTTGGAACGGGGCGTCGATGGCTTCCGTCTGGACACGATTAATTTCTACTTCCACGACAAGGAGTTGCGCAGCAATCCGCCCCTGCCGCCCGAGGAACGCAATGGCAGCATTGCCCCCACGGTGAACCCATACAATCACCAGCGTCACCTCTATTCCAAGAACCAGCCAGAGAACCTGATCTTTCTGGAACGGCTGCGCAGTCTGACCGATCAGTACAACGCCCGCGCCTGTCTGGGTGAGGTCGGCGATGCCCAGCGTGGGTTGGAGATTATGGGCGAATACACCCAGGGCGATGATCGCATGCACATGTGTTACGCCTTTGAATTTCTGGGCCCCGACCCGGTCACGGCCAAAGCGGTCAAAGAGGTGTTCACACGCCTCGACACCATCGGCAAAGGCGCCTGGGCCTGTTGGGCCTTTTCCAACCACGATGTTGTACGCCACGGCAGCCGCTGGCAGCTGAGCGATGCGGCCCTGCGCACATATGCCGCCCTGTTGATGTGCTTGCGCGGCTCGGTCTGCCTCTATCAGGGCGAAGAGCTGGGTCTGCCCGAAGCAGAGGTGGCATTTGAGGATCTGCAAGATCCCTATGGCATTGAATTCTGGCCCGAATTCAAAGGGCGCGATGGTTGTCGCACGCCCATGGTCTGGGACACGGCGGGCGACAACGCAGGCTTTGCCTCGGTCAAACCTTGGTTGCCCGTCAGCGAAAATCAACGCGAAATCGCTGTGGATCTACAGGAAGCCGCGCGGGGTTCGGTCTTGCACCACTACCGCAAGGCCATCGCCGTGCGCGCCGCACTCCCCGCCCTCAGAACCGGGGCGCAGGACCGCATGGATGTCGCCGTGGACGTGCTGAGCTTTCACCGCACCAGCACGAACCAAGAGGTGTTCTGCGCCTTCAACCTCGGTGAGGATAACGCCGCCCTGACCTTGCCAGATGGTTCTTGGGAGAATGCAGCCACAGGTCTGGATGGCGCGGTTGATTTGCGTGGCACTCAGATTTCGCTGGGAGCGTGGGAGTATTGCATCGCTGTAAAGCGGGAGGAGCAGGAAGATGGCTGAACTGAAACTAAGCGGCATCGCCAAGACCTATGCTAAAAGCGTCAATGTGTTGCACGACATTAACCTAGAGATCGAGCAGGGCGAGTTGATCGTCTTTGTCGGCCCGTCGGGATGCGGGAAATCCACCCTGTTGCGTATGATCGCCGGGTTGGAGAAAATTTCAGGCGGTGAGCTGACAATCGACGGGCATGTGGTGAACGACACGCCCCCCGCCCAACGTGGCATCGCGATGGTGTTTCAATCCTATGCGCTTTATCCACATATGACCGTGCGCGACAATATGGCCTTTGCGCTCAAAATCGCCAAGAAATCCAAGGCCGAGATCGACGCAGCGGTGGAAAACGCCGCCAAGGTTCTGCAGCTCGACAGCTATCTGGATCGTTTGCCCAAGGAACTGTCGGGCGGGCAACGTCAGCGGGTCGCCATCGGCCGTTCCATTGTGCGCGATCCCAAGGTCTATCTGTTTGACGAGCCGCTCTCAAACCTGGACGCCGCCCTGCGCGTCGCCACCCGAATTGAGATCGCGCGCCTCAAAGAAGCAATGCCCGATCGTACCATGATCTATGTCACTCATGACCAGGTGGAGGCGATGACACTGGCCAGCCGCATCGTGGTGCTGGCCAACAAAGGTATCGCCCAGGTTGGCACTCCGTTGGATCTGTATGAACGTCCCGAAAATGAATTTGTGGCGCAATTCATCGGCTCACCTGCGATGAACCTTTTGCCGGGCGAAATCACCAAAACCGGAGCGCAAACCGCCGTTGCATTGGATGGCGGCGGCATTGCGGTGTCGGACATCGCCACCACTGCCGCGGATCAGGGCAAAAGGGTCAATATTGGTGTGCGCCCCGAGGATCTGTTTGAAACCGACGGCCCATCCCTGTTTGAGGCGCGCGTCGATATCACCGAAGCCCTGGGAGAGGTGACATTGCTCTATATTGACGCGCCCTCGGGCGGTGATGCGCTGATCGCCAAGCTTGCTGGCAACCGCAAAGAGCTGCGCGGGCTAAGCGTGCGCATGGGGGCAAACCCGGACAAGGTGCACCTGTTTTACAACGGGCAATCCATGCGCCCTTAGGACCCCGAACCCGCTAGAACCCGGCGTCCACAATCATCGGCGTTCCGTCAGCGAAACGGGACAGCCGATAGGGGGTTGGATCCACACAAGGGGTGACGCCCATCACCAGCTCGGCCATCAACCGACCGGCAGCGGGACCAATGCCAAACCCATGCCCGGAAAACCCGGTCGCGATAAAGAACCCCGGCAACGTATCCACGACTGAGATCACGGGCACCGCATCGGGCGTCACATCAATCATCCCGGCCCAGGTCTGTTCGATCTTGGCATCTTTGAACACGGAAAACCGTTTGGCGGCGGTGGCCTGGATCTGCCGTACCAAAGCGTCGCTTGGCTTGGGATCCAACACGCGGGTCTGTTCAAACGGGGTGACATCCTCCATCGACCAGCGCCGGGCATAGCGGGCTTCTTCCAGGAACCTGGTGCCTACCCGCGGCTTCAGCGCGCGCCAGTTTTTGCGAAACGCCGGCAGGAACGCGCGCGCCAGACGGAAGCTGTCTGGGACAATATCCGCGTGGTGCAAGGTGCCATTGGCCAGCGTATAGCCGCCATCTTGACGCTTGCGCAGACCCAGCCCTTCTTCCCAATAAGACGTCTCAGGCCCGCCCTCGATGGGGGCGGTGCGCAGCACGGTGTTCAGTACCTTCAGCTGTGGCAATTCAATGCCCAGATTGCCAGAAAAGAGCCGCGACCAAGCCCCGCCGGCCAGCACCACCGCATCACAGGCGATGCGCCCGCGTTCGGTCACCACGCCGCTGACCTGGCCACCGGCGCTTTCCACACCGCGCACCGCACATTGGGTCAGGATCGCCGCACCGCGATCGCGGGCCGCTTCGGCAATTGCGGGGGCTGCTTTTTGTGGTTCGGCGCGCCCATCGGTGGGGGTGTAGAACACCGCCTTGGGACGCACGGAGGCGCTGGGCAGCATATCTGCCAGATCCTGCCCGCTGCGAAAGCCACATTCCAACTGAAAGGGTTTCAGATGCTCGGACCAGTTTTCAAACTGGGCGATTTCAGCATCGGTTTCACAGGCAAAGGCGATGCCGGCCTGCGTATACCCCAGATCCCGCCCGGTGCGCTCTTTCAGCTTGGGCCAGATCCGCAAGGCCTCGGCCATCAGCGGAATCTCCCGTTTGTCACGCCGCGAAATCCGCACCCAACCCCAATTGCGCGAACTTTGCTCCTGCGCGATGCCACCCTTTTCACACAGCGCCACCCGCTGGCCTTTTTCAGCCAGCTCAAGCGCGGTGCTAACGCCAATAATACCGCCGCCAATCACAACCGTATCAACCCGGTCGGGCAGCTGTTCATCTCCGATCACCGGGATCACTTTGGGGCCGGGCATGGGCGCGCCTTTCACTTATTTCAAACGTTTGCTCGCAGACCTGCGCACGCACAACTGGCACGGGCAGGGCAGTTGGCATTTGCTTAACGTATGAAGTGAATTGGCGACAAGTAGAGCATGCAGCATGGGCCAGCAAGACCCATCACGGGCACAGGCAACTGCATCAAAAAACAGCGTGCGCCGGGGTGGTTATTCGCGCAGCTCATCTGGGGCGACGCCCCACAGCTGGTCTTTGCGTGCCCAACCGCGATAACCGCCTGCGGTCACTTTGCACCAATCGGTGTTGCATTCCCCCAGACGCGCAATCACCCCCAGCTCAAAGGCGGCCGATACAGGCGCGCGAGTGTCAGGTCGGGTGAACACCTGGGTCATGTCATTTTCGATCAAAACCGTACGGGCCCCGGACAACAACGTATAATGCACCCAACCACCGGCGCCATCGCGGTCACGCACCCGGCGCCAATGGCCGTATTCAGCCGTGATCTCTAGCGGCATGCCCCGGCGTTTGAACACCCAGTCGATCCGATGGGTCAGCGATGGCCCTCGGCGCACATTGCCCTCGGCCGCTTTCATTGAGACAAACCGGGGCAGGGGCAGGTTGGTCACCGGACCCCGCTCCTTCGCCGTTCCCGGCACCACACATGCAAGAAAAAACCCCACACACAGAAGGGAAAAAACCAAAGCGCGCCCGCGTACCCCTGCAGCGCGTTGAATTGTCGATCCTGTCACTGCCTGCTCACTCTTTTTCGGTGTTTCGCAATTGACCTACCCAAGGCGCGTGGATGCTGCGGTTGCCAGTGCTGCCTGTTTGTGGCGTCTCTTACGCGAAGTGGCGTGAAAGCTGCAACCAAAACAACTTAGGTTCTTGTGCCCGTCAGCGTCCTCGGTCACCATGACACAGCAGACCGCATTGTGGAAAGCTGAGGAGAGCCCCAAGTGCCCAGAGAACGACTGAGTGTTGTTGTTACGCGACGGTTGCCGGACCCCGTGGAAACCCGTCTAAGCGAATTGTTCAATGTGACCCTGCGCAATGACGACACCCCGATGACCCGACCCGAGCTGATCGAAGCGGTGCAAAGTGCAGATATCCTTGTGCCCACGGTCACCGACACGATCGACGCCGCCTTGTTGGGGCAGGCGGGGGAGCAGTTGAAGCTGGTTGCCAATTATGGTGCAGGCGTTGACCACATCGATGTCGCCACCGCGCGCCAGCGGGGCATTCTGGTCTCTAACACGCCCGGCGTTTTGACCGATGACACCGCCGATATGGCGATGGCGCTGATCATGGCCGTGGTGCGCCGCATTCCCGAAGGTCTCGCCTTGATGCAACAGGGTGACTGGTCCGGCTGGGCGCCCACTGCGCTGCTCGGCGGTCGTCTTGCGGGGCGTCGTATTGGGATCCTTGGCATGGGCGGCGTGGGTCAGGCCGTGGCGCGCCGTGCCGCCGCTTTTGGGATGCAGGTCCACTACCATAACCGTCGTCGGCTGCACGCCGATATCGAAGACCGGTTCGAGGCGACCTATTGGGAAAGCCTCGACCAGATGGTGGCCCGGATGGATGTGATCTCGGTCAACTGCCCGGCCACGCCCTCGACCTATCACTTGATGAACGCGCGCCGTCTGAAACTGCTGAAACCGGATGCGGTGATCGTCAACACCTCACGCGGGGAGGTGATCGATGAAAACGCCCTGACCCGTATGCTGCGCGCTTCCGAGATCGCAGGCGCCGGGCTGGACGTCTATGAGAACGGCCATGAAATAAACCCTCGCCTGCGCGAGCTGTCCAATGTGGTGCTGCTGCCGCATATGGGCTCTGCTACCCGCGAAGGCCGGGTCGAGATGGGTGAGAAAGTCCTGCTCAACATCAAAACATTCGAAGACGGCCACCGCCCGCCGGATCTGGTTGTGCCTTCGATGTTGTGAAGGCAGGGGCATCGTTTTGCGCCGCTGGCTGATGGCTTGCTGATACGATGAGGCGCTAGAAGTCTAATTTTCTCAGACATTTTGGGGGCTGTAATGACGTTGACACATTCCCGCTGTAATTCATTTAAAAACGTTCAGTTGAGCATTCTATGACAGCGTACCGTGCAATTTTTATTTCTGACGTCCATCTTGGAACGCGAGGGTGCCGCGCTGATCTGCTGGTGGGTTTTCTGGGTAAGCACCAGTGCGAAACGCTGTATCTGGTCGGCGACATCCTGGACGGATGGCGCTTGCAACGTGGCTGGCACTGGCCAAGTTCGCACAACACGGTCATTCAGTGCATCCTGGAAAAGGCCCGGCAAGGCACCCGTGTGGTGTTCATTCCCGGCAATCATGATGAGGTCATGCGCCGCTTTCCCGGCATCCATTTTGGAGGGATTGAGGTCAGGGACCACGATGAATTCATCTCGGCCAAGGGGATGCGGTACTTTGTGACCCATGGCGATCAATTCGACACGGTCATCGTCAACGCCAAATGGCTCGCCTATTTCGGAGACCGCGCCTATTCCGCGCTCATCTGGCTGAACCCCAAGATCAACTCGGTGCGGGGCCTGTGGTCGCGCAAATATTGGTCCCTGTCGAAATGGGCCAAACATCAGGTCAAACAGGCGGTGAATTTCATCGGGAAATTCGAAGAAACCCTGTCAGAAGACGCCCGCCAACGCGGCTATGACGGGGTCATTTGCGGCCATATCCACCACGCAGCGATCCGCCAGATCGGCGACATCCACTATGTAAACACCGGGGATTGGGTCGAAAGCTGCACCGCAATCGTCGAGGACGACAACGGCGATCTGCGTTTGATCGACTGGGAGTCGCGCAACAACCGGTTGCGGCTGCTGGAAAAGCGGCAAAAACGGCGCAAGCGCGCCGACACAAAAACCACCGTTAACCAATAGAAAAGAGCAGGCATGAGCGCGACACATACGACCTCAATCGGAGACGCGGTTTACGAAAACCGGTCTTTTTCTCTGGATACTTTGTCCGAACGCGCCTTTGCCTTTCTGTTTCGTGGTCTGGTCTATCCGCAAATCTGGGAAGACCCGGTCTGCGACATGACCGCCTTGCAGCTGACCCAAGACGACCACATCATCTGCATCGCCTCTGGCGGCTGCAACGCGATGTCCTATCTGACGACCCAACCTGCTTCGCTGACCGCGGTGGATCTGTCACCCTGGCATGTTGAGTTGAACCGGTTGAAACTGGCCGCCGCCGCGCATGTGCCGGACTACGACAGCTTTTACGCGATCTTTGGCCATGCGGACCGGGGTGAAAACAGGGCCCTGCTGGAAACCCACGTATTGCCACAGCTGGACGCGCAGGCGCAGGCCTTTTGGCGTGGCCGCAACGGGCTGAAATCGCGCATCTCCATGTTTACCCGTGGATTTTACCGCTTTGGCGTGCTGGGCCGGTTCCTAAGCGCCGTGCATCTGCTGGCCCGCGTGACGCGGGTCGATTTCCAGCCACTGTTGGAGGCCAAGACCCTGGCCGAGCAAGAGGCGTTTTTCAACACCCAGATCGCGCCGCTTTATGACACGCGTTTGGTGAAATTCCTCGCCCGCCGCCGTGCCTCGCTGTTTGGCCTCGGGATCCCGCCCGCACAATATGACAAACTGGCCGACGACGCCGGGGGTGACATCATCCCCGTGCTAAAAGAACGCACCCGCAAGCTGTTTTGTGACTTCCCCATCGCCGAGAATTACTTTGCCTGGCAGGCCGCCAACCGCGCTTACAAGGCCGACGGCAGCGGTCCGGTGCCGCCCTATCTCGAACCGCAGAATTTTGAGGCGTTGCGCAGTGCAGCCGCGCGTGCCACGGTCTGGAACCGCTCGATCACCGATGTGCTGGCCCAGGCGCCGAACCAGTCGAAAACGGTCTATATTCTGTTGGACGCCCAGGACTGGATGACCGATGCGCAGCTCAACGCGCTGTGGGACGAGATCACCCGCACCGCCAAACCCGGCGCACGGGTGCTGTTCCGCACCGGTGGCACCGACGACATCCTGCCGGGCCGGGTGCAGGCTGCAACGCTGGATCAATGGTCCTATGACGCAGATGCCTCGCAAACCGCGTTTGAAACCGATCGCTCGGCGATCTACGGCGGTGTGCATCTCTATCGAAAGTCCGCATCATGAGCGATACTACCGAACACAGCGCCTTGATGGATCAGACCTATCGCTACCAACGTCTGATCTATGACGTGACGCGGAAGTATTACCTGCTGGGACGCGATCACCTGATCGAGGGCATGAATGTCCAACCCGGTGAGCGGGTGCTTGAGGTCGCTTGCGGCACCGGGCGCAACCTCTCCCTGATCCGTAACCGCTACCCTGAGGCGCAGCTGTTCGGGCTGGATATCTCTGACCAGATGCTGACCACCGCACGCGCAAAACTCGGTGCGGATGTCTCCCTGGCGCAGGGCGATGCCTGCCAATTTGAACCAAAGGCGCTGTTTGATGTGGAGGGTTTCGACCACGTCATTCTTTCCTACAGCCTGTCGATGATCCCCGATTGGCAGGGCGCGCTGACAGAGGCAAAGCGGCACCTGGCCCCCGGCGGACGCTTGCATGTGGTGGATTTTGGCGACAGCGCAGGCCTGCCCGGCTGGTTCCAACGTCTTTTGTTGGCCTGGCTCGCACGGTTCCATGTGAGCCCCCGTGACACGCTTGAAGCTGCGATGCGTGACTGTCGCGCAGACACGGACAGGCTGGTGGTCCAAGGCCTCTACCGCAACTACGCGTTTTATGGGCAGTTGACCAAAGACGACGCTGCCTAAGGGCTGCTCCCACACAAAAATCGCCCCAATTCGTGGCCGTCTGACTAGAACGCGCTAGAACTCGGATGGGGAAACCACATGCGGCATTCTTGGGCGGTGACAGCGATCCCGGCGCCGTTTCTGTGTTCTATTTCATTGCCATGTGAAATAAACCCCGTGACAATTCTTGGTTAACGCGTTTTTCTGGCGTCGACTGCCCCCAAACGGAGAAATCCCATGCGCATCCTCTCACTCAGCGCTCTGGCCTGCCTGTTGGCAGCGCCCGCATTTGCTCAACAGGCCGCCGATGCGGTTGCGCCTGAGGCTGCGACCAAAGGGGCGTTCGCTCTTGCGTCACCCGCCGTGCAGGCAGCATTGGCAGCCAAGGACGCAGGCCAAGAGGTCACGGCCGAGAACTGGATGATCGCAGCCGCCAACCCGCTGGCGGTGGAAGCTGGCGCTGAGGTGCTGCGCGCCGGCGGCACGGCCGCGGATGCAATGGTGGCCGTCCAGGTGGTTCTGGGACTGGTGGAGCCGCAATCCTCGGGTCTGGGCGGTGGTGCGTTTCTGGTCTGGTATGACGGCACCACCGGGGAGCTGACAACGTTGGATGGTCGCGAAACCGCGCCTTTGGCCGCAACACCGCGCCTGTTTCAGGATGATGCGGGCGAGCCGCTTAAATTCTTTGATGCTGTGGTTGGCGGTCGATCTGTTGGCACGCCGGGCACGCCCGCGTTGCTGGAAACCGCACACCGCCGTTGGGGACGTGCGAATTGGCCGACCTTGTTTCAGGCCGCAACCGATCTGGCGCGCGATGGTTTCACCGTCTCGCCCCGATTGGCGCAATTGGTTGAACGCGATGCTGAACGCCTGTCGCGGTTTGACGCAACAGCCGCATATTTCCTGCCCGGTGGCACGCCGATCACAGCCGGTGAAACACTGAAAAACCCCCGCTATGCAGAGACATTGCAGGCCCTTGCAACCCATGGCGCCGATGCGATCTATACAGGTCCGCTGGCGGCTGACATTGTCAGAACCGTGAACACGGCACCGGGCAATCCCGGTGTTCTGTCGGCTATGGATCTGGCGATTTACGAGGTCAAGGAACGCGCGCCAGTCTGCGCCAGCTACCGCGAATTTGAGGTTTGCGGCATGGGCCCGCCTTCATCAGGGGCGCTGACCGTGGGGCAGATCCTCGGCATGTTGGGGCATTACGATCTGGCGGAGCTGGGCGAACAACACCCTGACAGCTGGCGTCTGATCGGCGATGCTTCGCGCCTCGCCTTTGCGGATCGTGGCCGGTATATGGCCGACAGCGACTTTGTCCCGGTCCCCACTAATGGCCTGGTGGACCCCGCCTATTTGGCCAAGCGGGCGCGCTTGCTGGGCGGCAAAAAAGCCTTGACGCAGGTCGCACCCGGAACGCCAGAATTCGACCACGCGCTGAACTTGGCCGATGACGAAGCGTTGGAACTGCCCTCGACCTCGCATATCTCCATCGTAGACGCTTATGGCAATGCGCTGTCGATGACGACGACAATCGAAAACGCCTTTGGCTCGCGTCTGATGGCGGGCGGGTTCCTGTTGAACAATGAGCTGACCGATTTCTCTTTCCGCAGCCACCGTGACGGGCTGCCCATCGCCAACCGACTGGAGCCCGGCAAACGTCCGCGCTCCTCGATGGCGCCAACCATCGTGATGGAAGACGGCAAGCCCGCGCTGGTGATCGGCTCCCCCGGTGGCAGCCGCATCATCGGCTATGTCGCCAAAACCATCATCGCGTGGGCTGATTGGGACATGCCGCTGCAACAGGCGTTGGCGATGCCGCATCTGGTCAACCGATTTGGCACCTATGACATGGAGGAGGGCACCGGCGCCGAAGTTCTTATGCCCTTGATGAAACTCGCCGGGTTTGAGGTCAATGCCCGCAGTCTCAACTCTGGCCTCCACGCGATTGAGGTGGGAGAGGTGCTAAAAGGTGCCGCAGATCCCCGTCGCGAAGGTATCGCGCTTGGCGAATAGCCACAGGTGTCGGGTGTTCAACCCATTGACATAGATGCTTAACATGCGATCTTTCGCGGGTGTTTAAGACCGGGAGAGATCGACATGGCCGCCATCACCACATTGCCCCGTAACGAGGCCGGCATCGCCACGGTTATCGCAGCCCTTTCGGATCGGTTCGCGGACCGTTTGCACACTGGCCAGTCGATGCGCGAACAACACGGTCACACCACCACCTCGATGGCTAACCAGATCCCGGATGCGGTTGTTTTTGTTACCTCAACGGATGAGGTGGCCGAGGTTGTGAAACTCTGCGCTTTGCGCAAGGTCCCGGTGATCCCCTTTGGCACCGGCTCCTCGCTTGAGGGACACCTGAACGCACCAGCCGGGGGGATTTCCCTTGATCTCAGCCAGATGAACCAGATCAAGGCGGTGCATGCGGCGGACCTTGATGTGGTGGTGCAGCCCGGTGTGACGCGTGAACAGCTCAACACCCATTTGCGCGATCAGGGGCTGTTCTTTCCCATCGATCCCGGTGCCAATGCATCGCTGGGCGGCATGGCGGCAACCCGCGCGTCCGGCACCAATGCAGTGCGCTATGGCACGATGAAGGACAATATCCTCAGCCTTGAGGCGGTGATGGCCGATGGAACGATCATCCGCACAGGCGCCCGGGCCAAGAAATCTTCGGCCGGTTATGATATGGCCCGCCTTTTGATCGGATCTGAGGGCACGCTCGGTGTTATCACCGAGCTCACTCTGCGCCTACAAGGCGTCCCCGAGGCGATCCGATCCGCCCGCTGTTCCTTCCCTTCGGTCGAAGCGGCCTGTCAGGCGGTGATGATGACCATCCAATATGGCATTCCCGTCGCCCGGATCGAGCTGTTGGATGTGCTCAGCGTGCGCGCCGCCAAGGCCTATTCAAAACTCGACCTGCCCGAAGTGCCATTGCTGTTGCTGGAATTTCACGGCTCAGACGCGGGGGTGATAGAACAAAGCGACATGTTCGCCTCCATCGCGGAAGAATTCGAAGGTCAGGATTTCGCCGCCACCTCAACAGCCGAAGAGCGCAACAAGCTTTGGCAGGCCCGCCATGATGTCTATTGGGCCAGCCACGCCTTGCGCCCCGGTGCCAAAGGGTTGTCCACCGATGTCTGCGTGCCAATCTCGCGTCTGGCCGAATGTGTGAGCCTAGCCCGCGCCAAAGCAGAAGAGCTGGACCTGCTGGCCCCCATGGTCGGCCACGTGGGCGACGGCAATTTCCACGCGCTGTTGTTGCTGGAACCGGGCAACGCCGCCGAACAGGAGCGCGCTGATTCGTACCTCAAATGGCTGGCCGACACCGCCATCGCGATGGAAGGCACCTGCACCGGCGAACACGGGGTCGGGCAAGGTAAACGCAGCTATGTGGCGCGCGAGCTGGGCGAAACCATTCGCTTTATGGCCGCGATCAAATCCGCGCTGGATCCCGATAACATTATGAACCCAGGTAAGATCCTATCTTATTGACGCGACCCGCCACCTAAGATTGTGCAATCATTGGGTGAATGGTATGATTTCAACAACCACATATTGCGGAATGTGGCTGCAGCGTGCGCGCAGTATGCATATCACATCTTAAGTTGTGTTTTGCGATGAGTTAACGATCAGCCAATCTTTTTGGCCAAGGCTAGGTGGAGCAAGTCGAAATAGGCCAGCCTAGAAGAGTAACGAATCAACAAATTGTTCCCTAACCGCCGCCAGCCTGACACTGACCGCCGCCACCCTGTCTACTCCGGTTCTCGCCAATGAATTTGCCCCTGCGATGGAGCGTTATCTGCAGTCCAACATCCGCGACTGGGCCCATTCCGAAGTGTTGATTTCGGCCATCAAAGCGCTGAACAACAAAACCGCCGACTACGACCAAGCCATGATTGATACGCTGGACGCGCAATGGCGCGCCGAAGTGGGCCAATCCGCGACCCCGACCATCACGCCGGTGCTGTCAAATACAACCGCTGACTTCCTGCGCAACCAGGTTGAGAGGTCCGAGGGCTATATCACCGAAGTCTTCATCATGGATCTGCACGGTCTGAACGTCGCGGCGTCGGACACAACGTCTGATTTCTGGCAGGGGGACGAGGCCAAGTTCAACCAAACCTATGGCGTCAACGCGGAGGCCTATCACTTTGGTGATATTGAACAGGATGAATCTTCGGGTCATTACTAGGGTCAGGACCCATTGATTTCCGTTTGTTTGCATGATTCACTGACCGAAAAATTGAACGGTGAACCTGTCTGATCTCTTCTGGCTGTCGGATGCGCAGATGGCGCGTCTTGAGCCGTATTTTCCGAAGTCCCACGGCCAGCCACGCGTTCACTGCCCGGC
>NZ_JAHHIR010000043.1 GCF_018678075.1 Epibacterium ulvae | reverse complement strand
GCGTAAATCGCAGGGTCCATGCCAGCGCTGCGATAATAGGCAAGGGTTTCACGGGGCCAGACGTCCTGTTCGTCCAGCGTCAACATGCGCGAAAACAGCCAAGCGGTACGGGTGGTGACCAGTTCCGCCCCGTATTGAGACTGAAACCATCCCGCGAGGCCAACGTGATCGGGATGGTGATGGGTTACCACCACCACCACCTGTGTGCCGGACCCAGCTTGGGCGATGCCAACGCGCATACCTTCAAGATCGGCAAGGCTGTCGATGCTTTCACCAGCGGGCATAACAAGGTGCAGGTCTTCGGGGAAGAGGTTGGCAATAATGCGCAGGTTTGGGTGCGGCTTGCCTTCGAATTTACCCTCACCAAGGAACATGGAACGGGTGACGTCAGCGGCGGCAAGGCCTGCCTCAAGCTCACCGTTCTGGACGGCGGCGTTATTGAAGACTGACGCTGTGGTCGACTGCGCAATTGCGATCAAGCCGGGCACGCCACATTGACCACCTTCGTCGCAAGGGCGCGAGCCGGGAGGATTGGAAATCCCGTTGGCGATCGTACCGCCGATGGGGAAATACGTGCCGCCAGCACCGCCGGTGCCAATGCGAAAGAAGGACGGGTCTTGTGCGGCGACAGGACCAGCGATCAGGGCTGACGCGAACAGAGCGCCCGAAATTGATTTTACAAGTGCCATCATCATCTCCATGTTGGAAGGAAACGGTCTTGGTGCCGTTTCCTTGGAAACAGGATCCATGGCGCGGGCGGCGGCAAATCTGGGCAGTATCCAGCCAGCAATCAGCCTCACCCTGCGAAGTCTGGAAGAATCATTGGGGATAGTCCTGTTTGATCGCGACACACGGAACCTCAAACCGGTGCCGGAGGCAAATTACCTCCTGTCCGAAGCGGACAGATGGCCCAGCTTAAGCGCACGATGAACCAGCTTCAGACAGGCGGTGAGGGGGAGGTGCATCTTGCCGCCATACCGGGCGTGGACACTGTGCTTTTCCCTGATTTCCTCAGCAAACTGATGCAGGATCATCCAAACACACGCCTGTCTTTGCGTGAGCGTCCGATGAACCCGCTTTAACGCCGACTTTGAGAGTGAGCTAAGTGTCCACCATCGATAGTGGACACCATGAGGCACTCAATGAGCAGGCGGATGAGGAGAAGCAGGAGGTTGCGCACAGGCGACGACGCCGAGGATGTCTGTTGCGTAGGTCGCGCGGCGGTCAATGCAAACCTTATTTTCAAATGGTTGAAGGACCCGCGGTTTGCGCCAGAAGCAGATACGCAAGAACAGGAAGCAACATTTCTGCCAATTGAGATCGAGGCTGATGTCGCCGTTGAGCCAGCACCGATCGACGTGCCAAAGCCATCTCTATCGCCCCCACTGTCCGCAAGTCGGGTTGATATCTCCTTGTCTGATGGTCGGCGCATTCTGGTTGAAGGGCCAACTGCGCTGAACGCCGTGGTCAGCCTTTTGCAAGGTTTGACGGTTTGATCCTCGTTCCGTCCCATACCCGCGTCTGGCTGGCGGCGGGCGTCACGGACATGCGGCGCGGGTTTAGCACACTGGCCGCCCAAGCCGAGAAGGTCCTGGAACTGGACACGTATTCTAGGCATTTGTTTGTGTTCCGGGGGCGGCCCGGTGATCTGTTAAAGATCACCGGGTGGGATCAACAGGGTGCCTACCTGTTTAGCAAGCGCCATGAGAAAGGCCGGTTTGTCTGGCCCGCTGCGAAGGACGGCAAGGTCAGCGTGACTACCGCGCAGTTGTCGATGCTGTCCGGCGCAAGTTCGTGGATATCTTCGCCTCTCAGGGCTCCAGCATCGCCGAGGAAGCCATCCATCGGATCGCGGAACTTTATGCCGTAGAAAAGGATGCGAGGGGTAGAACGCCCGACGTCCGCGTGGCACTGCGACAAGCGCGCGCCAAGCCAGTCTTCGATGATCTGGAAGCCTGGCTAACATGGGTTCTGGCCCAAATCGCCGACCACAAGATCACGCGTCCCGACGAACTTCTCCCCTGGAGTTACGCTACACAAGCAGCGTAACAAGCATCACGATGGTTCAACAGGTCGGGTCCAACGGACGGGCACGTCTTTACATACCCGAAGCTCGACCCAACTGATCGAAATGGTGAGTAGCCAAGGCGTTGACTTGGGCTTTGGGGGTTTTGAAGCGGATCATAGCCGCACGCAGCAAACAGATGTGACGGTGATTTCCGGGAATAGCTTTCTAGCGTTGCCCATCACGCATCCTTTGGCTGCACACGACGTTATCCCTTTGGCAATGCTATCCGATGAAACTTTCGGTTCAATGCAGCCCGAACACGCGTTTGAACGGCAACGGCAGGCTGTATTTGCGAGCAATGGCGCCGAGATCACGATCAAGCTGCGCAGTCAGACCGTCTTGCCTTTGCTGCGATTTGTGGCACTTGATCAATGTTGCGCCCTTGTAGACCCGCTGACGGTGGCGAGTGCCGGTTTGTTGGGCATGATCGAGGATCGCATCGTCTTTCGCCCCATCGCGACGCCGAGCCGCTATGACTATCGCTGCTGGTCCCAAACATGCGCCCGCAATCCGCGTTGTCGCGGTTGGTCGCCTCGGCTTGGGAAGATCATATTATGGAAACGCTTGATGCATCAGGTGCGGATCCGGCTTTGACCCGCCGCTGATTATTGCAAGGTTCGCTTATTCACCCGCCATTCGCGCGGCGTCATCCCATAGGCGTCTTTGAACTGTTTTGAGAAGTGCTGGAAGTTGTGCAGCCCCCATTTACACGCAATCTGCGACACGGAATGGGACACAAGGCGCGGGTCGATCAGGTCCTGGGAAATTGCCTCTAACCGTGCCTGCCGGATAAACGCGGCAATCGTGCTGCCTTCGCGCTGGAATACGCGCGCGAGGTTGCGTTGTGACATGCCGACCGCGTCCGCGACAAACGTGGGCTTCAAGTGTTCTTCGCGCAGATGATCGCGGATGACCGTTTTGGCGCGCGCCAACAAAAGCTGATCAGGACGCCCAAGCGCTACTTTGCCCTCGGCCAAAGTAGCAATTCCTACGGCGACTAGATCGACCATCATGTCTTGCATATGAGTCTGCACTAGCGCCGATTGCCCAGACACATGTGCCGCGCATTGGCGCAGCTGCTGGGACACCAGGCCGCCAATGTCGGAAGCGGCACTGACGCCAAGCCCGGTCAACATCTCGACCTGCGGGACGCGGGCCAGCAAAGTTTCATAGGGGATTTGGATGACCAGTTGGTTCACCGGACGCCCGCAGGTAACTTCGTAAGGTTCACTGGTTGTATACAGCCCGAAATCACCAGGATGCAGCACCGTACTGCGCCCCAATTGCGACAGGTGCCCCACGTCGGACAATTGGAGGCTAAGCATAAAGAAACTGACAGCGTCGCGCGCAATATGGTCCTTGCGGCGGGTCACTTGCTGCGGACTGCCTGTCACGCGGGATACGTTCAGCTTGGTCAAACGGTCCAGCATGATCCCGCCATCAAAGCCCGCTGCATCAGGGGTCGCGCAGTGGATCGGCAGGTAGGCGTCACAAATCACATCGCGCCAAAACGCAAATCGTTCAGCGGGCTTTAGATGCTTTGTCGCATATTCCGTAGACATGACAGGCGGATCCTCCCAAACCGAATGAAGTCTTTTACGCCAAATTTGAAATAATTTCCACTGACAACTAGTTTGTTCGCACCCCTTGTCCAGCAAACGCACATTTTCCGTCTCGCAAACGGAAGCATCTGTCCAAGAATCGCGCATCCTCTTGTCCAGAATTTGAAAAACATCATGGGAGTGAAAGATATGGCTGGACACGGTCCTTTAGGAAAACTTGTCAAAGTTGGTGTGGTGCAAGCCGCCCCTGTACTGTTGGATTTAGATGCAGGCGTTGAAAAGGCCATGGGCCTGATTGATGAAGCGGGCAAGCAAGGGGTGGAGTTGTTGAATTTTCCTGAAACATGGCTGCCCGGTTATCCGTGGTGGATTTGGTTCAATCCGCCCGCGATCAACATGCAGTTCGCCGCCCCCTATTTCCAGAACGCCATCGTCGCCGGGTCTGAACAAGATATGAAACTGCGCGCCGCCTGCCGTCGCAACAACATCCATGTCGTGATCGGCGTGTCAGAGCGTGAAGGCGGCAGCCTTTACATGGCGCAGTGGCACTATGGCCCCGAAGGTCAGGTGATCTCGCGCCGCCGCAAACTGAAGCCGACGCATGTGGAACGCTCGGTGTTTGGTGAAGGCGATGGGTCGGATATGTTTGTGAACAAGACCGAACTTGGGAACATCGGCGCGCTATGTTGCTGGGAAAACCTTCAGCCGTTGTCGAAATACGCTTTGTTCTCTCAGGACGAAGAAATCCACTGCGCCGCTTGGCCAGCCTTCAGCCTTTACGCCAAACTGTCCAAAGCGTTCAGCCCTGAAGTGTCCGTGAACGTGAACCAGATTTATGGCGTTGAGGGCCAGTGCTTTGTCCTTGCCGCCTGTTCAGTCATCGACAAGCCGATCTATGACTTGCTTGTCAAAAACGAAATGCACGAGAAATTCGTCGAAATCGGCGGTGGGTATTCCCGTATCTTCGGGCCAAACGGCGCCGAGTTCGGCGAGAATATCGCCCATGACAAAGAAGGCATCGTCGTGGTGGACATCGACCTTGGCTTGATCTCGCACTCCAAGACTGCCGCTGATCCGGCAGGGCACTATGCCCGTCCTGACGCGCTGGCCTTGATGCACAACAAGAACCCGCGCCGCCCGGTAATCGGGTTCGGGGCCGCCACGCAAGAGGCCGGTGATATCCCCGCCCGCCGCAGCAGCCCGGCCACAGAACTCGAAGCCGCTGAGTAATGGCTTTCAGGCGCGCCTTCTGCCGGGCGCGCCTTTTTTATCTTAAGGAGACATGTTCATGGATATGTACAGCGAAGGCAGCCGCAAGCTGCAAGACCGTTACAACGCCCGCAAAGTCGCCGATCTGATTCAAAAAGCCACCTGCGTCAGCAGCTTTGATGACGATCAGTTCGGTTACCGTAATTTTATCGAAAGCGCGACATACTTCTTTCTTGCCACTTCATCGGGTGAAAACACCGATTGTTCATTCAAGGGCGGCCCCAAAGGGTTCATCCGCGTCACAGGATCGAACACGATTATTTTCCCCGATTATGACGGCAACCGGATGTATAAATCGCTTGGAAACATCACTGACAATCCCAATGTCGGCCTGTTGTTCCTGCGCTTTGATAATGAAGAGGGCAACCGCTATTTGCGCGTGCGCATCAACGGCAAAGCGACGGTGCATGAAGATCACCCGCTTAAGTCCGAATTCGTCGGAGCCAAGCGCATTGTCGAGGTCGAGACGCATCACATCTACCTCAACTGCCCTCGCTACATTCCGGAAATGACTATGGTCGAAGACTCCGCGCACATTCCTCAGGAAGGCAAAGAACAACCTGTGCCCGGTTGGAAGGTGAAGCCGGGGATCAAAGAAGCGCTTGAAGGGTCCGAGTGACCGCTTTGGCTGTTGAGCGGGGCAAATCATGACAGGCGACAAATCTTTAGATCGGCGCAGGTTTCTGCAAGGAACCGCCGTCGCAACTGGTGCGGCTTTACTGCACAGAACCGCCAGCGCCCAAGGAGCAAACATGATAGACTTGGCAACCACACCTCATCCCGATGGCTGGCTAGAATACACCCAGCGCCCAGAACTGGAAGGCAAGCAGCTTGGTGTGATGAGTTCTTTACCGTTCAGCTTGGCCGCCCCTATCGCATGGCGTTTCTGCGCTGGCTGATCCCGGTGATGTCCAAGCCGATCTCGGCTGAGTTCTATGAGATCATCGGCAAATCAGGTTCGTTTTCCAAGGGCGAGGGCACGGCGGCTTTGTCGATGAAGGTCGATGCGGGGTCCGAAGCGGACGCGCAGGCGCAGTGTGCAGATTACGTGGCAGCGATCACATCGGATGCCGGTTGTCTGGGCGCGACGGCGATGCTCTCACTCAATGATCCGCTGCATTTTGTTGTAGTGGAACGCTGGGAAAACCCGGCTGATCTGGGCCTGAACCTGTCAGACCTCCCCGCGCGTGACGCCTTTGCTGGTGCGATGTCCTCACTGGGCAGCAATCGTAACTTGACAGCCGAGACCTACAGGGTGCACCACAATCCGGGTCGGTTCGAAATGCCAACCTAGACCGGATAGGCCTTTTCAAATGCAGGATGCGATTTACAGGTGGCTTCGACTGTCTGCATGCGTTTGAAGGCCGTGTAATCCGCGCCCCAACGGTTCGCATTGTAAAGCTGTGGTATCAGGCAGATATCCGCGAGGCCGGGGGTGTTCCCGGTGGCGAAGGGGGTTTGGTCGAACCCGGCCAGCAGGGTTTCAAACGCCTCAAGCCCTGGCGTGATGAAGTGTTTCATCCAATTGGTTCGCGCTGGTTCCTCGCCCTTAGTCGCATGGCCCGCGACAGACAGGTTGCAAACCGGGTGTAGATCGACAGCGATGGACTGCGCCAAGGCCCGGATTTTTGCTCGTTGCGCGGGGTCTTCGGGCAATAGCCCAAGGTCGCGCGTTTCATTGAGGTAGTCGAGGATCGCCAGCGATTGCGTGAACCGCTGACCGTCGATATCCAGCACCGGCACAAACCCTTGGGGGTTGCGCGCCAGATGATCGGGGCTGCGGTGCGCCTTTTCCAGCAGGTTCACCGTTTCAATCCGATAATCAATATCCGCGATGTTCAGCGCGATGCGTAGCCGGTAGCTGGCGGACGACTTGGGGTAATCCCACAGAACAACCTCGCTCATTTCGCGGCCCATAGGGCGGCGCGCAGCACGTCGCGGTCGCCAATGTGATTGGCCAGCGTCAGGATCAGCCGCGCGTTGAACGCGTCGCTGTCTTCTTTGCTCAGGCCTTCGTGCGCGCCAAGTAGTTCTTGGTAAAACCCATCTGGGTCGGGGATATTTGGATCAAGGTTCAGAGTCATGCCGCGTCCTTTCCTATGGCGGTCGCAATGTCCCGTGCGACAGCATCCGCGTCGAAGCTGGGCCAGCGGGCGACGACGTGTTGGTCGGGGCGGATGAGGTAGACGGCTTGGTCAGTATCGCCCAAGTAACGTTCTGCCAATTCGGGTGAAATATCTGCGATATGGACCACCTGCGTGGCGATGCCGTGAGCGGTGACAGGATCAGGTGCCTCGCCACCCAGTGCGAGCAATGTGAAGTCTCCGGTCAATTGGTCTAGTAAAAACCCGTTGCCCGCAGGCGCATCAACGCAAGCCGCACCAGGGCGAGACCGCTCTGGACCGCTCAAAGCGTCCTCTCCGAACAGCGAAAAGCCGTCGTAGGTGCAGGGCATCGACAAACGCCCCGAATTCACCAAAGGTCGCGCGAAAGGATGGCGGGCTGCCATTTCAAGAACGGCGTTGCGGAACACATGGCTGATCTCGGTCTTGGGCGTCATGAAATCTGTGGCCCGCGAGGAATTGAGGATGTTTTCATCTGCCCCAAACTCACGCTCGGTCGCGTAGCTGTCGAGCAAAGCTTCACCTGCCAAACCCTTCAACACTAAATCAAGTTTCCAGCCGAGGTTATCTGAATCCTGCACCCCAGAATTCGCACCTCGCGCGCCAAACGGTGAGACCTGGTGCGCGCTATCGCCCGCGAACAGAACCAGGCCGTGTCTGAAGGTCTCCATCCGACGGCATTGGAAGGTGTAGATTGATGTCCACTCCAGTTCGTACTCTGGGATTGTGCCGGTTTGCGATGATAGCATCTCGTCCACACGGGCGCGGATGCGTTCAGGCTGCATTTCCTTTTCACGGTCGATGTCCCAGCCCAGCTGGAAATCAATGCGCCAGATATCATCAGGTTGCTTGTGCAACAGGGCAGACTGGCCCGATCCTTCGAAGGGTGGTTCGAACCAGAACCAGCGTTCGGTCGGGAAGTCGGCCTTCATTTTGACATCGGCAATCAGGAAATTGTCTTCAAACACCCGCCCATCGAACGACAGACCCAGCATGTCGCGGGTGGCAGAGCGGGCGCCGTCACAGGCGATCAGATAGTCGGCCTCTAGCGTGTACGGGCCGTCGGGGGTGTCGACCTCAACCGTCACATAATCGTCGTGCTGCGTGACGGAAGTGACCTGATTGCGGCCGCGCATTTCGATGGGCGCGCCCTTGGCTTGTTCAGCGGCGATAGCATCGAAGAAGAACTTTTCGAAGTAGGGCTGTTGCAGGTTGATGAAGGCCGGGTTGCGGTGTCCGCCTTCGGGCAGAAGGTTGAATTCAAACACCTTTCCGTCGCCGTGGAAGACACGGCCCACGTTCCAGACGACGCCTTTGTCCACCATCCGCTGCCCCGCCCCGAGGCGGGTCGCGATGTCGAGGGTACGTTTGGCAAAACAGATCGCCTTCGACCCAAGCCCCGCTCCTTCGTGATCGTCCAGCACCAGCGCAGGCGTGCCGCGTTGGCCCAGATCGAGGGCGAGGGACAAGCCCACAGGCCCGCCGCCGATGATCACGACGGGGTGGCGCACCACGGTGCCTGCTTGGGCCGGTACTTTTTCGTAAGGATAAAGCTTGAATGCGGTCTCGTAACGTACGGCAACCATGGTGTTTTCCTCCCTCGTGTTCGGTGATTAGCCTTGAAGCGCATCCCACATTTCCAGATCGCGCTTGTCGGTCCAGATACGGGGGTGGGCGATGCCGCGGGCTTCGTCGTAAGCGCGCGAAACGTTGAACGGTAGGCAGTGTTCGTAAATCGCGTAGTCCTTGAATTTCGGATCGCAGGAGGCGCGCACGGCGTCCCATGCTTCTTTCAGCGAGCCGCCACGGGCCGCAACCCGGGCGGCGGGCGCATATGTGCTGTCAACGAAGTCGCGGGTTGATTCAATCGCGCGTTCCACCGCGTCCTTGCCGACCAGCGCGTCACCGCGACCGGGTGCGATGGCGTCGACGTCGTAGGCTTTGATCCGATCAAGCGTCCCGCCCCAGTCAACGAAGTACCCGTCGCCACAATAGCAGGCAGAGTGGTCTTCGACGATGTCACCGGTGAACATGACATTCTCATCCGGGACATGGATGATCGCATCACCGGCTGTGTGGGCACGTCCGATATGTTTGATATCGACACGACGTTTGCCAAGGTAAACGGACATACTGTCCCTGAATGTGGTGGTTGGGTAGGTCAGGCCGGGGATGGACTCATAGCCTTCGAACAGACGGGGGAAGCGTTGGAATTCGCTGTCCCAATCCTCTTGGCCACGCTCTTCGACCATGCCGCGGGCGACGTCGGACATGATGATTTGGTCGGCACCGTAGGCGGAAGCCCCCAACACGCGCACGGCGTGGTAGTGGGTCAGCACGAGATGGCTGATGGGTTTGTCCGTCACCGACCGAACGCGCTCAATGACCTTTTCGGCCAAGCGGGGTGTCGCCTGCGCCTCAACGATCATGACGCTTTCATCGCCGATGATGATGCCAGAGTTCGGGTCACCCTCGGCGGTGAACGCCCAAAGGTCGCGCCCCACCTCGTCAAAGGTGATTTTCTTTTCGGTCAGGTCGCCTTGTGATGCGAATGCTTTTGCCATGAGTTTGGTCCTTTTTGCGCGCGGAGGAGCCTCCGGCGGCAGTATTTTGGGCAAGATGATACTAAGGGAATTTCACAGCCGGTTTGATGGTGCCGACGCAGGTGCCAAAGCCGATCTGGTAGCCGTCGCCTTTGGCGGCCCCTTTCAAGGTCATCGTGTCGCCGTCTTCGATGAAACTACGCGTTTCACCAGTGTCGAGCGTCATGGGTTCTTTGCCGCCCCATGTCAGTTCCAGCAAGCTCCCCCGCTCGGACTTTTCGGGGCCAGAGATCGTGCCGGAGCCGATCAGATCGCCCGCTGTCATCGCGCAACCAGAGGATGCGTGATGTGTCAGTTGTTGTGCGGCTGAGTAGTACATCAGGTTGTAATTCGTGCGTGCGATGGTGCTGGCGGCTTTGCCTGCGGGGGCCATCGTGACCTCTAGGTCGATGTCGTACAGCATCGGGCCGGGTTCGCGCAGGTAGAGCAGCAGGTCTTTTTCGCGCGCGGGTGTCGAGGCGCGGAAGGGTTCCAGCGCGTCTTTGGTCACGATCCAAGGGCTGATGGACGTGGCGAAGGCCTTGGCCTGAAATGGACCAAGCGGCTGGTATTCCCACGCTTGGATATCGCGCGCGGACCAGTCGTTCAGCAGCACGTAACCGAAGATCAGATCGTCCGCTTCCTGCACGCTGATCGGTTGGCCCATCTGCGTGGTGCCGCCGATGATCGCGCCCATTTCAAGTTCGATATCGAGCCGTTTGCAGGGTCCAAAGGACGGGATATCCGCGTCGGGCGCTTTGGTTTGCCCGTTCGGGCGGGTGATGTCGGTTCCCGAGACCACAACCGTAGAGGCGCGCCCGTTGTAACCGATGGGGATGTGCAGCCAGTTAGGGGGCAGCGCGTTTTCGGGGCCGCGGAACATGGTGCCGACGTTCATGGCGTGGTGCTTACCTGCATAGAAATCGGTGAATTCACCGACCAGAAACGGCATGTGCATCGTAGCATCTGCCATGGGGGCGAGGTGTTCTTTTACGTCGGCTTCATGCGCGGACCCTTCGGAGAGCAATTCAATCAACCGTGCGCGCAACGCCGCCCAGACATCCGCGCCCAGTTCTATCACGTCGTTCCAGAACGGCAGATCGAACGCGCCGTCGGCGTCAAGAGTAATCAGACCCGCAGCCTCGCAGCGTGACATGTCCAAAATCATGTCGCCGATCGCAACGCCGCAGCGCGGTTCGTTGTCACCGACAGAGAATACACCATACGGCAGGTTGTTCAGGGGAAAGGACGTGTCGGCGGTATTAGCCGAAGCGACCCAGCTTTTCATCAGTGGCATGTGTCTATTTCTTTCCAGCTGTTCCGTCGAATTTCTTTTCAATGTCGGCCCAGCAGTCGATGTAATCGTCCTGCAATGGCGCGTCTTTGGCGGCAAATCCCGTTAGGTGCTGCGGGAAGCGGGTTTCGAACATAAAGCTCATTGTGTTGGCCAGATATTCTGGCCCCAGCTCTGCGTTACTGGCCCCTTCAAAGGCGTTTTTATCCGGGCCGTGCGGCAGCATCATGTTGTGCAAGGACATACCGCCGGGGACAAAGCCTTTGGGCTTGGCGTCGTAGATGCCGTATATATTTCCCATAAGTTCGGACATGACGTTCTTATGATACCATGGCGGGCGGAACGTATCTTCGGCGACCATCCAGCGGTCGCGGAACAGAACGAAGTCAATGTTTGCGGTGCCTTCGACGCCTGAAGGAGCGGTGAGGACGGTGAAAATCGAGGGGTCCGGGTGATCGAACAGGATCGCACCGACCGGGCAATAGGTGCGCAGGTCGTACTTCACCGGCGCATAATTCCCGTGCCATGCGACCACATCTAAAGGCGAGTGTCCGATTTTGGTTTCGTGGAACTGGCCCGCCCATTTGACCGTGACAGTTGAGGGCAATTCGCGGTCCTCAAACGCCGCTACAGGCGTTTTGAAGTCGCGTGGGTTCGCCATGCAGTTGGCACCAATTGGCCCCCTGCCCGGTAGTTCAAACTTTTGGCCGTAGTTTTCGCAGACAAAACCACGGCACGGGCCGTCGAGCACTTCGACACGGTAGACAAGACCGCGCGGGATGACGGCGATCTCTTGCGGTTCGATATCAATGACGCCGAGTTCTGTAGCAAAGCGTAGGCGGCCCTCTTGCGGGACGACCAACAGTTCTGAGTCCGCTGAATAGAAGTACGCATCCTGCATGCTTTCGGTGACCAGATAGACGTGGCTGGCCATGCCGACCTGCGTGTTCACGTCACCCGCAGTTGTCATCGTGCGCATGCCGGTCAGCCATGTCAGCTCTTCTTCCGTATGCGGCACAGGATCCCAGCGATATTGGCCGAGCGATGTCACATCCGGGTCCACATGCGGCGCGGATTTCCAAAGCGGCAGGTCGATCCTTTCAAAGCGATGCGTGTGCTTCACGGATGGACGAATGCGATAGCACCACGTGCGTTCATTCTGGTGGCTTGGGGCGGTAAAGGCGGTGCCGGACAGCTGTTCCCCGTACAAACCATAGTTCACTTTCTGGGGTGAGTTCATGCCTTGGGGCAGAGCACCTGGCAGCGCCTCGGTCTCGAAATCATTGCCAAAGCCCGGCATGTAGCCTGCCGTTGTGCCAAAAGGGGTGGCAGCGGACGTCAGGGTGGGGAATTCAGCATGCGTGCTCATATTGGTTTCCTTTGCAACTAAGCATAAATTAATGGTTGTACTTGTAACTAACAAGCAAAAAATGACCTCATTTTGCAGATTCTTTTGGGCACGTATCAACAAACGAAAAACCCCGCGCACGACGGGCGTGCACGGGGTCTGGTCCATGAGGCAATGGGAGGTCAGCCCAATAGGATTTATTCAGCTGCGTGCTGGTTGAACATGTCGACAACGATGTCCCAGCTGTCGCCATTGCGTTCGAGAACGAAAAGATATGTGCCTTCGGCCTTCGCCCCGACTTTTTCAATGTCCAGCGCGTAGGTGCCGATCATGACGGCCTGCGATCCGTCATCCGAAATCTTCAGCTCATCAAACGTATGCGTCAGCGCACCTTCGTTCTGGACGATAAAGCCGAAGGTACCGCCAGGAACTTCAAGACCCGCAATCGGGGCTTTGTCGGGTTCGATCCACAAAGGAGAGTCATTGTAGAGGTTCATGAAAGCCTCAAGATCATAGTTCGCGATGATTTCATTGTAACGGTCGTTGTAAGCTTCGAATTCAGCCATTCGGATGTCATCGGCGGCCAGAACAGTTGTGGCAATCAACGTGGCGAGGGCAAAGCCCTTCAGGGAGGATAACAAGCGCATGGCCTTGTCCTTTCTAAGGTAGGTTAAGAATGTGGGTTGGGTTTAGGCAGCTTCAGGCTTGAGGAAGATCACTTCGCGCAGCACTTGCCAGCGGGCATCTTGGAACGTCAGATCAATGCTCAGGGTCAGGTCCATGTTCACGCCGCTCAGATCGTTTTTGCGGGACAACAGAACATGGGCTTTGTCGCCATTCACGTCGATGCTGTGGAACTTGGCCCATGTGTTCATCGGCTGATCACCGGCGTCACGTTTGGAAGCGAACAGACCTTTGAATGCTTCTTTATTGGCGGTGTTCAGATTGTGTTCGTGGTCGATCATCACAACATGCAGGTCGTCGTGATAAATCCGGTCGAGCGTGGCGACATCATATGTCGTCGCTGTCTGGATCAGATCGTCGATGGCTTGGCGCACATCGGCTTCGGGACTAGTATCAGGTGCCATGGGAGGGCTCCTTTCGGTTCAGGGTTAAGCAGCGTGGGTGCCGCGGATCGGGTAGTTGTTGTCGGGATTGCGCACGAACCGCAAACCGCCCAGCAGGGTTTTCAGGTCAGGACGGGCGAAGGGTGCGTTTGAGATGTCGATCAGTTGCAACGCGCCATCGGCGTTAATGACGAAGATGCCCGGTTCGGCGAAGGGACGATCGGTTTCCTGCGCGGACCGCGGGTTGGACACGTAAAGACCTAGGTCATGCATCTGCGCAATGCTCAGATCATAACCAACCAGGAATTTCGGTTCGACCAACGCCATCTGATCACGCGCCTTGTCCTCGGTGTCAGCGGATACTGCGACCACATCAATGCCAAGCGCGTGGAAGTCGGGCAGCAGCGTATTCAGGTCTTTCAGATAGCTGGTGCACTTCGGGCAATGCTTGCCACGATAGACCACAACCATCTGCCAATCGTTACCGCCCAAGGGCGTGCCAAGGGACAAAGTGCCCCCGCCCAATTGCGCAACATCTGTCACCTGAAACGCGCTACCAGCGGAGAGTTTTTGTGAAGTCATTTTGATAGTCCTTGCATTTTGTGTCGGTCGTTATAAATTACATCGGTGATCTATCGTCAAGGTTTTTGTAATGAATGATACAAAAAAAGTTGGACGCCCCAAGAAATTCGACCGTCATCAAGCGGTTGAAGATGCAATAGGTGTGTTCTGGACAAAAGGTTATGACGGCGCGTCGATGAAATTGCTGACAGATGCGATGGGAATCAACAGCCCCAGCCTGTATGCAGAGTTTGGTGACAAGGCCGGTTTGTACCTAGAAGCCATCGACCACTACGCCAATGATGACGCCTGCGAACCGCTGGTCGCGTTGGAACGCGAAGCTGACATTAAGGATGCGGTCACCGTATTCCTTGGCGCTGTCATTAACTATTCCACATCGCACCCGAGCGGGGCCAAAGGTTGCTTTCTGGCCTCATGCGTGTCGACAAGTGCAGGGAATGTGAAGGGTGCAGCGAACCTGTTGCAAGACGCGATCAAAGGGACCGACGCCCGCATCCAAGCGCGCTTTGATCTGGAAAAAGCACGCGGCACCCTGCCCGCTGACTTCCCGTCAGCCGATCAGGCGCGGCTGTTGTTTGATCTGCGACAAGGGTTGGTGTTCCGCGCACGGGCTGGCATTTCCGATCAGGAATTGCGCCAAGGCATCACCACAGCGGTTGCAGCAGTTCTTGCCTCCGCTTACACAGCAGCGTTGCGATAAGCACGCGGACTTTGGCCGTTCTGATTGCGGAAGAAAGTCGAAAAGCTCTGCAAATTCGAAAAGCCATGCCGGAACGCGATCTCACTGATCGACTGATGCGCAAAGCGGGTGTCGCGCAGGTTCTGCGCAACGGCCTCTAGCCGTTTCTGACGGATATAGGTGCTGAGGGTCACGTCCTCTTTTGCAAAAATCTTGCCCACGCAGCGCACGGACATATTGATCTCATCCGCGACCATTTTGCGATCCAGATCAGGATTGCCCAAGTTACTGCGGATGAAAGATTTGGCGCGCAACAGCACGTGCTGTTCGGGCGACGATAGTACCACCTTATCGGCACTTTCCGACGCAAGACCGGTGGCGATCAGATCCATCAGTGTATCTTGCAACAGGTTCTGCAACATCGGGTTCGGGGTGTTCACATGTTCAGAAAACGCCAGAATGTTCTCACGCACCAACTTCCCGATACCGCTTTGCCCGTCGATGGTGCGGGCGGCCAGGCTTTCGGCATTTGGCATTTGGCAGGCGATCAATCAGTTTGGCGGCGGGCAATTGAACCACCGTTTGACTGAAATCATCGGATAGATCGAGGCTGTACGGATCGGTGCTTGTATAAAGCGCCATGTCGCCGGGACACAAAAGAGCGGTCTTTCCGAACTGAGTGACACGCGACGATTCGGCGGTTTGCAGGCTAAGTAAGAAGTACGCGTCAGAGGCGCTGCGAATATCGCGCTTGCGCCGATCAACCGTGTGGGACAGGCCAGCAACGCGCGAAATTGACAGCACAGAATGGCGCCAACCTTGTCGCGTTCAGCGAAACATGGCTGCCGGGCTACCCAAATCACATCTGGATGGGCCCTGTTGCTTGGCAAATGCAGTTCGTGGGTCGCTACTTCGACAACTCTATCGAAGCAGGCAGCGAACAGGAAGCACGCCTTGCCAAAGCTTGCCGCGACAACAACATCCAGCTGTCTATCGGCTGTTCCGAACGAGACGGCGGGTCGCTTTACATCGCGCAGTGGCACTTTGATGAAACCGGTGAGGTTGTGAATCGCCGCCGCAAGCTGAAGCCACCCCATGTTGAGCGCACTGCCTACGGTGAAGGCGACGGGTCTGACCTGAACGTCGTGCAGACCAAAATCGGTCGCGTTGGTCTGCAGACCTACTGGGAGCACCTTCAGCCGCTGTCAAACTATGCAATGTATGCTCAAAACGAACAGATCCACGTTGCCGCCTGGCCGGACCTACATCTTTACAAACACATGGCCTATGCATTGGGCCCAGAGGTCAACAACGGCGCATCTATGCTTTACGCGGTCGAAGGCTCTTGCTTTGTGGTCGCACCTTGTTCGCTGGTCACGAAAGAACTGCAGGACATGCTTTGCGACGGCAACAAAGACATGGAAGCAATGCTACCTGTTGGCGGGGGTCACACGCGCATCTTTGGACCAGATGGGTCCGAGTTGGCAGAACACATCCCGCACGATCAAGAAGGCATCATGTATGCCGACATTGATCTGCACATGATCGGCTATGCCAAGGCTGCCGCTGACCCTTCGGGCCACTATGCCAAGCGCGACAGCACCCGCCTGCTGATCAACCGCAAAAAGCAAAGCGCAGTCGTGAACTTTGACGACGCATCAGGCTGAGAAGAAGTGACAGAAGCCGCTACTAACACCGAGCTGGAAGCCCCTGAATAAAGTGCGCTGCTGGCCCCGCCACCACGGGGCCAGCCCGGGGGATAAAGGGAGGTAGACATGTCAGATCAAGAACCCGCAGTGTCGAACCCAAAGGAGTTCTATACAGACGCGCAACGCAAATTACAGGCTGAAAACGGTCACGACAAACTAGTCCTCGCCGTTGTCGGTGCCATCGTCCGCGATGAGCTTGAGGATTGCCACATCGACTATATCGAAAGCCGCGACTACTTTTTCCTAACCACGGTGACAGCGGACGGCGAACCAACGGTCAGCTACAAAGGTGGTCCGGTCGGCTTTGTGAAACATGTGGGCGACAATACGTTGGTTTTCCCGAACTATGACGGCAACGGTATGTGGCTTTCGATGGGCAACATCGATGCGGCCAGCAAGATTGGCATGCTGTTCATGGACTTTGTAACACCGTGGCGCATCCGAATTCAGGGTGATGCAACGATATCGAAAGACTCTGAGTTCATGGCTCATTTGCCCGGCTGCAACATGGTGGCTAAGGTCAAAGTGACCCGCGCATTTCAACACTGCGCCCGGATGACCCACAAGCATAAACGAGTCGAAGAACATTCGGTCTATGTCCCTGACGCCGAAGGCAAACAGCCCTTCCCCGCATGGAACCGGATCGAACCTTTGCAGCATTCCTGCACCCCGACGATCAAGGCAAGGCGGAAAAGGCCGGTGGCTTGATCAGCGAAGTAGAATACATCGATAAGGTCATTGACGGCACGTCGTAAGACGCGCCCACCGGCCCCCACAAGAAATCCAACAGGAGAAAACAACGAAACTTCATCACCCTCGCAACAGGGATGGAATCGCTGTGTCTGTCCGCATTTGCAACCACTGCCGCCGCTGACGGGCACGGCGCCAACTGCGGTTTAAACAAAGGCGAAGCAGCCTCTGGCGATCCGATCAAGGTCGGCGGGATCAACGGGGCTTTGTTGCACAAATCGGTTGAGGGGATTCATGTTGTGAAACCAGCATGATAGCTGAAGGCATGAGCAGCTGGGCCCCAACGAAGTACAAGACCACAAATTGGTCGTCTTACAATGACAGTTTGAAGCTACGCGGATCGCTGTCGATTTGGTTTGACCCAGCGATGGCCTGGGTGCCACCGCCAAGCGGCAAGCGCGGTCGATAACAGAGTTTCAGCGACGCGGCGATAGGCGTGCCTGACTTTGAAGGTCCTGTTCGGGCTCCCATTACGGCAGACCACTGGCTTTGTGCAAAGCCTGCTGACTGGTCGGACTGGACTGGGCGGCACCTGATTTTAGCACCCTTTGCCGTCCCATTGCCCGACAGGCGATTGCGTAGAAATCTGCCGAGGGGCGAGGTCACCACCTGCGATATTGGTGATGCGCCGAAGCTGCCAGAATTGCTGGATCAAATTCCACCCGATCAGAACATCGGCAGTGTCACAGCAGATGGGGCGTATGACACTCGAAAATGTCACGAGGCGATTGCCGCTCGCAATGCCCATGCTGTCAGCCCACCGCGCAAGAATGCCAAGCCATGGAAGCCCACAAGCGCCGGCCTCCGCCCGAAACGAGGCCGTCAATGCGCAGCGGTTTCTAGGCCGCACTCTGTGGCGACGGCTCCGGCGGATACCACCGCCGAAGCCGTGTCGAAACCAAGATGCACTGTATAAAACTGCTCGGTCAATCGCTGATGGCCAAGGACTTCGACAGGCAGGTCGCGGAGATCCCAATCCGCATCGCCGTCCTCAATCAATACACGGCCCTTGGCGTACTTCTCACAGAGGCCGTAGGATAAGTCCCTCTGGGAAAAGGCGACGTCCGACCCTCACACGATTTGTGCAACAAAGCCGCGCTGCGGATTGAAAGAGCCCCTGTAGAAATCGACGTACGCGTCTGATTTTTTCTGGTTGCTTCCGTAACTAATTCCCGTAGAATTGGGGAATGACCGATTTTGATCTCAAAGATTTTACGCCCTATTTACTGAACCTCGCGGCTGAAACCTCAAGCGCGGGGTTTCAAGCCTATTACAAAGATCGCTATGGCATGCTGCGCACCGAATGGCGCGTGCTGTTTCATCTGGGCCGCTATGGTCCACTGACTGCCAAGGAAATCTGCGAACGTGCGCGCATCCACAAAACCAAGGTCAGCCGCGCTGTGTCCGCGTTAGAAGACAAGCGCTATTTGCTGCGCAGAGAGCAGGCCGAAGATCGTCGCCTTGAAACGCTTCGCCTGACCGAAGCAGGCAAGAAGGTGTTCAAAGATCTGTATAAAGAGGCAGCCCGCTTCGATCTGGAAATGATGTCAGATTTCACGGCCGAGGAACACGCCATCCTGCACAAGTGCCTCACCAAGATCGCAGCGCTTTAGACGCCCAGATAAGCACGTTCGAGGATCGAGAGATCCGTTTTCAACTGCCCTAGCCGTCCTTCAAACCGCAGTTTACCTTGTGACAACACATGGCTTTGTTGCACAAATCGGGGTTTGAACGGATATCCCCTTTCCCCGGACGGATTTATCCTACGGGCTCTGTGATAGGTATGCCAAAAACGGTGTAGCGGTTGAACACAGCGATCCGGACTTGGAGCTCGGCAACTTGCCGGTCGAAGTCCCGCGCCATGAGGCTTTGGCCGAGTAGTTTGACGCAGTGCATTTTCGTCTCTGCGCGGCTTCTGCGGTGATATCCGGTCAACTTTCGCCAGAGTGCTCGTCCTAGGTGTTTGATCCCATAATTTGATGGTGCGATCTGCTTTTGGACTGGAAGGAAGCATTATGGGACAAGTGCGTCACGGGCGTGCCACGCACTGTTACCCGGCAGGCGATTTGCACCGCAAATTTGCCGGGAGGGCACGTCGTTGCGGCTTGTTTGGCGGTACTGACTCGCGAAATCCATTGTGCGGGTGTCGAACAACATGACGCCTTAGGCCTCCTACGCGACGCCCCGGACAAAATCGAAGCGGCCTTGACGAGAGGTCCTGGGGCGTTCGTGGTCTATCGACTGGACCCAAACGGGGCGCGGGGTGTGGTTACAGACAGCGAGCCCCGTTTAGAACGTTTTGTGGCAGCTGCCGAATATGAATCCGCGCCACTTTTTGGGTTTTGCCCGGCCACCATTGCCGAGTTGGCGACCCACATCGACGCGGGCGCGGCCTCTCTGAAAAAGGGCGGTTGATCATGACACACCAGCGATTTAACGCATGATGAACGCTGCCGAGGCTGCCCATTACTGCGGGTTAGCTGTCAAACATTTCAAGTCATTCTGCCCGGTACAGCCAGTACTCATTCCACCGAAATACAAGCAATATGATCGAACCGACTTGGACAAGTGGCTTGACGATCTGAAGGCCGGACTAGAGACGGCATCTCAAAGCGCAATTTTGGATCGCTTGTGATGACCTTAGTGCGCGTTAAGGGGTTTAAGATTTTCGCCGACAGGCATGGACAAATGCGGTGCAATCATCGCAGCACCAACCAAAAGGTTGATCTACAAAAATCTCCGCTTGGCTCTGCTGAGTTTTTCGCAGATTGCGCCAGAATTTCGGCAGCAGCTTTGGCCTTGAAGCAGATTCAACCGAAACCAGGAACACTTGGCGGCCTGATCGCGGTTTATTTCGCTGAAGCGCATTTCCTGGAGCGCTCCAAAGCAACCAAGCGGGAATATCGAATGTGCGCCGAGGTATTGAAGCCAATTCTGGACACTCCGGTTTCCTCTATCAACACGCCACTTCTTGCTGCCATCCATGACAAGCTCGCTAAGAAACACAGCTGGGATAAGGCAAATCGCGTCCGTAATTTCCTTATACAGGTCTTTAAGTTCTGCATTCCCAAAGGCTTAATCTCTAAGAACTTTGCAGAAGATGTCATCAGGAAACCGCGCCCCAAAGACACCCCGGAAGCATACAGAACGTGGACTTTCGAAGAGGTTCAAACAGTTCTTGAAGCCGCATCCCCTCAGCTGCGGGCAGCGCTCGCAATGATATTCTGTACGGGTCAAGATCCAAGCGACGCGCTCGAGTTTCGTAAAGATCAGGAAAATGACGGGATCATATGGAAAGGCCGAAACAAGACCAATGTTGGCGCTGCAATCCCAATCAGCAGCATTCTTGAGATCGAACTAGCAATGGCACCGGCACACGATGCAGAAACGCTGCTTGCGAGTTCAAAAGGCACGCCTTGGACCTACGATGGCTTTGCCAGCGCTTGGCAGCGGCTTCGGATAAAGCATGAAAAGGCTGGCAAGGTTGCCCCGGGACTAACCCCAAAGGGGCTGCGCCACACCATGGCAACCTGGCTGCGTGAGGCTGGGCAAGACGAGCGAGAGATTTCTGATTTGCTCGCGCAAGACTCGAAGGTCATGGGGCTGCACTATTCGAAGAACGCCGCGCTGGCCCGAAAGAACAAAAAGACAATGCAAGCCTGGGAAGGAGAATATGAGCGCCGCGCCCAAAAAGCAAAATTGTCAAACCCACAGAAAAAACCGTCAAACCCTGACAAGGAGTTCAAGTTCAATGAGTAAAAACCATTTATTTTTCAGGGAGTTAAATGGTGCCCGGGGGCGGAATCGAACCACCGACACGAGGATTTTCAATCCACTGCTCTACCCCTGAGCTACCCGGGCACGGGAAGGCATCTCGCCTTGGGTGGGGGCGTTCTATGCGGTCCCACGGGGAGTGTCCAGAGGGATTTTACAAGTTTTTCAACTTTGTTCCGGCGGTGGTGAGTTTTCCAAAATGTGCAGAGCGTCTTCAACATCTTGCGGGTCTTGACTGGGCATTGCGTAGGCCCCGTTCATCCACTTTGCGAGGTCAATATCCGCACAGCGACGGGAACAGAATGGCCGGTAGGTTGCCACGGTGTCTTCGCCGCAATTCGGGCAGCTCATGGCAGAAGCTCCTGCACCGGTGTGCGCCCGCGTTTACGTTGCAGTTCGAAATGTCCAAGGTTGGTCCAGCCGACCATGATCGTCTCTTCACCGTCGGACTTCAGGCTTGCACGCAGGGTAGCCTCAAAGGCGCGGCGGTCCTTTTTCGGCATAGGCGCCAGGTCCAGCACGATCTGCCCGCCCAGGCCACGCACACGTAGCACGCGGGGCAATGCCTTGGCGCAGGCCATATTGGCTTTGATCCCGGCAGCGAGCGAGGTGTCTTGACCCGTATTGACGTCGACAGCGACAAAGGCGCGTGTGGGCTCCACAAACAAGAATGCGCCGCCGGACAAGGGCTCTTGGATGTCTTGAACCACATCCAATGCGTCGAGTACCGCGTGACGTTCAAATCCGCCGGGGGTGCTTTCGATTGTGGCGGGTTCCACCCAATCGCGCCAAGCCAGCAGATGCGGACCATCGCCCTCTGACAGCACCTCGGGTCCCTCGCCTGGATCATCCAACACTTGGGTGGCAAGGTTGCACATGGTCTGAATATCATCGGCGATATCATCCGGGTCTACGCCCGCGCAGGCGGAGCGCAGGATGAGCCCATAGGGCAGCTCTCCGGCGATGTCGTGGGCGACCTCCAGCAGGCGGTCACGCTCGTCTTCGTCGCGGATCGACCGCGAGATATTCAACCCCGGCGCATCCGGCGTCACAATGGCGTAACGGCTTTTGAATAGGAGCTTTTGTGTGACCGGGATGGCTTTGCCGGGTTCGGCATATCCGGTCACCTGCACCAGCATCATCTGTCCAGGTGCCAGCCCTTTTACCTGCCGCAAAAACGCGGGGCCGTCAGGCGAGGTAAGGAACATACCGCCCTGCCCTTTGACAGGACGATCCGCACGGGCGCGATATATCGTGCCCGGTGCTGGTGCGTCACTTTCGATGTAGAAGTCTTCCAACACCCCATCCACGATCAGCGCAGCAGCCTCGCGTTCGTTCAGATGGTCCAAGATGATTGAGCGGCCCTTCATTCGGCGGCCTCCTGTTGAAAGACTGGCACGCCTGCAGCGCGCAGCAGATTTGCAGTTTCGGCCAAGGGCAAGCCAACGATTCCAGTAAATGACCCGCTGATCCACGGGATAAAGGCCCCGGCCGGGCCTTGGATCGCATAAGCACCCGCCTTGCCCTGCCAGTCATTGCTGGCGAGATAGGCGTTGAGCTCTTCGTCAGACAGGCGTTTCATACGCACCTGGCTGACCACATCTGTTTCCCAGACCCGATCACCTTTGCGCACGGCCACGGCAGTGATCACACGGTGGCGACGCCCGGACAGCGCCCACAGGTATTCAGCGGCCTGGCCAGCATCCTTGGGCTTGCCCAGAATGCGACGGCCCAAGGCTACAGTGGTATCAGCACAAAGCACCACGTCATCAGGTGCGGCTGTGACCGCATCCACCTTGGCGCGGGTCACACGGGTGCAATAGGGGCGCGGCAGTTCGGATTTGAGCGGTGCCTCATCCACATCAGGAGGGCTGACGGCCGAGGGTTCGACCCCCAACTGTCGTAACAAATCCAGCCTGCGCGGGCTGCCCGATCCGAGAATGAACGCCATCTTGTCCTCAAAACTCATTGTCGCATTTGTGATACGCGGGTGCATCGAAAAACAAAAGCCCGGCACAGGCCGGGCTTTGAACACCATTTCGGATCGCGCTTACTTGAAGCGGTAGTTGATCCGACCTTTGGTCAGGTCATAGGGGGTCATTTCCACCTGTACTTTGTCGCCTGCCAGAACACGGATGCGGTTCTTGCGCATCTTGCCTGCCGTATGTGCGATGATCTCATGGCCGTTTTCTAGCTCGACCCGAAACGTCGCATTTGGCAGGAGTTCCTTCACGACACCGGGAAATTCGAGCGTATCTTCCTTGGCCATGGTCTCTCCTTTACACAACTTCCCGCACTATCTACGGGACGTGGGCCTAAATGAGGGCTTTTTGCCTTTTTTTCAAGGGCGCAATCACACCAAGCTGATATTTGAGGTCATTTTGATACGCGCGGGCTGCTCTTGCCAGTGGAGCCGGTTCAAAACACCCCCATCGGCGCGCACTTTGTCAATTTGCTCCAAGTTTACATCACCATAGGTCCAACCCGGTACGTTCAATTCGCCCTGCGCGATGACCCCGGTGTCCGGAAACCCGTGATCCGGGGGGGCGAAAATGCCGCCTGCCCCAGTATTGATATCCACAGCCTCGGACCAATCCGCGGTCCCAACAATCGAAGACATTGCGGTGACGTATTGATTCTCTAACGCGCGCGCCATCGCGCCAATGCGCACACGACTGTATCCGGCCAGCCCTTCTGTGCAGCTTGGCACCAGCACGACATCGGCCTCGGACAGCGCCCGTCCGAGCAATGGGAACTCACTGTCGTAGCAGATCAGCACACCAATTTTGCCAAGCGAGGTCTCAAACAGGCGCAGGCCATCACCCGGCTCGATGTCCCAATCTTCGCGTTCGAACCGGGTCATGATTTGTTTGTCTTGGTGACCGCTCAGACCCTGTGGCGTAAACAGCTGCGCGCGGTTCACCGGACGTGGGAAGCCTGCCATCACCGGAGCCGATGCGCCAAGAATATGAACCCGATGCTCGGCTGCGAGTTTTACGTGCAAGGCGTTGGCCTCTTCCATCCACTCGGACACCGCATGGATGGAGCGTTCCAGATCGGCGGCGACCTCCTTGCCCGCAAGCGTTGACAGCTCCATCGCCGCGTATTCCGGGAACACCAGCAGATCGGCCCCCTGCCCGGCCGCCTCAGCAACCCAAGCGGCGATCTTGTCCTCGTATTGGCTCCAACTGTCGAGCCAATCTAGCGGGTAAGCGGATGTCGCAATCTTCACCTGAGCCTCCTGCATTGCGGGCGCGTGTTAGAGTTTGCGCGTCCAGAACTTTAGCGTCTTGGTGCTCTCTTGAGTGTCCCCAACATCGACCCAGGAAAACCGCGCGGTCACCCCCGGCATGGGCGCATAACCGCGTTTGCCCCAAAACGCATCCAAGGGTCGGTACTCTGCGGGGCGCATCGGATGGGTTTGGGCCCGGATCACACCGCAAAATGCGCTGGTGCCAAACCCGTGCTGACGAGCGAACTCTTCGCGGTGGTCAAAGAACGCATGCCCAATGCCCTGGCCCCGGTATTCGGGCAACAGAACGCTTTCGGCGCAATAGAAAATATCGTCCGTATCGCCGGCGTCACCATGCAGCTGGCTGGCATCGCCGTGATCCGCAAGCGGCATACCGGTCGCAGCCCCGACGATTTTTCCATCACTGATGGCCGCTACCAGAACCGCGCGCGTCTTATCTTTGTAGGAGCGCAAGTAGTGCTGCTCGCTTTCATCCGAGCCATCATACAAATAGGGAAAGGCGCGAAAAACCGCGATCCTCAGACGGGCAAGGTCCGGCAAAGCGCGTTCAAGCGCGGCCCCTGACAGGCTCTCAATCTTGACTGACACCGGATTTCACCTGTGCAATCCATTCGGAGAGATTGTAATATGTGGTCACCCGCGCGATTTTGTCGTCGGCAAGGTCAAAGAACGATCCAGCAGGCAGGCGATAGTTCTGTCCATTTGCGGTTGGCAGGCCATCGTCCGTGGCCAAATAGGTGCCGTTGACAATGTATTCCGCCGCAGCCCGTGTCCCATCGGCGTTGAGAAAGATGATCATATCGGTCAGCTCTTCCTTGTAGCAGCGGTCCATGTGGGCACAGAATTCGGCAAACTTCTCTTTGCCGACCCGGATTTTGCCTTCGTTTACATGGTGGGCAATGTCATCGGACAGGCAGGCCAACATCCCGTCGATGTCCCCTGCATTGAACGCCGCAAAATAGCGCTGGATGGTGTCGCTCATTCGAATTCCCTTGGTTCGCCCCAACGTTTTTTAAGACATTGGATGATCTGATCGCGTGTTTGGCGATACATCTCTAACTTGGCGTCCCGCGTTTCCCCTAGCCCAGTAGGGTCCATTATCGGCCAATATTCGACATCAAGGTGAAAAAAACGGGTGAGCTCCAGCGCGCGGCGCTGACTGGCAGGCGACAGGGCAACCACCAGATCAAAGGACGACAGATCATCGCCCCATTGCTCCATCTCATCAAAGGAGCGAGAGCGATGCCGCCCCAATTCAACATTGATTTCCTGGCAAACTGTGATCGAAAACCCGTCGATCTCCATATCATTCTTGACGCCGACAGATTGAACATAGGTCCCGGCGCCATAGAATTTCTTCATGATCCCTTCTGCCATCGGGGACCGGACCGCGTTGTGGTCACAACAAAACAGGACCGAATGCGGCAGTTTCTCCAATGTCAGGCTCCAAAATGCAAAACACAGATCAGCGTAAACAGGCGGCGTGCAGTATCAGTGTCGATCTCTGCTTTACCTTCAAGACGTTCCTGCAGCACGCGGCTTCCTTCATTGTGGATGCCCCGGCGCGCCATGTCGATGGTTTCGATCTGACTTGGCGGTAAATTTTTCACGGCGTTAAAGTAGCTTTCGCAGATCTGGTAGTAATCTTTGACCACCTGACGAAAAGGCGACAGCGACAGATGGAATTCCGCCGCCTTTTGCCCGGCTTCGGTATCCAGATCGAAAACAAGACGTTTGTCCCGGATCGCCAGGCCCAAATGATAGGGGCCATTGGGGATCTCTTGCCCGTCACGCGAGGGAAGGACGAAACTGTTTTCCTCGATCAGGTCGAAAATGGCCACTTTGCGCTCTTGGGCGATTTCCGGCGTGGGCGCGGGCAAATTCCGGTCGTCCAGTTCAATTTGACTGATGTAGCTCATTTTATAGACCTCAGCACTTGATGGACCTTCACTCAGCACAGCTGATCCTATGTAATTAGCTTATGCTGCGGTGCAGCACAATCCATCCAAGGTCGTAAGTTTCCGCAAATTTCCCGGAACGCTATCATCAACCGTTCAAACTGTCCAACCGCGCTCGCACCGAAAGACCATGTGCTTCCAAGCTTTCGCTTTGCGCCAATGCTTCTGCTGCGGGGCCAATGGCGGCAAGTGCGGCAGGTGTCATCTGGCTCAATGTGGTGCGTTTCAAAAAGTCCATCACCGACAGACCAGACGAGAACCGCGCTGAACGCGCCGTTGGCAATACGTGGTTCGGACCGCCCACGTAGTCACCAATCGCTTCGGGTGTGAATTGACCAAGGAAGATCGCACCAGCGTGTACCGTCTTTTGGCTCAATGCTTCGGGATCCGCCACGCAAAGCTCCAGGTGTTCCGGGGCAATCCGATTGGACAATGCCGCCGCCTCATCCAGATCGCGCACGGTGATCACCGCACCATAGTCACGCCAGCTGGCACCGGCGATGACGCGTCGCTCCAGCGTTTCGAGCCGCGCGTTCACCGCGTCAGCCACCGCGCGACCAAAGTTTTCGTCGTCGGTGATCAGCAACGATTGCGCGCTTTCGTCGTGTTCTGCCTGGCTCAGCAGATCAAGCGCGATCCAATCGGGTGTGTTGTCTTTGTCCGCAATCACCAGAATCTCGGACGGGCCAGCAATCATATCGATGCCTACCTTGCCAAACACCCGACGTTTGGCCGCCGCGACAAAGGCATTGCCGGGCCCGGTGATCTTATCAACCGGCTGAATGGTCTCGGTCCCATAGGCCAGTGCCGCGATCGCCTGCGCACCACCGACACGGTAAACCTCATCCACGCGCGAGATACGCGCCGCAAGCAGGACCAGCGGGTTGACCTCTCCATCCGGTGTGGGAACGGTCATGGCCAGACGGTCGACGCCTGCGACCTTTGCCGGGATCGCATTCATCAAAACCGACGAGGGATAGGTCGCAAGCCCGCCCGGAACATAAAGACCCGCCGCAGACACCGCAGACCAGCGCCAGCCCAATGTGGCGCCCGCATCGTCCGTCCATTGTTCATCACGGGGCATTTGCCGGATGTGGTAGGCCCGGATCCGTTCGGCCGCTAGCTCCAGAGCGGCACGGTCACTGTCGGACACTTGCGCAATAGCCTGGTCGATCTCTTCTTCGCTAAAACGCAGATCCGCCGCCGCAAGGTCAAGCCGGTCGAACTTGGCCGTCAGCTCCAGCACCGCCGCATCGCCACGCGCACGCACATCCGCGATGATCTCGGCGACGATGGCATCCACATCCGGGCTGTCTTCGCGTTTGGCACCTAGCAAAGCGGTGAACCGCGTTTCGAAATTTGCATCCGAAGTGTTCAAAAATACCGGCATGACGGCTCTCCTTTGCCCCCGCATAGCGAGGCGCGATCCGATCCTCAAGCAGTGAGGGCGTTTTTCCAGACCAAGATGGTATCAAACACGGCGCATCACTCGGGATGTTCGGGGGTCTTGCCCGAGGGGGCACCATAGGGGCGGGTGACATCCTTGAGCGTCAATTCCAGCGCCTCGACCTTCAATCGAAGGCCTCCGTCTCCGGCCAAGGTCAGATGCACAAATCCGCCGCCGTCTGTTTCTTCAAACGCAATCGACAAGAGCGAACAGATCGTGTCCCGGTCGGTGCGATCAACACCTTGCGATGACACGCCCAGAACATTGTCGATGACCAACAGCGACTGCACCCGTTCCACAGACCGGCCGCGTTGTTCAGCCGCTGCTTGATCCTCCCAACGGAACCGGTTGAGAAGAATGGCAAACCGATGCTCACGCGGCAACCAGCGCATCTCTGACATTGGAAACACCGCATCCTGGGCCAGCGTCGACAAAACCCCAAGGTCCTCAACGTCCAACGCACCAAGGTTCAGCGGTGCCTCTCGCCCGTCTTCAAACGTCGCGTCCGCCATTACAGATCCTTGACCCGCTCTATCTGGGCCCCAACGCCGGACAGCTTGCGCACGACTTTCTCGTAGCCGCGATCCAGATGGTACACTCGGCTCACACGGGTCTCTCCTTCGGCGGCAAGTCCCGCCAGGATCAACGAGACCGAGGCCCGCAGATCGGTGGCCATAACCGGCGCACCTTTCAGTTTTTCAACACCGGTCACTGTGGCGGTGCCGCCAGAGACTTCAATCTGCGCACCCATCCGCATCAGCTCGGGGGCATGCATAAAGCGGTTCTCGAAAATCTTCTCCTCCAGAACGCTGGTGCCTTCGGCGGTGCACAACAAGGCCATCATCTGCGCCTGAAGGTCGGTGGGAAAGCCGGGAAACGGTTCGGTTGTTACATCCACCGCCTGAACGCGGCCGTTTTTGCGTGTCACCATGACACCGTTTTGCGTGGCCTCGACCGACACACCGGTTGCTTCCAGTTTTTCAACAAAGGCACCAATCAGATCCATGCTGCCACCCAACAGCTCGACCTGACCGCCACAGATAGCGGGGGCAAGCATATAGGTGCCAAGTTCAATCCGATCCGCCACAACCGGGTGGGTCGCGCCATTCAACCGGTCGACCCCCTGCACAATAACAGTTGAGGCACCCTCGCCCTCGATCTGCGCGCCCATCTTGCGCAGACATTGCACCAGATCGACGATCTCAGGCTCGCGCGCGGCATTGTTGATGACGGTTGTTCCCTTGGCCAGAACCGCAGCCAGCAAGGCGTTTTCCGTCGCGCCGACCGAAGCAAACGGGAAGTCAATTGTGCCCCCCTTCAGACGACCACCCGGTGCCTTTGCATGCACATAACCGTCTTTCAGTTCCAACTCCGCTCCAAGCGCTTCGAGCGCTTTTAGATGCAGATCCACCGGGCGCGCACCAATCGCGCAGCCTCCGGGCAAGGACACAACCGCATGGCCATCACGCGCCAGCATCGGGCCAAGCACCAGGATAGAAGCGCGCATTTTGCGCACGATGTCATATTCGGCCGTGTGGTTGTGAATGTCGTGGCTGGACATTGCCAGCACTTTGCCGCCCTGCAAGGCCGAAACTTCGGCGCCCAGCGACTGCAGCAAAACCGTCATCGTGCGGATATCGCTCAGACGGGGCGCATTGGTCAGCGTCAAAGGCTCTTCTGTCAGCAATGTCGCAGGCATCAAAGTCAGGCAGGCGTTCTTGGCCCCTGCAATTTCAATCTGCCCATTCAAAGGGCCATTGCCCGTCACCACAATCGAATCCATCGTCTTGTCCTACCCTTCGGTTTTGCCTGTAGCGTCCTCGTTCTTCGACGAACGCGCCTTTGCTTGCGCCTTGCGGCGGGCCATATTTGCCTTCAACGCCGCCTTCAAGCGGTCATCGCGCGAGACGTCGGAAGCTTGTTTTTTTGGTGTTTTCGGATCAGCCATAAAACTTCTGTAGCTTAGTGGGAAAAAACCGTCCAGATCCTCTTGCATCCCTCAGCGAATATGCCTAGAAGCCCCCACACCGGCGCTGCTGTAGCTCAGAGGTAGAGCACTCCCTTGGTAAGGGAGAGGTCGAGAGTTCGATTCTCTCCAGCAGCACCATTAACTTTTGCACCTCCTGAAAACACACCTAAGGCCTTGAAAGGCAACGCTATTTGGGGTGTTCTAGGTCCATCAATTCGATGGTACGAAAATCCGCCAGAAAATCCCAATCCAAGGACGATTCTGCGCAAATTTTTGTCGCCGCTTTCCCATATTTTCCAAGGGTTTGAGAGGAAAATCAGGGCGAGTTCTAGGAATGCTTCGTAGGTCTTCGATTTTGTCGGCGTTTTTGTGAGGTTTTCAGCCATAAGCACCTTTGACCTTTCTAGTTTTGTGATCCTTTTTTCGTAAGCGCCGATGATTGTTTCATCGCTTGCAAGCATGATGCGCGAAAGCAGCGCTTCGATTTGTGTGTCTGTTTCCGTGATCTTACGTTTGGCGGATCGCGCCGCATCTTTGGCTTGTTCTAGACGTGCCTCCCATGCACGTTGGAACATTTTCCTCGCTAAATCCATGTAAGTTGGGCTGGGTTGCAGAGACTTCACGACCTCTTCAAACGAGCCTTCAATTTTGTCACGCGGGATCGATTTTCCATAGCTTTCACAACCCTTGGACTGGCACAGATAATACGGGTAATACTTGGTCTTCCCCTTCGACCAAGAAGAGCGCAGCTTGGCTCCACAATCGCCGCAGGTTGCGAAGCCTCGCAGTGCAAAGTCTTCACCAATATCCGCACGTGCAGGCGCATAGCCCGTGTCATTCAGGTGTTTGTGTACCATTTCAAAAGTCGCCATTGAAATCAGAGGCTCGTGCTGGCCTTTCAGCCAGTTCAGCTCATAGACTTCACTACACACATAACCCGCGTAGAGAGGGGTGGTTAGTAAGTCTGTAATACGCTTATCCAGAACCTTGCCGTTCTTGTTGTGTGGGGCTTTGTTGCACAAATCGGTTTGAGGATTCACTGTTTGAATCCAGAGTGATAGCTGGAAGGTATGAGCAGTTGGTCCCCCACAAAGTACAAGAGCACGAACTGGTCGGCATACAATGATGCGCTTAAGCGACGCGGATCGCTTGAGATTTGGTTTGACCCAGAGATGGTTTGGGTGCCGCCACCGGGTGGCAAGCGCGGCCGCCAGCAGCGTTTCAGCGATGCGGCGATCCAAGCATGCCTTACCCTGAAGGTTTTTGAT
>NZ_JAHHIR010000014.1 GCF_018678075.1 Epibacterium ulvae | reverse complement strand
CAGCTGGCGCCTCGGCAATATCGATATGAAAAATCCGATCGGGTGGCGCTTGAGCTGCTGCCGCTTAGGCTTGTCGCCCTCGACATCCGGCAAGCGCGAGATTCTATGCCGCTGAAGACACCGACGCAGCGCTGACCGCGTCAGATGCGGGATCGAGGGCCGGAGCGCATAGAGGCAATCATCCAACGGCAGCAGCCTATGCCGCCGAAATGCGACGATCATGGCCTCCTCGGCTTGGCTGAGAGTGGTTGAGCGCGGCTCTTTCGGGCCTGTTTTGCGATCCTCAACGGTCTCGCGCTTTCGCCACTTGGCAACCGTCTTCGGGGTGATCCCGGGTTCCGTGCTCAGCGCCGCGATCAAAGCTTGCGATCGCTGTATTGCTGCTCTGACCGCGTGCGTGCCCTCCCGGCAGATTTGCGGTGCAAATCGCCTGCCGGGCAACAGTGCGTGGCACTCCCGTGACGCACTTGTCCCATAATGCTTCCTTCGATTCCAAAAACAGATCGCACCATCAAACCATGGAAACAAACACCTAGTTGCAGAGCAACTAATAGTAAGGCTAGTGTCGTGAAGCATTTAGGAAAGATCAAACCGTCATCCGAACAGCTAAAATTGATCAGCGCCAACCAGACCGGTGCAGAATTAATTCACGGTTCTGCAGGTCGTGGCAAAACGACCACTACGCTACTACGGCTTAAATCGCTTACAGGTATGATGCGTGCGCGAAAGGACCGAATTGGAGACGAAACACCAGTTAGCGTCCTACTTCTGACGTTTAACAGGACGCTTGCCGGGTACGTGCGCGCACTAACGGAATCGCAGGTCAATGCAGGAAGTCAAGAAATTGAAATAAGAACCAGTGCTAAATGGTCTATGACCAAATTTGGCGTTTCCAATGTGAGTGCACATTCAGCCCGGGCCTGCTTAAGGCGCCTAGCAAACAAGTTCGATGGGCTAGATCCATATTTTGCCGTGCAAGAAGCAGGGTACCTTACCGGTCGCTTCTAGCCACATGACATTGAGCGCTACATCGACGCTGAGCACACCGGATGTGACCTGCCCCCGAGGCTTCCTCATTCAACACCCACATAATCTGAATAGAAGTCAGCTGCTCTATCCAGTTGAGCTATGGGGCCTGACCGCACAGAAGCGTCTAGCAGATGGATATGGCGAGAAAAGTCATGATCTTGCGGAGAAAACGTCCCGCAACAATCTGCGCTATCTGCGCGTCGGCGGAGGGGTCACAAGACGTTGACAACTGTCCCAACAGGCACCCGGGTGTAAAGATCCGCAACATGATCGTTGGTGAGGCGGATACAGCCGTTGCTGACCGCGCTGCCGATGGTTTCGGGGCGGTTGGTGCCATGGATGCGGAAATAGGTGTCGATGCCGTTCTGGTAGAGATAGAGCGCCCGTGCCCCCAATGGGTTTTGGGGGCCGCCCGGTTGGATGTAGTCATTGTCGACAAATTTCGAATAGGCGCGGGGGTCGCGTTTGATCATCTCTGGCGTTGGGCGCCAGCTGGGCCACTCGCGCTTGCGCTCGATCACGGCGGATCCGGTGAATTCCAACCCGGCTTTGCCGACGCCGACGCCATAACGGATCGCCCGGCGCGGCTCTGTCACATAGTAGAGGTAATAAGAGCGCGGCAGGACCAGGATTTGCCCCGGTTCGAACTGCTTTTTGATTTTGACTTCTTGAGGGATCGGATCAAATGGCTTTGGCTCAGAAGCTTCCAATACCCGTGGAAAAGCCGCAGCACCAAGGGCGACCGCGGAAGTCTCGACAAAGCGACGACGTGAAATCATAGGACAACTCGTACCTTAAGAACTCGCGAAAGTATGGTTCCTGAAAGATAATATTAGGTCAATGGAATTTGAAAGCCAGCGCAAATCAGTGTGGCTCGGAGAACACCTTAACCGGATGAGAATTGCCGCTACAATTGCGATCCATAAAAAAGAGTAAAGCCGCGCATATACCGCGCGGCTTTAAAACTATTTGGAAAACTTCGCTAGAAAGCAGGTTTATGCCACTTTCCGGCCGGCTTCTTCCGCCGCTTTGCCACGCGCGGCTTCCATCCATTGACGGTCCAGATAGGCCTCGTGATCATATCCGGACATCGACCCGTCATCATCGTCGCTATGACGCAGATAGGTCACGATCACCACCGAGATCATCGTCACAGTCCCCGCTGCGGAATAGGTCAACAGACCGAACCACAAGGGGATATCAAACATTACAATTCCAAATGCTGAGGCAAATGCCCCAACAACCATTCCACATACCAACCCGAAAAAAGCCATGGCCACACCCTTTGAACCTTCGGAACTCACCCGAAACCACTAATGACACGCAGACAGGCTTCATCAAGTTAAAGCTATCTACACTTCTGTTAAAATTCTATTCATGGGGGCCTCAACGGCCCCGATCACAACAGGTTTGCGTTACTTCACCAATGCATCCGCACGCAGGAAGATGTCCGTCATTGCCTCTTTGCTGTCGTCTTCTGTGATGTCCAGACGGGTCCAAACCAAATAGATAATGCCCGTGATCACCGCGCCGATCACGGGGTAGATCACCAGGACGCTCCACAAAGGAACCGACAGAAGAACAACACAAGTGCAGGAGGTAAATCCGCCGGTGACGGCACCGATCAATGCGCTAAACCAAACCTTGTCCATCTGAGTTCTCCAACTGTTGCGATGACCTCAGTATGGACTAATTTTCGATAAAATGACGGGTAGCTTTGGTATCCTGGCGAACCCCAAAGGGTAGGGGGCAGGGGCGATACTATCCTTTGGGATAGGAATTGCCGGAAAAACCGCGCCATTTTTGATCGCCTAAATAAAACGCCGCCCTGTTTCCAAGGCGGCGGGACAAGAGATTCGTGTTTTAACGTTTCGCGTGCCGACCAGAGGTCAGCCCCGGTGCGCGCCATCCGCCAGAGAGCCGACAAATTCCAGCACCTCTGCCACCGGCTTGCCTTCTTCGATCTTGCTGACGATAGCGCTGCCCACCACGGCACCATCGGCGATGGAGGCGATGGATTGCGCATTGTCAGGCGTCTTGATGCCAAAGCCGACGATCACTGGCAGATCGCCCGCCGCTTTGATCCGCTCAACTTCTGGTGCGACATCTGCGGCCTGAGCCTCAGCCGCGCCAGTAATACCGGTGATCGAGACGTAGTACACAAAGCCCGAAGTGTTCTGCATCACCCGTGGCAGGCGCGCATCATCGGTGGTTGGGGTGGCCAGACGGATAAAGTTCAGACCCGCCGCTTGCGCCGGAATGCACAGTTCTTCGTCTTCTTCGGGGGGCAGGTCCACCACGATCAAGCCGTCAATCCCGGCCGCCTTGGCATCGGTCAGAAACTGATCGACGCCGCGATTGTAGATCGGGTTGTAATAGCCCATCAGCACAATCGGGGTTGTGTCGTCGGACTTGCGAAACTCACGCGCCAGCTCCAGCGTCCGCTCAAGCGTCATGCCCGCCTTCAGTGCGCGCTGCCCGGCCAGTTGGATGGTGGAGCCATCGGCCATGGGATCGGTGAAAGGCAAGCCCAGCTCAACAATGTCAACGCCCGCACCCGGCAGCCCTTTGACGATCTCAAGCGAGGTGTCAAAATCGGGGTCGCCTGCCATCACATAGGTGACAAATGCTTTTTTGCCTTCGGCCTTCAGCGCGGCGAATTTAGCGTCGATGCGGGTCATGGGCGTGCCTTTATTCCTTGTTTCGCACTGATGTGCCGAAAGTTTTGCAAGAAATCAATCCCAGCCGCCCATGTCTGTGTCTTTCAGCGGCGCGATCCCTCACGCCGCCTTGGATCACAGCGGTTTGTGCCAGCGTAAGGTCACGCTGTTGACGCCGGGATTGCGATCCGCAGTCGAGGCATTTGATTTATGGGCCACCGAAAGGGAAATCGCATTGCCGTTGCGCAAGGTGCGACCCACACCCAACAGGCTGCGAATTTCAAAGGTCGAGCCGAGGTCGTTGCCTTCTTCGCTGTCGAAATAGGCACCGGGCATCACGCTGGTTTCAATGAACCAACGGTTCTGTAGCTCGAACGTGCCGACCAGACCCGCGCCAACAAACGCGTCACCGGTCTCCTGGATCGAGGCCACGCCGCCCCAGCCCGCCGAGAAATTGCCGCGCTCAAAGAAAGAATTACCGTGCAGTTCAACGGCAAAAATAATGCCATCTTCAGATCCTGTTTCAGAAAAATCTGATTGGCCCAGACCAAATACCAGAGATTGCGCCTGCGCTGCGCCTGCAACCGAAATGGCCAGTGCGGCTGCTGTGAGCAAAGATTTCATCCCGTGTCCTCGTCGTGTTTTTATGTGTCGGCCAGCATATAGGCGAAAACCAGCCAGACAAAAGGGGGGATGACAATGTGGTGAACGAAATGTCTCCATTTCCACACGATTAGCCCCTGCACGCGCGCAACGCTTGCGCCTTGGGACATAGGTGCCTAGAAGCGGCATCCAAGTGGCATCAGGAGGCCAAGATGGGCTTTAAAATGGGAATCGTGGGTTTGCCGAACGTCGGTAAGTCAACACTGTTCAACGCATTGACCAAAACTGCCTCGGCGCAGGCAGCTAATTTTCCGTTCTGCACGATTGAACCCAACGTGGGGGATGTGGCCGTGCCGGACGCGCGTCTGGACAAGCTGGCCGCGATTGCAGGCTCGGCCCAGATCATTCCGACCCGCATGACCTTTGTGGATATCGCAGGCCTTGTCAAAGGCGCGTCCAAAGGCGAGGGGCTCGGCAACCAGTTCCTGGCCAACATCCGCGAGGTGGACGCCATCGCCCATGTTCTGCGCTGTTTCGAGGACAAGGACGTCACCCACGTCGAAGACCGCGTGGATCCGGTGGCCGATGCGGACACCATCGAGACCGAGCTGATGCTCGCCGATCTGGAAAGCATCGAAAAGCGCCGCGCCAATCTGGTGCGCAAGCTCAAGGGCAACGACAAAGAAGCCCAGCAGCAAGACCGCCTGCTGGCCGAAGCGCAAGCGATGCTGGACGAGGGCAAGCCTGCGCGTCTGGTCGAGGTTGACGCCGATGACGCCAAAGCCTGGTCCACATTGCAGCTGCTGACCACCAAACCGGTGCTTTATGTCTGTAACGTCGGCGAAAGCGAAAGCGTCGAGGGCAACGACCATTCCAACCGCGTGGCCGAAATGGCCGCCGCGCAGGGCAACAGCCATGTGATCATCTCGGCCCAGATCGAGGAAGAGATCAGCCAGCTGGAACCCGATGAAGCCACCATGTTCCTGGATGAAATGGGCCTCGCCGAAGCAGGTCTTGACCGGTTGATCCGCGCGGGCTACGAGCTGCTGCAGCTGGAAACCTATTTCACCGTCGGTCCAAAAGAGGCACGCGCCTGGACCATCACCGCAGGCACCGCAGCGCCCCAGGCTGCGGGTGTCATCCACGGTGATTTCGAGAAGGGCTTTATCCGGGCCGAAACCATTGCCTATGACGACTATATCGACGGCAACGGCGAGACCGGTGCCAAAGATGCGGGCAAGATGCGCGCCGAGGGCAAGAGCTACATCGTACAAGACGGCGATGTCATGCACTTCCTGTTCAATACCTGATCAACACCACATGTTGGTGGTACAGCGGGCGCGTCCTTGATCGCAGGGACGCGCCCGTTTTGCGATTGAAGCAGGCCCTGAAACTGTGCAAGCCTTCTACGTCCCGGAGGCGTGTTTTCAACCGGGGCGCGCGGCGCGGACAAAGGAAGACTGGATGAAACTGATCATTGATACGGACCCGGGCGTCGATGACGCGATGGCGATCTTTTATGCGGCCGCCGCGCCGGATATCGAGCTGATCGGGCTGACCACCATCTTTGGCAATGTGACCACCGAAATGGCCACCCGCAATGCCTTGCGACTGGTGGAGGCCGCCGGGCTCGAGGATGTGCCAGTTGCGCAGGGCGCGCAGAAACCGCTGGTCTTGCCACCATTTCCCCCATCGGCAGATGTGCATGGCGCCGAAGGCTTTGGCGACATTCCAGCCGCCACGCCAAAGGGACAGCCCCTGGACGAAGACGCCGCCGATTTCCTGATCCGCATGGCGCACGCCCACAAAGGAGAGCTGGTTGTTTGCCCCATCGGCCCTTTGACCAATATCGCCGAGGCCCTGCAGCGCGATCCGAAATTCGCCGACAATGTCAAAGCGATCGTCATCATGGGCGGCTCTTTGGAGGAGGGTGGCAATATCACCCCCTTTGCCGAGGCCAACATCTATCACGACCCCCATGCCGCTGACATCGTCCTACAGGCCGGGGAGAAGGTGACCTTGGTCGGGTTGGATGTCACCCATCGGATCCTGTGCACCCCCACGGATTTTGACGCCATGGCCGCGCAGTCTCCGGAACTGGGGGGCATGCTGCGGGATATGTCCCATTTCTACATCGCCTTTTACAAGCGTATGCGCGATTTTGCGGGCTGCTCTTTGCATGATCCAGCAGCCGTGATCGCCTGCACCGATCCGCAGCATTTTGTACGGCAAAAGGTGGCGTTGCGCGTGTCTTGTGATGGCGAAGATATTGGCGCGACCCTGCCAGATCCCGACAGTGGGCGCGCCCCGGTTCAGGTCTGTATGAAGGTCGACAGCGCCACGGTTAAAGCGCAGTTTTTGAAACGGCTGGCTCTGTTGCCGTAGGCGTTCGCGTCGACTGGCAGGGTCTAATAGTCCTGCCATTCCCGCGCGGCGGCGGTTCCGGCACCCGCTGCCAGCTCAGCAATCCTGCTGGAGGTTTGCGGTGGCGGCGGCACGTCAGAGGCTTCAGGTTCTTCGGGTTCATCCAGATCGAACAAGAAGATCTCACCGCTTTCGCGACGCTCAATGTCGAAATGAGCAACCAGCTCCGCGAGTTTCGCGGCTTCATTCTTGAGCAAGTGACTGGCAGCTGTGGATTCTTCGACCATGGCCGCGTTTTGCTGGGTCACCTGATCCAATTGCAAAACGCCCACGTTGATTTCATTCAGACCGGTTGACTGCAGCTCGGCCGCTTGGGCGATGCCAGTGATCAGCCCAGAGATATGGCTGACCTGACCCACCACAGCAGACAATGCACCGCCGCTTTCGCCAACCAGCTGTACGCCATTGTCCACCTGTTCGGCACTGGTGCCGATCAGCTCTTTGATCTCCATCGCAGCATCCGACGAGCGCTGCGCCAAGGCGCGCACTTCGGCGGCGACAACGGCAAAGCCGCGCCCAGCCTCGCCTGCGCGCGCCGCCTCAATCCCGGCATTGAGAGCCAAGAGATTGGTCTGGAACGAAATGTCATCAATGACGGTGATGATCTTGGAGATATGGTTGGAGCTTTCCGAGATCTCGTTCATTGCATCCACCGCACGTTTGACAACGCAGTCGCTGTCCTGTGCTACGGTTTTGGCGTCCTCCATCGTCGTCTCAACCCCGCGGGCGCCGTCTGCGGCGGTGCGCACGCTGCCGGTCAGCTCATCCAGCGCGGCAGAGGTCTCTTCCAAAGTTGCCGCCTGGCTTTCGGTGCGCATGGCCAAATCGTCGGATGCGGCCGAAATCTCGGACGCGCCGCTGCGGATGTTGTTCGAGGTCTCCACAATCTCGTGCATCGTCTCGGACAGGGTCTCAACCGTGCGGTTGTAGTCGCGCCGCAGCTGCTCGTGATCTTCGGGAAAGGTCTCCGAAATCACCACCGTCAGATCACCCTTGGCCATAGCGTTCAGACCTTCACGCAGGCGGCTGACGACAAAGGCTTGTTGCTCCTGAAACTCGGAGCGGGCTTCATCTGCCAGATGGGCCTTGTGCAGATCCGCCTGCAGCGAGGTCAGCGCGCGCCCTATTTTGCCAATCTCGTCTGCGCGATGGGCGGTCGATATTTCGAGCTCCAGTTTACCGCTCGCCAGCTCATCCACGTCGGCGCAGATCGTATCGATGGGGCGCAGGACGGATCGCGCGGTCAGGATCGACACCCCCAACCCTACGCAGCCGAGGGCCGCCAATCCAGCCAGGAACATCCAGGCGAGTTGATCTGTAGCGTCCATTGCATCGTCAATCGTATGACGCACCTCAATCACACCGCCATCCGTGCCGGATACAATCAAGACCTGCAGAACATGGGAGCCCGCGGTATCTGAAAGGTGACTGACAAAACCCGCGCCATCATCCACCAATGCGGCATATGCATCTGCCAATGCAGGATCTTGTTCAACGGTTTGGGCACCGTGAATGGCAATCTGCAGGCTGTCGTCAAACAACCGCGTCTCAGAGATGTCCAAGCCGGGGTTTTCCTCAAGCATGACACGCACTTGTCGCGCGTTTTGCAGGGTTGTTTCGGTGCTCAGCTGCAGGGTCGTGCGCTCAACCATAAACGGCACAATAAAGAGCCCCGCCAAAACGCAAGCAAAGATCATGATTGGTATTGGAGCCGTAAACTTAAACATAAGCGACCGTGCGGAAAATCCCATTGCGCTTCACCTCTGGCCAACAAAAGGGGCACAGAATCCCTCAACCAAGGGGCAGTTTAGGCAAAGACGGTAAACAATCCGCAAACGCGCGCTGCACGTCCAGATTTCACAAAATTCGGGCGCGGTATAGCAAATGCACACTGCGCCCGGAAGCTTCATTTCAAATAAGAAACCGCCGCAAGAGCCGGCGATCCGGGCTTAGCCCAGGAATTCATCCGTAACAAATACGATGTCGTCTACGATGCTGTCATCTTGGTCGCGGATGATGATCTTATCACGGTCACCTTCCAGCTGGATGTGCAGATCGCCGTTGCGCTCAAATGCGCGACGAATTTCCGCACCTGCTTCCAGGACGATGGAGTCTTCGCTGGCATCAAAGTTGGTGATGATATCACGCTCGCGGTTGCCATTGTCTGCATCGGAGCCAAAGACAAATGTGTCTGCTTCGGATGTACCGGAAAGACGGTCGTTGCCGCCGGTGCCAAGGATTACATTTTCTTCCACTTCTGGAACGGGCTCTGGGTCCGGAGTTGGTGCAGGATCTTCGCCAGGTGTTACGCCGTCTACGCCAAAGCCGATTTCAGCATAGGACAGGTCGTGGCTGGTGAAGCTGTCGAAGTCTGCGCCAACAATGTCAGCCAGAGTGTAGCCAGCGTCTTCGATGGCGGCAACTTCCAGAGCATAGGCACGGGTGTCGATGTTCTGGTTGTTGACGAATTCGATGCCGCCGGATTGGTAGGCCTGAACGCCAGAGATGGAGGACCCATCGCTGAAGGATACGGTCACCAGAACTTCCGCGTTAAACGGGTTGATCTCGGTGCTTTCGCCTGCGTTGAACGGCGTGTCGTCTGTGTCGATCACGGTGCGGGTGGTGCCCAGACCAGGTGCGTCGATTGCGCCGGGGCCAAAGACCAGACCTTCAAACGAAGTCGCACCGGGAGGTGTCAGACCAAAGTCGAGCTGGTCGAACGCAACGCCGTTGTTGCGGATTTGCGAATCTGCAGTCACGGTGGTGATGCCATCAACAGCAAAGTCGTTGCGCGGCAGGAAGTATGTGTCGCCACCGGCTGAGAAGGTGATGCCAAAGACCAGACCTGCGTCTGTGTTCAGGCTCACGAATTCATAAGAGGGCGATTCCGATGCGATTTGAGCGCCATCGACAAAAAAGTCGATCTCTTCCGCTTCGCTCAGAACGATCTCGCGGCGGCTGCCTTCAAACAGAACCGAACGCGGGGAGACGGTGAAGTCATTTGCGTCCTGGTCAACGGTCATAAGCTCAACAGCGGTCAAGCTTGTGCCTGCGGAGATGACGTCGCTTGAGCCGAGCTCGACACCATCAATACGGTATGCGGTACCGGAAAGAATTGTGGGCATATCTGAATCCTATTCTATATTTTTGTACTATTTTTCAATGGCTAACGTCTGAATTGCTAACGGCGACAACTTACGAGTTGTAGGCGTTAATTTTGTGTTAAGGCAACATGGGCACATCTTCACGTTGATGTGGGTCCTCCGCGAGGAGGCGCAAATACGGCGTAAATATGGCAGTAAAAAAACTGTTCATATACTGCACAAAACCGCATGAAAATTGGGATTTACGCCGCTAACGCACGGCTCACATTAAGTTCAATAAGTGGAATGTTTATCGGAGATCCTGCCGTAGGGTCAGCTTGAGATGTTTGACACTGACAGCTGGGCAGGCGGTGATTCTGGTCCCTCGCTAGGGGGAAACGCCCACCCAGAAACTGGGGGGATTCGCGGTATATTTGTCCCGTGAAGCCCTCGATCCCACGGGACGGCAGGTCATGATATGATCTTTGCCTTGGTCAGGAAACGGGTCGTGCGCCCATTGTCGAGGCTAAAGCCATCGCCACTGCCGGGACCTGCGTCGATGATCAGTTGAGAGTTCTCCCAGATCCCGGCAATCGAAGGGGAGGCCCAGAAGTCGACCCCCGCAGCCTCACCCAGTTTGATATCTTTGCTGCCGATGAACGCGCTGCTTTCGCGAAAACACATCGCGCCGGTGCCATCGCAACAACCGGCCGACAGTTGAAACACAACCGGCCCATGTTCGGTGCGCAGCTCCTCCAACAATACCCGCGCAGCCTCGGTCACCACGACTTTTTCCACAGTGTCTGACATCGCTGTCTCCTCCCTCTTCCTCTGTGTGAAACCTAATTGTACCTAGGGGTGAACCAAGCGCGACCAAAGTCACAAGCGGGCGGGCATCACGTTTACGTGCCGTCCCTGTGCCAATCTGACATCCCGAACAAGGAAAACCCGTGGACCTACCAGAGAATATACCCCCCTTTGGTCAGTTTACAGTGCCGCACGTCGCGCTAAGGCCGCAGAAGAACTGCGTAAACCCTTTGATCAATTGACGGAAAAATAGCGTCAGGTGACACTAAGGGCATGGCAAACCACATTTTGAAAACGATGATTGCAGCCCTGCTGATGGGGTCGGCTGCAAGCGGGGAGGAATTTGCCTTTGGGCTCGGGTGGGACGATATGTTTGACGCACATGGGCGCGAAAGCATGTCCGTTTTGATCGAATATCACTCAGATCCGTTTTATCAGAGCCCCTAGATCAACCTCTCGCTTCTGGCGGTGGTCCAGGCCGATGATCGCGGCGACGTCTTTGCGGGGCTTGGGGTCCATAACCTCAGCGATATTGGCCGCGCGGGCCACTACTTTGTCCAAGCAAGCCTGGCCGTCGGACATTTTGACCAATGCGGGCACCGGGCGATGCGCGACAATGGCACCCGTGGGCGGACCTCGCTGGGGGGCGGCTTGCACATCAACCAGGGCAGGCGGATTTCCCTGACGCTGGACCATATTCTGGATATGGATTTCAAGAACTATGACCCTGGCAGCGAGACCTTGCATCTGCGCTATACCGTTGGGTTTTAGTCGCGGCTAATTCCGCTGCGACAGGGTGCGATCCGCCAGCACCGCCGCCGAGGTGCGATTGTCCACGCCCAGCTTTTGAAACACCTGCTCCAAATGCTTGTTCACGGTGCGCGCGCTAAGCTCCAGGATCACACTGATATCCTTGTTGGTCTTGCCCAGAGTGAGCCAAAACAGGATCTCCGCCTCGCGTTTGGTCAGGGAAAAGGCGCGGATCAGCACCTCTTCTTTGGCCATGCCATTGGTATGGGACAGCTGCACCAGATACTCCTGCGCCGCCGACAGGCAGACAAAGGAAAACTCCACCGGGCCTGCGCGGAAATCACCGGTCTGCGGGTTCTGGGCCGCATGGAGTAACCAATTCGCCAAAGGTTCGGTGCCGCAATCCGGGTCGCTGCATTCGGCCTGCGCATTTTCAAACAAGGTCAGCGCCTTGCGCGCGCCCCACAGCACCCGCGCCTCCTTGTCAAAGGCCACGACAGCCCCGCCAAAGGAGGTCACGGCATCGCGCGCACCTTGGATCAATTTGAAATTGGCCACATGGGTGCTGATCCGGGCCAGCATCTCATCCAGGATGACGGGTTTGGTGATGTAATCCACCCCCCCCGCACGCAGGCCTTTGACGATATGTTCCTGTTCGGTCAGCCCGGTCATAAAGATAATCGGCGCCAGCACCGCATTCGCCCCGGTTTTCAAGGCGCGGCAGGTGTCAAACCCGTCCATCTCGGGCATTACCGCATCCATCAAGATCACATCCGGCTGCACCCGGTGGGTCAGTTTGATCGCCGACGGCCCATCGCGGGCCACCAATACCGTCATGCCTTCCTGTTCCAATGCCGATGACACCATGCCAAGGGATTCCGGATTGTCATCCACTACCAGGGCAATGCTGCGGCCGTTTGCTTCACTGTGGTTCATGTTCAAACTCCTTCAGAACGGAGGCGATGCCTTCGATGTCAAAGACGTCGAGCCGCGCCCGCAATTGCGCCAAAAGGGCCGGCGGGCAGCTGCGTTTGAGTTCGAGATCGGTGAGTTTCGCGCGAATGGCGCTGGCGTGGCCGATATGTGCGTAATCCAGCAGCACCTGCAGATCATCCTGCGGCAGGTCGATGTGGCCGGTAGGCTCCACCATCTCCTTGCCTTCGACGACCAGCGTGACTTTTAGCAGCTCAGCCACCTGCAGCAGCAAGTCATCCAGATTGTAGGGCTTGGCAATGAACGCGTCATGCACCGCCAGTTCCGGACGCGGCGGGGCCTCGTCCTTGGCATGGCCGGAGATGATGACAATGGGCATATTGCGCATCGGCCCCGCACGCAGCGCACGCGCAAAGGACCAGCCGTCGCGTTCGGGCATATCGATATCCAACAACAAGATATCGGGGGAGACATCAGCCAGGATCATCTCTGCCGCATCAACCGAGGAGACGGCCACCACAACAAACCCCAGCGCGCTCAGATAGTTATCCGCCAGCGACAGGTGGTTCAGATCGTCATCCACCACCAGTACCGTCTTGCGCCGCCCCTTGTAGCCAGAGAATTCCAACGTGCGGCCACTGCGGGTGATGTCCTGGTCGTCAAAGATGCTGGGCGTCACCGTCGGCAACATCAGCCGCACGCGAAAGACGCTGCCTTTGCCGACTTCGCTTTGGACCTCAATCTCACCACCCAGGATCTCAACCAGCAATTTGGTGATGGTCAGCCCCAGGCCCGATCCGTGGGCGGCGGCTGCATGGGCGCGTTCAAAGGGTCGCCAGATGCGCGACATTTCCTCACGCGCGATGCCCAGCCCGGTGTCGGTGACCGTGATAATGGCCACCTCGTTGCGATAGGTCAGGTCAAAGCGGACCTCGCCTTTTTGCGTGTACCGGATCGCATTGGACAGCAGGTTGATCACGATCTGGCGCAGACGTTTTTCATCCCCGGCAATAAAATTCGGGATCCGCCCCTGGGTCGCCATGGTAAAGCGCAAGCCTTTGTTTTGCGCCTCGTTTTCAAAAATGGCTGAGGTCTGTTTGAGGAAGGTGCGCAGGTTGATCCGATCGCGCATAATCTCAATCCGCCCGGCCTCAATCCTTGAGATATCCAACAGACCTTCGATCAAACCCGCCAGATGTTCGCTGGATCTGCGAATGCTGGAAATCGGGTGGCGCCATTGTTCCAGCTTGGGATCTTTTTCCAACAGCTGCGCGAACCCGTAGATCGCATTCAAAGGCGTGCGCAGCTCGTGGCTGAGACCCGACATATAGCGGGTTTTGGCCAGATTGGCGGCCTCGGCCTTTTCCTTGGCCTGTTGCAAGGCTAGGTCGGTGCGTTCGTGGGCGCGGATCTCTTTCAGCAGACGCTCGGTCTGTCGCTCCGCTTCGGCACGGGCATTGCGCTGGCTTTCACCGCTCAGAATGAACATCCAGACCGAGATGCCGATGACAATTAAAACGGTGCAGAAAATGACCGTCAGCACCGCCTCGAAATTGGCAGCGCCTTCGATGTTTCGAATGATCCGCAACAACACCCCAAAGGAGCCGGACAGAAGCGCGGTGGCAAAAAAGAACCGAAACAGACGCGAACGCACGGCAGCCGCAACCGGTTTGGGCAGATAGCGCACCAGCGCTTGTTCGGTGCAATGCTCCAACGTGCCTTCGGTGCGGCACAGGTCATGGCAACTGGTGTCCAGCGTGCAGCACAGCGAACAGATCGGCGCCTCATGAAAGGGGCAGCTGATCATGTCTTCAGGGTCAAATTGATACTCGCAGACCGAACATTGATGGCCATCTGCCTGTGGCAGTTCCGCCGGGGCAGGGGTGATCAGATAATAGCGCCCGCCGGTGACATAGGCGATGACCGGCGCCATGACAAAGGCGGTGAGCAGCGCCACAAAGGACGACAACGCCTGCATCTGGGACCCTAAAACCCCGCCATAGGCCACCAGCGACAGCACACAGGCCAGACCCATCGCCCCCAGCCCAACCGGGTTCACGTCATACAGATGCGAGCGGCGAAACTCGATCCCTTTGGGGCTTAATCCCAGCGGTTTGTTGATCACCAGATCCGCCACCAACGCGCCAATCCAGGCCACCGCCACATGCGAATAAAGGCCCAGGATATGTTCCAAGCCTTTGAAAACGCCCAGCTCCATCAACATCAACGCGATGGCCACATTGAACACCAACCACACCACCCGGCCCGGATGGCTGCGGCTGAGGCGAGAGAAGAAATTCGACCACGCGATCGAGCCCGCATAGGCGTTGGTGATATTGATCTTGAGCTGCGACAGGATGACAAAAACTCCGGTCAGCGCGATCACCAGAAACGGGCTGTCCAACACTAGATCAAAGGCGACAAAATACATCCGGGTTGGATCGCTGGCCTCTTCGATGGACACGGTATGTTGCAGGGCCAGCACCGCCAGATAGGAGCCGGCCAGCATTTTCAACACGCCCAGGATCGACCACCCAGGCCCCGCCGCCAGCACGGTCAGCCACCATTTGCGCCGGTCTTTAGCCGATTTCGGCTCTGGCAGGAAGCGCAGGAAATCCACCTGTTCTCCGATCTGCGCAATCAGCGAAAACACCACTCCCGAGGCCGCGCCCAGCATCAAAAGCGTGGATTGGTCGCGCGCGTCATCGCCGCCGGTAAAGCTGGTCCAGCCGTCGATGTCATAGCCCACAAAGGCCAGCAAAATGAAGGGCAGCACATGTAGAAGCACCCACAAGGGCTGCGTCCAAGTTTGAAAAGCTGAAATCTTGGAAAACCCGTGAACAACCAAAGGGATCACGATCAACGAGCTTCCGACGTAGCCCAGAAACAGGGGCACGCCCAGGCAGAACTCCAACGCCAGCGCCAATATCGCGGCCTCCAGCGCAAAGAATATAAAGGTGAACGACGCGTATATGAGAGAGGTGATGGTGGAGCCCAGATACCCAAAGCCCGCGCCGCGCGTCAGCAGGTCTATGTCCAGCCCATAACGCGCCGCATAATATGAAATCGGCAGGCCGGTTAGGAACAGCAACAGCCCAACCAGCATGATCGCGGCGATGGCGATGTCGAACCCGTAAGTCAGTGTAATGGTGCCGCCGATCGCCTCCAACGCCAGGAAAGAGATAGACCCGATGGCGGTATTGGCCACCCGGCCAAAGCTCCACTTGCGCGCACGATGGGCGGTAAACCGCAGCGCAAAGTCTTCCATAGTCTCGTTGGCAACCCAACGATTATAGATCCGTTTCTCCCGCGTGGCCCGTAAGGCGGCAACCATTTCGTCCTCCTGATCAACAGGCACAACAGGGCAAAGGGGCCGGATATTGCCCGCGCAACACCCGGAGAATTCGACCAGTCCCCCACACCTTTACTGTGCTGCACATCACCATAGTGCGCAAAACGCGCAGCCCTATACGTCAATTGACGTATACTGCACGGTGGCAATTCCACGCATGCTTTTCAGCAGCGGGCGTCACAGAAACGCCCAATCCTTACGCGCTGACAAGGAGGCGATATGACGGACGAAACTTCAAAAAAACCAAATTCAGGGGTGAACCGCCGTGCGGTACTGGCGGGCGGCACAGCTCTGACGGCATCACTGTTTTTACCCAAGCAACTTAAGGCTGCGGAATATCCCACGGCTGAGATCAACACCACCGGCCTTGCGGTGACCGATGACACCGTAACCATCGGCATCCTGCATTCTATCACCGGCACAATGGCGATTTCCGAGACCGGCTCGGTGCAGGCAGAGAAACTGGCGATCGAGCAAATCAACGCCCAGGGCGGTATTCTTGGTCGCAAGATCGAGTACATTCAGGAAGACGGCGGATCCGATTGGCCGACCTTCGCAGAAAAGGCCAAGAAGCTGTTGGTCAACGACAAGGTCGCCAGCGTCATGGGCTGCTGGACCTCGGCCAGCCGCAAGGCGGTTCTGCCGGTCTTTGAACAGTACAACGGCTTCCTTTACTATCCGACCTTCTATGAAGGTCTCGAGCAGTCGCCCAACGTGATCTACACCGGGCAAGAGGCCACCCAGCAGATCATCGCGGGTCTGGATTGGGTTGCCAAGGAAAAGGGCGCAAAAAGCTTCTACCTCCTCGGCTCTGACTACATCTGGCCACGCACCTCCAACAAGATCGCGCGCAAACACATCGAAAACTACCTCGATGGCGCCAAGGTCGTGGGGGAAGAGTACTACCCACTGGGTCACACCCAGTTCAACTCGGTCATCAACAAGATCCGCCTGAAAAAGCCGGATGTGATTTACGCCATCGTCGTGGGCGGCTCGAACGTGGCCTTCTACAAACAGCTCAAAGCCGCTGGCATCGACATGACCAAGGAAAGCCCGCTGGTTCTGACCATTTCCGTGACCGAGGATGAGATCCGCGGCATCGGCGGTGAGAACATCGAAGGTGCCTATGCCTGCATGAAGTACTTCCAGTCGCTCACAAACGACAACAACGAAGCCTTTGTGAAGTCCTTCAAGGAAATGTGGGGCGATGACATGGTGATCGGTGACGTGACCCAGGCCGCATATCTGGGTCCATGGCTGTGGAAAGCCGCGGTTGAAAAAGCCGGCAGCTTTGACGTCGACAAAGTTCGCGCCGCAACACCGGGGATCGAGCTGACATCCGCGCCCGAAGGCTACGTCAAAGTCCACGACAACCACCATCTGTGGTCCAAAACCCGTGTGGGTCTGGCCAAGGCTGATGGACAATATGATGTGGTCTTTGAAACGGCAGATCTGGTCGAACCGGATCCCTTCCCGGAAGGTTATCAATAAATCCCACGAGCATCTCGCTCTGGGCCTAGGGTGGTCGGGCTGGCTGCGGCCCGCCACCCGCTTTCTTCTCCGATAATCAAAAAACTCCATCCACGCGGGGGTAACTGCATGTTTGCCGACTATTCCATGTCCGAGCTTGGCGCGATTTTCGCCATGCAGGGCTTTGCCGGCCTGATCTTGTTTTCCGTCTTTGTGCTTATGGCGCTTGGACTGGCCATTATTTTTGGCCAGATGGGGGTCATCAATATGGCCCACGGTGAATTCATGATCCTTGGGGCCTATGTCACTTATCTGGTGTCGAATTTCTTTGCCGCCTATCTGCCCGCACTCTTTAGCGCGTATTTCTTCCTCGCCATGATCCTCGCCTTCATCGCCTCCGGGGCGTTGGGGCTGTTCGTGGAATGGGCGATGATCCGGCACCTGTACAAACGCCCGCTGGACACGCTGCTGGCGACCTGGGGGTTGAGCCTGATTTTGCAACAGCTCTACCGCTCGATCTTTGGCGCGCGCGAGGTCGGCGTCAGCATTCCGGACTGGATGATGGGGTCTATGCCGGTGACCGATCTGATCGAAATACCGATCAACGGTATTTTTGTGATGGTGCTGGCGGTTGGCATTTCCCTGGCGGTTTATGTGATGATGTTCCGCTCTGGCTGGGGCAAACAGGTGCGTGCGATCAACCAGAACCGGGTGATGGCCGGTGCGGTTGGCATCAACACCGAATGGACCGACCGGATGACCTATGGGATCGGCTGCGGGGTTGCGGGTGTCGCAGGCTCTGCCTTCACCATGATCGGCTCCACCGGACCCACTGCAGGACAGCTTTATATCGTCGACACCTTCCTCGTGGTGGTCTTTGGCGGCGCGGCCAGTCTGTTGGGCACCATCGCCTCGGCGTTTTCCATCAGCCAGGCGCAATCGATCATGGAATTCTTCCTGTCTGGATCCATGGCCAAGGTTCTCACGCTTTTGATCATTGTCGGCATCTTGATGATCCGCCCGCAGGGTCTCTTTGCCATGAAACTGCGCAAGTAAGGAGAGCCAGCCATGAAAGCGAACGCACTCTTCACCCGCTCCGAGATGATCGGCTTTGCCATCCTGGCCTGCGTCATCTTCCTGTTGCTGCCAGCCGTTTTGGACACGTTTCGTCTGAACCTCTTTGGCAAATACCTCACCTATTCCTTTGTCGCCATTGGTCTGGCCCTGTGTTGGGGGGCTGGGGGGATCCTCAGCCTTGGCCAGGGCGTGTTCTTTGGGCTGGGCGGCTATTGCATGGCGATGTTTCTGAAGCTTGAGGCCTCGACCCCGGAAAACACCGCCATCCAATCCACCCCCGGCATCCCGGATTTCATGGACTGGAACCAGCTCACCGCGTTGCCCTGGTGGTGGGAACCCTTCCACTCGCTCACATTTGCGCTGTTTGCTGTGGTGGCGGTGCCGGTGGTCTTTGCCTTTATCATCGGGGTGGCCATGTTCCGTCGCCGCGTGGGCGGAGTCTACTTTGCCATCATCACCCAGGCCTTTGCCGCGATCCTGACGATCCTGATCATCGGCCAGCAAGGCTTTACCGGCGGCGTCAACGGCATCACCGATCTGCGCACCCTTCTGGGCTGGGACATCCGCACCGATGAGGCCAAGGAAACGCTTTATTACGTCAATGGCATCCTCCTATTTGCGGTGCTCTTTGCAGCGCAATTCGTGCGCAGGTCCAAGCTCGGTCGCCTTCTGATCGCCATGCGCGACCAAGAAGACCGAGTGCGCTTCTCCGGCTATGACGTGGCCAGTTTCAAGATCTTTATCTTCTGTCTGGGCGCGGGGTTTGCCGGTATCGGCGGGGCGATGTTCACCCTCCAGGTGGGGTTCATGTCCCCCACGCTGGTGGGCATCGTCCCCTCGATTGAAATGGTGATCTTCTGCGCTGTCGGCGGACGCCTGTCGATCCTCGGCGCAGTCTACGGCGCGCTTTTGGTGAACTGGGCCAAAACCACGTTCTCCGAAAGCTTCCCGGAACTCTGGCTGTTTGGCCTGGGCGGGTTGTTCATCGCGGTGGTTATGGCCTTCCCCAATGGTCTGGCCGGCATCTGGGTGGAAAAAATCGAACCGCGCCTGTTGAAAGCCTTCAAGAAATCGCCTGCGCCGGCCAGCCCCGCGCAGCAAAGCACCCCCGCGGAATAGGAGCCATCTCATGAACAAGATGAACGACAAATACGTGCTCCGGGTCGAAGGGCTGACGGTCAGCTTTGATGGCTTCAAGGCGGTGAATGACCTCAGCTTTTATGTGGAACCCAATGAATGCCGGGTGATCATCGGCCCCAATGGGGCGGGTAAGACCACGGTGCTGGATCTGATCTGTGGCCGCACCAAAGCCACCGAAGGCTCGGTCAAATTCAAAGGGCAGGAACTGCTGGAGATGCGCGAGGACCAGATCGTGCATGCGGGCGTCGGGCGCAAATTTCAAACGCCCTCGGTCTATGAGGATCTGACGGTGTTTGAAAACCTCGAACTCTCCTACCCCAAGGGGCACGGGGTGTTTGGCGCGCTGGCGTTCAAACGCGACGACACTGTCAAAACCCGCATTCAGGAAATCGCCACAACGATCTTTCTCGACGATCAACTGGATGAAAAGGCCGCCTATCTCAGCCATGGACAAAAACAATGGCTGGAGATCGGCATGCTGCTGATCCAGGACCCCGAGCTGTTGATGCTGGATGAACCCGTTGCGGGCATGTCCGTGGCCGAGCGCAAGAAAACCGCAGAGCTTTTGAACCGCATTATCGCCGACCGCAGCGTCATCGTGATCGAACACGACATGGGTTTTGTCGAAGACATCGCCACCCGCGTCACTGTTCTGCACCAGGGCAAGACCCTGTCCGAAGGCTCCATGCAGCGGGTCCAGAACGATCCAAAAGTCGTCGAAGTCTACCTCGGTCACTAACGAAAAGGAGAGAGCTACAATGCTGAATGTCAGCGATCTGCGCGCCGCATATGGCGAATCCGAGGTTCTGCACAGTCTGGATCTGGACGTCAAACCCGGAGAAATCGTCGCCATTATGGGGCGCAACGGCATGGGGAAAACCACGCTGATGAAGACCCTGATGGGGATCGTGCCAGAAAAAACCGGTGCAATCACCGTGGGTGACACCGCCATCACCGGCATGAAATCCCACCAACGGGTGGCCAGTGGCATCGCCTATGTGCCGCAGGGGCGGATGATCTTTTCTGCGATGACGGTAGAGGAAAACGTCGAAACCGGACTGACCGTCACCGGCCAGAGCAAAGTGCCCGGCGATATTTATGAACTGTTCCCGGTTCTTTTGGAAATGAAGAACCGGCGCGGCGGCAACCTGTCGGGTGGCCAACAGCAACAGCTGGCAATCGCCCGCGCGCTGGCCTCCAACCCCAAGGTTTTGCTGCTGGATGAACCCACCGAAGGCATCCAGCCGTCCATCATCCGCGAAATGGCCCGCACCCTTCGCAAAATTCGCGACCAAAAGGGGCTCACGATTGTGGTCTCCGAACAGGTCCTCAGCTTTGCCCTCGATGTGGCGGACCGGGTGATGGTCATCGAGAACGGCGAATTTGTCCACGACAGCCCCCGCGACGGAATTGATGAGGCCAAGGTCTCAAAATTCCTCTCGGTCTAACGCATTCAAAACAGGGAGAATGAAAGATGCCCGACACGCTTTATACTGGAACCACTTCGGACACGTTGATCTCGGTCGATCTGAGCGAAAGCCCACACACCAATGAAAACGTCCACAACCGCTGGCACCCGGATATTCCGATCAACATCTGGGTCAATCCCGGCGATGATTTCAAGGTCGAGACCTACGATTGGACCGGTGGCCAGATCCAAAACAACGACGATGCCTCGGACGTGCGCGATGTAGAGCTGGAGCAGGTGCACTACCTCTCTGGCCCCATCGGCGTCAAAGGCGCGGAACCCGGTGACCTTCTGGTGGTTGAGATCCTGGATATCGGCGCCAAGGAAGAGATGAACTGGGGCTTCAACGGCTTTTTCTCCAAACAAAACGGCGGCGGTTTTCTGACCGAACATTTCCCAGAAGCGCAGAAATCGATCTGGGACTTTCATGGCATGTTCACCACCTCGCGCCACGTGCCGGGCGTCAAATATGCGGGCCTTATTCACCCGGGCCTGATCGGCTGTCTGCCAGATCGCAAGATGCTGGACACCTGGAACACCCGCGAAACCGCCCTGTTCAACACCGACCCCGAACGGGTGCCGACCCTGGCCTGCCTGCCCAACACCCAAAGCGCCCATATGGGTGCGCTAAAAGGCGACGCGCGCGACCAAGCCGCCGCCGAAGGTGCCCGCACCGTGCCGCCGCGCGAACATGGCGGCAACTGCGATATCAAAGACCTCAGCCGCGGCTCCACCTGCTATTTCCCGGTCTATGTCGATGGCGCGGGCCTCTCAATGGGGGATCTGCACTTTAGCCAGGGTGACGGCGAGATTACGTTCTGTGGTGCAATCGAAATGGCCGGCTGGCTGCATATCAAGGTCGAGCTGATAAAAGGTGGTATGGAGAAATACGGGATCAAAAACCCGATCTTCAAACCCTCGCCAATGACGCCGAAATATGATGACTACCTGATTTTCGAAGGCATCAGCGTCGACGAAGAAGGCACGCAGCATTACCTGGATGTCCATGTCGCCTATCGCCAGGCCTGCCTGAACGCCATCGAATACCTCAAGAAATTTGGCTACACGGGCGCACAGGCTTACGCGATCCTTGGGACTGCGCCGGTACAGGGGCATATCTCGGGCGTGGTGGATGTTCCCAACGCCTGCGCCACGCTTTGGCTGCCCAATGACATCTTCCAATGGGACATGATGCCAAACGCCAATGGGCCGCAGAAGTATCTCGATGGCTCTATCGACGTGCCGCTGGCACCCGACCTCTGATCCCACATGGTTTCAGATCACACCGCCGGGTGGCACCCACAGGCCGCCCGGATACGCTCCTTTCTTTGCAGCCCAAGGAAGATCTACAAATGCCAGTTTATGAATATTGGTGCGACGACTGCGGCCCGTTCGAAGCGCTGGGCAAAATTTCTGCCTATGACAAACCCTGCAGCTGTCCCGAATGCGGCACCGAGGCCCCGCGCGTCATGATGACCGCCCCGAACCTCGCCACGATGGACAGCAATCGCCGCAATGCGCACGCCACCAACGAACGCGCCGCCGACAGCCCAAAACGCAGCACCCAACACGGCCCCAATTGCGGCTGTTGTGGCGGCGGCACCAAAAAGAAAAGCAAAACGCTCTATCGCCCGGACGGCTCCAAAAGCTTCCCAACCAAACGCCCGTGGATGATTTCGCATTGAGGCCCGTCAACATTAAAAGTCTACTATTTGATGAACTCTCAATCACCCATGAGGTGCAATTTTATCAATGTATTCTATAAGGGATTGTACGTGATGCGGACGCTATTTTTGGCACCGTTGGTTCGGCCAGTCGCGCCGGTATCGGCGGATGAGATTGGAAGCAAAGGCAAGTAGTTTGTCTATAATGGTACTCGGTATATGACCAAGGGGGCCGAAGACGTGGCAGCGCCGGGGCAGATCGGTCGCATTACAGGAAAAGGTGTTCTGGGCCCTCTGCATCGCAATGGTTTTGGACATATTGGTTCTACACAAACTGACGGTACCAGCCTCGGAACCGAATTTACAATCGACGGCACATTAATCGCGAAAGGCAATGCCAAAGTTACTCTGGCGGCAGGCGAACAAGCGAACATAGGCGTCGCGGCCGACACATCAATCGATTCCACCAAGGTCTACAAAGGGGTATTTGTGGGCGTGAGTAATTGGGACAAAGTGATTGAAGAGCTAAATGCCGTGGCTTTGGCCGCCCCGGCCGGCAGTGCAATATTTAAGCGCAGTTTTCGTGTGATCGACTCAGTGTTTTATGTCACGGGGTATACCTCTGGTACACAGGTCACTTTGTCCGGTGACGTCACCTTGGATCTGAAGGCAAATGATCAGGTTTCTGTGGTCGGGACGATCAAAGGCAGCGGTGAAAAGACCGATAGGCTTGTTCTCTCGGACAACAGTACCCTGGCATTTTCCATGAGCCACCTTTGTTGGCAGTATCAGAAAGTGGTCGATATTGTGCCGGATCTAGTGGGGAAACCACGACCATCCGACTGAAAAAATTCAAATAGCATATACTGCTTTAGAATTTGTTTTGGACATCTAGGTCCTCTGGCAAGCAGCAGCTTGCCAGAGGAATATTTTATCCTTCAACCTCATCGATACGAACACGGAAGAAAATGGCGTAGAGTGTTGGCACCACGATCAGGGTCAAGATGGTGGCAAAGCTCAAACCGCAGATGATCACCACCGCCAGGGATTTGAAGAACGGGTCCCAGATCAGCGGCACCACGCCCAGAACCGTGGTCAAAACCCCCAGCGACACGGGCCGCACCCGGCTGACGGCGGCGTCGACCACCGCCTGCATGCGGGCCTTGCCATCGGCGATCTGGCTGTCGGTTTCGTCAATCAAAACAATGGCGTTCTTGATCAACATCCCCGTCAGAGACAACACGCCCAAGATCGCCATGAACTCCATCGGGGTTTGCGTCGCCGCCAGCCCCCAGACCACACCGATCAGCGCCAAGGGCACCGTCAGCCAGATGATCAACGGCTGACGTACCGCATTAAACAGGAAGATCACCACCAGCACCATCGCGCCAAATCCCAGCGGCATGGTGGCGGCAAGACCCGCATTGGCGTCAGCCGAATTGCCATATTCGCCGCGCCATTCCAGCGCATATCCGGGCGGCAGTTCGATCGCCTCGATTGCGGGGCGCACCGCGTCAAACAGATCGCCGGACAAGACACCCGGCGCATTGTCGGCCTGCGCGAGAATTGCCAGCTCTCGGTCAATTCGGCGCAGGTTTCCGGCCTCAAACACCACATCAAAGCGGTCCACCACCTGGGTCATCGGGATATAGCCGCCGATGACTTGCGAATAGATTTGGATGTTGTGCAGCTCGCCTACATCGTTGCGCTCGGCCTCAATTGCGCGCATGACGATGTTCAGGAACTCCTCCCCCTCGCGGTAAACGCCCAGGCTCGCGCCGTTCAAATGGGTGTAAAGCGCGTTGGAAATTTCCCCCTGGGTCAGGCCCAGCCGTCGGGCGTTTTGGGTGTTGATCACGGGTCGGATCACCGGCACCTGTTCGCGCCAATCGTCCTTGACCGCGACACCGCCGGCATCATTCATGATCACCTTGGCCGCATCCGCCAATTGGCGCAGGGTTGCAGCCTCAGGTCCGGTAAACCGCGCCTCAACCTTGGAGCCGCCACCGGGGCCCAGCACGAACTTCCAGACCTTGGCATTGGCATCCGGGTAGTTGGCATTGACCCAGGTCTGCAGATCCCCCTGCAATGCGTCGATCTGGTTGAAATCCTCCACATCAATAAGGATCTGCGCATAGGCGGAATTCTGGTTCTCGGATTCATAGATCAGCATGAACCGCAGATGGCCGCTGCCCACGGATGTATTGGTCGAGGTCACGCCGGGCAGGGTGCGGATATAGCTGTCAATCTCGCTGATATCAGCCTGGGTTGCGGTGATGTCGCTGCCCTCCGGCAGGAAGAAATCCACCACAAATTGCGGTCGGGTCGAGCTGGGAAAGAACCCGGCCGGCACAAAGGAAAACAGCACAAGCGCCGAGGCAAATAGCCCCACAACCAGCGCCACGGTCGCATAGCGCAGGCGGATCGCCAGATCGAGGAAGCGACGATATTGGCGCAGCACGATGTTTTCCTGCACCTCGCCCGTACCGGTTCCCGGTTTCAACAACAGGGTGCAGAAATAGGGCGTCAGCCAGATCGCCACCAACCATGAGAACAACAGCGAGATGGAGATCGTCCAGAACAGGCTGCCCGCATATTCGCCGGTGTTGTCCGGGGAAAACCCAACCGGTGAGAACGCCAGCAGACCGACCACGGTGCCGCCCAACAGCGGCCATTTGGTCTGGTTGACCACCGCAATCGACGCCTCGGCCGCGCCTTCGCCTTTTTGGACGCGCACCAATGTGCCCTCGACCACCACAATTGCATTGTCGACCAGCATCCCCAAGGCAATGATCAGCGCCCCAAGGGAAATTCGCTGCATGTCGAGCCCATAAAGATACATCCCCATCAAGGTTCCCGCCACGGTGACCATCAGGATGCCACCCATCAAAATCCCGGACCGCAACCCCATGAAAATCAGCAAGGTGCCCACCACAATGGCCAGCGCCAGCACCACATTCATTACAAAATCGTTCACCGATTGTTTGACCGAGACCGACTGGTCCGAGATCGCAACCACCTCCATCCCGAGGGGACGTTCAGAGATCAGCGAGTCCAGCTTGGCCTTGGCGGCCTCGCCCATGTTGACAACATTGCCGCCCAGATTGTTGGAGATCCCGATCCCCACCGCAGGACGCCCATCCCGGTAAAGCAGCGATGTTGCAGGCTCTTTCAAACCCCGGCTGACGGTTGCAATGTCCGACAGGCGAAAAGACGCACCGGTTTGCGGATTGGTGATCAACAGGTTGCTGATCGCATCCACCGTCGACACGCCGGAACGTGCGCGTACATCCAACCGGCTGCGCCCGGCTTGGATCGAACCGCCCGGTGTCACCAGATTTTGCCCCTCCAACACGCTGGCGATCTGGCTGGTCGACAGGCCCAGCCCCACCAGACGCGCGGGGGAGTAATCCACATGGATCACCTCATCCTGCACCCCGTTCAGGATCACTTTGGACACGCCCGGCACAGTTACCAGTTCGCGCTGCAGATCCTTGGCGTATTCATAGAGCTCGGTCATCGTATAGCCGTCGCCCATCACCGCATAATAGACGGCGTAAACATCGCCAAAATCATCATAGACCTGCGTATCAAGCGCATTGGGCGGCAGATCCGCCTGCGCGTCATCCACCTTGGCCCGCATCTGGGCAAAGCGTTCATACAGGTCAGGGTAATCCGGCGTCGACTGGATGGTGAACTCCACTGTCACCGTGCTGAGGCCGGGGGATGAAACAGATCGCACCTCATCCACACCCTGCAGCTGTTGCAGCGCGTTCTCGATCACCTCAGTGACTTCATTGGCGACCTCTTCGGCAGAGGCACCGGGGTAGGGCGTTATAATCTGCGCCTGACGGATGATAAATTCCGGATCCTCAAACCGGGGCAGGGCGGTATAGGCAAAATACCCGGCATAGAGGATCAGAAATGTGCAAACAGCCGAGATCAGCCGTTTGGAAATGGCAAAACGGGCAAGATCCATGTCTTAGCCTCCAAAACGGGTAAAGGGGCGGATCTCCATACCGTCCTGGATCTGGCTGACCCCGGCGGCAATCACCTGTTCACCGGGCTGCAAACCGTCCAACACCTGCACCTTGTCGCCCTTGGCCTCACCCAGGGTGACATCACGGCGGCTGACGGTGTTGTCGGCCCCCACAACCCAGACAAAGGGGGCGCTGTCGGGCGTTGCCGCCAGTGCGGTGATCGGAATGCGCATCGCCTGTGCCTCAGCCGCGGCGGTGGCGGTCACCTGACCGGCCATTCCGGGCAACAAGATCACATCCTCGGGCTGCGGCACCGCCACACGCCCGCGATAGGTCTGGGTGCTGGCGTCTGCCTGCAGGGCAAATTCCACCACTTCGGCCACCACCGGATCGCCGTCAATGGCGTCGAAACTGGCGGTGTTGACGATCTGGTCGACCCCGCCTGCGGTCAGCACCGTAACATCGGGGCCCGGCACATCAAAGGTCAGATGCAAGGGCTCCAGTTTTTGCAGCAACGCCACGGTCTGGCCGGCCTGAATGTTGGTGAAATTGTCAATATCGCGCCGCCCTATCATCCCGTCAAACGGGGCAACCAGCGTGGCATCTGCCAGATTGTTGCGCGCCACCTGCAGCTGCGCCTCGACTGTGCCAAGGGCCGCTTCGCCCGCCGCCACCTCTTCGTCGCGCGCGCCCAGCTGACCCAGGGCCAGCTGCTCTTTTTGCGCTTCCAGATTGGCGTCAGCCACCCGCAAATTGGCCTCATCCGTGTCCAGCGTGGCTTGCGAGGCAACGTTGCGCTCAACCAATTGGCGTGTGCGCTCCGCCTGCTCCAGGGCCTGATCATATTGCGCCTGGGCCGAGGCAACCGCGGCCTCAAGGGCGGCAATTTCCTCGGGCAACAGCCCCGCCTTTAATTCCGCCAACTGAGCCGCCGCCTGGTCGCGCTGGCTTTCAAGCTGGGCCACTTGGGTCTGGAAATCACGCAGATCAAGCTGGGCAATCACATCGCCCTTAGCCACCTGCATCGAGCCGCGAATGGGCAGCTCCAACACCCGACCACTGACCCGAAACGACAGCTCCACCTCCTCGGATGGCAGCACAATGGCGGGGTAGGTGCGGCTGACCTTGCCGCTATCTTCTTCCACCGTAAACACTTTTGCCGGTCGTGCGACGTCCTGAGCTAACCCCGGTGCCGCTGGCAAGGCCAGGCAAAGGGCGGTGATAAAATATGGCTTGAAATTAAACATTTAACAGCTCCAAGATCTGCGTGTTTAATCAGAGCATAACGCAGGCACACAATCTGGGAAGTGGGTTTTAATGGGTATGACCTTAATTGGGCAAATATTTCACGGATCCGGACTGCTGGTTGTCAGCGCCCTGATCCATGTCGTGATCCTTGCGGGCAGCATCCGGTTCACGGTGTTTGTGGGGGAGCGGCTGGACGGAACCCGGCGCTGGCTGCATGACAATGCGATCCTTGCGGTCGGCGTTCTGTGCATGGTTCTGGCCCACGCGTTTGAGATCTGGATATGGGCGCTGGCCTTCATCTGGACCGGCGCGATCGAGGGGCTGGAGACCGCGTTTTATTTCGCCCTCGTCACCTATACGACCCTTGGATATGGCGACATCACATTGGAGCCGGGGGTGCGGATCTTTGCAACCTTTGCGGCAATCACCGGGCTTTTGTGTTTCGGCATCAGCACCGCGTTTCTTTTGGGCGTGATTGTGCGCCTGTTCCCCAATATCCCGACGGGCCCCCGATGAGGGGGGCATTTTTTACGATCCGTTGCGCTTTGACCGTACGATCAATTGTTTCGCGTGCGAAACATTGCAAGCATTCCTTAACCCTTTTGCGAGGCTGCGGCGCTGTCATGCTGGGTGAAGGCGGTTAACAACCCGAAATACTGGTAAGTCACCGCTAGAACGCAAAACCCCCGGCCTGTGGGGGCCGGGGGTCGGAAAACGACACCTCAAAAAGAGGGATGTCTGATTACTTTGCCGCTTGTGCCAATGCGGTGGAGCGTTCAACGGCGGCCTTTTGGTCGCCTTCCTGATCCGCAGTCACAAGCGACGGCTGGAAGCGCACCATCTCAATCTCGGTTACGCCAATGGTGTTCAGCCACCAGGTCAAATAGGCCGAGTGATAATCTGCACCATATTTCGCATCCGCACCCGGCGCATAAACGCCAGCGGTGTAAAAGACGCGGGCGGTTTTGCCTTTGAGCAGGCCGAAATACCCCTCTTCGGGACCAAAACCAAAGGTCAGACCGGGCTGGGTGATGATGTCGATATATTGCTTCAGACGATAGGGAATGCCGCCGTTCCACATGGGCACCGACAGGACATATTCATCGGCTTGGGTAAAGCGTTCGGTGATGGCCACCACGTGATCCCAGGCGGTCTGGCGCTGGCCGTCCATTTCACCCACGCCAAAGAACGTCATCTTGGCCGCAGCTTTGTCACCGTCAAATTCAGGCAACTCCGCGTCCCACAGGTCGATGACGTCGATCACCGCATTTGGGTTCTCTTTCTCAACGGTGTCGAGATAGGCATTGGCCAGTTTCGACGATTGCGAGTCCGCGCCACGTGGTGAGGCCACGATGTGCAAAATACGCTTGGGCTGGGCTGCAGGGGCCGTGGCTGGTGTCGCAACAGGTGTGCGTTTGCCAAGCAGGAAGTTCCAAAATTTCATCAATCATCTCCGCGACAAATAGGTCCGGCCTATGGGAGCGGTGCCCTGAAATCGCTGTGAACTGCGGCCCCGTAACACCGTCAAAAGCCAGTTTTGATGGTTGCACTTGTGATAACCGTTAAAAATCCACTTTGCAAGTTACATGATCGTGACAGGATTGAAGCATTCGTCGGTACTTTACCCTGCTCGGATCAGTGCCTATAACGCGGGCCATGTCCCATCGTGTGGCCAACATTATTCGAATTATGAACCCGGCGCTCTGATCCCTTTCGGGAGCATGCGAGACGCCGGGCAAAGGTGCTTGAGACTTCGCACCGTTCCGAATATCCAAATTTCGACAGATCATTCAAAGGACGCCACACATGTGCGCCGACACGCCCGAATACAAAGACACGCTGAACCTTCCGAAAACCGACTTCCCCATGCGCGCAGGCCTGCCCAAGCGCGAGCCCGCATGGTTGGATCGTTGGGAGAAAATCGGTGTTTATGATCGCCTGCGGGAAAAAGAGGGCCGCACCCCCTTTACCCTGCACGATGGCCCGCCTTATGCGAACGGTCACCTGCACATTGGTCACGCGCTGAATAAAACGATCAAGGATATGATCGTCCGCTCCCACCAGATGATGGGGTTTGATGCGCGTTATGTGCCGGGCTGGGACTGTCACGGCCTGCCGATCGAGTGGAAGATCGAAGAGAAATACCGCAAGAAGGGCAAGAACAAAGACAACGTACCCGTTGTTGAGTTCCGCCAGGAATGCCGCGCCTTTGCCGATGAATGGGTAAAGATCCAGCGCGAAGAGTTCAAACGTCTTGGCATCACTGGCAATTGGGAAGATCCCTATCTGACCATGAACTACCACGCCGAAGCGGTGATTGCGGATGAGTTCATGAAGTTCCTGATGAACGGCACACTGTATCAGGGCTCCAAACCGGTGATGTGGTCGCCCATGGAAAAAACCGCCCTGGCCGAGGCCGAGGTGGAGTATCACGACAAGGAAAGCTTTACCATCTGGGTGAAGTTCAAGGTCGCGGAACCTGCGGACCACAAACTGGCCGGTGCCTATGTGGTGATCTGGACCACAACGCCCTGGACCATGCCGTCAAACAAAGCGGTCGTGTACGGCGAAGACATTGCCTATGGTCTCTATGAGGTCACCGGCACCCCGGATGAGAGCTGGGTGAATGTGGGCGACAAATACGTTCTGGCCGACAATCTGGCGGCGGATGTGTTCAAACGCGCCCGTCTTGAAGAAGGACAATACACCCGCGTCAGCGATGTTCCGACCGAGGATCTGGCGGGTATCGGTCTGACCCACCCGTTGGCCGGAGCCGAAGGGGGCAATGGCGAATGGGACGGTATCCGCGACTTCCGCGCTGCCGAATTTGTCACCGACACCGAAGGCACCGGTTTTGTGCACTGCGCGCCGTCTCACGGTATGGAAGAGTTTGAGCTCTACCGTGATCTGGGCATGTTGGAGCAGGTCATCACCTATAACGTCATGGATGATGGTGGTTTCCGCGCGGATCTGCCGTTCTTTGGTGGCAAATACATCCTGAACCGCAAGGGCGGTGAGGGCGATGCCAACAAGACCGTCATCGACAAGCTGGTCGAAGTCGGCGGCTTGATGGCGCGCGGCAAGATCAAACACAGCTACCCGCATTCCTGGCGCTCCAAGGCTCCGATCATCTATCGCAACACGCCGCAGTGGTTTGCCGGTGTGGATCGCAAACTGGATGATGGCATGGGGCAGATGGGCGATACCATCCGCGAACGCGCGCTGCGTTCCATTGACGAGCTGGTGACCTGGACACCGCAAACCGGCCGCAACCGCCTGCATTCGATGATCGAAAGCCGCCCCGACTGGGTGCTGTCGCGTCAACGTGCCTGGGGTGTGCCGCTGACTTGTTTCACCAAATCCGGCGCGCTGCCGACGGATGCGGATTTCCTGCTGCGCAATGATGAGGTCAACGCCCGCATCAAAGCCGCGTTCGAGGAGCACGGTGCCGACGTTTGGTATGAGGATGGCTTCAAGGCCAAGATGCTGGACGGGATCGCCGACCCGGATGCCTATGATCAGGTGTTTGATGTTCTGGACGTCTGGTTTGACTCTGGCTCGACCCACGCTTTTGTGCTGCGCGACCGTGAAGACGGGACCGAGGACGGTATTGCTGATGTCTATATGGAAGGCACCGACCAACACCGTGGCTGGTTCCATTCGTCCCTGTTGCAGGCCTGTGGCACCAAGGGGCGCGCGCCTTATAAAAACGTGGTGACGCATGGGTTTACCCTGGATGAGAAGGGCATGAAAATGTCCAAATCCCTGGGCAACACCATCGTGCCCGAGGCCGTGGTTAAACAATATGGCGCCGATATTCTGCGTCTGTGGGTGGCGCAAGTTGACTATACCGCCGATCAGCGGATCGGTCCGGAAATCCTGAAGGGCACCGCCGACAGCTATCGCCGTCTGCGCAACACCATGCGGTTCATGCTTGGCTCGCTGGGGGACTTCACCGAGGACCAACGTGTGCAGCCCGCCGATATGCCCGAGTTGGAGCAATGGGTGCTGCACCGGATGGCCGAGCTGGATCACACCGTGCGCGAGGGCTACAAAGCCTTTGATTTCAATGGCGTGTGGCAGGCGATCTTTAACTTTGCCACTGTGGATCTGTCGGCGTTTTACTTCGATATCCGCAAGGATGCGCTCTATTGCGATGGGGACACGCTGAATGCACGGGCTGCGCGTTCGGTTCTGGATCTGCTGTTCCACCGTCTGACCGCATGGCTGGCACCGGTTCTGGTCTTCACCATGGAAGAGGTCTGGTTGGAGCGCTATCCAGGCGATGACAGCTCGATCCATCTGACCGATATGCCGGACACGCCACGCGATTGGCTGAACGAGCCTCTGGCCGCCAAATGGACCAAGATCCGTCAGGCGCGCCGCGTTGTGACCTCGGCTCTGGAAGTGCAACGTACAGACAAGGTGATCGGGGCCTCTCTGGAAGCCGCGCCTGTCGTGCATGCGCGCGAGGCGGATGTGTTGGAGGCGCTGCAGTCGGTGAATTTTGCCGATGTCTGCATTACCTCGGACATCAGCCTGACCATCGACCCAAGCCCGGCGGAAGCCTTCCGCATGCCCGAAGTGGACGGTGTCTCGGTCGTGTTTGAAAAGGCCGACGGTGAGAAATGCCAACGCTGCTGGAAGATCCTGCCAGACGTCGGCAAATTCGCCCATCCCGGTGTCTGTGGTCGTTGTAACGACGCGCTGGGCTGATTTCGTCGGTCATATTCTCGTGAGAGGGGCGTCCGCTGGGCGCCCTTTTTTGTCGGATCTTGCATCTAGTCTACTACGGCACTTGGGAGGTGTAATGCAATCACTGGTAGTCTTTGCACCCGTCCAATTGCTGGTCTTTGCGGCGCCTTTGCGGCTGAAAATCACCCGTAAAACATGGGGCGAATGTGTTGGGTGACTATTCATGTCGCAGCTGAGTGTATGTCGATTTGAGAGAGACACTAAATGTTGACCCACTTACTATGAATGGTTAAGAAACCCTTAACGAATTGGAGATTTTCGGTGGTGGCTCGCAATTCGGGTGCCAGTTTTTGGGGGATGCATATTTCATGCAAGAGCAATTGAAGAATGCCAAAGTAAAGCCAGCGGCAAACGCAGCGGATGCGGGCCAGGTTCAGGTCAAAAGCGTTTCGTCGACTGGGAACATCAAGATTTCTTTGAAGTCCACGCCAGACGAGCAAGATAAAACCAAAAAAGCTGATGCGACACCTGCCAGTGTTGAACAGCTCAGGGTTGCAAAAAATAAGACTGCAAAAGTTAGCCCCGCGAAGGCGGTAAACGCCAGTCCGGCAAAAGCGCTCAATGCCAAGATCAGCAAACCCTCTGCAGGGATGACGCCGAAATCTTTGGCCTCTGCCAGTGCGCAAAGCGATGCGGCTTTTGCGTTGGATGGCAAAGCAGGGCGGTCGCCTTCGCTCAAGCCATTAGGATTGGCGGCAGCTGCGCTGGGCGTTCTTGCCTTAGGGTTAGGGGTTTTGCAATTTGCAGGCGGTAAGTCCGAGGCGATTGCGCAGGGGGAGGTCATTGCCGTACAGACCGCGCCCGTGCCCGCAGCTGTAGAAGCACTCGCAGTCGCCGCGTCGGTCGAAATTGCTGCTGGCGAAACCAATGACCCGGTTCTGGCGGTCAAGGCAGAAATAGTACCCGCCCCCGAGCCGTCGTTGACCAATCTTGAACCTGTTTCCGCAGTTGTTTTTGAACCACGTGTTACAACCAGTGTGCCAGAGGCGACCTTAGGGGTTGAAACTGTGGCAAAAGACGCTGTGCCCGAGATTGTGACACCGAGTGTCGCGCCAGACAAGGCGGCGATTGTGGCGCCGGTGGCGGTTGTACAAGAGAGCGTCGAGCAGACTGAAGCGTCTGGCGATCTGATGCAGGAGGCAATTTCCGCCGCGATGAGCAAGTTGGGAAGCCCTGCGGAAGTCGTGTCAGCTCCAGTGGAGGCCGCAGTTGCAATCCCGGCAGCTCAGGCTATTGCCGAGGTTGAAGAGGCCGCGCCTGCGCCCGCAGCTAGGGTTGAATCGGAAGAGAGCGCAGGCCCACATGTTTCTACCGCGCAAAAACTGTTGTTGGTGAGCAATCTGTCGTCGCTGCCAGACGATGCCAAAGACAGGGATGTGGCGCTTGTTGAGAAAATGACCCTCGGGACACTCGCGGCGCTGAAAAGCCCCAAGGCGACTGCTTCGAAAGTCGATGCCGAGCCTGTCTATATTTTTGATCTGGTTGTTAAGGCGCTGGCAGACGGGCTGAGCGAGGATGAAATAGATGCCGCGCTGAATGAGGCTTATGCCGCAGGGCAGGTAACGGTTCCTTCCAGTCTGGTTCTGGCGGATGGGCGCGTTGACAGCCCAACAATCTTGGCTCTGTTTGCGAACTAATAAGACAGTCAACTTCGACTGGGCGTGATCCGAGGGGCAGGCCCAGCCGCATCTTCTTCTGAGAAAAATAACTTTTGCGGTGTCTGCACACCGTGCTGCCATGCCTTTAGGGGGACACATGAAGAACTATATTACTGCCGCTGTTTTGGGGTTGAGCACCCTTGCTGCACAATCCGCCGCTGCTGAGACCTGTGGTGGGATCTATACCGTTCAATCCGGCGACAGCCTGTCGCTTATTGCAGACCGGCTGTTCAAAGACGTGGGAAAGTGGAGCGTGATCCACACCCAGAACATTAAAGCCATTGGAGCTCGTCCTAATGCAATCCGGGTTGGCATGAATTTGAACATCCCCTGCCTTGACGGCCTGCCAACTGGTTTGGAAGGTGGTAAGCTCATCGCGGATGCAGAGCCAACTGCAGCACAACCCGTCGAGATTGCGCAAGGCAACGCCGCGGTGCGGCACAAGATTAACCTGCTAACTGCAGATGATTTTGAACCTTTTACCGGCAAGGAACTGCACGCCGGCGGCCTGATGACCGAGATCGTGGAAGCAGCGATGAAAGCGGCCGATCCGTTAGATGGTTACGCGATCCATTGGGTGGATTTGTGGACCTCGCATGAGGAACCACTGTTGTCCAACGCGCTCTTGGATGCTGGTTTTCCTTGGTACAAACCGGATTGCGTGAACGACCCAGAGGCTGAGCGGTGCGTGAACTTCCATTTCTCGGACCCGATGTTCGAGGTGCTGGTCTTGATGTTTACCGACAAAGATCGCCCGCTGACGTTCTCCAAGGACGAAGACCTTTTTGGTAAGACCTTCTGTCGCCCACAGGGGTATGAAGCCTATTTGTTTGACCAGGACGGTCGCAACTTATTACGCGATGGCAAGGTCACACTGGTTCAACCGCTGACGCCAACCGAATGCTATGAAATGGTACTGGCCGGTGAGGCGGATGCTACGGTGATGAATGAATTCACCGGTCGCGCTCATATTGCCGAGTTAGGCCTAACTGACGAGTTTACAGTTGTCCCGGAACCTATCGCGATCCAAGCATTGCATGTGATTGTTCACAAGACCCATCCGGAAGCGGAAAAAATTCTAGATTTGGTGAACGACGGGCTACGTGAAATCCATGATACTGGCGCCTATCAGGCGATCATCGAACAGCATATGGCCCGCATCTGGGCCGGGTTCTAAGGGGGCGGGCATGCACAAGCTGTTGTTTCCTGGGATCCTTCGCGTTGTGTTGGCCTTGGGGTTTGCCCCCTCGGCTGCCTTTGCGATCTGTAATGTCGACTATGTTGCCAAGCCTGGCGACAACTTGTTTTCTATCGCCGAGGAACATTATGGCGATCGCGAACGGTGGAGCCTGATCTATTACCGCAACCAACGTCTGCTTGCGGCATCGACGGTCATTCCGGGCCGGACCCTGTTTATTCCGTGCCCAGAAGAAGAGATCGTGCCTGACGCCACGCCGTTGCGCAAAGTCGACGCTGAGATGACCTTGCTGACTGGTGGTAACTTTGGCCCGTTTTCAGGGCAGGATCTGCCGGGGCAGGGGATGGTGACAGAACTGGTCAATGCCGCGCTGGAGTTGGCGCCGTCACCAGTGTCATATGCGGTAAGCTGGGAGGACGATTGGTCCCAGCATTTGTTCCCTATGCTGGATGACAAGCAGTTCGACATGGGCTTTCCTTGGATCAAGCCTGATTGTGAAGCGGATCCTGCACATGAGCGCTGCGTGAGGTTCCACTTCTCTGACCCGGTGGTGAGCTTGCCGATGATGTTGTTCGTGGATGCAGAGCGGCCGTTCGCATTTACAGAGACATCGGACCTGAATGGTAAAACCATCTGTCGGCCCGTGTCGTTTTCCGGGCACAACCTAGATGAAACGAAGCGTTCCTGGATGACAGAAGCAGACGTGACCATTGTCAACCAACCGCAGCCGCAGGGGTGTTTTGCCTTGCTGCATGATGGCGATGTGGACGCGGTTGCGATGAACCTGTTCCTTGGCGTTGAAACCATCGTTGCGGAGGGCCTGCGCGAGCAGGTGGTGCCTTTGGAGCGTCCCATTTCGCAGGAAGATCTGAGCGTGGTGATTTCCAAACGTCACTGGCGTGGCACCTCGCATTTGTACCGGGTGAATGCGGGCCTAAAAGCACTGCGGGATAGCGGTCGGTTCGAACAGATCATGACCCGGCATTTGGAAGCGTTCTGGTCGCAGATCCAGTAAGGCGTCCTTTGGCGTGAATGGCTTTAAAGGTAGCCGTTCACGCGCATTTTCAGAACGTAACGGCGCTGTTCTTCCGCCATGGCGCTGGCAGGTAGCGGACCTCAGTAAAGGCCGCTGCGGATGTCACGCACGGCATCCAGGGCCTTTTGGTGTTCAGAGCGTTCTTGCGGGTTGTTGATACGGTTTTGCACCGCTTGCTCCATCGTGACATTGCCGGGCAGGTAGCGGGCGTTCTGCGCTTCATAAAGCTTTTGCGCGTATTGGCGGCTGGCGTCGGTGATAACGGGCGCTTTTTCCCCCATATTCCGGTAACCGGCATCCGGCGTGTCCTGGGTCGGCATGACTTTGGTTCCGCCGTGGCCGTTCAGGTGGCTGTTCATCTGACGATAAACGCTGACGCTGGTGGTGTTTGTAACGCCATTTACTGCAACCATTATCTTAACCTTTCCTAACAACTCTTAAATACGTTTTACGCGAATTTTAGGAAAAGCGGGGCGCACTTAAGGCGAATGGTTAACAATTTCGGCTAGTGCGTTAACCAATGGGAGGTTGCTATGATGTCGGGACACAAGATATGGTGGTCTCGGGCGCGTTGATCGCGATAAATGCCGTAAGCCGTTTAAAAACAACGTAAAATTTTAGAGGAATCTATGCGAACTTCTTCACTTTTGACCCCGGTTGGACGGATGTTTGTGAGCGAAAATGCAGGGTATTTGGTGCGTCTGACCTGGGAAGGGGTCGAGACCGAGACGACGGATCTGCTCAGCGAAGCCCTGCGCCAGCTAGAGGCTTATTTTGCCGGGCGTCTGCAGGAATTTGATCTGCCGATGCAGCTCGCAGGCAGCGCGTTTCAGCAAAAGGTCTGTGCCGCGATGCAGGCTATCCCCTTTGGTGAGACGCGACAGTATGGCGATATAGCGCGTGACCTGGGCGGTGCAGCGCAGCCGGTGGGCAATGCTTGTGGCGCGAACCCGTTGCCAGTTCTGATCCCCTGTCACCGGGTGTTGGCGGCCAATGGACTGGGCGGGTTTTCCGGGGCAGGCGGCGTCGAGACCAAAGTCGCCCTGCTGCGCCATGAAGGGGCGGCAGGCCTGTTGATTTAGGGGGCGTTTTCATCCCGTTGGGGGATGATTTGTTGGACAATCCCAACCACCAGCAAATAGGCCGAGGTGATCACCAGTCCCCAATGGGCCCAGCTTTCGGGATGGAAATTGACCCAGGCCGCCCAACCCGCAAAGAAGGTCCAGGCCAGAGCCATCGGCAAAGACAATTTCCGCCAACGCACCGTGCGCACCGGGTGGATGAATTTGAGCGGCAGGAACATGGCCAACGCCAAGAGGGTCACCAGGGCCATGCTGGTCCAATGGCTGGGTTCAATCGCAAAGATCACCAGCACCAACATGTTCCAACATCCGGGAAAGCCGGAGAATGAGTTGTCCTTGGTCTTCATGCGGGTATCGGCGAAATACATGGCGGAGGCAAAGGTGATCACGATGATCGCCGCCCATCCGGTCCAGCCCGCCATGAGACCCGATTTGAACAGGGCAAAGGCCGGGATGAAAACATATGTCAGGTAATCAATGATCAGATCCAGCAGCACCCCGTCAAATTCGGGGGCAAAGCGGCGCACGTTGTAGTGGCGTGCGAGCGGGCCATCGATGCCGTCCACGGCAAAGGCCACCACCAGCCACAGGAACATCAGGTCCCATTTGGCTTCAACAGCGGCGAGCATGGCCAACATAGCAAAGACGGCGCCGGTTGCGGTTAAGAGATGTACGGATAATGCGCGGAACTGTGGTGTCATGTATCTGTGATGACGAATTTCAAGCAGCGCTTCAAGGGTGAAAGCGGCCCCCTCACGCGATGGTTGGCGCCGGGCTGCGGGTTGGCAGCCAGGCGTCAGCTCTTTACCTTGCGTGTTAGTGCAGCAGGCGTTTTGTCGGCGCGCCGTCGGTGGCGGTCAGGGCGGTAAAGGACAGGGAGGGGATGCCGTTGCTGGGCAGCTCGATCATGCGGCCACGGGGCGCGCGCAGGGGGCCTGGCAGCGGCGGGGTCGGTGATGTGGGCGCGCCATCGGCCATTTGGATCAGGAGGGCAGCGGGGACGTCAGAGGGCAGCATCAGGTGATTCCTTTCTGGAAAGCGGTGCCGCCAAGATGGCCCAGCAAGGTTAATGAGGCGCGCAGAATGCTGGCGCAATTTACCTTGCATTTTAACGGTTATCTTACTCAGGCCTTGGGGTGGGCGCGCCGATAGACATCCATCAGATGCGCCGTGTCGACTGCCGTATAGTTCTGCGTGGTCGAGAGCGACGCATGGCCGAGCAGTTCCTGAATGCTGCGCAGATCACCGCCTGCTTCCAGCAGATGGGTTGCAAAACTGTGGCGCAGGGCATGGGGCGTCGCCGTTGGTGGCAGGCCCAATTGGGCGCGGGTGCGTGCCACGGCTTTTTGGATCTGACTGGGCGACAATGCACCGCCGCGCACGCCGCGAAACAGCGGTTCATCGGCGGTCGGATCAAAGGGGCAAAGGTTCAGGTAGTCGTCAACCGCGGTACGGGCGATGGGCAGCACCGGGACGATCCGCTCTTTTTGACCCTTGCCGAGAATGCGTAGTACATTGGGCAGGGGGACATCGCGGCCCTGCAGCGACAGGGCCTCGGAAATGCGCAGCCCGCAGCCATAAAGCAGGGTCACCACAGCCACGTCCCGGGCGCTGACCCAAGGCGTTTCCGATTGCAGCGCCACCGTATCGAGCACCGCTTTGGCGGCATCTTCGGACAGGGGGCGGGGCAGTTTCTTGGTGAATTTTGGCGCGCGGGCCGACAGGACAGCGGTGGGTTCAAACCCTTCGCGTTCGGCCAGCCAACGGTAGAAAGCTTTGACCGAGGACAGCTTGCGCGCCAGCGACCGGGCACCGACTCCGTCGGCGCGGGTGGCCGCCATCCAGGCGCGCATGTCGCCCGTGGTGATCTCGGAGAGCGCCACCAACCCCTGTGGGCCGCCGAAATGAGCGCTCATGAAACCGAGGAAATCGCGCAGATCGCCCGCGTAGGCGGTGACCGTATTCTCCGACGCCCCCTGCAGCGCGCTGATACTGGCTAACCAGTTTTCAAGCGCGTCGCGGCAGGCGGGAGAGATCAGGGTCATGCCAGCCAGTTGCGCAATGTGCGTTCAAAGACACCGGAAAAGAAGGTCAGTAGATCGGTGCCGTGTTGGGGGGTGAATTGATGGGGGTCTTCTGAGCCAAAGACCAGCATCGCAGGCAGGCGGCCGGGGCCGAGATACAAGGTCATCACCGCCTCGGAACGCAGCCAAGACGCCTGTTCACCGTGAATCATTGGCTCGCCTTCGTGCAGTTGGCGCAGGGTGACCACAGGAGGCGGGGCGCTGCGGCCATCGCCGTTGTATTTCTGGATGAACCCGGCCGGCAGGATGCGCAACACGTCCGAGGCGCGGGTGACATCTTGTGACTCTTCGGCCGCGTTGCTTTCGAGCACGAGGGCCAACGCGTCGACATTCAGCGCCTCGGCCACCGGGCCGTCAAGGGCGGCGAGGAAGGCTTTGAAGTCCTGGGGATCCAGCATGGCCAGCACCGCGCGGTGGATCTGGTTGGTGCCGGCGAGGTTCTCATAGGCGGCAGCAATCACCGAGCGATGAGTGTCCTCTAGCCGGTCCAGCCGTGCCTCAAGCCGCGACATGGCGATGCCGCGCATATCCACAACATTTGCCCCCAATGCGCGATCATTGGCGGCCACCAGGGCCTCCATCACGCTGGGATCGTCCAGCACCACATCCGGTTTTTCCAGAATGACGGCGCGCAGGCGGTCTTCCAATTGGGCTGAACTGCTCATTCGTCTGCCTCTTATATATCTTGGAGGTGGTATATCACAGGCGGCGGTGCCTGTGCGAGGGTTTCTGTCGCCGCCGGTGGGGCGGCGGCATTTCAGCAAAAAGGCGCGCACCCGGTCAGGTACGCGCCAGCTATTTTGATGGTCCCGGATGGGAAAAGATCAGAGGATCTTGATATCTGCCGCTTTGATATCCGCCAGGAAGACAGACAGACCTTTGTCGGTCAGCGGGTGGTTGACCATGGATTTGATCACGGCGGGCGGTGCGGTGATCACGTCGGCACCGATGCGCGCCGAATCAAGAATATGGTTCACGGAGCGAATTGATGCCGCGAGGATCTCGGTTTCGAACCCGAAGTTGTCATAGATGATGCGGATGTCTTCGATCAGCTCCATCCCGTCCAGGTTGATGTCGTCCAGACGGCCCACAAACGGAGAGATAAAGGTCGCGCCGGCTTTGGCTGCCAAAAGCGCCTGATTGGCCGAGAAGCAGAGCGTCACATTGACCTTGTGGCCATCGTCGCTGAGGGTTTTGCAGGCCTTCAGACCATCCCATGTCAGCGGTACTTTTACGGTGATGTTTTCGGCGATTTCCAGCAGCTTGCGGCCTTCGGCGATCATTGTTTCCGCATCAACGGCGGTCACCTCGGCGGAGACGGGACCGTCGACCAGGTCGCAGATCTCCTTGGTCACCTCAATAATGTCGCGCCCGGATTTCTTGATCAGCGAGGGGTTGGTGGTCACACCATCCACCATGCCCAGATCGTTAAGCTCAGCAATCGCGTCGATTTCTGCGGTGTCTACAAAGAATTTCATACCTTCAGGTCCTTCTGATGGCTTGGCCTCGGTTCAACTTGGCTTTACCTGATAGGGAGCCCCGCGAAAACCCCGTTCGCCAAGAGGGCTCTATTATTCACAGTTGGCCGCGAGAGTCCCCGTATTTTGTCCATGCCCGAACCTAGCGATGATCCAGAGTTCTTTCAGGCCGGTGCGCGTGTCGGCGTGTTGACCAGCCAGCCGCTGGATCGTCTGTTGGATTACAAAGCGCCAGAGGGCGGCTGTTTTCGCGGTGCATTTGTTGAGGTGCCGCTAGGCCCGCGCAAGGTTCTGGGGGTGGTTTGGGGGCCGGGGGCGGGTGATTTCGACCTGGCCAAACTGCGGGCCGTGATCCGGGTGCTGGATGTGGCCCCGATGCGCGATGAGATGCGCAATTTCCTGTCCAAAGCGGCTGATTATACCCTGACGCCGATGTCGTCGATGCTGCGTCTGGCCACCCGCGCGCCGGGCCTGTCGGATCCGCCGTCGATGCGCAAAGTGCTGCGATTGGGCAGCCAGACCCCCGACCGGATGACCGACGCCCGTGAGCGGGTTTTGGCGGTGATGGAGGAGTTTGGCGGCCTGTCCTTCACCCCCAAGGAGTTGTCGGACATGGCAGGCGTGACCGCATCGGTGGTCAAGGGGCTGGTGAAACAGGGCGCCCTGATCGAGGTGGAGACACCGCGCGATCAACCCTATCCGCATCTGGACCCCGAACTGCCCAGCAAGACCCTGACCGACGACCAAGCTGCGGCCGCGGCCACGCTGGACGAAACTGTCAAAAGCGGCGCCTATGGCACCACGCTTTTGAAAGGGGTCACCGGGTCGGGCAAGACCGAGGTTTATCTGGAGGCGGTCGCCGCCTGTCTGCGGGCCGGACGGCAGGCGCTGGTCCTGTTGCCGGAAATCGCGCTGACGGCAGAGTTCCTGAAACGGGTTGAGGCGCGGTTTGGCGCGACGCCGGCGGAATGGCATTCCGGGGCGACGATGACCGAACGCCGCCGGGTCTGGCGCATGGTTGGGCAGGGTGCGGCGCAGTTGGTGATTGGCGCGCGCTCGGCCCTGTTTCTGCCGTATCGTGATCTGGGATTAATCATCGTCGATGAGGAACACGACACATCCTACAAACAAGAAGACGGTGTTTTGTACAATGCCCGCGACATGGCGGTGCTGCGGGCGGCCATGTGTTCGGCGCAGGTGGTTTTGGCTTCGGCCACGCCATCGCTGGAAAGCTGGGCCAATGCGCAGGCCGGGAAGTATCGCCGCCTTGATCTGACGTCGCGGTTTGGCGCCTCCGTTCTGCCCGAGATGCGGGCGGTGGATATGCGCAACGAAGCGCTGCCGTCGGGGACCTGGATATCACCCACATTGCGGCAGGCGATGCAGCTGCGGCTGGAACGCGGCGAACAATCGCTGTTGTTCCTGAACCGCCGTGGCTTTGCGCCGGTCACCATCTGTCGCGCCTGCGGCACCCAGGTGGCCTGTGACAATTGCGATGCGCGGATGGTGGAGCACCGGTTCCTGAAACGGCTGATGTGCCATCAATGTGGGGAGACCAAGCCGGTGCCCACGGAATGCCCTTCCTGCAAGGTCGAGGGCAAGATGGCGCCAGTGGGCCCCGGTATTGAACGTTTGGGCGAAGAAGCCGCTGGCCTGTTTCCCGAGGCGCGGATTGCGGTGTTGAGCTCTGATCTGTTTGCCTCGGCGCGCGCCTTGAAATCCCGGATCGAGGAGATCGCAGCCGGGGAAGCCGACATCATCCTTGGCACGCAATTGGTTGCAAAAGGGCACAATTTTCCGCTGCTCACCCTGGTCGGGGTGATTGATGCGGATCTGGGGCTGCAGGGGTCAGATTTACGAGCCGGGGAGCGGACGTTCCAGCTGATGCGGCAGGTGGCTGGCCGGGCGGGTCGCGCCGAACGCCCCGGTGAAGCCTTGATGCAGAGCTTTCAGCCCGAACACCCGGTGATCCGCGCGATCTTGTCCGGAGATGAAGAAGAGTTCTGGCGGGCCGAAGCCGAACAGCGCCGTGTGGCGGGCGTGCCGCCCTATGGGCGAATGGCGGGAATTGTCTTGTCCGGCCCGGACTTGGCGCAGGTTTTTGATCTGGGCAATCATCTGGCGCGCAACAATGGCGCGCTGGTGCAGGTCGGCGCGCAGTTGTTTGGACCCGCCCCTGCACCCATTGCGCGTATCCGTGGCCGTCATCGGGTGCGGTTGTTGATCAAGGCGGACAAGGGCGTGGCGCTGCAAGACGCCATCTCCCGCTGGTTGGCACCGGTCCCGCTGAAGGGGGATCTGCGTCTGAACGTGGATATCGACCCGCAGAACTTCTTTTGACGAGAAAAGACAGGTTTTTCCTGCCGGGCGCTTTAGCTTGGGGAGTTATGATTCTGGTTTTATTTTGAAAAAATTCTCGCAAATATTTTGCGAGTTATCAAAATGTCGAGTTTTGGAAACTTTAAGATACTAAAATTCTGCTGAGAGGTCGCAAAGTCACGCAGATTCGGTCTGTGGATAAGGTGTGAGTATGCTGTGCATCCTTTTCTGCAGCAGATGCTTGGTCGTTCACGGTTTCGTGGCTTGTAGGCCCGGGTGGAATGTCATGAAGTGGCTGGTATTTTTAGCAGCTAATTATTGGACCTGTCATGAGTGACACCGTCGCAACGCATCAGATAGGCCGCGCAAAAGTGGTCGAGACGTCTGATGCCATCGAAATCTTTGTCCCAACCCAATTTACGTTCAGGTGGTTTGCTTAGGAGCTCTATACGCATTCAATCCTTTTGATCAGATTTGGAGTGCAAGTATTGTTGGGTGTGCAAAAAGACCTTGTTTGGGTTTGGCCGGCGCACATCCTACTTTTTTGCTTTTTTATAGTTAGAGGGATTGCGTGGCTTACGTGTGGGACCGGATATGCGCGGTTTTCAGAGCAAACAGTTGTTCTGGACGAGGCCATCCGAAAACCACCGCAGCGGGGGCGCAGGTTGCGGGCATTAGATGTAAGCGTTCTGAGGGTTGATCTATCCGGCGAAATGCCTGCACGTGCGATCTGGCAAGTGGGTGTGTTTTCATCTGGCTGCATCGTTTTTAACAATAACACCCTTGGAGCCCTTCAACCGAATACCCTTCGCTTTGGGCGCGGTCTGACGCAGGAAGAGGCCCAGAAAATCGTCGAATTGGTCACCACACGCTTCCCGCAATTTGGGGCTTAGAAACTGCGGCGATTGCGTATCGGTACAATGTTTGCGATGTTAATTGCCTTGTGGCACGCCGCGTGAAATCCATTTGAAAACAGAAGAATACTCCGCTCTGCGCATCTGTGCAGAGGGGGCTGTGCAAGGTGCCCCCTCTCGCCAGAGGGAAAAAAAGCGCGTATGGGGAGCGCATGTTTAGACAAGTCTCTCTCTCTGATATTGATCAGCTGCCGCGCTGGCGCCAACCTGTGGTGCTGTTGTTCCTGATGGCTTTGGCCATGCCGATGGCGTTTAATGCGTGGAGTGCGCTGCTCAATAACTTTGTGATTGAGATGGCCCAGTTTGATGGGCGCGATATTGGCCTGCTGCATACGGTGCGCGAGATCCCCGGCTTTTTGGCGATTGGTGTGATCTTTATCATCCTGTTTGTGCGCGAGCAGGTCTTGGCCGTGGTCTCCTTGTTGCTGCTGGGTGTTGCGACCGCGATGACGGCGTGGTTTCCGTCGATGGGCGGGATCTTGATGATCACGTTACTGTCGTCGATCGGCTTTCATTATTATGAGACGGTGAACCAATCGCTGCAGCTGCAATGGCTGAGCAAGGAGCGCGCACCGCAGGTTCTGGGCTGGCTGTTGTCGGCGGGATCCATTGCAACGCTGGTGGTCTATCTGGCGATTGAACGGCTGTGGAAGCCTTTTGATCTGAGTTATGACATTGTTTATATGACGGCCGGCGGGGCCTCGGTTCTGTTGACGCTGGTCTGCCTGTTTGCGTTTCCACAGTTCGAAGCGCCGACGCCGCAGGTGAAAAAGCTGATCCTGCGCAAACGCTACTGGCTCTATTATGCGCTGCAGTTCATGGCGGGCGCGCGGCGGCAGATCTTTGTGGTGTTTGCGGGCTTTATGATGGTCGAGAAATTCGGCTTTGAGGTGCATGAGATCACCCGCCTGTATCTGATCAACCTGATGATCAATATCGTGGCCGCGCCGTTGCTGGGCAAACTGGTGTCCAAATTTGGCGAACGGCGCACGTTGATTGTGGAATACGCCGGGCTGGCGATTGTGTTTGCGGCCTATGGCGGTGTCTATTGGTTCGGCTGGGGCGTAATGGTTGCGGCGTTCCTTTATGTGGTGGATCACATCTTCTTTGCCATGGCGCTGGCGTTGAAGACCTATTTCCAAAAGATCGCTGACCCTGCGGATATTGCCCCCACCGCTGCCGTGGCCTTTACCATCAACCATATCGCGGCCGTGTGCCTGCCGGTGCCCTTGGGGATCTTGTGGGTTTTGTCACCGGGGGCGGTGTTCACGTTGGCGGCGGGCATGGCGCTTATTTCGCTGAGCCTTGCGCTGATGATCCCGCGTCATCCGGTGCCGGGCAATGAGACCATCTTTGCCCTGTGGCGGGGCGCGGCACCGGCCGAATAGGGCAAATCCGCTTGACCTCTGCCGGACTGGGCCCTAGGCGCGGAGGCAGAGTTTCAGGAGATCCGCCATGCCCACCTTTACTGCCCTGACCACATTGACCGGAAAATCCCAGGCCGAAGCGCTGGGGGATGCGATGGAGACATTGACCCCGGAGCCCACCGGCGTTGGCGTGTTCGAGGTCGAAGACGGATCGGGCCTGTGGGAAGTGGGCGGCTATTTCATCGAAGAACCTGACTTGGCCGGGCTGGCGCTGTTGGCGACCATCCACGGTGCCAAGCATTTTGCGGTGTCGGAATTGCCGGAAACCGATTGGGTTGCCCATGTAAAGCGTGAGCTGCAGCCGGTCGAGGCGGGACGCTTCTTTGTCTATGGCAGCCATGACGCCGATAAAGTGCCCGCCGATAGCGTGCCATTGTTGATCGAGGCGGCGATGGCGTTTGGCACCGGCCACCACGGCACCACGCTGGGCTGTTTGCTGGCGCTGGATCATCTACTAAACGAAGGCTTTGTGGGCAAGAAGGTTGCCGACATTGGCTGTGGCACCGCAGTTCTGGCCATGGCAGCGGCGCGCGTCTGGGACGGCGATTTCATCGCCTCGGACATTGATGAGGTCGCAGTTGAGGTGGCGATTGCCAATCTCAAGGCCAATGACATGGCCGGCGCGGTGCATTGCGTCGAGGCTGCGGGCTTTGACCATCCCGATCTGGCCGCCAAAGCGCCGTTTGATCTGATCTTTGCCAATATCCTAAAGGGGCCGCTTGTGGCCCTGTCCCCCGATGTCTCAGCCCATCTGCGCGACGGCGGACATGCGATTCTGTCGGGGATTCTTAACGAACAGGCTGACGAGGTGATCGAGGTTTATTCTCAGAATGGAATTAATCTTGTGAAACGTGATGTGATTGGTGAATGGACCACGCTGCTTTTGCGCAAATAGGGCGGAATTGGGCCAATTCTCTCTGAATTTTAACAAACTTTGGTATAGTTGCTTAACCGTTAGCGAACCCGCACTCACTTTCGATGTGCGACAGGTTAGGAGGCAACTATGGGTGAACACATTGGCGAGTTTCGGTCCCGACTGTCCCGTCTGGATCGTAAGTACAAAGGCATGAGCGCTGGCTATGACGCCAAGCTGCGCTCGGATGGATTGATCGTGATCACGCCGCGCAAAGCAAAACGCCGCATGGCGCTGTTGCCGATTGCGGTGTTCCTGCTGGGGTTTGTGGCCTTCAAAGGGTTTCTGCTGCTGTCGTTGGGGCCAACCGGTTACGACGAACGGGTGGCGCGCCTGCAGGAGGGAACCGGCGTAGAACAGGTTGGTGCATTTGTGATGCAGTCTGATCCGCTGAGCACGCTGGTCGCCGAACAGATGGGATCTGTCCTGCAATAAGAACGACGCCGCGTGCATCACTTTGATGCGCGCCGACATGAAAACGCCGCCACCCGGAGAAGCCGGGGGCGGCGTTTCGCGTTTCTGCTCGATGTATTTTATCGGCCCGATTGGGGTCGGGCCATTTATGGTTAGATCTGGCGATCTGTGCAGGTCAGCCGATCGATGTCGCAGCGGGTCAGGCCAATATCGGCCAGCTCGCGGTCGTTCAGGGACAGCAGCAGGTGACGCGTGCGGGTGTCTTCGCGTTTGGCCATTGCCCAGGCCAAAAAGCCGCGCACGGCAGCGGTCAGGGATGTCAAAAGGCCCAACGGGCCACGGGCGGAGGGGGCGAAATTCAAAGCTGCCATTTCCGTGTCCTCAATGATGCAGCGCCCGGTGCGCGCTGTCTTTAAATTGTTACAAATCCAGATCGTGGGGATCTAAGGGCTCGGCCGCATGGCTGCAAGCGATGCTTGGGCAATCCTACTATGCTGAAAACGCATAGCTCTTCTGGCAGGCTGCGCGGGTGCGGTGGCAAAAGCAATTGGACATGTTCGCCTTTTGTGCTTATCGTGGCGCGCAATAACAAACACAAACAAAGGCCGGGCAAAGATGCGGATATTGGGCATTGATCCGGGGTTGCGCACCCTGGGATGGGGCGTGATCGAGGCGCAGGGCACGCGGCTTAGCCATGTGGCCAACGGGTTGTGCAAATCGGATGGTGATGATCTGGGCGAGCGGCTGTTGTCGCTGCACAATCAGGTCACCGAGGTGATCGAAGCCTATGCGCCGGATCAGGCCGCCATCGAACAGACATTTGTGAACAAAGACGGTGCTGGCACGCTCAAGCTGGGTCAGGCGCGCGGGGTGGCCTTGTTGACCTTGGCCAAGGCCGGGCTGCCGGTGGGGGAATATGCTCCGAACCGGGTGAAAAAGACAGTCGTCGGCGTCGGCCACGCGGCCAAGGAACAGGTGCTGCATATGATCAAGTTGCAGCTGCCGGGCTGTGCCCCCAAAGGGATGGATGCCGCAGATGCGCTGGCGATTGCGATCTGTCACGCCTATTACGGTGGAAGCAAGCAGCGACAATTGAAAGAGGTGCGCGCATGATCGGCAAGCTGACAGGCCGGCTGGAGTATAAAGCCCTGGATCACATTCTGATCGATGTGCGCGGTGTGGGCTATATCGTCTATTGTTCGGACCGTACCCTTGCTGGGCTGCCCGGCGTGGGGGAGGCGGTGGCGCTTTATACCGATATGGTGGTGCGCGAAGATCTGATGCAGCTTTATGGCTTTCCCTCGCTGGTGGAAAAGGAATGGCACCGCCTGTTGACCTCGGTTCAGGGGGTTGGGGCCAAGGTGTCTTTGGCGATCCTGGGCACCTTGGGGCAAGACGGCGTCAGCCGCGCCATCGCGCTGGGGGATTGGGCCAGTGTAAAAGCGGCCAAGGGCGTGGGCCCCAAGACCGCGCAGCGTATTGTGCTGGACCTCAAGGACAAGGCACCGGGCGTAATGGCCATGGGCGGCACCATTAGCGAGGCGATGGATAGCCCCGGTCTGGATGTGGTTGAGGTGGTCGAACCTACTGCGGGCCCCAAACGCAAAGCGACCAAGCCCAAAGCGCCAACAGGTGCTGCGGCTGCATCCGCTGGTGCGCTCTCAGCCCTTGGTAATCTGGGCTATGCACCGTCCGAGGCAGCCGCTGCCGTGGCCGAAGCCGCAGGTGAACACCCGGATGCGGGCGAGCCCGAGCTGATCCGCGCAGCGCTCAAGCTTTTGGCTCCGAAAGAATGATGTCATGTGGGTTGTGAAACAGAAGGAAAACGGTGCGTCGCGGTGTGTGATCGCTATGGCTCAGTGCCGAAAAGAGGCTTGCCATGATTGACTTCGATCCCACATTGCGCCCCGATCCGCTGCCCGAAGATGGCGCGCCCGAGGTGGACCGCGCCCTGCGACCGCAAGGTCTGGGTGAGTTCATTGGTCAGGCTGAGGCACGTGCCAACCTGCGCGTCTTTATCCAATCGGCCCGCCAGCGGGGCGAGGCGATGGACCATACCTTGTTTCATGGCCCTCCCGGTCTCGGCAAAACAACGCTGGCACAGATCGTGGCGCGTGAATTGGGGGTGAACTTTCGCATGACCTCCGGTCCGGTACTTGCCAAGGCGGGCGATCTGGCGGCGATCCTGACCAACCTAGAAGCGCGCGATGTCTTGTTCATCGATGAGATCCACCGGCTGAACCCGGCAGTGGAAGAGGTGCTTTATCCGGCGATGGAAGATTTCGAGCTGGATCTGGTGATTGGCGAAGGCCCGGCTGCGCGCACGGTGCGGATCGAGCTGCAACCCTTTACGCTGGTGGGGGCGACCACACGTATGGGGCTGTTGACCACGCCTCTGCGGGACCGATTTGGCATCCCCACGCGGCTCCAGTTTTACACGGTGGATGAGCTGTTTGAGATCGTGAGCCGCAATGCACGCAAGCTGGGCGCACCCGCTGATGACGGCGGCGCCCGTGAGATTGCGCGACGCGCAAGGGGCACCCCAAGGATCGCCGGACGGCTCTTGCGCCGCGTGGTGGACTTTGCGGTTGTTGAGGGCGATGGCACCATCACCAAGGCCCTCGCCGACGGTGCGTTGACGCGACTGGGGGTCGACCAGCTTGGCCTGGATGGGGCGGATCGGCGCTATCTGACGTTGATTGCCGAGAACTACAGTGGTGGCCCGGTGGGGATCGAGACGTTGTCGGCGGCCTTGTCGGAGAGCCGTGATGCGCTGGAGGAGGTGATCGAGCCCTATCTGTTGCAGCAGGGACTGATCCAACGCACCCCACGTGGGCGCATGCTGGCGCAGAAGGCGTGGATGCATCTGGGGATCGCGCCGCCGAAATCGCAGAGTGATCTGTTCACGTAGGTCGAGGCGCAGGGCGGCCTGTTCGTTGGGGACGTAATGTGATGCGCAGTGTTGATGAGTTGTCTCAGGTCTCACAAGACGTGTCGGACATTTATGCGGCCCGGTTTGGGATCGAACGGGACGCTGTCTGGCATATGGCTGAAACTCAGCGAAGAGCAGGGTGAGTTGCAGGCGGCCTATCTCAAACTCAATGGCCAAGGGCGGAGCGAGGCCGATGCCGCGAGCCTGCGTCAGGCACTGGAGGAGGAGGTCGCCGATGTCTTGGCCCAGCTTCTGTTGTTCGCGCGCTGGCAGGAGAACGACATTCCGCAGGCGGTGATGCGCAAGTGGGGCAAATACCTCGACTAAGAACCGCAGCGGACCAAAGACCGCCCCTAACGTGGGCCACACCCGCGCCGCGTCAGCGGCGCCTGGCCCAACGCGGCAACGGGTCCGGCGCAGCCGGGCATGGTGCAGGGGCGGGAGCGCTTGTGAGAGGGGCAACCCCGCTCAACCCTTGCCGCGGAGGACGTGAACGTGCATAGACCGCGCCCAGAGATGCCGCTGATCGAGGAGCCGCGCCCCGTGACCCTGACCTATACCCCGGAACAGATCGAACGCCTGTTCACCCGCACCGATGGATCCTATGCCTTTGCGCGTTGGGGGCGTCCAATTGCGCCGATTGTTTTTGGTGTTGAAGACGCCACTTTGATCACCGTCAAAAGCGCCGTTGAGGCGGTGGCGACGCTGGCCGGGCACCAGATGGCGGAAACCGATCCTGAACTGGGCGCGAACCTCATGGTCTTTTTCTTTCGGGACTGGACTGAGCTGCTGGCCGTGCCGGATCTGGACCGGATGATCCCGGACCTGGCGACATTGGTGGGCAAGCTATCCAACGCTCAGGCAAGCCAGTACCGTGCCTTCCGCTTTGATGATCAGGGCGCGATCCAGGCGGCTTTTGTTTTTCTCTGCATGGACAGAGATCTGGTCAAGATCCCAGCCGAAACTTTGGCGCTGACCCAGGCGGTGCAGACCATTGTTCTGTGGGGCGATCAGGCCTTTGCCGAGACCTCCCCCCTTGCGGTCCTGCCGGACACCGGTGCGACGATCTTGCGGCCCGAGATTGCCGGGGTCATCGCCGCCGCCTATGATCGAATGATGCCGCCCTCGGCAGATGATGCCAGCCACGCCCTGCGCCTGTTTGCGCGCTTGCAAGCACCTGCGGGCAGCGGGGACGCAAAACCGGAGTAGCCAGAGCCATGCGCGCCTTTGTCGGACTGCCCCTGTCTGATCCGGATCTCGACCGGTTGGAAGACCTGCAGGCGGCTGTGCGCGTCGGGCGGGCTGTCGTCCCGGAAAATCTGCATCTGACCCTAGCGTTTCTCGACGAGCAAGACGTGGCAACGCTTGAAGCTCTGCACGCGGGTTTGGCGCAGATCGCGCTGCCTGCGCTCCCCCTTGTGGTAGATCATCTGGATGTCATGGGCGGTGCAAACCCGCGTGTGTTGTGTGCGATGGTGGCAGATGATCCGGGGCTGTCCGCGCTCCATGCCCAGGTGCGTTCCGCCGTGCGGCAGGCTGAGATTGATCTACCCCGTACACGGTTTCGACCCCACATCACGTTGACGCGCTTTCCCCGCCGGATGGAACCTGCAGCGCATCACGCGTTGGCGCAATTTCTTGGCGCCTCAGGTGCTGCGCGGCTGGAGCTTGCCCCCGTGACACGCTTTATCCTCTACCAATCGGTCTTGGCTCCCGAAGGGCCGACCTATATCCCACTGGCGGAATATCCGCTGGGCGGCTAAGACGCCTCGAACCGATCAAAAAGAGCCTTTGTGATGTCTGACACCCCGCTGCACCATTTCCCGATCCGCGTGTATTACGAGGACACCGACATGGGCGGGATCGTCTATCACGCCAATTACCTGCGTTTCATAGAACGCGCCCGCAGCGATTGGGTGCGCAGTCTGGGCGTTGATCAAAACGCCATGCGCGCGGCGGGTGAGGTCTATGTGGTGCGCCGGGTTGCGGCGGATTTTCTGGCCCCGGCCAAGTTTGACCAGGAACTGGTGGTCGAAACTGCGCCCCGAGAGATCACGCCTGCACGTCTCATTTTGAAACAAACGGTGAGGCGGGACGGGCAGGATCTGTTCACGGCAGAGGTCACAATCGTGGCGATTGCAGTGGAAACAGGCCGTCCCCTGCGGCTTCCGGCAGAGATTCGCGCATTGCGGTCACAAATTTAGGCGCAGGGCTGCTCTGCATAGCAATCGTCATTGAACTGGGTTAGTTTGGGATCAAATAAGGCCGAAATAGGGCCACCAAACGATAGAGCAGGTCTATGGAACATTCTTTGGCGCTGGCACAGGAGATTGATTTCTCCATGTGGGGGCTGTTTGCGCGGGCGACCGTGACGGTGAAACTGGTCATGCTGATGCTGATCATCGCATCGGTCTGGTCCTGGGGCATTATCATTCAGAAAATCATCACCTATCGCGCGGCCCGGTCCGAGGCGGCGCAGTTTGATATGGCATTCTGGTCGGGCAAGCCGCTGGACGGGTTGTTTGAAATCCTGGGCGCGAACCCAACGGGTCGATCAGAACGGATCTTTGCCGCCGGGATGAGCGAATGGCACCGCAGCCACCGCGACGACGGCGGGTTGATCGCGGGCGCACAAGCGCGCATTGACCGGTCGATGGATGTGGCCATCGCCAAAGAAGTCGAAGAGCTGCAAGGCGGCCTGTCAGTTCTGGCAACCGTGGGCTCTACTGCGCCCTTCATCGGTCTGTTTGGTACCGTCTGGGGCATCATGACTTCGTTCATCGAGATTGCAGAGCAGCAAAACACCAACCTGGCCGTTGTTGCCCCCGGTATTGCCGAGGCGTTGATGGCCACGGGTCTGGGGCTGTTGGCGGCGATCCCTGCGGTGATTTTCTACAACAAACTCAGCGCGGACAGTGACCGGATTGTGGGTGGCTATGAAGCCTTTGCGGATGAGTTTGCCACCATTCTCAGCCGTCAGCTCGACAGTTGATCGGGAGGTCTGACGATGGGTGCAGGGGTTCAGGCAAAAGCAGACGATGGCAATCGGCGACGCGGCCGCAAGCGGCGGCGGTCCCAGGCCATGGCTGAAATCAACGTCACACCGTTTGTGGATGTGATGCTGGTGCTGCTGATCATCTTTATGGTGGCGGCACCCTTGATGACCGTGGGCGTGCCGGTGGAATTGCCAAAAACCGCCGCGGGAGCCTTGCCCGGTGATGACGAGGAACCGCTGACCGTGACCATGACAGCCGCCGGTGAGGTGCAGATCCAGACCACCACCGTCGCACGTGACGACTTGGTTGTGCGCCTGCAGGCGATTGCCGCCGAACGCGAAAGCGACCGGATTTTCCTGCGCGCGGATGGGGCGATAGCCTATCAGGATGTGATGCAGGTGATGGGGGCGCTGAACGCCGGGGGCTTTGCCAATGTGGGTCTGGTGACCGACACCGGCGGCCCTGCTTTGGACGGCCGCGACGCGGCGGGTCAGTAACGGGGCTACGGGGTGCAGACCGGAACCAAAGTCTCACTCGCTGCGCACAGTCTCTTGATGAGCTGGGTGGTGTTTGGCGCGTGGTTCCCGTCGGAGCCACTGCCGAGCCAAGTGCAGGAAGTCAGCCTGATCAGCGCGGCAGAGTTCGCGCGCCTCAGCCAAGAGGTTGCAGCGCCCGAGTTGTCGGCGCAACCTGCGACCTTGGCTGTGCCCGATGCGGCCAATTTGCCCGAGGTCACATCGCCTCTGCCCGAGACGACAGATGTGACACCGCCTGATCCGGTCTCCGCAGTTGAGCCCGACCCCGAGGTGGTGGACCGCCCCGAGCCGATTGCAGAACAACAGCCCGAGGCCCTGACAGAGATCACGCCACCCACGCCGGTTGAAGTGCCCGACTTGCCAACGCCGCCAATCCGTCCGGCAGAACGTCCGGATGCGGGCCAACAGGTCGACCGGGTTGCGCCGGTGCCGGTGGCACCTCCGCCGCCAGATGTTGCACCGGATGAGGTCGCCCAGCCCGAGATTGCTCCTGACGAAGGGGCCGATACCCCGCAAGAGGTCCAGGAAGCCACCGCGCCCGAGGCCGCGAGCGACCGGATTGTAACCGAAGAAAATGAAAGCGACGCGCCAGCGGCAAGTGCCGCGCCAACCCTGTCGGTGCGCCCCAAGGCGCGTCCGCGCAGGCCGGACCCCGCGCCAGAGCCCGAACCCGCGGTGGCCGAAGCCACGCCCGAGCCTGAACCAACGCCAGAACCCGAGGCCCCAAGCGCGCCAGAGCAGCCCGCAGATCGTGCGGATGCAGTGGGGGATGCGCTGGCCCAAGCGCTGGCAGGTGGCGCCGAGGTTGAGGCGCCCGAACCCTCTGGCCCGCCGCTGAGCGCCGGTGAAAAGGACGCGCTGCGGGTTGCGGTTTCCAGTTGCTGGAATGTGGGATCACTTTCTAGCGAGGCCTTGCGAACAACGGTGATTGTTGGTGTATCCCTGTCGCAGGACGGTAAACCAGATGTGGGCAGCATCAAGATGTTGTCCAGCTCGGATGGGTCGGCGGCGGCTGCGAGACAGGCCTATGAGGCCGCGCGCCGCGCCATCATCCGTTGCGGGGCAAAAGGCTTTGACCTTCCCCCTGAAAAATACGCGCAATGGCGCGATATAGAAATGACGTTCAATCCAGAAAGGATGCGCATCAGATGAGACAGTTTCTGGCAGGCTTGTTGATCGGGGCTGCGGCTCTTCTGCCCGCAGGTGTTGCGATGGCGCAAGACGGGCCGTTGCGGATTGAAATCACCGATGGTGTGATCGAGCCTTTGCCCTTTGCGGTGCCGGATTTTGTCGCCGAAACGGGGACTGCGGGCGAGCTTTCTGCCCAGATCGCGCGCGTGGTTGCGGCTGATCTTGCAGGCACCGGACTGTTTCGCGAAGTGCCCGCCAGCGCGCATATCTCCCGTGTCACCGATTTTGACGCGCCGGTGCAATATGCCGATTGGAAGGCGATCAATGCCCAGGCTCTGATCACCGGCGGTGTCAGTGTTAATGGCAACCGGCTGACGGTGCGCTTTAGCGGCTATGACGTCTTTAGCGAAGACATGCTGGGTGAGGGGCTGCAGTTTTCCGGCACCACCGAAGGCTGGCGTCGTATGGCCCACAAGGTGTCCGATGCGATCTATTCCCGGATCACCGGCGAAAGCGGCTATTTCGACAGCCGAGTGGTGTTTGTCAGCGAAAGCGGGCCTAAGAATGACCGCCGCAAACGGCTGGCGATTATGGATTATGACGGGGCGAATGTTCAGTATCTGACCAATTCGTCGGCCATCGTTCTGGCACCGCGGTTTTCGCCCACTGGCGACCAGGTGCTGTATACCTCTTACGAAAGCGGGTTCCCGCAGGTGCATGTCTTGGACGTGGCGCGCGTGCAGCGTCGGATCCTGTCGCCGGATGACGGTATCATGAGCTTTGCGCCGCGTTTTGCCCCCGATGGCAAGACGGTTGTGTTCTCCCAGTCCCGGGGCGGCAACACAGATATTTACCGGATGGATATCGCCAGCGGTAACCTGTCCCGCCTGACCAGCGCGCCGTCGATTGAGACCGCGCCGTCGTTCTCGCCGGATGGAAGCCAGATCGTGTTTGAAAGCGACCGCTCTGGCAGCCAGCAGCTCTATGTGATGGCCGCAACCGGTGGTGAGGCGCGCCGGATCAGTTTTGGCAACGGACGGTACGGCACGCCGGTCTGGTCGCCGCGCGGGGATCTGGTGGCCTTTACCAAACAGAACCGGGGCCGTTTCCACATTGGTGTGATGCGCACGGATGGCAGCGAAGAGCGTCTGTTGACCTCATCCTTCCTGGATGAGGGGCCGACCTGGGCCCCCAATGGGCGGGTGATTATGTTCACCCGTGAAACCCAAGGTGCCAGCGGGCGGGCGACGCTTTATTCGGTTGATATTTCGGGGCGTAACCTGAAACCGGTGCGCACACCGGATGGTGCGTCGGATCCGGCCTGGTCGCCGTTGCAGAATTAAGGCGATAGTTCGCGATCCCGGACATTCGGGGCGCGGTGAAGATAGTTAACGGTTGCGCGCTGTGTTAGGGTAGCAACCATAAAGCAAACAGTAAGACACAAAGGTGAGGCATATGGGGATCAGTGGCATGAAGCGGGCAATCTGCCTGGTCGCAGCTTTGGCGGTTTCGGCGTGTAGCAACGCAACCGGTTGGCGCGATGATGGATTTGGTGGCAGCGGCAGCGGTGGCGCAGGCGCCAGTGCAGATGGCGGTCTTGGCGCGGGGGCATTGGCACCCAACAGCCCGGCCTATTTCCAGCAGACCGTGGGCGACCGGGTGTTGTTTGCGGTGGACCAGCATGAGCTTGGCGCCGGTGCCCAGACCACATTGGCCGCGCAGGCCGGTTGGTTGGCTGCAAATCCGGAATACACCATCACCATCGAGGGCCACGCGGACGAGCAGGGCACGCGCGAATACAACCTCGGCCTTGGGGCGCGCCGTGCAAATGCTGCGCGTGAGTATCTGGTCGCCAACGGTGTGTCGCCGACCCGGATCAAAACCGTCAGCTTTGGCAAGGAACGCCCGCTTGAGATCTGCTCGGCCGAGGCATGTTATGCGCAAAACCGCCGTGCGGTTACTGTGATTGCGGGCGGTTTCACCAGCTAGGAGCACTGAACGATGCGGCTTTTTCACTCTCTTGCGCTGAGCGTTTGTATTGCGCTGGCCGTTCCGGCCCAGGCCCAGGATGCTGAGACACTTGCAGATATCCGCCAGGAGCTGACGGTCCTGAATGTCGAGATCCAAAAGCTCAAACGTGAGCTGTCCACCACCGGCGCGCCTGCGACCAATTTGGTCGGCGACACGGTGCTGGAGCGGGTCACCGCGATCGAGGCTGAACTGCAACGGATCACGTCCAAGACCGAACAGCTGGATCACCGGGTCAACCGGGTGATCGCGGATGGCACCAATCGGATTGGCGATCTGGAGTTCCGTCTGGTGGAGCTGGAAGGCGGCGACATCAGCCAGCTGGGGGAGACCTCAACCCTTGGCGGTGACGAGGAAGCGACAGCCCCTGACGAAGTGGTCCCAGAAGACAGTACCACGGGTGAGGAACTGGCAGTTGGTGAGCGCAGTGATTTCGAAGCCGCCGCACAGGCGCTGACCGATGGTGAATTTGCAGCGGCGGCGGAAAAATTCGCGCTGTTTAATGAAACCTATCCCGGCAGCCCCCTGGCGGCTGAGGCTGCATTGCAGCGTGGCAAAGCGCTGGATGGTCTTGGCGATACCCGCGAAGCGGCACGTGCCTATCTGGCAGCGTTCAGCGGCAATGCATCCGGGCCACAGGCACCGCAGGCGCTGTTTGAACTGGGGTCTGCACTTGGTCGATTGGATCAACAGGAACAGGCCTGCATTACTCTGAGCGAGGTTGGCGTGCGCTTTCCCGTCTCCCCCGTGGTGAATGAGGCCGAGGCAGAAAGGGTGAAGCTCGCGTGCCCCTAAGCTCGCGCACTTCACGCCCAGACAAGCCCTCTGCCGAGGCTGCAAAGCAAAAGCTGATGGCCGCAATCCACGACGCGCTGCCCACCTTGCCGGCCCAAATCGGGGTGGCTGTGTCGGGCGGAAGTGATTCACTTGCCCTTCTGTTGGGCCTCAGCGCGGCATTTCGTGAACGCGACGTCAAAATTTTTGTCGCAACTGTGAACCATGGTTTACGTCCCGAAGCCGCAGATGAAGCGGAAGCCGTTGCAAAATTTTGTCGCGACCTTGGCCATTCACACACCGTTCTGAATTGGGACGCGCCCCATGATGAGGGCAATGTGCAGGGCCGCGCGCGAGCGGCACGTTTTGACCTGCTGAGCAAATGGGCGATCCAAAACAAGATCTCGATGGTTGCGCTTGGCCACACCGCCGATGATCAGGCTGAGACGGTTTTGATGCGTCTGCGGCGCGAGGCTGGCGTCAGTGGTCTGGCAGGAATCCCCGAGCGGCGCGTACACGGAGGGGTGGAGTTTATCCGCCCGGTTCTGACTGTGCGCCGCGAAGAATTGCGCGCGGTTTTGCGTGGCGAAGGGTTGGATTGGATCGATGATCCCAGCAACGACAATGACAAATTCGAACGGGTGCGTACCCGCAAAGCCTTGGCGGTTTTGGAGGATCTGGGCGTCTCACCCCTTGCGTTTTCGACCGTGGCGCACAACCTGACGCAGGCGCGTAAGGCTTTGGAATGGTACAGTTTTCTAGAGGCTCGCGAGGTGTTGTGCGCGCAGTTTGGTGCGGTTTCCATCGCGCGCCGCGCCTTTCGCGTGTTGCCGACTGAGATCTCTCATCGCCTGCTGGCCTCCTCCATTCAATGGCTCACCGGTGAAGCTTACGTGCCACGACGACGCGCAATGACAGAGGCGCGCGAGGTGGTGAAACAAGGCGGCAGTCATACGGTTGCGGGTTGTCGGATCCTCGCAAAAGGCGAGCGCGCCTGGGTGTTTCGTGAGCACAATGCGCTGTGCACATCAGAGGTCGCGCCGGGGCAGGAATGGGATGCGCGCTGGCTGGTTTATGGCGGCGACACTGCCAACAACGCCATTCGTGTGCTGGGTCCCGAGGGGCTGCGGCACTGTACAAACTGGCGTGATTTCCACTGCCCACGCGAGGTTCTGGAGAGCACGCCGGCCGTCTGGAATGGGGATCATTTGGTGGCCGCGCCATCGGTTGGATTTGAAAATGGGTGGAAGGTTACCCTTACAAGATCCGACGAAGCGTTATACACGTCGTTTTTAACGCATTGAACCTCTGCTCAGTATCCCTATTTTAGAGACAAGGCAGAGCCGCGATCGCGTGCTTTGAAATTTTGGGAGATCTTTCCTTTGGGCAATGCAAGAAATATCGCCTTCTGGGTTGTTTTGTTTGTGCTGGTGATGGCGCTGTTCAACCTGTTCAGCGGATCCGGCAGCACGATGCAAAGCCGTGAGCGAACATACAGCGATTTTGTCGCTGCTGTGGACAATGGTGGCGTTGCCACCGCGACGCTGGACGGTGAGCAAGTGCGCTTTACCACCACAGATGGCCAGAACTATGTCACGATCAAACCGGTTGATGCCGAAGTGACGTCGATGCTGATCGCAGCCGGCGTTCCGGTGCGGGCCGAGAAGCAGCAACAATCCGGACTGCAGAGTTTTGTCATCACCCTGCTGCCGTTCCTGCTGTTGATTGGTGTCTGGGTCTATTTCATGAACCGGATGCAAGGGGGCGGCAAAGGCGGCGCTATGGGCTTTGGCAAGTCCAAGGCCAAGATGCTGACCGAAAAGCACGGGCGTGTGACCTTTGACGATGTCGCTGGCATCGATGAGGCCAAAGAAGAGCTGGAAGAAATCGTTGAATTCCTGCGCAACCCGCAGAAGTTCTCGCGCCTTGGCGGCAAGATCCCCAAGGGTGCGTTGCTGGTGGGCCCTCCGGGCACCGGTAAAACTCTTCTGGCACGTGCCATCGCCGGTGAGGCGGGTGTGCCGTTCTTCACCATCTCTGGCTCTGACTTTGTTGAGATGTTCGTGGGTGTTGGTGCATCCCGTGTGCGCGATATGTTCGAACAGGCGAAAAAGAACGCGCCCTGTATCGTCTTTATCGATGAGATCGACGCCGTGGGCCGCCATCGTGGTGCCGGTTATGGCGGCGGCAATGATGAGCGTGAACAGACCCTCAACCAGCTGCTGGTGGAGATGGACGGTTTTGAAGCCAATGAAGGCGTGATCATTCTGGCGGCGACCAACCGTCGCGATGTTCTGGACCCCGCCTTGCTGCGTCCTGGTCGTTTTGACCGGAACGTGACCGTTGGCAACCCCGACATCAAAGGCCGCGAGAAGATCCTGGGCGTACACGCCCGCAAGACCCCGCTGGGACCAGACGTTGACCTGCGCATCATCGCGCGCGGCACGCCGGGCTTTTCCGGTGCGGATCTGGCGAACCTGGTGAACGAGGCCGCCTTGATGGCGGCGCGCGTGGGGCGTCGGTTTGTGACCATGGAAGATTTTGAAAGCGCCAAAGACAAGGTCATGATGGGCGCTGAGCGTCGATCGATGGTTTTGACTGCGGAGCAGAAGGAAATGACCGCCTATCACGAAGCTGGTCACGCCTTGGTTGGCCTGATGCTGCCAAAATGTGACCCGGTCTATAAAGCGACGATCATTCCGCGTGGTGGTGCTTTGGGCATGGTGATGAGCCTGCCAGAGATGGACCGTCTGAACTGGCACAAGGATGAATGTGAGCATAAGCTGGCGATGACCATGGCCGGTAAAGCTGCGGAAATCCTCACCTTTGGCGAAGATCATGTGTCCAACGGTCCGGCGGGCGATATCCAGCAGGCAAGCCAATTGGCGCGCGCCATGGTGCTGCGCTGGGGCATGTCCGACAAAGTGGGCAATATCGATTATGCGGAAGCGCATGAGGGATATTCCGGCAATACCGGCGGCTTCTCGGTCTCTGCGAACACCAAAGAGATGATCGAGGATGAAGTGAAACGCTTTATCCAAGAGGGCTATGAGCACGCTTACAAAGTGATCTCGGAAAATAAGGAAGAGTTCGAACGTCTGGCGCAAGGCTTGCTGGAATATGAAACTCTGACCGGTGAAGAGATCAAACGGGTAATGCGCGGCGAGCCGCCGCATGCGGATGACGACGAGGATGACGGCGCGGATACGGGCAAGACCTCGGTCACGGCGATCCCGAAGGCGAAGACCAAGAAAAGCTCTCCTGATGGGGACATGGAACCAGAGCCAAGCAGCTAATCCTGTCATTGACTGGTGTTAGAATGAAAACCCCGCGCCATCGGCGCGGGGTTTGCTGTTTTAAGCGATGTCGCCCGCGAAATGCGGGACGACACGCCGATGGCGCGTGTGGCGAGGGCGGCGCATGGCGGGAACGGTGACTTTCGTGACGGAAACTGCGATGCGCGATGCTGCGGCTGCAGCTATTGATTTCGCGTAAGGCTGGGTCATGCTGTGGGGACAACAACCACAACACTTTGATCCGGGATACTGTCATGAGTCAGAAGTCAGACATTGAAATTGCCCGCGCGGCGGCCAAGAGACCGATTGTAGATGTTGCCGATCAATTGGGGATCGCGGCGCAATATCTGATCCCCTATGGGCATGACAAGGCCAAGGTGAGCCAAGACTTTATTCAAGGTTTGAATGGGCGTGAGAATGGCAAGCTGATCCTGGTCACTGCTGTGAGCCCGACACCGGCGGGAGAGGGGAAGACCACCACCACTGTTGGGCTGGGCGATGGGCTGAATCAGATTGGCAAAAAGGCGATGATTTGTATCCGCGAAGCCTCGCTGGGGCCGAATTTCGGGATGAAGGGCGGTGCTGCAGGCGGTGGCTATGCGCAGGTCATTCCGATGGAAGATATGAACCTGCATTTTACCGGTGACTTTCACGCCATAACCTCGGCCCATTCCCTGTTGTCGGCGATGATCGACAATCACATCTATTGGGGCAATGCGCAGGAGATCGACACGCGGCGGGTTGTTTGGCGGCGGGTGGTGGATATGAACGACCGGGCTTTGCGGCAGATCACCGCCTCGCTTGGGGGCGTGTCCAACGGGTTCCCGCGTGAGACAGGGTATGACATCACCGTCGCCTCGGAAGTGATGGCGGTTCTGTGTCTGGCGCGCGACCTGGAAGATCTGGAGCAGCGGTTGGGGCGGATCATCGTGGCCTACCGGCGTGACAAGACTGCGGTTTATGCGCGTGATATCAAGGCTGAAGGCGCGATGGCGGTCTTGTTGAAAGACGCGATGCAGCCCAATTTGGTGCAGACCCTGGAGCACAACCCAGCCTTTGTGCATGGGGGGCCGTTTGCCAATATCGCGCATGGCTGCAACTCGGTCATGGCCACCACGACGGCCCTGAAACTGGCGGATTACGTGGTGACCGAAGCGGGATTTGGCGCTGATCTGGGTGCCGAGAAGTTTATGAATATCAAATGCCGCAAGGCTGGGTTGGCCCCCTCGGCCGTGGTGATCGTGGCCACCATCCGTGCGCTCAAGATGAACGGTGGCGTCGACAAAGGCGATCTGGCGCAGGAAGATGTGGCGGCGGTGGAGCGCGGCTGTGCCAACCTTGGCCAGCATATCGACAACGTCAAAGGGTTTGGCGTGCCGGTGGTGGTCGCCATCAACCATTTTGTCGCCGACACTGACGCGGAAATCGCCGCCGTGCAGGCCTATGCTGAGACCCACGGGGTTGAGGCCGTGGTCTCTCGCCATTGGGCGCAGGGCGGCGCGGGCGCTGCAGATCTGGCGGAGAAAGTGGTGGGTTTGGTGGATGCGGACAGCAGCCAATTTGCGACGCTTTATCCCGATGATATGCCGCTCTTTGAGAAGATCGAGATCATCGCCAAACGTATCTATCGCGCGAATGAGGTTGTCGCGGACAGCACGATTCGCAACCAGCTGAAGGAGTGGGAAGCCGCCGGTTATGGCGATTTGCCGATTTGCATGGCCAAGACGCAGTACTCGTTTTCAACAGACCCGCAACTGCGCGGCGCACCCACGGGACATTCGGTGCCGCTGCGCGAGGTGCGCCTGTCGGCGGGGGCGGGATTTGTGGTAGCGATTTGCGGTGAGATTATGACCATGCCGGGGCTTCCACGCCACCCGGCGGCGGAATCAATCCACGTGAACAATAAAGGAGACATCGAAGGCTTGTTCTGACCGGGAAATTGGGTCAGATGCGAACGCGGGTTTTTTATCGGGCTCGCGCAATCGCAGGAGAAAGATGCCATGACCGCTGTTGTATCGCCAAAGGATTGCTCTGACATGTCCGAATTGCGCAAGCAGATCGACAGGTTGGACAAGGAGCTGGTGGACATGCTGGTGGCCCGCGCGGGCTATATCGACCGCGCGATTGAGCTGAAACGCGAGAATGGCTGGCCTGCGCGCATCCCGGAACGAGTCGACGAGGTGATTGAGAATGTGGGCCGCGAGGCCGCCAAGCGGGATCTGGATCCCGAATTGGTGAAAGCCCTGTGGCGGCACTTGGTAGACTGGTCGATCCAGCGCGAGGCGCAGGTGATCCGGGAAGATTGACGGGCGCAAAGGCGTTCCGAAGGAAAGGACGAGAAATGGCAGCAACTCTTATCGACGGCAAAGCCTTTGCGGCAAAGGTACGCGGTCAAGTGGCGGAACATGTGGCCCGCCTGAAGGAAGAACACCAGATCACGCCGGGTCTGGCGGTGGTTCTGGTGGGCGAAGATCCTGCAAGCCAGGTCTATGTGCGCTCCAAAGGCAAGCAGACCGTCGAAGTTGGCATGAAGTCAGTTGAGCACAAGCTGGATGTGGACACGTCCGAGGCCGATCTGTTGGCGCTTATTGATCAGTTGAACAATGACGCCAGCGTGCATGGTATTCTGGTACAGCTGCCGTTGCCCGACCATCTGAACGAAGATCTGGTGATCAATTCCATCGCGCCCGCCAAGGATGTGGATGGGTTTCACATCTCCAACGTGGGCCTGCTGGGCACTGGTCAGAAATCCATGGTGCCGTGCACGCCGTTGGGCTGTTTGATGATGCTGCGCGACTATCACGGCTCTTTGTCGGGGATGAATGCGGTTGTGATTGGCCGCTCAAACATCGTTGGCAAACCGATGGCGCAACTGCTGCTTGGGGATAGCTGCACGGTGACCATCGCCCATTCGCGCACCAAAGATCTGCCCGAAGTCGTCGGGCGCGCTGATATCGTGGTTGCAGCCGTGGGCCGTCCCGAGATGGTGCCTGGTGAGTGGATCAAAGAAGGTGCCACCGTGATCGACGTGGGCATCAACCGTATTGATGCGCCAGAAAAAGGCGAGGGCAAGACCCGCCTGGTCGGTGACGTGGATTTCGCCAGCGCGTCCGAGCGCGCGGGTGCGATTACGCCCGTGCCCGGTGGCGTTGGTCCGATGACCATTGCGTGTCTTCTGGCCAATACCGTGACCGCGTGTTGCCGGGCCAACAACCTGGCCGAGCCTGAGGGTTTGACAGCCTGAACCTTTGCCGTGTGTGGCAGGCGTTGGATTTAAGTATTTTTGAAAAGATGAAAGGGCGGTTCCGATTGGGGCCGCCCTTTGGTCATCGCATTTGCGTTTTAGCGTGGCATCGGGACGGGCAGGGGGCGCGGGCCGGTCAGAATGGCCAGGGCGTTTGGGCTCATCAATGTGGTGAGCGCGGGGTCTGTGCTGCGCAGGCCGCCAGTATAGGTGCCAAAGGCCGGCAGGATAACGCGGGCCGGGTCCACCAGGAATGCCGGGCGGGAGGTGCTGCGGACGCGGGCTTTGGGGTGGTAGTGGCCCGAGACCTCGCCTTGCGTTTCCGGATCGGCGATATGGCGGAAGGTGAGCGGGCCGATGTTCAAAGCGCTATGATGCTCGCCGCCAAAATCGGTTGGGGCGGGGTCGTGGTTGCCTTCGATCCAGATCCAGCGCCGGGCGCCAATCAGATCATGCAGGAGCGCGCGTTCCTGTGTGCTCAGCGCCTGCGCTGCGGCCAAGTCATCAAATGTATCACCGAGGCAGATGACGCATGCCGGGTCTGACTGTGCAATCAATTGGGACAGGCGCTGCAAGGTATCTGCCGTCTCATATGGCGGCAGGGGGCCACCACCGCGTCTGGCGTGGCGTTCGGATTTTCCCAAATGCAGGTCCGAGACCACCAGCATGCGCATGTTTGGCCACCACAGCGCGCCCGCGCCGAGGGCAGTCAATGTGGTGCCCGCAAAGGAGAAATCAAATCCGGTCATGGCGTCTGTCTTTAGGTTGAGATGGGGCCGGGCACAATCAGCTGGGCAGATCCGAGAGGCCAGATTTGCGCATCAGGTCTTCGGTTTCTTGTTGCAACAGCTTCTCTTCCCCGGCGCCTTTGACCGGGACTTTGCCGATTTCCAACAAGAGCGGTGCCGCCAGCGGGGTGATCCGGTCCAATTGGCGATGGGTGATGCGGCCCTGGATCTGGGTCAGCAGCTCTTCGATGCGGCCAAAATCGACCAGGCCGCGCATCGCCTCATCCCGGGTAACTTTGAGCAGCAGGTGGTCCGGGTCATATTTGCGCAACGTGTCATAGAGGATGTCCGAGGAAAACGTCGCCTGACGCCCGTTCTTGCGTGCGCCGGGTTGGTTGCGTTCGATCAGACCGGCGACGGTGGCCACGGCGCGAAAGCTGCGTTTCATCACCAGGTTTCCGGCCAGCCAACCCTCGAGCCCCTCGCGCAGGCCGGAGGGATCAAACAGCGGCTCTGGGTCGATGACAGGCTCTAAACCCCAGATCAGCGTGGCGTAATCGGTGGAGACAAATCCAAGCGGGTCGAGGCCCAGTTCCTCCATCCGCTTTGTCAGTAACAGGCCCAGGGTCTGCTGTGCATTACGCCCGGCAAAGCCGTAGATGCAGGAATAGGCGCGCCCGTCGTGGGGAAAGCTTTCGAACAGCAGATGGCCCGCGCGTGGCAGTTCCGAGACCGCGCGCTGCAGGTGCAGCCAATCGGCCGTATGGGGTGGAAGCTCGGGCCAGTGGTCCTGTTTGAACATCTGCAAGATGCGCTGGCTTAGCTGGGTGGAGGTGGCAAATTTGGTGCCGGAAAACACCGCGACTTTGGGTTTCTTGTTGGCGTTGCGGCTGACCTCAACCGTCATTTCGCGCAAACCCTCGTAGCGCACGATACGGCCACCGATCAGGAAGGTATCACCGGGGGTGAGGGACGCGGCAAAGGCCTCTTCCACTTGGCCCAATGGTTTGCCGCCGCGGCTGCGTTTCAGGCGCACTTTCAACAGGTCCGCATCCTGAATGGTGCCCAAGTTCATGCGAATGCGGGTCGCCGCGCGCGGGTCACGCAGCTGCCACAGACCATCGGGGCGCTGCACCAGCCGTTGCCATTGGTCATAGGCCTTCAGCGCGTAGCCCCCGGTGGCGCAGAAGTCGAGGCAGGCGTCAAACTGTGTGCGGCTGAGGGTGGCGTAATCGCCAACAGTTGTGACCTGGGCAAAGAGGGCGTCGGCCGCAAAGGGGCCCGCACAGGCGGTGATGAGAATATGTTGACACAGGACGTCCAACGGGCCAGTACGGGGCGTCTCCCCGTCCAGATCGCCTGCCTGGACGGCTTCCAGCGCGGCGCGGCACTCGACCACCTCGAACCGGTTGGCGGGCACCAGGCGCGCCTTGGAGGGAGCGTTGTAGCGGTGATTGGCGCGGCCGATGCGTTGCACCAGACGTTTGACGTTTTTGGGGGCGCCGATTTGGATCACCAGATCCACATCGCCCCAGTCGATGCCGAGGTCAAGCGATCCGGTACAGACCACTGCGCGAAGTTCACCACACACCATGGCGCCCTCGACCCGTTCGCGTTGGTCACGGTCCAGCGAGCCGTGGTGGATGGCGATGGGCAAAGAGTCGTCATTGGCAAGCCACAGGTTGTGAAAGAAGATCTCAGCCTGGGCGCGGGTGTTGTGAAAAATCAGCGTGGTCTTGTGCTGTTTGATCTGTTCCAGAACTGCGGGGATCGCATAGGCCGCGCCACCCCCGGCCCACGGGGGCGGCTGGTCGACTTTCAGCATGGCGATATCCGGGGCGGGGCCGGGATCGGCCAGCACAATCTCGCAAGGGTTGGGATAGCAGGCGAGGGTGCGGGCAATGGCGTTTGGGTCGTCCACTGTGGCAGAGAGCCCAACGCGGAGCATATCCGGGCAGAGATCTTGTAGGCGGGACAGGGCCAGCATCAGCTGATCGCCGCGTTTGCTTTCGGCAAGGGCGTGGATTTCGTCAACGATGATGCGCTGCAAGCCTTTGAAGGTGCGATGGGCATCGGGGTAGGAGGTCAGCAGAGCCAGGCTTTCGGGCGTGGTCAGCAGGATGTGCGGCGGGTCCGCGCGTTGGCGCCGCTTGCGCGACTGGGAAGTGTCGCCGGTGCGGTCTTCGATGCGGATGGGCAGGCCGATCTCATCCACTGGTGTGCGCAGGTTGCGTTTGATATCCGCAGCCAACGCTTTGAGCGGTGAGACGTAGAGCGTATGCAGCCCGTCATGAGGGGTGGTGGCAAGATCCGCCAACGTTGGTAGGAACCCGGCCATGGTTTTGCCGCCGCCGGTTGGCGCGATCAGCAACGTCGCCGGATCTGAGCGGCGTTCCAGCATAGCGTGCTGATGCGGGTGGATGGACCAGCCCTTGGCGGTGAACCACGTTTGGATGGAGTCGGGAAGCATGCTCATGTTCTCTGTTTAGTCCAATTGGAGAGCATGGCAAATATCAAATACCCACACGCGCTCCCGCGCCCGCAGGTGCCTTTGCTGAGGCAAAGCCACCTTGGCGGCCTTGGGCGTGGCAGCCTGCTGTGCAGGCTGTTGCACCGCGCGGATGCGCGGTGCCCGGCCCAACGGGAGCGGACCCTATTTATGGGATCCGGCGACGGGCGGGAGTGTTACGTTTTAGGGAGCAATGGCCGCCGGGGAGCGGTGTTACTTCACGATCGTCTCGTCATTGACAAACATGTTTGCCCAGGCGCGATCGATCAGATCTGGTGTCATCTGATAGGGGATGCCTTCGAACTCACAAATCGCGATCATCTGGTCGATCAGGAACACCGGCTGATAGTTTGCATATGTATTGTCGATGGTGGGATATTTGTGACGCAGCAGGTGGACCAGCGCGGCCTCATCCAGTGGCATGCCCTTCTTGCGGGCCACCAGTGCAAAGATCTTGAGGAAGTTTTCCTGGTTTGGCCCATCGATTTTGATCTTGAAGAAGATCCGGCGCAGGGCCGCTTGGTCGAAAATTTCATTCGGGTGGAAGTTGGTCGAAAAGATCACCAGCGTGTCAAAGGGGACCTCAAACTTTTCACCCGATTGCAGCGCCAGAATATCGCGGCTTTCTTCCAGCGGGACAATCCAGCGGTTCACCAGGGCTTGTGGTGGTTCGGCTTGGCGGCCAAGGTCGTCGACAATGAAAATGCCGCCGGTGGATTTCAGCTGCAGCGGCGCCTGATAGGTGCGTGCGGTTGGATTGTAGACCAGGTCCAGCATCGACAGTGACAGCTCACCACCGGTTACCACCGTGGGGCGTTCGCATTTCACATAGCGGCTGTCAAACCGTTTGATCCGGCGGAGCTGGGTCGGATCGTCCGGGTCTTCATCAATAGCGTTGTGCACAATCGGGTCATAGACCGTGATCACCTGACCGGCGTATTCAATCGCGCGTGGCACAAAGACATGATCGCCGAGCGCGTCGCGAATACCGTTTGAGATCGAGGACTTACCATTGCCCGGCGGGCCATACATCAGGATCGAACGGCCAGCGCTGACAGCGGGGCCCAATTGGTCCAGCAACATGTCCGGCAGGATCAGGTGCCCCATGGCCGAGGTCAGCTGTTGACGGGTCACCATGATATTGCGGATCGACTGGCGTTCGACCTGCTCGCGGTAGACCTCAAGCGGCACCGGCATGGCACCGAAATATTCGGACTGGCTGAGCGCATCCAAAGCGCGCGCTTTTCCGGCATCGGTCAGCTGATAGCCCATCTCATTGCCATTGTTGGCATTCAGGGTACCGGTCGCCTCGAGCAGCTTTTGGTCGCGGGCCATATCGATCAGCTCTTGCGTGACCGAGGCGGGCAGGCAGATGGCTTCGGCAACCTCGCTGACCATATCCACGTTCTTGCGGAACATGGTTTTCAACATGATGTCACGCATCATGACGATGGGCAGTTTCATCTGCGCCAAACCTTTTGGCGCGGGAGGAGCCACGACGGGCGAAGCCTGCATATTCATTGTGCGAACCTGTCTGTTGCCTAGGGCCGGTGAACAAAGGTTGGCGCTGGCGCAAAGGCCAAAACCATAGGCAACAGATTATTCAGGACTGTGGCAACAGCGCGGCGCTATTGGCGCAAATTGAGGTCAGGCCGTGAAAATCCGAAGGGCCTACTGCCCGTAGGCCACGCCGAGCAGCAGATAGATCGCCAATGTTCCGCCCAGGCACAGCCCCATGGGGAACTTGGATCCGACAGACCAGCTTTGCCAGTCTGGGGCCAGACGGCGCAGGGCGGTGTATTTGGCCAGCCGGTGGGTGGCAAAGCCCGCCAATAGGTTCACGGTAAACAAGATCAGGATCAGTTGCAGATCGCCAAAGGCCACAAAAGGCGCGGCCGCGCCGGCAAATTTGGCATCCCCCGCACCCACGGCACCGCCTGCGTAAAACAGAAACCCAATCGCGACCCCAATTGGCAAATGCAAAAGCTGCCAGCCGTAATCAGCCCATGTGGGCATCGCAACCAAGCCGACCACCACATAGGTCCCGCCCAAAAGATCCACGCACCAATTGGGAATGCGCATGCCGCGCAGATCCGAATGAGCGACGATAAAGCACAAGGGCACCACAAAGGGGACAAACCACAGCGCGGCGCGGGCTGGGATACGCATCTGAAGGGCGAGGTCGGCGAATGTCATGACTTAGGCGCCTTCGAGAGTTTGAAGCGCGCGGGCGGCTTCCTCAAAATGCTGAGGATGGGTGGCCACCGCTTCGCGCAACAGACCTTTGCCGGTTTCGACATCGCCCTGTTTGACGGCTGACAGGCCCAGCGTGTTCAACAACAGCGCCCGTTCGGTCTGTGTCATGGGGACATTGGGCAGGCTGTATTTACGCTGCGCACCGCGGGCCAGAACTAGATTGTTCTTGGCGGTGAACAGGCTGCGATCCTGACGCAACGCGTCGGTAAAGAGCTTTTCTGCCGCCGTAAACTGTCCACGGGTCAATTTGGAGTAACCCCAGTTGTTCAGTACACGGCCCGGACGGGTGGTCAGCCCAACGGCGGTTTCATAGAAACTGTCGGCGCGCTTCCAGTCCTTGTTGGCATCGGCCACCAGCGCCTCGAGACGGTAGCGTTGGTAGGTCTCAATCGTTGGGGGGACGCCATCCAGCGTCTGCTTGGCCGCGTCCCAGGCGTTGGTGCGGATCTGCGCATCGGCAAGCGCCAGCTTGTCCTGACTGTTGGCGCCGTCCATCTCCACAACCCGTTCCCAGGCGTTGGCGCCTTCGTCATTGCGTTTGGCGCGGATCAGAGATTGGGCAAGACCACGATGCAAGTCGATCCGGTCAGGCGCCTGGCTGGTTGCGCGCGCAAAATACGCGACGGCCTCATTTGGGTCCGCAACGGTCAGATAGACATCGTTGAGGTTGGTTTCATCGATGACGTTCAGCTCTTCGAGCGTTTCTTCCACATCGAGTTTTTCACGCGGGGCACAGGCCGACAGGCCAATTGCTGCAATCAGCGATGCCGATAGCACGAGATGCTGGCGCATGGGGTGCGTCCTTTATACTGCTCAAACTTATGGTGTTCTACGCAGCAGGTAACTGCCCCGACCGCGCTGCACCAAATTATATGGTTGGTTTTCTTGCGGCTCACTATGCGATGTTGCGTCAAGTTTTGCGAGGGCCACACGCAAATTTTGAAGAATTGCGTCACTTTCGCCATTGTCCAGGGCCACGGCCCGGCGCAAAAACTGCTCCGCTTCGGCGAATTTCTGCCGTTCCATCAGGACAACGCCCAAGTTGTTCAGACTTTCGGGCCAATCCGGCTGTTTCTCAACCGACTCCCGCATCAGTTTTTCGGCCTGCCCCAACCGTCCAAGGCCGAGGTTTGCCGTCCCAAGGCTCGACAGGATTTCGGCCGTCAATCCCATGTCCACGGCGGCGCGGGTGAAGCTTTCATAGGCAAGCTCAAACTCGCCCGCCGCCATTAACCGGTGGCCTGCGTCCAATGGATCGGCGCCTTCTTTGCGAAAGTCGATACCCGGCGCCCAGGGGTTATCCGGCAGCTCGGTAAAGTCCGAACGCGCGCAGGCTCCGACGATAGGTATCAAGAGAAGGGCGATCCAGGGAAACAAACGGGCCATGTGTCCTGCGCGTAAATAGGAGGAGACGAAATACCACTCATGATTAGGCGCAAATGCCGCAAACTGCAAAGGGCTTGCAGAGAAAAGAAGACCCGCGCCGGTTTGACGTGGCGCGGGCTAAAACGAAGTGACATCCAATGGGCGTTTATCCGGGCGGGCCGGAACCGAGGTTTGAGATGTTCTCCATCGATGGGCCGATCAGGATGATCAGCAGCGGCGGAACCGTCAGCATCATGGTGGCGAGCGTCATTTTCACCGGCAGTTTGTTGGCGGCCTCTTCGGCGCGCATCACCCGTTTGTCGCGCATCTCGCCAGCATAGACGCGCAGCGCGTCGGCGATGGAGGTACCAAAGCTTTGCGATTGGATCATAACCGTGGTGAAAGAGGCGATGTCTTGCACGCCGCAGCGGGTGCCGAGATCGCGCAGCACGCGTTCTTTGTCTTTGCCGGCCTTCATCTCTTGGGCGACGATCTGGAATTCCTCCGACAGGGCAGGGTAGGAGGCGGCCAATTCGGCCGAGACACGGATGATCGACTGTTCGATGGATTGGCCGGCTTCGACGCAAACCAGCATCATGTCGAGCGCATCCGGAAAGCCTTTGGTGATCTCTTTCTTGCGTTCCTCAACCCGGCGGGTCACCCAGTATTTCGGCAGGAAATAGGCGGCGCCACCGGGGCCCAGAATACGGATCGCCATCTGCTGGCTGTCATATTCCACATCGCCGTTCAGCACATAGACATAGGCCAGCCCCATAGACAGGCCGATCAGACCCAACACCATCTGCGCAAAGAAGAAAATACGCACCGCATCGCGCGAGATATAGCCCGCCTGACGCAGTTTCAGCTCCATCGCCGATAGCTCTTCGGCGTTCTGCGGTTCCAGAAAGGAGGCGAATTTCTGCAGCTGTTCGTTACGATCTGTCTGGCGCAGGCTTTCGCGCTGCTTCTTTGGGTTCTTTTCTGCGATATCGCGTTGCAGCTTTTTGAGCGGGTCTTCCTGCTCGTTCAGCATGAGGTAGGCTGCGGCCAGAACACAGACCAGGCCAAGCCCACCGATCGCGATCAACGGGCCAAGCTCGCCAAAACGCTGGATCAGAAAATCCTGAATGGAATTCAAAAACTGCACATCCGCCCCCTTAGACTTCGATGTTTGTCAGCATGCGCATGACAAAGAGGTTGGCCGTCAACATGCCGCCCACGATGAAACAGGCCGGAATAAACCAAGGGTGATCCATAACGCCGTCGTAATAATGCGGGTCGTTGATCAAAATCCCCAGGAGGGCCAGCAGCGGGAACGACGACAGGAAGCGTCCCGACCATTGTGCCTCAGCAGTGATGGCTTTCACGCGGCGAAACAGGCGAAAGCGCGCGCGGATCACCTTGGCCAGACCGGCCAGGACCTCGGCAAGGTTACCACCAGATTGCTGTTGGATGGTAACGGCCACCGCAAGGAAGCGCATATCCTGAATGCCAAGGCGTTCGGCCATATCTTTGAGTGCTTCACCCACATCGCGGCCATAGGCGCTTTCGTCGGCGATGATGCCAAATTCGGTGGCCAGCGGATCTTCGACCTCTTTGGCGACGATCTGAACCGCCGAGGTGAACGGGTGGCCCACGCGCAAGGAGCGCACCATCAGTTCAACCGCATCGGGTAGTTGCTCTTCGATCATGGCAATCCGTTTCTTGGCCTTTTTGTTCACCCAGAAAAAGACCGCGCCGACGCCGATGATGATCGAGCCGAGGATACGCACCTCTAGCCCGGTTTGTGTCCCAACGCTCAAGGCCAAGAAGGCCAAAACGCTGACGCCCGCCATAATCATCATCAACTGTTTGGGACTGAACGCAATCGCCGCCTTCTGGGCTTTTTCCGCCAAAAGCGAATAGAGCGGGATCGACTTCGAATTCATGTGCTGGCTCATCTCCTTGCGGAGTTGTTCCAGAACCTGTTCGCGGTTGCCGCCTTTTTCCAGCATGTCAAGACGGCGGTTCACCTTGCTGGTGAGGCTGATGGATTTGCCAAAGCTGACCAGATATACGCCTTCGACCAGCGCTAAAACCGCAAGGAAAATAAGGCCATAGAGGATGGGTTCGACGGGCAGTTGCATCAGAAGCTCTCCATCGTGGTGGGCTCATAAATGGCGGTCGGCAGATTGTAACCCCACAGACGGAACCGTTCAGAGAAGTTCGACCGCACGCCGCTGGCGGTGAAGTGGCCGATGATCTTGTTGTCCGGGGTCAGGCCGACACGCTGGTAGCGGAAGATTTCCTGCATCGAGATCACATCGCCTTCCATGCCGGTGATTTCGGTGATGGATGTCATACGACGCGAGCCATCCTGCAGACGTGAGGCCTGCACAATCACGTTCACCGCCGAAGAGATCTGACTGCGCACCGCTTTGATCGGCATTTCGATCCCGGCCATGGCGATCATGTTTTCAAGACGCGAGACGCCATCACGGGCCGAGTTGGCGTGGATCGTGGTCATCGATCCATCGTGACCAGTGTTCATCGCCTGCAGCATGTCGATCACTTCTTCGCCGCGGGTCTCACCCACGATGATGCGGTCAGGCCGCATCCGCAGGGCATTTTTCAGACAGTCGCGGGGCGATACTTCACCCTTGCCTTCAACGTTTGGCGGACGGCTTTCCATCCGACCCACATGGGTCTGTTGCAGTTGAAGTTCGGCGGTGTCTTCGATGGTCAGGATACGTTCAGAGTTGTCGATAAACGACGACAGTGCGTTTAGCGTTGTAGTCTTACCCGAACCGGTACCGCCGGAGACGATGATGTTCAGACGCGTCGCCACAGCGGCCTGCAAATAGGCGGCCATTTCTTCAGTAAAGGCCCCAAAATTCACCAGGTCATCGATGCCCAGCTTGTCCTTTTTGAACTTACGAATGGAGACCAGCGAGCCGTCCACCGCAACCGGTGGCACCATGGCGTTGAAACGCGAACCATCCTTGAGACGGGCATCCACATAAGGGTTGGATTCATCAACGCGACGCCCAACGGCCGATACGATCTTGTCGATGATCCGCATCAGGTGGCGTTCGTCTTTGAAGGTGATGTCGCTCAGTTCCAGCTTACCCGCCCGTTCAACAAAGATCTGTTGCGGGCCGTTGACCAGAATATCGTTGACCGTGTCGTCCTGTAGCAAAGTCTCAAGCGGACCAAGGCCGGTGACCTCGTCATAGAGTTCCTTGTTCAGGGTCTGGCGGTCTTCGCGGTTCAGAACCACGCCTTTTTCCGACAGAATTTCTGTGGCGATGGCGGAAATCTCGGTACGCAAATCCTGTTCGCTGGCGTGTTCCAGCGCGCTCAGGTTCAGGTTTTCCAGCAATTCGCGGTGCAGCTCGACCTTGATCTGGCCAAGCCGCTCCTTGCGCTTGCGTTCCTTGTCCTGCGGCGCAGGTTTGGCGGCTTTTTTCTCGGTCGCAGCTTTGCGCATAGAGGCCGCTTTGGGCGCCTCAGCCGGGGCTGCAGCGGCTTTGGGCGTGGCCTTGACCGGTTGGGCAGGAGCTTGTTTTTTATATCGCGAAAACATCTGTCACCTTAAACAATAATCATGCGGCCGCGGCCTCGTTGCGGCCAAGCTCATGCAGGGATTGTGCGAGCTTGCCGATTTCTTTGCGCAAAGGGTTCTTGGGCGTGGACAGCGCCAGCGGCTGACCATGGTCACAGGACTGCATGACCGTTTTGCCACCGTCCGGCAGTTGGATGTCGATGGAGATATCCAGCGATTCAGACAGGCGTTTCACCCGGCTTTTGCCTCCAAGATCCGTAAATTTCGGGGCGCGGTTCAATGCAAACCGCAGCTTTTCAAAGGGGAGATCCTCGGACTGCAACAGCCGTTTGATCCGCAGCGCATTCTGGGCGCTGCGCATGTCCAGCTCGATCACGGCAAAATAGAGATGCGACATGTTCATAACGGTCTCGGACCATTGCACCAGCGATTTCGGCAGGTCGATGACAACAAAATCAAAATGTTTGCGCGCTATCTTGATCAATTGGGTGACATCTTCGGGCGCCATAAAGTCAAGCGGCAGCATTTCGGTTGGCGCGGTGAAGACCTGTAGCTTGTCCTCATAGTTGACCAGCGCTTGGCCAAAGGACTCGTCGTCCAGCGCTTCCATATCGCTGAGCAGTTCCGCCACGATTTCACGCCGGGGCAGATCCAGATAGGTGGCGACCGAGCCGAATTGAAGATCAAGATCCAGAATGCAGACCGAGGGCGTATCCCCTTCGCAGCGTTCCGCAATTTCCCAAGCCAGGTTCACGGCCAGGGTTGTGGCACCAACGCCGCCGGCCAAACCGTGACAGGCAATGACCGCGCCTTCGCGCTGGTTTTGGGACTGCAATGCGGGATTGGTCTCGGCGACCGGCACAACCGGTTGGCTGCGCAGCCGTTCGATGGCGGATTGCAATTCGTCTTCGGGCAAAGGGTAGGGGATGAATTCATCCGCGCCCTTGCGCAACAGGGTGTGAAGCGCGGCAGGGGTGACGTCTTCGGCGATCAGGATCACCTTGATGTCTTTTTCTTTGGCGGCTTGGATGATGGTGCCCATGCGGTCCAGCTCATCTTCGTCGTCGCAGTCCATGGCAAGCGCCACAAATTCCAACGACTGCGCCTCATCCTGGGCAAAGAACGGCAGGGCTTCGTCAAAGGATAGATCCCCCCAGGCTTCGCCCAGAGCGGTCTCCATATCCTCGATCAACAGGTCAAAGTTCTGCACATCCCGACTGATGGTACAGGCGGTGATTGAACTCGTCTCTGGTTGCGGCAGTCCACTGCTCATTGCCTTTGGTCCTCTTTCGCGGGTGTGTCCGGCTTATGCTGCAGACTTGACCGGTTCGGTTCATCCAAACGCAGTTCACCCTATGGAGAGAGGATCATGGAAAATAAGGGCGAGATTTGGGCTAAAAAGCCCCAATTGTGAGGAATTGTTTAAGAATTGAGGAAAACGAAAAAAGCGCCCCGCGGGGCGCTTTTACCAAAGGTGTCATCCAGAACCCGGCCTATTCACCAGAGGAAATGCTGCTTTGGATCTCGCCTGATTCCGTCAATGTGGTTTGCGCAACGGCGCTTTCCACATAGTCGCGATAGATGATGGCGGCATACTTTCCATCCAGCTCCTGGTGGCGTTTCAGGAAGCCGGTCACCTCGGTCACGGTACGTCTATTGCGGCGATCCCGTTCTTGGGTGTCGATTGCCGGACGTGTTTCACCAAAGGAAACAACAGCTTGCAAACGCCGTCTGCTGATGCCTTTCGAAACGAGGTATTGCACAGTGGTATTCGCGCGGCGCTGGCCTAGACTGCGATTGTAACCTGTGCTGCCGACCGCATCAGTGTGACCGTAGACAGTAAAGCGGACCTCGGGGAATTGTTTGATCCAGTCGGCCTGACGATCCAAGACGGCGCGTGCCGAGGCATCGAGCCGGGCGCTATTGAATTCGAAATTGATCGTCGTTGGGATTTCACGCGCAAACCGTTTGCCCAATTCGATCACATATTCACCCTCACCCCGGTGAACAGCCGCATTGTTTTGCGACGCAATGCCCAAGGTGCCGCGTGTTTGATAGTTTAGACCGGCCTCTTGGGCACAAGCACCGAGCCCTAAGACGAGGGCCAGCATTGCCGTTGTTTTCAACATAGTGTGGCTCCTCATATCAATCCAACACATACCCGTATGAGCCGGTGAAATCTTGGTTTGCAACTTCACCTACAGCACCATCACGTTGGTTCTTGGATATTTTGCCAAACAAGAAAAGCTCAGCTTCGCTGGGAGGGGCAATCCGATCTGTTGGAAGTGCAAGCGCCTCTCCGCGTGTCGGTGTCACAAGGTGGGCGCTAATGATTACGACCAATTCGGTTTGTTCACGTTGGTAACCTGTGCTGCGGAACAGGCTGCCAAGGACTGGAATGTCGGCAATCCACGGAATTTGCTCAATGTTGTCCGAAAAGTCATCTTGGACCAGCCCAGCCACGGCAAAGCTTTCGCCGTCTCTGAGCTCGACCGTGGTGCTTGTTTCGCGGCGGCTGAAACCAGTGGCCGTCAGACCGTTTGCAATTGTGGAGTTGGTGGTGTCGATATCTGACACAGCGGCTTTCAGCTCCAAATTGATCAGATCGCCATCGACAACGCGCGGGATGAAATCAAGTTCGATACCAAAGGCAACCAGTTCGATCGTGACTGTGCCATCTTCCTGTGCGACGGGAATTGGCACCTCACCACCGGCAAGGAAACGCGCTTCTTGACCGGAAAGAGCAGTCAGGTTTGGCTCAGCCAGCGTCCGTACAACCCCTTTGGTCTCCAAAGCTTCCAGAAGCAGGTTCAGTTCAACCGATCCGATGCCAAAGTTGAAGGCTAGGAAGCCGGCGCTGTCGTTGGACAGAGTCACAACTGTATCGGGATCCCCATCAAGGAGGTTGCCGAAGTTATCACCCTGAATGAGCTGGCTTGTCCCCAAACGGCCGTTGCCCGCGTCCACACCGACCAGCGAGGAGCGCAGGCTCTTGGAAACGGAACGTTGCATCTCGGCGAACCGAACCTGCAACATCACTTGCTGCACGCCGCCGACGGACATCAGGTTCGAGACGCGTTCCGGCGCATAGCGTTCCGCCAGATCAAGTGCCCGTTGTAGCTTGGCCGCGCTGGACACCGTGCCGGACAGTACGACGCCATCATTGGCGGTGCGAACCTCGATCTTTTCACCGGGAAGGATCTGACGCAGGCGCTGTTTGAACTCGCTCACATCGGCCGCGACGCGTACGTCGACATTGGTGATCAACTGCCCGGTTGCATCCAACAGGGTGAGAGTTGTCAGCCCTGGGGTCTTGCCCAGAACATAGATCGAGCGATCCGACAGCGAAGAAATATCCGCAATGCTTGGGTTTGCGATGGTGATTTCCGCAAACGGGTTGTCGCTTTCGACAACCACGGCCCGGTTCATTGGAACCTCAAGCGTGGCGGTCACACCTTGGCGCACGACACGCACACCATTTGCCGAGGCGCTCTGCGCCAGCGGCAAGCAAAAGAAAGCAACCCCTGTCAGGGCCGCTGCAATACTACGTCTAAATGACATGTGACCTGCCTTTCCGATCACGCCTCTATTGTCGGGTCTTTTTGCCCGTCTTTGACCGCAGTTTGCGCGAAAGGTGATTTCAATGCAAGAATCATTGTTTGCAGCCCTGTGTGTGTTGAGGCGAGGCAACAGCGTTTGCGCTCAAGTCAAAGGCGATCCTGTCGCGGCAATGTCGGGGTTGGCCAAAAAGCGCGTGGTTTCAGAGGCATTGCTGTCGTCAGACCCCGGGCAAATCGAATACCAAGTCCAAAAGAAAAAAAGCCGCCCGGGTGACAGGCAGCTTTGTGGGTGGTCTTCACCTTAGCGTGTTAAACGCATCAATTGGTGCAGGGGATCGGGATCTCGACAACTTCGGCACCACGGCGGTTGCGAATGGTGCAGACCTTTTCCTCTTTGGTGGCGATGGGCGCCTCGTATTCGGCGACACCCAACAGCTTGCGTTGATCTACTTCGACAACAGCTGCGATGGTGTCGTCTTCGGCGCCGACAAGGGCCAGCGACAGACGACCAGAGGATTGCGCCTGGGCTAGGGCCGCGACCTGTACAGGTTTGACGGAAACGGTCACCGTGCGCGCAATAACCGCGCCATCGACATTGCCAGCCCTTTGGTCAATTGCGATCAGTTCGATATTGGTTTGGATCAGCCGCGTGACTTCACCCTGACGAACCCCTTGGGAATTCACCATATCGCCGGTCCAATAGACATCCACCCGGTCGCCTGGGCGCAAAAAGCCAGAGACCCCGGAAGACACGTCCACTTTGATCGCAAAGGCGCGCATGCCACGCTCCAGGCGCGACGTCAGGCCAGCTTCTTCGCCGGGTTTGGTGACTTTAACCGCCAGAATAGGCTCACCGATTTCCATTTCGCGCAGGACAACACGTTTGTCTTCGGGGCGATCGGGGGGAAATAGCGCCTCAACCGTTTGAAAGGTGCCTTCGGGCAGGCTTTCCTGCGGCCAGCGTACGGCGCGCACGGCGTCTGGCAGCAGCCGTTCACCATATTTAAGGGGTTGAGTTGCCACAAAAACTTCTACGGTTTGAATATTTTCAACCCGCGTCGCCCGCTCATGTGCAAGCGCGTTTTGATAGGCAGAAATGCGGTTTTTGACCATCATAACCGCGCCACCCGCGAGGGCCACGCCAACAACAAGAACGATTCCGAACACTGCGCGCATTAGGTGCTCCTTTGGTTATGGGTCAGCTGGATCTCAGCGACCGGGTCAAACAAATGCAGCAGGCACAAAGGCCCGCCGAACTGGGATAAGGACAAATTGTCTTGGACCTCTCGACCGCAAGGTGTTGGACCATTCTAGTCCAGAGCAGACCCTCTAGAGACAACCGCAGTTCCGGTCGCATCCATATAACCGGACACGGATGTCAGAACACCATTCATGGCATCACGCAGTGGCACAGTAAGGAGCACTACGGCGGCCATGATGACAGCTGTAAGCACGACCCAATCTACGGTCACCGCACCATGTTCACTATCGCGAAATCTGCGAAAAAGATGTTTCATCACGGCACTCCGAACGGGTTTCGGGAGGAAGGATCGCGGCAAAGAACTCTATCGTACTAGAGACAGTTTCAGGAGCCGCGATCACAGATTTGTAATTAGACCAAACTCAGACGAGCGGGTTCAAATCCGTTCGGATTAAGGTGTAACGGCAGGGAGTGCGCCACCGGTGGCTGTCAGGGTTGTGCCTGTGTCGGTCAAATAGGTGCCGGTGTTGGTAACCAGAGTTCCGGCGGAACCGGAGATGCCGGTGTAAACAACGCCAGCCAGAGCAGCAACAGCGGCGGTCAGAACAACCCAGTCAACAGTCACGGCGCCGGATTCGTCTTTGCGGAAGTTTTTGAAGAATTTGATCATGGTTAGTCCCTCCAAAGGATCTCATAATGTTTAACACGACCGCTTCGAAGCTTGCTGGGGGTTTGCTCTCTCACCAGCGTGTCCCCTGTCCGTCGCGGTATGGGCATATATAGCCAGCGGAGAATGGCAGGATTTGGGCCAGAACCCGGATGGACACGCCCAATTTTAACTTTTCAGCAGGGAATAGGTTAAGTCACTGAAAGAAAAGGAAACTAAAAGTAACCGAATATTGAGTGACGTGGCTCAGATGCGGCAGTCGGCAGCAAATATGGCAAGATTGCCCGATTTCACCCGGTTTAACTGGTACTTTGCGCCGGATTGGTAAAAAATTTACTAAAATCAACGGCAATCTGAGCGGGCTTATGTTTCTTTCACGGTGTTTGATCCTTGGTGTTTTGCTGGGCTCCCCTGTCTGGGCACAAAACACGGCCGGGCAGGGCGGCAATTCCGGGCAAACAGGGGCGGTCGAGTCGCAACCCATTCGCAAAACCCCGGCACCTTTCCCTGAGTTTCAGTCCAAATCGGTCAAACCGCCTAAACCGGGGGCGCAAAAACGGATTACGATTCAGATTGAACCATCTGTGTCCGCACCCACCGCGGGGCCTGCGCCCGAGGCAGTTGAACCCGGCACGCCCATCCCGGCGCGTTTTGGAGATTTCTGGCAAGCAATCTCACCCAAGTTAGAAGACAGTGGCCCTGGGCGGCTTGGACCGGCTTTGTCTCAGGTCAGCAAACAGCCCGGCCTCGTCGCACCGCGATTGCAAAGCTTGCAGGACATCGCCGCCGCCCATGGCGTGCCGATCCTGCTGGAGACGGTCAATACGCGCGTCTCTCCGGCGCTGGCCTTGGCGGTGATTTCCGTTGAAAGCGCCGGGCGCACCGATGCGACCAGCACGGCTGGCGCACAAGGGTTGATGCAGCTGACACCAGACACTGCGGACCGTTTTGGCGTCGCAGACCCGTTCGACGCAGCACAGAACATTGCCGGAGGGGTGAGATACCTGGATTGGCTGATGGAGCGTTTCGACGGCGACCCGATCCTGGTCCTTGCAGGTTACAACGCCGGGGCAGGAGCCGTGCGCGACCACAAGGGCGTGCCGCCCTATCCAGAGACACGCGACTATGTGCCCAAAGTGCTCGCCGCGTTTCAAGTGGCGCGAGGCCTGTGCAAAACACCGCCCGAACTGCTGTCAGATGGCTGCGTGTTCCATGTCTTGAAGTGACTGTTCTAGCATCGCCGGTGGCTGGCATTGCGCACAGCACCGCCTCCTGGATTAACCGCTGTCATTGCCACTCTTGGCCTCCCGCTCCCAAACGATGATGTCCCAACCATGAAAAAACGTAAAAGTCCCTGCATCGATCTTTGTGAATTTACAGGCCCCAGTGGCTGGTGTCGTGGTTGCGGCCGCACCCGTGAAGAATGTGTAAGGTGGAAGAAAATGAAACCTTACGAAGTAAATTTCATTGAGAAGGAACTAAATCGTCGCATGACTAAAATGGCCCAAACGCAGCCTACGCCGCAGTAACGCCATTGCTGGGGCTCGCAAAGCGCTGCTCTTGTGTCTTTTCACATCTTCCGGGACACAACCGGGCCCATTTTGAAAAATGCTGCGTTGTTCACGAATGTCTGGTCCGCATTCTCCTCCCAAAAAGATCGTTGTTGGCGCATGGTTCTGGCAGTCTGTTTTTGGAATGGATTGAATGCGGTCACTTAGGGAAATACAAATTGTCGTTATGAACAAATGCCATTTTCCACATCTCAAAAGTTGCCTTATGCCTGTTTTCGGGATCGCCGCATCCGTGTCGTTGAGCTTGGCAGTCTCAGCAAGAGCTGACCTCTCGATACAGGAAGTTGATGTGAGCGTGCTGCCTGACCTCCGCCAGCCCGGACAAGCATGGGAGCGGATTTCCGGCCTGGACGTCCATGTTTTTGATGGCCTTAACGTCCCTCTAATATACATACATGGGACAAAGAAAAGCTGGTTCCTCGAGAACGCGCGGTTGCGTGAGTGGACTAATGAATTTCCTCAAGCAAGTTCTCTAAACGAGACTGTCCGTCTTCCAGATGGATCAGTGATTGGAGGCCCGAGCGCAAACCATCTCCGCTTTTTCAAACGAGATGATCAGGCTTCCTTTGAGCGCTTGCCAGCAGCAGACGACTTGTATTGGACCGATCACGTAGAAGGATCCAACATAATTTTTGCCAAAAAGTCTTCGGATGGGGCGCTTTTGGTATTTGATGGTGAGGGTTTCGTTCCGTCGCCGGTTCCTGAAAAAGGACACACACGACAAGGCGAGTTCTTACCATGGTATTCGACGGCGCTTGGTGGATACTTTACGGCTTACGCTGCAGACATTTGGTTCTACAGAACAAGCGATCCAAGCTGGCGTCCGGTAAAGGAAAGCGAAACTCATTCATGGGCACCGAGCTGGGGTCTATACGAACGTGGGTCGCGGGACACACTCAGCCCTGACGGCTCCCTCCTTAAAGTCATTTCCGAAAATCGGATTGGCCTCACGCAATACCGCGTTTCGGATGGCAATCCGATCGAGATTTTGCCTTTGTTGCGTGGGCAATGGCATCAAGTTGGTGATTCAGGAGAGATCGTGGGTTGGCTTGGGGCTTGGCACCGTATTCTATTGGCTGCCCAAGATCATGAAGAGAGCGAAGCGCACACGCCCAAATTCACAAGCATACCCCCAAACTCCGATGTGCCGCAGACATTCCCGGATCTGCGGCCGCTGATTCTAATCCATGATGAAAACTCAATTAGCTATCAGTATCGTTTCGCGACAATGCCCGGGACCGACCGGCTCTACTTTTTGCATGGAAACGGCTTCGCATATTATTCCGGTGGCGAGGTATCACCCCTGCCTGCCGAGTGGTTAGACACTGTGGGGAAACTCCCCCACTTTCTAACAAGCGAAACCGCACTCTACGTTATTGCAAGCAATGGACTATTCCGTTTCGGTCAAGACGACACGCTCACCAAAGTTTGGACCCCGCAGTCAAAAGTCGGGTTTGGACCAAACAATTATGTGTTCGATTTGGAATGCGAAGGGAACAGTATTGGGTTTTTGGGAAGGAAAACAGGTATCTATTCACTTGATCCAAATGGAGAAGCTACTTTGATCGCTCAATCTCATTCGGCAATTCAAGTATACGGAGTCATGCCAGACAAAAAGTCCATCCTGTTTGCAGAAAGCAATGGGCAGCTGAAATTGCTGAGCGCCGAGTGTTAGTGACAAACGCATACGTTTCTGACCCTGCGAAAAACGACAGTTTTTGCCATGCAGTCTGAAAGCAGCCCTTGGAGCATCCGCAGCGAAAGGCAACAACGTTTAAGGTTTTTCGATGCGGGCCTGAGCGCTCCATTTCGGCTTGATGCGACGGTGGCCCGCGTTGGGAAACATGACTAGGAGGAAGCCGTGGGGTCTGGGCGCGCGCTTTGGGGAAAGCGCTAGTCAGATTCAGCCGAGGATAGTGCGAGATGAGATTGTTCGGCTTCATTTCTCATGGATTGGTGCC
>NZ_JAHHIR010000042.1 GCF_018678075.1 Epibacterium ulvae | reverse complement strand
AGATACAGCTTACCCTCCGCAGTCTGCACCTCGGCAATATCGATATGAAAAATCCGATCGGGTAGCGCTTGAGCTGCTGCCGCTTAGGCTTGTCGCCCTCGACATCCGGCAAGCGCGAGATTCTATGCCGCTGAAGACACCGACGCAGCGCTGACCGCGTCAGATGCGGGATCGAGGGCCGGAGCGCATAGAGGCAATCATCCAACGGCAGCAGCCTATGCCGCCGAAATGCGACGATCATGGCCTCCTCGGCTTGGCTGAGAGTGGTTGAGCGCGGCTCTTTCGGGCCTGTTTTGCGATCCTCAACGGTCTCGCGCTTTCGCCACTTGGCAACCGTCTTCGGGGTGATCCCGGGTTCCGTGCTCAGCGCCGCGATCAAAGCTTGCGATCGCTGTATTGCCGCTCTGACCGCGTGCGTGCCCTCCCGGCAGATTTGCGATGCAAATCGCCTGCCGGGTAACAGTGCGTGGCACGCCCGTGACGCACTTGTCCCACAATGCTTCCTTCCATTCCAAAAACAGATCGCACCATCAAACCATGGGATCAAACACCTAGATGTCGTCGAAAATGTCGAATTCGTCTTTGATCAATGTGTTGAGCAGTTCATTGAGCATTGTCCGCTCATACGCGGTAAGTTTCTCAAGGAAGTGTTCTTGATTAGATTCGACCATATGCCAGCAGCTGTTCAGTTTGTCTTTGCCTAGCTGCGTGACTGAAATTTGACGCGAGCGGCCATCAGCTTCGACAAGGTTCCTTTCGATCAAACCTTCAGCGATCATCGTCTTGATCAGCTTGGAAATCGCAGGCCGGGTGATTCCAATATGTGCCGCAAGTTCGGACGGTGCGGTCCTTCCTTCGATTCCCACACCCGACAGAACACACCACTTAAGACGTGTGAGATCATGCTCTGCAAGGCTAGTTTCAAGCCGCGCCTGCATCATTCGCGACAGACGACTAAGCCGGAACCCAAGACGGTCGTGTAGCTGGTAATCCTTTGGCATAGCAGCCTCTTTCTTCTTTTCCTCCGTGCTCATCCGCTTGCCTTGTCACCTGTCTGAGAAGTCCGTTCTAGTATCGCAAAGCCAGCACAGCAAATATTTCTTGACTTAATAGTTATAAAAAGAAACTATTTATTAAGGCAAGCATAATAAGGGAGATAACAGATGAAAAATGTAGCGATTGGTGCCTTGCTAGGTTTGTCCATGATGACCAGCGCAAGCGCGGACGAGCTGGCCTTGGCCTATTTTATGGGCCCAAAACACCCGATGAATTCCGGCTACTTCACACCCATGGGCGAAATGCTGGAAACCGAAAGTGGAGGTGCCCTGACAGTCAAACAGTTCCCCGGTGGTGCCCTGAACCAAAGCCCACCCAAGCAATACACCCTTCTGCTGGATGGCGTGGCGGACATGGCCTTTATGTTGCCCAGCTTCACCAACACGCTGTTTCCCAAAACCGCAGTCATCGGTTTGCCAGGTATCTGCGAAGATGCAATTGAATGCACCGCCGCTGTCACCCGTGCCCGTGCTGAGCTTGAAACTGAATATAACGCCAAAATCATCGGACTTTGGGCCAATTCGCCGCCGGTTCTGATCACCCGTGATAAGCCCGTTCGTTCGGTCGCTGATCTGCAAGGCATGACCATCCGCGTTGCTGATCCCACGAACATTCCTTTCATTGAGGCCCTTGGCGCTTCCCCCGTTGCCATGCCGGTGAGCGAGATTAACCAAGCGCTGGCCAACGGTGTTGTAGACGGCGTCATGGTTGACCCCGCTGGCATCGGATCGTTCAAAATGAATGAAGCTGGCAATTATATCACGACTGATATCCCAGGTGGTGCGGCGTCTTTCGTTGTTGCCATGGCCATGTCCAGCTACAATGCGCTAAGCGATGAAGAGAAAGCCGCCGTCGATCGTGTCGCTGCCTCTGACCTGTCCGCAGGAGCGGGTGCGACTTATGCCAAAATTTCGACGATGGGCATGGAACTGGCGGCCTCCAGCGGGCTTGAGATCATCGACATCGGCGACGAAGAGCGTGCTAAGATGCAAACGTTGGTCGATGGCGTCATGTCGGACGTTCTATCTGCCCCAGCGGGTGACAAAACCGTCGGTGACATCCTGTCACTGATGCAAGGCTCCTGATTATGGACCGCGACGACACGATCCGTCATCCGGTGCAACGTGAGCTGGACCGGATGGCCCTGCTTTTCTTCGCAGCAGGGTCGGTGGGGATTTTGTTCCTAGTCGGGTTGACAGCCGTTAGCGTCTTTTGGCGCTATGTGCTGCGCGATCCGATCTTTGGGGTGCAAGACCTGTCCTCTATGACCGCCGCTGTCGTCGCGGCCTGTGCGGTGGCTTACGGCGCCACCCAAAACAGCCATATCACCGTGAATATTATGCCCAAACACTTTGGCCGCCGCGCCCGTCGGATCACCGACATCGTGGCGCGTGGTGGTGGGGCTGTGATCTTGACCCTTGCTGCCTCTGCCCTGATTAAGAAGGGCGGGTGCGGACTGGCATGCGGAAACATCACAAGCAATCTCAATATCTTGCACACACCGTTTTACTATGTGCTGGCTTTCGCCCTTGGCTTTTTTGCGCTGTATCTGGTCGCGCTATTGGTCATCGGCCTGTCCCATTGGAACGGCGAAGACCCAAACGAGGCGATTGAATAATGGACCTTACAACACTCGCCGCGCTCGGCTTTATTATCCTTCTGCTCCTCCTTTACATCCGCGTCCCCGTTGGCATCGCGATGCTGATTGTCGGCACCGCAGGCATATGGATGATCCGCCCGCCTGCGGCCATGCCGACCTTGGCACGCGAAATTTTTAGTGAGGCCGCGAACTACCCGCTTACCATCATCCCCCTGTTTGTGTTGATGGGCAATCTGGCCGGGGTCGCGGGGCTGTCCCGGGACCTTTACACCGCCGCCCACAACTGGCTGGGCCATTTCCGGGGCGGCCTTGCCTCTGCCGCTGTCGTTGGCTGCGCTGGGTTCTCGGCGCTTTCCGGGTCATCGCTGGCGTCGGCCATGACCATGGGCCGCGTATCTTTGCCGGAAATGAAGCGCTATGGCTATCACGACGGGCTGGCGACCGGGTCCATCGCTGCTGGTGGCACGCTGGGCATCCTGATCCCACCTTCCGCAGGCTTCGTTGTCTACGCCATCCTGACCGAGGAGAGCATCGGTCGTCTGTTCATGGCCGGCGTCATTCCGGGGCTGATGATGACACTGTTCTTCATCATCGCGATCTGGATCGTGGTGAAGCTTGACCCATCCAAGGCCCCTACGGTGTCATCCGACGTAACACGCGCCGAAAAATGGGCGTCCCTAGGCCGCGCCAGCATCATGATCGGGATCATTTTCCTGACGGTCGGCGGAATATACAGCGGCGTCTTCTCGGCGGTCGAGGCTGCGGGCATCGGTGCTGCGCTGACGCTGATTGTGACGGCCATGCGTCGCAAGCTGACGCTTAAAAACACGAAGAACGTGTTTGGTTCAACGTTACGCGCCACCGGCTCTGTCTATCTGATCCTTTTCGGCGCGTTTGTCTTCAAAACCTTTGTTGGTTTCACGTCTGTCACTTTCGTGCTGTCCTCGTGGGTCGAGGCGCAGGGTTTCACAGGCATGCAAGTCATGATCGCTTTCCTGATCATATTCATCATCCTTGGCATGTTCCTTGACGGTTTCGCCATGCTGGTCCTGACAATCCCAGTCGTGCAACCCATCCTCGAACCGCTTGGCGTTGATCTGATCCTGTTCGGCGTTCTCGCTGTCATCGCGCTTGAGATGGGGTTGATTTCCCCGCCTGTCGGCGTCAACGTCTTTATCGTCAAAGGCATTGCCCGCGACGTGCCAATGGCGACGATTTTCCGGGGTATCTGGCCGTTTTGGTTCGCGATGCTGGCGTCAATCATCGTTATTCTGGTGATCCCGGACGTGACCCTGCTTCTTCCCAACACAATGTTTAACTAGGGGTTCGTGCCATGACGATACGTTTTTTCTCTGACAAAGGCCGCCCGGCGCATATGGGGCCTTACCCGACCGAACGTCTTGCGCGGTTGGGAGGGGCACCGAACCTGTCCGCCGTGCCTACAATGCAGCAGTTGCAGTTCACACGGCCCGACGACTCGCGTTCTGTCGTTAATGCCATGCGCGAACATCAGGCGATGCTGGATGCGATCCGGGATGGGTTGATCAATGGGGCTGTGGCCGAAACGCCAACCGATCCACAACAGCGGGCGGATCATTTGAAAGCCTTTGGCTACTTTGCTGACGCTGCTTTGGTCGGGGTCTGCAGACTGCCAGCGGAGGCTTTGCTGCCAGAGCCCTTCACCAATCCCGACGTAGCGCGCCTCGCCAAAGACCTGACGACGCGCCAGACCAAAACGCTTGCGGCTGGCATCGACATGATCATGGCTGATCTCAAGGAATCCATGGAGGCTGCGCCCACCAGCATCAACGGTCAAACCCACGCGCTTGTCTTCCTTTATGAAAACCCACGCACGCCCGGCGCGGATGAAGTTGGCGGCGGTTGGATCCAAGATGCTCAAGACCACCGCGCTGGAATGCTGGCGGCTGAAACGGCGGTGGTGTTGGCGAATTACCTGCGCTTGCTGGGCTACGATTCACGCGGGCATACGGTCTCCAGTTCGGACGTTGATCTGGGCAAGTTGGCGGTCGCCAGTGGCCTTGCCACAGTTGAAAATGGCGTTCTGACGCACCCCTACATCGGCACGCGCTTTGGCCTTGCCGCTGTCACCACGTCGTTCGATATCGCCCCCGACCTGCCGCTTGCCCCGATGGAGGCGCAGCCGAAATCGGCCTTTGGCACCGGCTGGAAACTTGGCACCACGTCCCGCAAGAACGCCGGCAATGCCCTGCCTTATGCCAAGCGCCGCTTTGTGGACGGGGCGCACCCGTTTGAAAAGCTTAAGCGCGTGGATGAGCCCACAACCTACATCGACGAACCCCGCGTCGCCCGCGTGCCCAAACGCGCCGACATGTTTGCGCGCGCGCAGTTCGGGGACATGGGCAAGAAAATTCAGGATGGGGCCAAAGGTGGACATTATGTGCGCAAGGCGGCACCGTCCATGGCGCAGCGCCGCGCGCTGGGGGCGTTTGTCTTGCTACAGGACGGGGAATCCGCGCCCGAAAAGGCGCAGCTTGACCCACAAGAGGCTGCTAACCTGGTCAAAGCGACCAGCTATTGGCTGGGCGTCGATGCCATGGGCATTTCGCGCTGCCCGGAATGGGCCTGGTACAGCCACGATGCGCGCGGAGAGGTGATCGACCCGCCCCACGATCAAGCCATCAACATGGTCATCGACCAAGGCTACGAAACGATGGAGGGCTCTTCCGGTGATGACTGGATCGCCGTCGCCCAATCCATGCGCGCCTATCTGCGGTTTTCATTGTTGGGCGGCGTGATCGCAAAACAAATCCGCAATCTTGGCTACAAAGCCAAAGCGCACACGGTCATGGACGGCGAAGTGTTGCAGCCACCTTTGCTGCTGCTTTCCGGCCTCGGTGAAGTGTCTCGAATCGGTGAAGTTATCCTGAATCCTTACCTTGGCCCACGCCTCAAATCCGGCACGGTCACGACCGACCTGCCGATGGCGCATGACAAACCGATCGACTTTGGCCTCCAGAAATTCTGCGAAAGCTGCAAAAAATGCGCGCGCGAATGCCCCTCGGGTGCGATTACCGCTGGTCCGAAACTGATGTTCAACGGATATGAAATCTGGAAATCGGATAGCCAGAAATGCGCGACCTACCGGATTACGACGCCGGGTGGGGCCATGTGTGGACGCTGTATGAAGACCTGCCCATGGAACCTTGAAGGGATCTTCAAGGAAAAGCCATTCCGTTGGGCTGCGATGAATGCCCCTCAGCTGGCCCCTGCTTTGGCGAAACTGGATGATGCGGTCGAAAACGGCACGCTGAACCCGGTCAAAAAGTGGTGGTGGGATTTAGAGATCGAGGAAGATGGCGGCTATCGCCCGACCAAGCAGCCGCCAAACGAACGCGCGTTGCAAAAGGACTTAGACCTGCAATACGAGGATCAAACGCTGGCCGTCTACCCCGCCCCGCTCGCGCCGCACCCCTATCCCTATCCGTTTCCGATGGACCGCGAGGCGGGGATTGATGCGTATAAATCCATGGTAACAGCCGATGAGTACAAGGCGCGGTTGGCCCAAGGCGATGAAAGCGTTCTGCATCTTTACGATGCCGACGGCGATAGCCCCGTCATTCAAGTCGAAATCGCCAAGGCCGAGGCAACTGCGGACGCTGTGATGAAGTATGAATTCACCCCCGTCGATGGCGGTGATTTGCCGGAATGGACCTCTGGTGCGCATCTCGACATCGTCGTCGCACCTGAATTCCTGCGCCAGTATTCCATGTTCGGTGACCCGGCGGATCGGTCGAAATACCAGATTGCAGTGCTGCGCGAAGAAGCAGGGCGCGGTGGGTCGAAACTGCTCCACCGTATCTTTACCGAAGGGCGGCGCATTTTTGTCTCGCCCCCGATCAACCACTTCCCACTGGATATGAGCGCGACGAAATCCATCCTGATGGGCGGCGGTATTGGGATCACACCTATGATCGCCATGGCCCATGATCTGCACCACGCTCGCGCTGAGTTTGAACTGCATTATTCCGGCCGCTCGCGCGAGACGATGGGCTTGCTGGATGATATCGCGGGCTTCCCGTGGGTTAACCGCGTGACTTTGCATGTGACCGAGGAAGGCAGCCGCGCTGATTTTGATAAGCTATTGGCCGGATATCAGCCCGGTTGGCACGTTTATACCTGCGGGGCGGATCGCTACATGACGTCCGTTATGGACGCCGCCGAAGCGCTTGGGTTCCCGGAAGATGCGCGGCATCTGGAATACTTCTCGGTCCCGGAACAACCCGAGTATGAGAACCATGATTTCACATTGAAACTCGCCAAATCCGGCAAGGAATTTGTCGTACCTGCGGATAAGTCTGCTACGGATGTTCTGCTTGAAAATGGCGTGGCGATTGATGTGAAATGTGCAGACGGTATCTGCGGAGTTTGCAAATGCGGGCTGGTCGGAGGTGAGGTCGAGCATCGCGATTTCGTGCTGTCCAAGGCGCAGCGTGAAGGGGCGGTGATCTTGTGCCAATCGCGAGCGGCTGAAAAGGATGGCGTGATGGAGATCGACCTTTAACGCTTAGTTGAACCGACCGATTGCATAGGACGATACATCCGCATTCTGGCGCACGCCAGACACCAGATCGGCGACGGCGCGGGTATGGTAGGGCGTCGGCATTGGCGAACTCGGCGATGCCCGCCACGCGCAACCCACCGTTCATCGAACTTGCGATCACATGCGCGTCGACGTCCATGATGGAATTGTTGATGGTCAGGCCGGTATCCGCGACCGACAGGTGATACTCGCCAAAGCATAGCAGCGCGTAAAGGTCTGTCGCCAGTTTGCCAGCCACTTGCGTGACCACGAACCCGATGCGGAAACCGATACCGGTCGTGTTGATCACGCCGACATAGTGCAGCAAGGCCGGGAAGATCGCGGCGATGACGATGGTGGTGTAGGGCAGCTCTAAGAACTCGGTCATGATAAAGGCCGCAGCGCCCATGATGGGTGGTGTGATCTGGCCCCCGGCTGACGCCGCAGCTTCGACCCCGCCCGCGAAATGGCCGGGATAGCCGAGACGTTTCATGTTCGGGATTGTCAACGCACCCGTGGACACGGTGTTGGCCACGGATGAGCCGGAGATCGTGCCAAAGAAAGCGGATGATACCACTGACACTTTCGCTGGCCCGCCGGTATAGCGCCCCGCAAGGATGCTGGCGTTGTCGATGAAGAGCTGTCCGAGTCCCGTGCGCTGCGCAATCACACCGAACAGGACAA
>NZ_JAHHIR010000064.1 GCF_018678075.1 Epibacterium ulvae | reverse complement strand
TGCGGGCGGTTTGTCGATAACCCGTGCAATCTTAGCCATCGGCGTTCCGCGCTCCCATTCATGCCAAATTACGGCTTTCCTTTGTGCGTCCATACGTCGTGGTTTGGTCATCGACACAGTCCTTCAAATTCAAAGTTCTACACTGTGTTGCAGTGACCGGCTGAATCCATCACCGCTAATTTTAGGGGGGGATTACCGCCCGTTTGATGTCTTTGACGATCTTCTCGCCCGGTGTCTTCGTTGTCTTTCTCATCGTCCATTCCTCAGTGGTTACGATGAGCAACAAACCCTCTCTTATCAAATCACCCTATTTGGACCCATATGCCATGACGTCAGACAGAGACTCGCGGGCGGGTCCATTTGGTATCGGGCAATGGTCAACAGGGAAACATCCGTTTCAGAGCTTTGCAAAGAAATCGGCGTGAAGCCTGTCACCCTCTACCGACACGTCGATCCCAACGGCAATCTACACGACTACGGCAGACGTGTGTTGGGGGCTTAACGTACGATCCTGCACCCAGCCGGGCTCTACCTCTAGGGGGATGGCTGCGCCTTCGTCCTGACATCACGCAGTGGCATTCTATCGTGAGCCAACCCCAAGAGCCATAATTTCGGAGGTTTGGCGCTCTGGCTCGATGTTGGCTTTTGTGTTATCGAAACGGTAACCAAGAATTTTTGAAGTTTCTGATTGCGACTTAGTTGAAAAGAGAGCGCGTTAGGTACAAAATTGCGTCAGTGCGCATTTTTTCGGCAACGGTCTATACTTTTCACTCCTTAAGAACGAAATCATGCCCGTTGTTTCTGCCTTGATGGCAGAGGGAAATATAATACCGTTCTATATCATCGAAAGCAAGACGTGAGAACTGGGTTTAGAGGAAACGTAAACGGTGCCGTCTGAGCAATTCTACGATAATGGATTTGGCATGCATGCGATGGTCGCGATGGGTCTCACGGGCGACTTTTGCATCCCCGTTTTTGATCGCATTATAGACCAAGCGGTGATCTTCGTTTGATTTGGTCGGAAGGGGGCGCATAAAGAGCGTTGTCAGGCGCGCGCGGCGGACTTGATCACTCATCATGTGGACAATGGTTTCGACGCGGCCATTCCCGCCAAGGCGCACGAGTTCGGTGTGAAACCGATCGTCCGCATTGGCCCACGCGTCAAGATCTCTGTTTGCGATAGCGACATCCATGTCGTCGATAGCTTCGGACAGGTGTTTTAGGTCTTCTTCTTTGTGCGCGGCGCGGGCGGCACAGTCGGCAGCAAGACTTTCCAGTTCCGTCAGCACATCGTAAACTTCTTCCATGTCTTCAGGCGAGAGGGGCACGACGCGAATGCCTTTACGCGGGCGTAGTTCCAAAAGGCCCTGACCCTCGAGCATCAAGACCGCCTCACGGACGGGGGTGCGAGACATGTTCAATTGTTCGGCGAGTTCAGATTCCAGATGGTCGGAGCCCGGCGCGAGGTCGCCTGCAAAGATCTTTTCGCGAAGTTCAAGCAGAGCACGTTGCGAACTGCTCATCCGCTTGTGAAGAACTTTGTTCATATCGTGCCTAACTCGACTTTGCGGCCCGCCTCGGATGAGGCGTAAATCGCGTTCTCAATGGTGACGACATCCAGATAATCACGGGTCGTATTTTCCAGCTCCGTCCCGTGCAATATGCCTGACACAACATGACTTTGCAAAGCATGGACGCAGTCGCCGCCAAATCCATCCCATGTATCCGCCTGCAAGAGCACGGTTTCCGATTGAGCGTGAAATTTACGCAGCCAGACGGACCCGTCTCCAAACAGACTTATGGTTCCTTGCGTGCCTTCCACGAGGGCCTCGCCCATGGTACGGCGCAGATTGTCAGCGCCGTGATCCAGAGTGCGATTGCCATCAAACATGGCGCGTACACCGTCGCGATGGTCAAACAGAACGTAGCCCGCGTCTTCGCCTGCGATGAAAGGGTTCTCGCGGCGCAGGTCGGCGTAGACTGACCGCGGATTGCCCAGAAGATAACGGAACGTATCGACCCAGTGCACAGCTGTTTCATGCACCAAAAAGCGGGGCATGTCCTGAAAATAGGGCTGACGGTCTAGGTAGGCGTCGGCGCCTTGGCCGTCGCCGGGGCGCAGGCGGAACGTGACTTGGCGCACCTTGCCGACTGCACCTTGGTCCATTGCCGCCTTGATCGAGCGATACCACGGTTGAAAGCGGAAATTTTCGTGCACGATGATGGTGGCCCCCGTCGCGTCTGCCTCTACGGCAATGGCTTGGCCTTCAGCGAGATCGACGCAAAACGGTTTCTGACAGATGATCCACTTGATCCCTGCCGCCAGTGCGGTGCGGATCGTTGCGGCATGGGCCGCGGGGGGCAGGATGACATCCAACAGGTCCGGTGTTTGGTCTGCCAGCATTTTGGACAGATCGCTGTAGGCCGGCAAGCCGGTGTTTTTGGCTTTGTCGATGTCGCGATCACATGATCCAACAAGGGTCACATCATCCATGCGCGCCCAACTGCCATAGTGGAACTGGCTGAAATAGCCCGCACCGACGCAGGCTACGCGCAGGTTCTGTGCGTCGTTCAAGACACAAAGAACGCGTCTAAGACAGCGCCTGCAGCGATATCGGTGCCCGCCGTACCCCCCAAGTCACGGGTCAGAACCGCACCGCTCGCCACCACATCTTCGACCGCTTCGCGCAGGCGATTGCCATCCGCGCGCATCCCGGCGTTGTCGTGTTTGATGCCAAGCCAATCGAGCATCATCGCCGCCGACAAGATCATCGCAAACGGGTTCGCAAGCCCTTGGCCCGCGATATCAGGCGCGGACCCGTGGCACGGTTGGAACACTGCATGTTCGAGCCCGATGTCAGCGGACGGGGCAAGGCCAAGACCGCCCATCAGGCCAGCACCAAGGTCGGACAGGATATCACCGAACATGTTTTCGGTGACCAAAACATCAAAATCCCACGGTTTCTGCACCATCCAAAGAGCGGTTGCATCTACATAGGCATGATCTGACGTCAGAGTCGGGTGCTTGGCGGATTCGGCGTCGAACATCTCACGAAAGAATGCGAAAGCACGGAACACATTGGCTTTGTCCACACAGGTGATTTTGCCCGGTCCACGGCCCGCCTGTTTGCGCGTTTGCGCCAGATCAAAGGCAAAGCGGAACAGTTTTTCCGATATATCACGTGTGATCAGCAAGGTTTCCCGGGCTTCGTTCTCAGTGACCTCACCGCACCCTTGGGTGTGAAACAATCCTTCGGTGCTTTCGCGGATTAGGACAAAGTCGATCTCCTTGCCCGCAGGCATATTGAGTGGTGTGCGCTGGCCTGTGCGCACGGTCACAGGACGCACGCCAGCAAACAACGTCAACGCCTTGCGCAGATCAATCTGAGGCGAAATTTCAGTGCCATCCTTATAGCGCACATCGGGCAAACCCATCGCCGAAAGTAGAATCGCATCAGCATTTCGAGCGGTTTCCATGGACGAGTCAGGCAGCGATTCGCCGGTCTTAGCGTAGTGGGCGGCACCGGCGGGAGCATCTTTAAATGTTAGGTCATAGTCCGAAGAGGCATCCGCCATTTGGGTTAGGATTCTGACCGTTGGGCCCATAATTTCTGGGCCAATCCCATCCCCCTGAAAGACTGCGATGCTAAATTTCTCGGTCATGTGGCCCTCGTTGTTTTCGTTTTTTACTGATTTTCGGAAAATTGAAACCGAAAAGTTGACAGTGCATCATTTAACGCATACGTAAGGAAATGCAATAGCAAACACCTTGTGTCAGGGAGGACAAACAAAGTGTCAGGGAGGACCATCAAAATGAAGTTCAATTTAGCGAAATTAGCGGCGACAGCCGTATTGGTGACTGGGCTGGGAACAGCTGCGAACGCACAGGACTATCCGTTCCGTGACATCACGACGGCTGTCGTTTGGGGCGCCGGTGGCGGTACAGACAGCATCAACCGCATGATCATGGCTGAAATGGAAAAGCACCTTCCGGTTTCGATCAACGTGATCAACCAGACAGGTGGCGTCGCCGGTTCTAACGGTATGGTCTACGTACAAAACCAGCCTGACGACGGCTACACATTGGTCGGCCTGTCCGAATCCAACGTAACAGCTGCCGTTCAAGGCGGTTGGGGCCAGCGTTTCGATTTCTGGTATCCGTTCATCGTTGGTGGTTCGCCTGACCTGATCTCGGTTCCGGCAGATAGCCCCTACACAACCTTGCAGGACCTTGTTGATGCGACCAAAGCTGAACCAGGCACGATCCCTGCGGCGGCATCCGGTGCTGGGTCCATCCACCACCTGAATCTTCTGGCGATCCAAAACGGTGCGGATGCTGAATTCCTATTCGTGCCTTACGGTGGCTCGGCCCCTGGTCAAGAAGCTGCGGTTGCTGGCGAAGTTCAGGTGGTTGTCACATCTCTAGCTGAACAAGCGGCCTTGATCGAAGGCGGCCTCTTGCGCCCACTCGCGATGCTGACAGAAGACAGCGCCGAAATTGGCGGTATGACTGTTCCCTCCGCATTCGATATCTATGAGGGCCTGGGCGCCTACCTGCCGCTTAAGCAAACGATCGGTTTTGCAATCCACGACTCTGCGTCTGACGAAGTGAAAGCGGCGCTTGGGGCGGCGTTTGAACAGGCCATCGCGTCCGATGTGGTTGCTGAATGGGCTGCAGCCAACAACTACGATGTTGGTGGTCAATACGGTGAAGAGGCACAGGCGATCTTTACTACGCTGGAAGCAAACTTTGCCTACACTTTGCAGGAACTTGGCGCGACAACAGTCGACCCAATGAGCCTGGGCATCGAAAAGCCTTAAGCAAAGCCTTCTGGAATAACTTTGGGGCGCGGGGGTAAACCTCGCGCCCATCTTCTACCGCCTAGGGAACGCGATCCATGCAAAACGAAACGACACCCGAAGACCTCGTGGTTCTGCGCACACGGGATTTCTGGGGCGCGCTGGTTCTTATTACGCTGTCTGCCTTTTTTTTGTGGCGCACGTTCGATATTCCGCTGTGGGGTGGAAATCGCGCAGGGGTCGCATCTACGTCTTGGTATAACTCCGCCGCGATTGTACCGCTCGGTATTTTTTCCGCCCTGCTAATCTTGTCTTTTGTGCTGTTGTCTATTGCCATCAAGGCAGGGGGCGCGAAACACGCCCTAAGCGCCGTCGGGATCGGTTGGAACCGCGCCGAAGCGCTGCGGTTCACCACCATCGGCATCATTTTGTTCTTTTACGTCGCCGGATTGGTGCCGCGGGTCGATTTCGTCGCCTGTAGCGGGCTGTTGATCACGGCGCTGATTTTCGGGTTCTACAAAGGCCGATCCGAGCGGATGATTTTGGCCGCCTTCGTTGTCGCGCTTGCAGGCGCTTATGCTTTTTTCACCCATTTACCACAGGCGCAATGGCGCGCGCATGACGATGATGTTGTGACGCTGATCCTCTGGGCGGCATTGACCGTCTGGGTGATGATGAAAGTCAAAGGCGACCGCATGTTGCGCGTTGTGCCAGTGCTCGCTGTGCTGGCCCCGTTGATATTGGTCTGCGCGATGGCCTTCGGGTTCCGCCAGAACGTGCCCAACCGCAGTGGCCTCATCTTTAGTCAGATTGAATACCACTATTACGTCACCTTTCGCCCCCTTTGGAGATCATGATGGACTTCGTTCTTACACAGCTCTCGGGCTTTGGCGGCGCGTTTTATGCGCTGGTTGCCGACCCGCTGACCTATGCCTATCTGATCACATCTGTTTTCCTCGGCATCACCTTTGGCGCTCTGCCGGGTTTGACGGCAACGCTTGCGGTCACGATCCTGACGGGATTCTTCGGCAATAAAATCCCGCTTGATTATTCGCTGATCGCGCTTCTGGGGGCCTATGTGGGTGCGATTTATGGCGGGTCTTACCCGTCGATCCTGCTCAATATTCCGGGCACGGCGGCGTCTGCGGCCACAGCGATGGACGGCTACCCGCTGGCCAAAGAGGGGCGCGGCGGCGAGGCATTGGGCCTGACCACCACCGCCAGTTTTATCGGAACCCTGATCGGCACCATCGCGCTGCTGGTCTTTGTGTGGGTCTTGTTGTTGCTGTCAAAGAACATCGCCAGCCCTGAAAAGGCGTTGTTAGCGCTGTTCGGTATCCTCCTGTCGGGCACGCTGATGAGCGAGGATCTGGTGGTGAAAGGTTGGATCGCGGGGCTGATCGGTCTGGCGATGGCCATGGTGGGGCTGGACCCGCTGTTGTCGGAACCGCGCTACACCTTCGGGTGGTCCTATATGTTGTCGGGTTTTCAAGTTGTGCCGGTGTTGATGGGCGCCTTTGCGGTGCCCCAGATTATTGAGGGCATGCGCCACCTGCAAGTCGGAAAAATGACCCAAGTGAAGGGCCGCATCTTGCCCAATTTCAAATCTGTAAAACGTTACATGCCGACCATCGCACGCTCAGGCGTGATCGGCACGGGAGTTGGCGCGCTTCCTGGTGTGGGTGAGGACGTGGCCGGCTGGGTCAGCTACGGCGTTGGCAAAACCGTATCCAAAGAAGGTGAAAAATTCGGCAAAGGCAGCCTAGAAGGCTTGTTGTCGTCCGAAACCGCGAACAACGCCTGTATTGGTGGCGCGTTGATCCCGCTGTTGGTGCTGGGCATCCCCGGATCGCCGCCCGCTGCGGCGCTTATGGGCGCGTTCAAGATCAACAACATCATTCCGGGCCCCACAATCGACCCCGATATCATCCTACGCGTTGTGGCGATCATGATACTGGCGTCGTTCGTCATGTTCATCATGGGCCTGTTCACCGCCCGCGTGTTCATGAAAATCCTGCAAATTCCGCAGGTCGTATTTTTGCCTATCGTCATGGTGTTGACCACCATCGGATCGTTCAGCGTGGGCGGGGGCATCAATGATCTTTACCTGATGCTGGGGGTGGGGTTCGTGGCGTATTTCATGAATCTTCTGAAATTCCCCATCGCGCCGCTTGTGATCGGGGTGATCCTTGGCGGGTTGTTTGATGAAACCTTCCGCCGATCGCTGTTGATTTCGGGGGGCGACATCTTTGTGTTCGCGTCTCGCCCCGTGGCAAGCGTCTTGCTGCTGCTCAACATTGCCCTCATCATGAGCCAGTTCCCGTTAGTCAAACGCGCGTTTGGTCGCGTATTCAGAAAGGTCGTTTGATGTTTGCTGTTGTCGTGACGTTTCAGATCAACCCGTCCGATTTGGCCGCGTTCAAGCCTGCTATGCTGGCCAATGCGGCCACGTCTTTGGCGGATGAAACCGGCTGTCATCGTTTTGATGTCTGCACCGATCCCGCCCGCCCGCACGAAGTGTTTCTGTACGAACTTTATACTGATGCCGCCGCCTTTGACGCGCATCTGGCCAGCGCCCATTTCAAGGCCTTTGATGCACAGGTCGCACACATGATCGCGTCCAAATCCGTAGCCACCTTCGCAAAGGTCGCATCATGACCGAGTGGGAAGTTTACGCAGTCAAATACGCTGACAGAAACGCTCGCACGCGAGCCGACAGTTTCATCTTCGATGATAACCACGACGCGCCCCATGCGATGGATTACTTCATGTGGTTGTTGCGGCGCGGCGATAAGGTGATTTTGGTCGATACCGGCTATGACACAGACGAGGCAGAGGCGCGCGGACGTCCCATCCGGCTTGATCTGCGCACAGCCCTTGCCCCGTTTGGCATCACCCCCGAAGACGTCACCGCGATCATCGTCACCCATTTGCACTACGATCACGCGGGCGGGTTGCACTTGCTCCCCAACGCGACGCTCCATATCCAGGCGGCGGAAATGGCCTATGCGACAGGGCCATGCATGTGCCACGACACTCTACGCATGCCATTCACGGCCGATCATATCTGCGAAGCCGTAAAGCGTCTTTATTCCGGTAAGGTCACGTTTTATGACGGTGAGGCGCAGGTAGCCGACGGCATCACAGTGCATTGTATCGGCGGGCATTCACGCGGGTTGCAATGCGTGCGCGTGTTCACGAAATCCGGCTGGATGGTGCTGGCGTCAGACGCCGCGCATTTCTACGAAAACGTCTTTGCGCGCAAACCGTTCCCGATTGTTGTGGATCTTGAAAGCATGATGACGGGGTTTGACACGCTGCGCCGTCTTGCGTCCAAACCCGACCTGATTGTACCCGGCCATGACCCGCTGGTGCGCGACTATTTTGCATCCGACATCGCCGATCATATTCATCGGCTTGATGTCGGCCCGATCAAGGATATCCCCACATGAAAATTGGCGTCATCGCGGATGACTTCACCGGCGCATCCGATATTGCCCTGACACTGGCAGAGGCTGGGATGTCTGTGGCACAATTCATTGGCGTGCCACGCGGCGCGGCGGATGCAGATTTAGGCGCAGGTGTCGTCGCGTTGAAATCGCGCACAGCACCCGTAGACGATGCGGTGTCCCAATCGCTGGCGGCCTGTGATTGGTTGATCGCACAAGGGGCCACGCAGATCATCCTCAAGGTCTGTTCAACCTTTGACAGCACAGCGCAGGGCAATATCGGCCCTGTTCTTGATGCATTGGCGGTTAAACTGGGGGCAGAGACCGTGATCGTCTGCCCCGCTTTCCCGGAGAACGGGCGCAGTGTTTATATGGGGCATCTGTTTGTCGCCGATGGATTGCTGAGCGAAAGCGGTATGGAAAACCATCCGCTAACCCCCATGACAGACCCTGATCTGCGCCGCGTTCTGGGCGCACAATCGACGCGCGATACTGGCCATATTGATGCGATGACGGTTCTGAAAGGCGCAGGCGCGATCCGCGCGTCCATGACAGGCACACGCCACTTAATCACGGATGCGATCAGTGATCGTGATCTGTTTGAAATCGGAAAGGCCGCAGACGGGGCAAAGTTGCTGTGTGGCGGGTCAGGCATTGCGCTTGGCTTGCCTGCAAACTTTGGCGTGGCCGTCAAACCGCCAAGTTGGGTGGCTATAAAGGGCCACGGCGTTGTGTTTTCTGGATCGTGCAGCCGCGCGACCCGTGAACAAGTTGAACGATTTGGCGCAATCGCGCCGAGCTATCAGATTGATGCTGATCGTGCTGTTGCCGATGGCTATGCCATTGATGAAATAGTGGATTGGGTCCTGGCCCAAGACGTGCCACCGTTGATTTATTCCTCTGCCAATCCTGAAACTGTGCGCGCTGCGCAAGAAAGACACGGATCGGGTCAAGCAGCCGACGCGATTGAAGGGTTGTTTGCCCGCCTCGCGCCCGCCTTGGTCGCCAAGGGTGTGCGTCGTGTCGTCGTGGCGGGTGGTGAAACCTCGGGCGCGGTTGTTACGGGGTTGGGGGCGGACATCCTGACCATCGGGCCACGCGCCGCAGCAGGTGTGCCATTGGTCACATCAAACGGAACGGCACTGGCGCTGAAATCCGGAAACTTTGGCGAGCCAGACTTTTTTGCCAAAACACTCACCCTTATGGAAAAGCCAGTATGAGCGAACACGCCAAACTACGCGAAGATATCTGTATTCTTGCCAAATCCATGTTTGATCGCGGGCTGACCTGCGGATCGTCAGGGAATATTTCAGCGCGGCTGTCGGATGGCAGCGTTTTGGTTACGCCAACGGGCCGCTCTATGGGGTTTTTGGACCCTGCGCAGATCAGCCATCTTGATACGGATCTTAAGCTGCTGTCGGGGGATCTTCCCACCAAAGAAACCCCGCTGCATTCGGCGTTTTACGAAACGCGAACAGGCACAGGCGCGGTGGTGCATCTGCATTCAACCCATTCGGTCGCGCTGTCAATGTTGCCCGATACCGACCCTGACAACGTTCTGCCGCCGCTTACGCCCTATACCATTATGCGGGTGGGCAAGGTCAAACTGTTGCCGTTCTTTTTACCCGGTGATCCGGCCATGGGGGATGCTGTACGCGGGCTGGCGGGGAAACGATCAGCGGTGTTGTTGGCCAATCACGGCCCTGTGGTGGCCGGCAAAGACATCTGGGCCGCCGCGTTTGCGATGGAAGAGTTGGAAGAAACGGCCAAGCTGGCGATGCTGACTCGCGGGTTGAACCCGACGCCAATATCAGACGAGAAAATCCAGCAAATCGCGCGCAAATTCGATGTAGACTGGTAAAATAGCAAGCACGACAGGCATCAACGAAGTACCGGCCCAATCTAGCACTATGTCAGCTAGACAAGACATTCATTCCTGCATGTAGGGCTTGCCAAGACGGCGACCTCGCCCTTGCAGCGCAGGTTCCATACGCATCAACACGCGCTTCTGACTGCCGGGATCACCAAACTGGAACCATTGCAGGCACAGAGCGACAAACAGGATGAACTGGTGCCGTTGTTACGTGCGGGCCGGGATCCGGCCGCGGGGTTTGACGGTTTGCTTGGAGCCGAACTGGCCCGCGACATCCTGTTGTCGCATGAAGGGCTGACCAATTACCTTTACGACTTTCAGTCCGCAACCCTGGAGGCGTTCCGCGCCCGGACGGAGACGTTCGAAACCACCATTGTATTGCTCACCCGGCACCCCGAGGACTGGCTGCGCTCTTATTACCGACAGGCTGTTCTTAACCCGGCCAACCGGGCAAGCGATCTGTAGAGTCCAGCGCTTGCGCTGGCGGACATTCGCAACCATCCCAGAATTCTCCGATTACTCTATTACGAAACATTGGCTCGCGACCTGCAAGACGCCTTTGGCGCGCAGCGGATCGTGCATCTCTCGCTTGAGAATCCGGAGTGGTTTTCCACTGTTCTGGCGACACTGGGGGCAGAAGATCTGGCGGAGCTGCCGCTGACCCGGGTGAACGAGGCGCTGCCCGGCTGGATGATTGCGTTTCTGCGGGATGTAAACGCGACAGGGCCAACGCCGCATGAGCGTCTGGCGTGGCTGGGCCAAACCACTTTGAGCGCTCGGCCAAGCCTCCAATCACGCCGCGTCCTTTCGTTCCATCAGGCGCGCAAGTTTTGTTTTCCAGCCATTGGTGTGAACCAAACGCTGCAAGTGAATATCGGCGTTGATAATTTCCGATTTGGTAAGCTTCGAAAAACGGCCCCAGTCGAGACCAAAGACGTAGATAGCACTACCCTTGCGGATGCTTTCCAGAACCACCAGCCCACGATCCTTGAACGTATAGGCGATGTAATCGGAGAACCCACCCGTCCCTATAAATTGCTCGTCAGGGTCAAATGACAGGATAGGTTCCTGCCGATCAAAGATCACGCTTTGGGTATTTTCTGATGTGCGTCTAAGAACTTCCCCTAGATGTATCTTAAGGCGCTGCCAAGGATACTTACTACCACGCGACAGTCGAAGCGTTTGGGAGGCACACACTCAGATTTGGACATGATGAGTGGTTGAACACATCAGGCTTGAAGAAGAAAAAACGGACGTGGCACTTGAAGCTGCATATCGCCGGACGGCATAAGTCAGTCGATCTTCTCGTTTATCCAAAATGAAATTTGGTGCGTAAATCATAGATTTCCGTAACACTCTTGGCCTGCCCTTAAAATCAAAGACATAGGTGGTGCAAAATTCCGGTACGGATTACGCTCGCGCTCAAACTGTGCGATGGACGCAAAAACATGGAAGATCAAGCGACCCGCTGAGGTGGTTGTGTCGATGTCTTCCGCGAGCGACCGGAACCCCGCGCCCTTGGTAGCGATGTCTTCCACGATGTCGAGCAGATCGCGCAGCGACCGCGCCAGCCGATCATACTTTGTGACGACAACCACGTCGCCATCGCGGAGCTGGTCGATAAGTTGATCTAACTCGGGGCGTTTCCGCACCGATCCTGTGATTTTGTCCGCGAAGATGCGCTCTGCGCCTGTATTTGCTAGCGCGTCAGTTTGGGCATCAAGGTTCTGGCCGTCTGTAGAGACGCGGGCATATCCGAAAATCATAGGTCAAGGGTGGCACAAACGTCCCAAAACTCAGACAGTTTTGTCCAAGTTTTTTGTCCCTATCAACATGCTGATTTTAGGTGAGCCATCAAACTGACCAAAGGCGAG
>NZ_JAHHIR010000081.1 GCF_018678075.1 Epibacterium ulvae | reverse complement strand
GTTCGCCGGAACAGGGATCATGCAGACAGGCCCCGGATGAGCTGGGCCAATGCTTCTGGATCATAGCTGCCGACAATCCTCAGTTGATGACCGCCCACGATATCGATCTCAATCGCGCTTTGTGCGGGCTTGGTGTCAGTCGTCGAGGCCGCCTCCTTGATCGGGGTGCGGTCGACAATCTCAACAGGAAGAAAGCACGGCTCCGGGGCAGTCTGTTCTTCGACAGCCTCCAGGTCAGGCGCAAACTTGGGATCACGCAGCCATTTGTGGATCAGATTGGTGTTCATCGCGTATCGTCGGGCAGCTTGCGCGACTGATACCCCTGGCGCGCCAACTGTGCCGCCGCATCGTCTTGCGTTTCTGCCCCCTCGGCGACCTGCACCCTTATTCCGAACGGCATCAAGCTTTCAGGTAAAGCCTTGCGCATGCTGCACGGTACCTGAACGTCCGCCCTGATGCGCCAGATCACTGCCACCCACGAGTCAAAATGCAAGTTCTGAGAGCGCGAATTCTGATGTTCTAGCGGTCAACAACTTGATAAACTGGCACTTCAAAAGCGCTTTGTAAGGACGAGAATGAATCCCTTCGGAATTTTTTTGATTGTCGCGACGGTTACCGTTCCTGTCTGTCAGCTTTTTGCGCTGCCGAATGTATCTGACCAGGTCGCTTTGTTTTCGCAGTATTTAGGGCTGGCCGCTCTGATCCTTATGGCCTGGGGGCAAATCCTGTCGACACGGCTGCCTGGTATCGAAAGTCTGTTCGGTGGTCTGGATCGAGTATATGTTCTGCACAAATGGACAGGTATCACCGCGATGGCGGCGGTTCTGCTTCATGACACGATAGATGCTGAAATGCGCGGGCTGGGTCGCGAAACCATACTCAATGAGATTGCCGAAACCCTTGGCGAATTCAGCCTCTATGGGTTGTTGATCCTAGTGGTCATCTCGGTTGCCACCTTCATCCCCTACCAACTTTGGAAATGGACACACAAAGCCATAGGCGCTCTGTTCGCCGCTGGCACGTTCCATTTCTTTTTCATCATGAAGCCCTTTGCCATGGGCGATCCGGCTGGGCTGTACACCGGCGCCTTTTGCACTGCGGGTCTGCTTGCATATTTCTGGATGCTTCTGCCCGATCGCATGCGACCATCAAAAGCATATTCGATTGCAAGTCTCGAAAGGTCGGGCGGCGCGCTGGCAATTACAATGGCCCCCGTTGGCAAAGCGCTGCGTGCAAGCCCGGGACAGTTCGGCGTCTTGCAGTTCCCCGATTCCGGAAACAGCGAACCGCATCCATTTAGCTTTTCCAAGATTGGCGACGACGCAACACTGCGTGTCACGGTCAAAGCGCTCGGGGATTTTACGTCACGCATGGGCAGTACCTTAACGGTCGGACAGAATGTTCGCATTCAAGGTCCTTTTGGCCGGTTTCGGTATTCAGGGAAACGGCCAGAAATTTGGATCGCTGGGGGCATCGGGATTACGCCGTTTCTTGCATGGGCACATGCGCTCGACGACCATACTGAATCTGTTGATCTTTTCTACTGTGCGAAATCACGTGAAGACGCGTCGCATCTCGCCGAATTGGAAAGCTTGGTAAAGTCTAAACCCAATCTCAACCTTCATCTTATGCTTTCCAGCGAGAACAGACGGCTTTCTGCGGACATCGTTTCCGAGCTGTCGGCCTGTGACCTTGCGCAAGCAATGGTATCCTATTGTGGGCCAACGTCGCTTCGTGAAGCAATGTATACTGGTCTACGCCAGTACGGCGTCGGCCCCCGCCAATTCCATTTTGAAGAATTCGAGTTTCGAACAGGTGTCGGCCTAAAACGGCTCGCCGCCTGGGTTTTGACGCACGGAAAACAATCTAGGAAAACGATATCTGAGAATGCCAAAGGCTGACCTGCAGCGTAACAGCCCAAACGGGAACTTTGCGCGTACGGCCAACATGTGCGCGCAAGCTGGCATGGGTTAGGGGCGGTTTAGTCTAAACGCTGCTCTGTGCAATACGGCCCTGAACAATGCCCGCCTTAGTCGGTTTTGGCGCCCGCAGGAAGATAATCGCAGGATGCGACACCCCGGCGGCTTTCATTTGCTGCGGCAATTGGCCGATCTGGGCGTGCAAGACAACCTCATCCGGTTTGCTGGCCGAGGCCACGACCTGCACCGCCATATCCGCATCAAATCCGGCCTCCAGCAGCTGTTTGCGCAGATCTTCTGCGGTGCGTGTCGCCATATAAAGCGCAACACTGGTGCCCGGTTGCAAAAGTTCGGCGATATTGGGAGCGGTGTCGCCCTCGCGGCAGGTGCCAGTGGCAAATACAACTCGGTCGCTGAGGCCACGACTGGTCAGAGACTGGCCCAACGTGGCGGCAGCCGCACTCGCGGCGGTGATGCCGGGGATAATCTCAACCTCAAGACCTCCGTCCAATGCGGCGGCGCGTTCTTCATCGGCGCGGCCAAAAATGCTGGGGTCACCGCTTTTGAGACGCACCACGTGTTTGCCAGTCTGCGCCATCGCCACCATCAGCTGGTTGATCGCCTCCTGCGGCCAGGCACAGGCACCGACTTCTTTGCCAACAAACATCCGCTCGGCTTTGGGATTGACCAGCTCCAGCACCTCAGGCTCGATCAGACGATCATAAAGCACCATGTCGCAGCTCTGCAGGGTCCGCAGCGCCCGGATGGTCAGCAAATCCGCAGCTCCGGGTCCAGCCCCAACCAAAGAAATGCGGCCCTGGCTGCCTTCTGGCGTTTCAAAAGGCTCCAGGGCCGTCAAATTGGGGAGTAATCTCATTCGGCGGCCAACCTCTGGTTGCTCGTCACATCCAACAGCTCTTGGATTTCAGGACGGCACGAGCCGCAATTGGTGCCCGCGCCGGTACAATCGCCCAGCAACGGCACGCTGTTGGCACCGCCCGCAATGGCGCGGCGCAGCTCTTCGCGGCCCACATCCATACAGGCGCAGACAATCGCACCTTTTGCCGGTTGATCCGCACCCGGCACCCCGGCCAAAACACGCCCCGCCGGGGTTTCGGTGCCGATCTGTTCAACACTGGCACTGCGCGCCACCACAACCGGATCCGGTGCGGCAAAAAACACCCCGGCCAGAACCGAGCCGTCATAGATCGCAACCCGCACCCGACCACAAGCCGGATCTTCCATCACACTGGCCACACCGTCGCTGAGGTTCAGGATCTGGCGGGCTTCTTTTTCCCAATCACTGGGCAGTTTATGGCCCGCAACCTCGGCACGCCAACCGGTTTTGGTTTTGGCAACGGCGGCATAGGGGCGGGCCGGTTCCATCTCGGCGCGGCTGGCAGCAAATCCTAACCAACCGGCCTTGTAAGGCGCAACCGAAACCGTGGCCCCTTTTAGCGCTGGCTGGCCTGAGACCGGATCGACACGACCGGTGACCAGAGCATTGATGCGGCCCAGGCTTGCGGTTTCACCAGTCCAATGCATCGGAGCGAAACATTCGCCGACCTGCACATTGTCGGTGATCATCACCCGCAACAACGCACGACCATGCCCGTTTTCGACCTCGGCCAAGCCGACCTCTTCCAGGCCAAGCCGCGCGGCATCCTCGGGGTGGACTTCCAGATAGGGTTCCGCCAAATGCGCGCCCAGTTGCGGCGCGCGGCCCGTACGGGTCATCGTATGCCAGTGATCGCGCACCCGACCGGTGTTGAACCGCAGCTCGGACCCCAGATCCACATCCAGATCCGGCGGGGTAATCGCCAGCATCCGTGCCTTGCCGTCCGGGTGATAGAACCCGCCCCCGGCAAAGAAGCGTGTCGGGCTGATCCCATCGGCCGGCACCGGCCAGACCACAGGTGCCAGCGCGTCATAATCGCTGTCGTTCAGATCGGCGAGGCCAGAGATATCAAAATCCCGCCCCTGATGCGCCGCGACGCCCGAAAGCGCTGCATGTTCGCGGAACACCTCGGCTTCATTGGCGAAATCAAACGCCTCGTTCCAGCCCATGCGACGGCCCACGTCGGCGATGATCGCCCAGTCGTGGCGCGCCTCACCGGGGGCCGGCAAAAAGGGTCGCTGGCGGGAAATGCAGCGTTCGGAATTGGTGACCGTGCCGGATTTTTCGCCCCAGCCGGTGGCTGGCAGCAGCAGATCGCAACAGGCGTTAGTATCCGTGTCGGCCAGAATATCACTGACCACTGTAAAGGGCACATTGCGGATCGCATCCGCCACATGATCGGCCTCGGGCATCGACACGGCCGGGTTGGTGGACATCACCCACAGGGCCTTGATCTTGCCATCGGCGCAGGCCTGGAACAGATCTACGGCTTTGAGGCCTGCCTGATCGGCCATTGTGGGCGCGGCCCAGAATTCCTTGACGGCGCTGCGGTGGCTCGCGTTTTCCAGATCCAGATGGCAGGCCAGCATATTGGCCAGACCGCCGACCTCACGCCCGCCCATCGCATTGGGCTGTCCGGTCATGGAAAACGGCCCCATGCCCACGCGGCCAATGCGGCCGGTCGCGAGGTGACAGTTGATGATCGCATTCACCTTGTCCGAGCCACACCAGGACTGGTTCACACCCTGGCTGTAAAGCGTCACAACCTTTTCGGTGGAACACCACATGTTCAGGAAGGTCTCGATCTCATCTTCAGTGAGACCGCAGGAATGCGGCGTCCCTGCGGCCTCTAATGCCACGCCCAAACCCTCCACGTGGGCGTCGACATATTCTTGGTCGATCAAACCGCGCCGGGCGATTTCGCTCAGCAACCGGTTGAACAGGGCCGCGTCCCCGTCCGGCGCGATCGCCAGATGCAGGTCGGCCGCTTTGGCGGTTGCGGTGCGGCGCGGGTCGATCACCACGATTTTCATCTCGGGACGCGCGGCTTTGGCGGCCTCCAGACGGCGGAACAGAACCGGGTGACACCAGGCGGTATTGGACCCCACCAGCACCACCAGATCGGCCTCTTCGAAATCTTCGTATTGGCCCGGCACGGTATCGGTGCCAAAGGCGCGTTTGTGTCCGGCTACCGATGACGCCATACACAGGCGGGAATTCGTGTCGATATTGGCGGAGCCGATGAAGCCTTTCATCAGCTTGTTCGCCACATAGTAATCTTCGGTCAGCAGCTGACCCGAGACATAAAAGGCCACGGAATCGGGCCCATGTTCGCGGATCGCGGCCAGGAATTTCTCCGCCACCAGGCCCAAGGCATGGTCCCAGCTGACGTCTTTGCCTTTGAGGCGGGGCGCCAACAAGCGCCCCTCCAGACCAACGGTCTCTCCCAATGCGGTGCCTTTTGAGCACAAACGGCCGAAATTCGCCGGGTGCTGTGGATCGCCCGCAACCGCAGTGTTCGGCTCAGCCAGAACACCACATCCAACACCACAATAGGGACAGGTCGTACAGGTCTTGGTCATTCGGCTGCTCGCAATTCGCCCATGATCTGTTGGGTAATCAGAATGCGGCCCTCTTCGATCCGGGTCTCCCAGACGCGCACGCGCCCTTCGTCCGCGCCCTGCGCTTCGCCCGTGGCAAGGTCAAACACCCAATTGCGCATCGGGTCGGTGACCCGCGTGTCATGCTGGATGCCGTTTGACAGCGGCCCGGCCTTACCGGGCAGCCATTCGTCAACCGCAAAGATCTCATCTTTGGCGGTGCGGAACACGGCGATCTCACCCAGGGGTGATTTCACCAGACGTGCGCCGCGCTGTGGGATGTCTTCGACTGCGCCGATATCAATGAACTGGCTCATAGCGTGTTCCTCTCTTACTCGGCTGCAACTTTGGAGGTGGTCAGATCGGCAAGCGGTTCAAACTCATGCTTGTCGACACCTTTGCGCGCCCGCTCGGCCCAGGGATCAACCTGGAAGAACTGCTGCGAATAATGGAACCGCTCCGCCAAGGCTTTGCGGTTATCCGCATCCTCAACGATCTGTTCCTTGACCCAATCCAGACCCACTTTGCTGATCCATTTGTACGGACGGTGCAGATACTGCGCGCCTTCACGGTACAGCTGGTAGAACGCACAGGAATATTCCAGCGCCTCTTCCTCGGTTGCGACCTGACACAACAGGTCAGTTTCTCTTAGATCAAGACCGGCTGCGCCGCCAACCAAGATCTGATACCCACTGTCGACACAGATAATGCCAAGGTCTTTACACGTCGCCTCTGCACAGTTGCGCGGACAGCCAGACACAGCCAGTTTGAACTTATGCGGCGACCAGGCGCCCCACATGGCTTTTTCGATCTGAATACCCAGACCGGTGCTGTCTTGGGTGCCAAAGCGGCAGTGATCGGTGCCGACACAGGTTTTCACTGTACGCAAACCCTTGGCATAGGCTTGGCCGGACATCATGCCCGCCTGACCCAAATCGTACCAAATCGCGGGCAGGTCTTCTTTTTTGACGCCCAACAGGTCGATCCGCTGACCGCCGGTGACCTTAACGGTGGGGACATCGAATTTGTCCGCCACATCGGCAATCGCACGCAGCTCTTTGGGATTGGTGATCCCGCCCAGCATCCGTGGCACAACCGAATAGGTGCCGTCTTTTTGGATGTTGGCGTGTACACGTTCGTTGATGAAGCGGCTTTTGCCGTCATCCGCATATTCGCCGGGCCATTCACAAACCATGTAATAGTTCAGCGCCGGGCGACAGACGTGACAACCATCCGGGGTGGACCAGGTCAGCTCTTGCATCACGGCGGGCAGTGACTTCAGGCCCTTCATTTTGATGAGCTTGCGCACTTCGTCATGGGTCAGGTCTGTACACTTACAAACGGTCTCTTTCTCGGGCATGACAAATTCGTCGCCCAAGGTCACCGACAAAAGCTGTTCTACCAGACCGGAACAGCTGCCACAGGAAGAGCCCGCTTTGGAGACAGCTTTCACCGCATCCAGAGTGTTAGCCCCTGCATTAATTGCGGCTACAACTTGTGCTTTGGATACGCCGTTACAACCACAGATTTCCGCATCATCTGCTAAGGCTGCAACGGCCGCCATAGGGTCCTGGGGTTCGCCCCCTTGAAACGCCGGGCCAAAGATTAGAGTTTCGCGCATGTCGGCGATGTCGGTCTTGTCCTTGATCAGGCCAAAGAACCAGTTGCTGTCTGCCGTGTCGCCGTAGAAGACGGCGCCAACGACTTTGTTCTCTTCGATCACCAGACGTTTGTAGACGCCCCGTGCCGGATCGCGGAACACAATGTCTTCGCGTCCTTCGCCTTCGGCAAAATCACCGGCCGAGAACAGATCGCACCCCGTTACCTTCAGCTTGGTCGACAGTTCTTTCTGAACAAATGCCGCCTCTTCGCCCATCAGGGTCTGACCGGCCACTTTGGCTTGGTCATACAAAGGTGCCACCAGACCAAAGATCGCGCCGTTGTGTTCAACACATTCGCCAACCGCCAACACGTTTTCGTCCGAGGTCAGCATCTGGTCATCCACATGGATACCTTTGCCAACGGCCAGACCGCATTCCTTGGCCAGTGCCACATTCGGGCGGATACCCACGGCCATGACCAGCAGATCACAGGGCAGTTCGGTGCCATCGTCCAGCATCAGCGCTTTGACTTTGCCGTTCTCGCCCAGGATCTCTTTGGAGTTCGCGGAACATTTAACGGTAATGCCCTTGTCGACCAGCGCCTTGCGCAGCAGATAACCGGCTGCTTCGTCCAGCTGGCGCTCCATCAGGTGGCCCATGATGTGCACAACCGTCACGTCCACACCGCGTGCCGCCATCCCGGCTGCCGCTTCCAGACCCAACAGGCCGCCGCCGATAACAACCGCTTTGTTGCCCTCGCCCAGACCCATCATCTTTTCGGTGTCTTCCAGATCGCGATAGGCAATCACGCCGTCCAGATCATGCCCCGGCAGCGGGATCATGAACGGGTTGGACCCGGTACCAAAGACCAGCTTGTCATACGCCAGCACATCGCCATTCTCCGCCGTCACGGTTTTGGCAGTACGGTCGATCGTGGCAACCCGTTCGCCAAAGCGGCAGGTCACATTGCGTTCGGCGTACCAAGCATCGTCATGGGTGACGATATCCTGATAGGTTTGGTCGCCCGCCAGCACCGGAGACAACATGATCCGGTTGTAGTTGCCGCGCGGCTCCGCGTTGAACAGGGTGACGTCAACGTCAGCCCCATTGTCATATAGGGTCTCAAGTACCCGCCCGGAGGCCATGCCGGCTCCGATTACAATAATCTTCTGTGTCATAAGTTTACTCCGCTGCGATCGGCTTGGCCGCCGCTTTGGGTTTGGGCTTGGCGCCATGCTCATATTCTTCAAGGAAGTCGAGCACGTCCTGGCGGTAGCGGTAATAATCTGGATGTTCGAGCAGCGCCTTACGGGTGCGCGGACGGGGCAGATCCACATCGACGATCTTGCCGATGGTGGCCTGCGGGCCGTTGGTCATCATCACAACGCGGTCCGCCAGCAGGATGGCTTCGTCCACGTCATGGGTCACACAGATCGCGGTCACCTTGGTGCGCGACCAGACTTCCATCAGCACTTCTTGCAGCTCCCAACGGGTCAAACTGTCGAGCATGCCAAAGGGTTCATCCAGCAAAAGCAGCTTGGGCGACAAGGCAAAGGCGCGGGCAATGCCCACACGCTGTTGCATGCCGTTGGACATCGAGGACGCCTGTTTGTCCATCGCATCCGCCAGACCCACACGCTCCAGATAGTATTCAACCACATCCTGACGCTCGGCTTGGCTGGCCTTGGGGTAGACCTTGTCCACGCCAATTGCGCAGTTTTCACGCGCCGACAGCCAGGGGAACAGGTTGGGCGACTGGAACACAACCGCGCGCTCAGGGTCTGCGCCCTCAACGTGTTTCTTGTCCAGCTTGATCGCACCTTTGGAGATGTCGTTCAGACCCGCAGCCATGGTCAGCACTGTGGATTTACCACAGCCCGAATGCCCAATCAGCGAGATGAATTCACCCTTGTTGATCTGCAGGTTGAAATCTTCCACCACCGTCAGCGGCCCCTTGGGGGTCGGGTAGACTTTGTGCAATTGCGAGAAATCCAGGAACCGCTCTTCGGTCAGTGATTTCGACGCTTCGGCAATCGCCGATGGCACACCGTGGATCGGGGTCACGTCCGGCAGCAGCTTGTTGCCCTCGGCCTTGGCCTCGATACCCACATCCATCAGGTATTTGGTGACATCCATCCGCAGTTTCTTGAACCCCTCGTGGGTGTTCATTTCAATACGGTCGCGCGGACGCGGGATGGTCACTTTGAACTCATCGCCCAGGGTGCCATCCGGGTTCAGCGCGATAATGCGATCGGCCAGCAGGATGGCTTCGTCCACATCATTGGTGATCAACACACAGGTCTTTTGGTCCGCCTGCCAGATCGCCTCGATCTCATCAGCCAGATTGGCACGGGTCAGCGCATCCAACGCCGACAGTGGTTCATCCAGCAACAACATTTCCGGATCCATCGCCAGGGCGCGGGCCACGTTCACACGTTGGCGCATCCCGCCCGACAGCTCCGCCGGACGCCGGTTCGCCGCATGCGGCAGACCCACCATATTGACGTAATGATCAACCTTGGCCGCTTTATCGGCTTTGGACATGCCGGGGAACATCGTGTCCACAGCCAGCCCAACGTTGCCGTTCACCGTCAACCAGGGCATCAGCGAATAGCTCTGGAAAATCACGCCACGCTCGGGACCGGGCCCCGTGATCGGCTTGCCGCGATAGGTGACCGATCCACGTGTCGGGGTCTCAAGCCCCGCCATCAGGTTGATCAGCGTTGTTTTACCGGTGCCCGAGAAGCCCAGAAGAACGAGGAACTCGCCCTCCTGAACACTCAGATCGATGCCGTTCAGAACTTCGGACTTGGCCGCGCCGTCGCCAAAGCTTTTGTAGACGTTTTTGAATTCCAACACAGTTGTCATATCGATCACCGGTTATTGGTAAAGGTGAACAAGGACTGGATGGCATACATTAGACGATCAAGCAGGAAGCCGATGATACCGATGGTCAGAACCGCAACCATGATCTTAGCAAGGGACTGGCTGGAACCATTCTGGAATTCATCCCAGACAAACTTGCCAAGGCCCGGGTTCTGCGCCAGCATTTCTGCGGCAATCAGAACCATCCAGCCCACACCCAGGGACAGGCGCAGACCGGTAAAGATCAGCGGCAGCGCCGAGGGCAGCACCAATTTGGTGATCTTGGTATAGGTGTTCATTTTCAGAACTTTGGACACGTTCACCAGGTCTTTGTCGATCGAGGACACGCCAAGCGCGGTGTTGATCAGCGTCGGCCACAGCGAACACAGGGTCACGGTGATCGCGGACACCAGGAAGGATTTGGTGAACAGACCGTCGTTGGTGGTATAGGTGGCCGAGACAATCATGGTCACAATCGGCAACCACGCCAGCGGCGAGACGGGTTTGAAAATCTGAATAAGCGGGTTCAACGCCGCATTGGCGGTCTTGGACAGACCCGCCGCAATCCCCATAGGAACCGCAACGGCTGTCGCAATCAAAAAGCCAAAGAACACAGTTTTGATCGAAGTCCAGATCTGCGCGTAATAGGTCGGCTTACCGGTGTAGGCACGTTCCTTGACGCGATCTTCGCGGCCATCTGCGATCAGCTTGGCGTTCCGGGCGTCTTGACGCTCATAAAACGCTTCTTCTTTGGCGTATTCACGTTTTGCATCTTCGTGAAGATTGCCCACCTGTTCCCACACTTGTGCCGGACCCGGGATCGCACCAAGCGAGGTTTGAACCTGCGGCGCCAACCAGGACCACAACATCAGAAACGCGGCGATCGCACAGACCGGAACCCCCAGCAGCTGCCAGATTTCCTTGCCTTGCGCTTTGGGATTGTCCCCGGCAACGGCCTTCAAGATCGGTGTCAGCCAAGCCAGGCCCAAAACCTGAAACCAGGCATCCGCCTTGTTGATCCGGGCGAATGTGCGCTCTTTCTTCGCAGCACGGGCCTCATCTTCGGCAAATTGTGGGTCGACGGTGGTCATAATGGGTCCTTCACGGCGGTTAAAGGGGGAGAAACAGGGGGATTTATAGGAACCGGGACGATTGGGCGGGGCGACTGATGTCCCCCGCCCGGTCCAGTTCAGGCCTTAGCCTTGGATGTCGTTGCCGACAACTTTCTGGTCACCTTTCAGGCCGATCGGCAGGCTTTCCAGGTAGGCGTTTGGCGTTTTGCCATCAAACGGGATGCCATCAATGATGTCTTCCGCAGGTGTTGGCGCTTTGTAACCGTCGCTGTCCCAAGGGAAGTCAGCTTCGTTTGCCAGACCTTCGTCCACCAACAGCTTGGCCGCTTTCAGGTAGACTTCGGGCTTGTAAACAGACTTGGCAACTTCGTCGAACCAAGCGTCGGTTTTGCTTTCGGGGATCTGACCCCAACGGCGCATCTGCGTCAGATACCAAACCGCGTCGGAATAGAACGGGTAGGTCGCGTTGTGACGGAAGAACACGTTGAAATCTGGAACCGAGCGTTTGTCACCTTTTTCATATTCAAAGGTACCAGTCATCGAGTTGGCGATCACTTCTGCGTCGGCGCCCACGTACTCAGAGCGGCTCAGGATCTCAACCGCAGCTTCGCGGTTGGCGTTGTCGTTTTCGTCCAGCCACATCGCAGCTCGGATCAGCGCTTTTGTCAGCGCCAGTGTTGTGTTGGGGTTTTCTTCAACAAACTTGTTGGACAGGCCAAACACCTTTTCAGGGTTGTTCTTCCACAGTTCATAGTCGGTGATAACCGGAACACCGATCCCTTTGAAAACAGCCTGTTGGTTCCAAGGCTCACCCACGGAGTACCCATAGATGGTGCCCGCTTCCATGGTTGCTGGCATCTGCGGCGGAGGTGTCACAGACAACAGAACATCGGCGCCAATCTGGCCCGAAATATCCTGAGTGGAATAATACCCAGGCTCCAGACCACCAGCGGCCAGCCAATAACGGATTTCATAGTTGTGGGTCGAAACCGGGAAAACCATGCCCATATTGAACGGCTTGCCCTGGTCTTTATAGTCTTCAACAACCGGGGCCAGTGTTGACGCAGAAATCGGGTGCTGCGGACGGCCATCTTCCATTTTTGGAACGTGGGGCAGCATCTGCTCCCAGATCTCGTTGGATACGGTGATACCGTTGCCGTTCAGATCCATCGAGAAAGGCGTAACGATATGCGCCTCAGTTCCGTAACCGATGGTCGCTGCCAGCGGTTGACCCGCCAACATGTGCGCGCCGTCCAGCTGACCGTCAATCACGCCGTCCAAGAGAACTTTCCAGTTCGCTTGCGCTTCCAGGGTCACAAACAGACCTTCGTCTTCAAAGTAACCATTCTCATAGGCAACCGCCAACGGCGCCATGTCGGTCAGTTTGATGAATCCAAACTTCAGTTCATCTTTTTCAACGTCCAAAAACTCGGCCAGGGCAGGCGACGCCAGCGCTGTCGTTGCAGCAAGTGTTGCGATAATGCGTTTCATTTAGCTTCCTCTGTCAGACATGTTCGTTGGCCCTTATGGGGGTGGACCAAACAAAAAGAAGCCGCTTGATTCATCCGGGCCGGGAGGAGGGATAGCCCAAAATCATCAAGCGGCTTTGCTTGGATGTCTGCACGCCATGGCAGACATATGTCGGTGGAACATCGTTGTTCCGAATTCTGTATCCAGACTGCCGCTATGGCCTTCTGAGGGTCAAGATCACGCACTGGCACAAACTTTAATTGCTGCAATTGCAGCCGCATTTTTCTGCAAATGCACAAAACTTGACCAAGGTTAGGACGTCTCGCCGCCTTCTGGCAGGTGAAATGGGTCGAAGATACGGCCATCAAAGAACTGGTCCGGTTGCAGAATCAGGGTCCCCGAGGCCGAAGCAACCTCGGTTGGAACCCCCATCGCCCCTTCCAGTTTCTCGCTTGCCCCCGGTAGATCCACATGCAGCGGTTCCAGCGCATGGCGGTAGATATCGCTGCGAAACACTTCAGCGGCGGTGCGGCGCGCGGTGTCACTGTCCAGGCCCACCCGCTGGGCAATCTTCTGTCCGATCCAGGCCGCCTGACTGCGCCACGGGAACCCCGTCGCCCCGCCATGAAAGCGCAGAAAATCGTTGGACTGGCGCGTCTCCCCGGTGGGAGAGACGACAATATTGCCGGTCAGCCCCCGTTCCAGAATTTCGGCCGGCACATCCAGATATTCACGTCGCGACAGGATATCGGTCGCGGTGCCGTGGTTTTCCGCATTCTCCAACCACCGGCTGGCCCGCCACAGGGCCCGCACCAGCGCTTCCGCGATCTCGGTGTTCTCGTCCGCCCAGGCGGTGCGAACCGCCAGAACCTTTTCAGGTGCCGCGCCCCAGATGGCCCGTCCCGGCAACAACAGGCTGCCCAGCCCGCGCTCCACTGCAAACGACCCCCAAGGCTCGCCCACAAAAAACGCCTCAATCTCACCTTCGGCCATCGCCTCGGCCATCAATGGCGGTGGAATGGTGCGCACATCCAGCCCCTGCGGCGCAGGCAGGCCAATGGCGCTCAACCAGTAATACAACAGCTCCGCATGCATCGAGAATGGAAACGGCACGCCAATGCGCAGTTTACCATCCACCGCACCGCGCAACGCCGCGCCCACCGCATGCGGGTCATCAAAGGTGTTCTGAAACCCGTTGGCCTGCATCCGCGCCACCAGATCCGCACTGGCGCCCAGCACATTGCCGTTCACCGATGTCACCGCCAGGGCCGACAGACGCGCTTGCCGCCCGCCCAGCCCCAGGGCCGACACCACCGGCACCGGCGACAGCATATGCGCGGCATCCACCGATCCAATCGCCAGCCAGTCGCGCAATGTCGACCAGCTTGGCGCTTTCAGCATATCAAAGCTCAGCGCCTCTTCCTCGGCGAAGCCGATTTCGCGCGCAATCACATAGGGAGCCACATCCAGCAGCGGGATAAAGCCGATTTTCACATGCCTTGCCTTCATGACAACAACCCCGCTGCGGTCACGATGGCCTCGGCCACTTCTACCATCTTCCGACCCTGGCTCATCGCGGTCTTGCGCAACAAGGCATAGGCCGCGTCCTCATCCAGCCCCTTGGCCTTCATCAGGATACCTTTGGCGCGGTCGATAACCTTCCGCTCTTCCAAGGCCCGTTTGGTGGCCTGCAACTCTGCACGCACCTGTTGGAACATGTGGAACCGGGTGATCGCCGCCTCGACAATAGGTTTCAGCCGCTCGGGGCGCAGCCCATCCACAACATAGGCCGACACGCCGGCCTCAATCGCGGCCTTGGCCAGCCCTTCGTCGCTTTCATCGACAAACATCGCCACCGCACGTTCCTGGGGACCGGACGCCAGTGTCAGCTCCTCCAGAATATCCCGCGACGGGCTGGCGATATCGATCAATACAATATCGGGGTCTCGCTCTTGAATACGCCGTGCCAGGCCGGTCTCTTCGGCCAGCACCAGAACCTCATGCGGGCCCTGCGCTTTCAAGCTTTCGATGATCTGCAGGGCACGATCGCGATCCTGCTCCACAACAACAATGGACAATGGAGTCTGCATGACTGTTCCTGTGCCCTGCCTCTGTTGCAAACTCTCTAGGGACTGATGCCTGCAATGCCCATTGAGCACGCTTCACGCTCAATATATAGGCGAAATATCGCGATCTGCATAAAGTTTAACCAAACATGAATCCGAGACCGCCCCGTGCCCTGCAGCAGACCCTCGACCAAATCGCCCCACCCTGCCCCGGCTGATCTCTGCAAACTCGGTGCGCCGGATCAATGCGGTGATGTTCACCTGTGGTCACTACGATGGGTCTAGCGACATTGCCTATCATATCAGCCTGCCCGGCAAAAGCGGCGGCGGTATTCTGGTGATTGCCCCCCGGTCGCGCCTCAATCGCGGTCTGGCCGCTCGGTCTGAACGCGCAGGGCAATTCCCAACCGGGCGCTCTCTCCGTTGAACGCCTCGCCCATGAAACCGGGTGGTCCGTCTTCGGCGAGCGCCAGTCCTATTGCGGAATTTTTACAATTCAACGCGTTTTTATCGGCTGTCGTGACGGTCGATTTACCCGTGGTCAACTGTTTCCCGCCACTAGTGTTAAAAGGTTGAGGAGAGGTTTCGCCACAAATGTGGGTTGTATTGTTTTCTTTTGCAGTCGCGGTCGCAACCCTTGCGCCCAATTCGCTGTCGGCGGATCATGCAATCGGAGTCTCCCCCACAAGTTTGCCGCTCACTCTCGATGATCACTATCTGACCGAAGAGGTCCGCAGCGCGTTCCAACGCCCGGATGACATACCGTATCCCACCGACAATCCTTATCGCCATGATGTGGCCGTATTGGGAAAGATGCTGTTCTTTGATCCGCGTCTGTCGGGCAGTCAGAACATCAGCTGTTCTACCTGTCACAATCCGTCTTTTGGCTGGGCAACGCCGGTGCACCCGGTCCCGAATGAAACGAACGAGGTGCGTCGCCACGCGCCCAGCATCGTAAATGCCGCCTGGATCACGCCCCTGTTTTGGGATGGCCGCGCGCCAACATTGGAAGAACAGGCCGTCGGCCCCATCGAAGACCCGAATGAGATGGCGTCCAACTTCGACACGATCATTCGCCGTCTGCACAAAGTACGAAATTACCGCGAATGGTTCGATGCGTCCTTTCCCGATGAAGGGATTAGCGAGGCTACGATTGTCGCAGCCCTCGCCACCTATCAACGGACAATCGTCAGCGGCATTTCCCCATTTGATCAATGGCTTGCCGGTGACCCCCAAGCCATTTCTGAACAGGCCAAGCGCGGTTTCGCCCTATTTCGGGGTCGTGCGAAATGCATCGAATGTCACGAAGGCTGGCTGTTCACCAACAACGGCATGCATGACATCGGCCTCAGCGGCGTAGACCGTGGCCAGGGGGAGCTGCCGGGCCAGCCGCCCGAGGCCGAGTTTCGGTTCAAAACGCCGGGACTGCGCAATATCGCAATGCGCGCGCCCTATATGCACAACGGATCCATTCCGGACCTGCGCGGGGTCATCCTCCACTACGCCAATGGGGGCTCCATCTGGATCAACCGCCGCACTGAAATCGAACCGTTTGAGATCAGTGAGAGTGAAGTTAACGAGATCGTCGCCTTTCTTAACACGCTGACCGCCACCAATTCGGTGTCGCAAGCTCCCATTCTCCCCTCCAATTGAGGGGCCAAGACCAGAACGCCGATATGAGCATCAAACAATCCATCGTAAGACCCGTCATGATCCTGGCCGTCGCAATTTTTTGCGGTGGTCTGGTTGTGTCGGGCACAGTGATCGTGGCCAGTACCCGCACCAATGCCGGTGCCCGAGAAGCGCTCACAATCACGCGGGAGACGCAACGGCTTAGCACGCAAATGCAACATGCGCAGGAATATCTGAACCAAGTCCTCGATATGACCCATTTCGTCGAAGCAAGCGTGCTGGAAAAGGACCTCCACAACCACACCTCCAGCATTCACAACAGCCTGAACGTTATCGCTGCCCGGAATCTGCCGCCGCATCTGTCGGCGCATATTGATCTGTTGCGACACGAATTCAACAGCTGGGAAGCCCTGTTGATGCAACGGCTTGGCCTGTCGGGCAGGCCGGATATTCCCACCCGTCTGGTGCTGGATCAACAGGCCAACACGGTCATCCTGACCACCCGGTCCCTGGCCGCAACCTCTGCTGAATTCGTCAGTCAAGTGATTGAAAACGTTCGCCACCGTATTTTGAGCATCTTTGGCGTCGCTATGGTCAGCACATTGGCCATTCTGGGCCTCGCGGTGCTCTTTGCCTATCGCCGCGCCTCTGAGATGTCGCAGTCAGTTCTTGGCATTTCGACCCGCCTGCTGAGCCTTGCACGCCGCGATACCGCAGAGGTCGACAACACCAAAAATGAATTGGAAGCCGTGCATCAGGCGCTGAACCAGTTGGATGAGGCGTTGCAGGAAAAACGCCGGATGGAATGCACCCTGCGGGCCGAAAAAACCCGGGCTGAGGCGGCGACAGAAACAAAATCTCGCTTCCTGGCGACAATGAGCCATGAAATCCGCACCCCCATCAACGGGGTCCTTGGCATGGCCGAACTGCTGCACGAAAGCCCCCTCAGCAGCGAGCAACGATCTTATTCTGAAACTATCCTCGCCTCCTCTGAGGCGCTGTTGCGGATCGTTAATGACATCCTTGATTTCTCCAAACTGGAGGCTGGAAAAACCGTTCTGCTGCAACAGCCGTTCAACCTGCGCGATGTGGTGTTTGACGTTGCCACCCTGGTCGCCCCCAATGCAGCCGCCAAGGGGATTGAGATCTGCATCGACGTGCCCGACGACACGCCGCGCCAATTCATCGGCGACAATGGGCGCATTCGCCAGGTCCTGATGAACCTGATCGGCAACGCGGTTAAATTCACCACCGAAGGGTTCGTCGGCATCACGGTCTCTTACGACGCCGATCAGGAGCTGCCGCTGACAGTCACGATTTGCGACACCGGCGTCGGCATTCCGGCCGAACAATTGGATCATATTTTCAAGGCCTTTGAGCAGGTCGAAAGCACCACCGCGCGCCGGTTTGAGGGCACGGGTCTGGGGCTGGCGATCTCCACCCATCTAGTCGAGGCCATGCAAGGCCAGATCACCGCGACCTCCACTTTGGGCGATGGCTCCTGTTTCACCCTGCATCTTGGCCTGCCACTGACCGAGGACGCCTTTGTGCCGTCGCCGCGTCTTGTTAAATATGGCGATGACCTGGCTGGAAAGTCGATCCTCCTGATCGCCCACCAACCCTTTGCCCGCGATCTGCGCAGCCGTTTGTTGGCCAGTTGGGGTGTCACCGTCCATTGGTACGACGGTTGCGATAGTGCGTTGAAAGCACTACCGGATTTACCTCCCGATATCGATCTAGTGCTTGTCGAATCCGGCATGGACGCCGAAGCTGCTGAGCATTTCTCGATGATGCTATGGCAAAGCGCGGGACGCGCGTCAGTGCCGATCATTTTCGCCACCGATGCCCAGCATGTCACCGCGCTGCAATCCCTAAAGGCACGCGGATCGGTGACCGCTTTGATGAAACCACCCCGCAATGGTGCCTTGATGCAAGCCATGATCGGCGCGCTCTACCCGGATCGCATCAGCCAGGCCCGCAGCGCGCGCACCCCCAAGGATGAGGCGAACCTATCCGCCTATAATATTCTCATTGCCGAGGACAATCGCACCAACCAATTGGTCCTGCGCAAAATGCTCGCCTCGACCGGTGTGCAGATGACCTTTTGCAACGACGGTCAGGCCGCCGTGGACGCCTATCGCTCCGGCGTGTTCGACATGGTGTTGATGGATATGTCGATGCCAATCATGGACGGGTTGCAAGCGACCCGGATGATCCGCAAGATCGAGAGTGACAGGAACCACCCCCCCTGCCCCATCGTGGCGCTCACCGCCAATGTCATGGACACGGATGAGGACGCCTGCCGCGAAGCAGGCATGATGGATTTCCTCACCAAACCGGTGCGCAAACAGGTGGTGATCAAGGCGATTGCCACTTGGGCCAGACGCGATGAGCAGAGAGAGGTCAGCGGCTTCTGACCCCTCCCAACCTCACATCGGTTTAGGTCATCACCGTCGGCGCGGTCCGGCCTGTACGGGCCAATCCAGCAATTTCAAAGGCCGCCGCCCGCACGGGCTCCAACGCGGCCTGTGTCTCTTGCAGCAGATCGCCGTCACCGGGCATGTAGTTCTGCAAATAGACCCGCAGCGTCGCGCCATCGGTGCCGGTGCCAGACAGGCGGAACACGGCCCGCGCGCCGCCTTCAAAGAACACCCGGATCCCCTGTTTGTGGCTTTCGCTGCCATCCACCGGATCAAGATACGAAAACTCATCCGCCGCCGCCACGGTCAATGCGCCAAAGCTTTGCCCCGCAAAGCCCGCAAGCCCCGCGCGCAGATCGGTCATGATCGCATCGCCCTCTTCACTGGGTAGCGCTTCGTAGTCGTGGCGTGAGTAGTAATCGCGCCCATAGGTCTGCCAGTGATCGTCCATGATCGCCGCGACGCTCTCACCGCGTTTGGCCAGCACATTGAGCCACAGCAAAACCGCCCACAAACCGTCCTTCTCACGCACGTGATCAGAGCCGGTCCCGGCACTTTCTTCACCACAGATCGTCGCCTTGCCCGCATCCAGCAGATTGCCAAAGAATTTCCAACCGGTGGGGGTTTCAAAGGCGCCGATCCCCAGCTTTGCGGCAACCCGGTCCGCCGCCGCCGAGGTCGGCATGGATCGCGCAACCCCCGCCAGCCCGTCCACATAGCCCGGCGCCAGATGCGCATTGGCCGCGAGCACTGCAAGGCTGTCGGACGGCGTGACATAGACGCCTTTGCCCAGGATCATATTGCGGTCACCGTCACCGTCCGAGGCCGCGCCAAAATCAGGCCCGTCGGTCGCCATCAACATATCATACAGCGGCTTGGCCCAGACCGGGTTTGGATCCGGGTGGCCCTTGCCAAAATCAACGCTGGGCACGCCGTTCAACACGGTCCCCGCAGGCGCGCCTAGGGCGCCCTCCAGGATGGCCGTGGCATAGGGGCCGGTCACCGCGTGCATCGCATCAAAGCGCATGGTGAAACCGCCTGCAAACAGCGCGCGGATGGCGTCGAAATCGAACAGCTCTTCCATCAGGGCTTGGTAGTCGGTGACGGGATCGACGATCTCCACCTCCATGCCCTCCAGAGCGGTGATGCCAAGCGCGGTCAAATCCAGATCCGCCGCGTCCGAGATTTTGTATTCCGTGATCACCTTGGTGCGGTCCAGGATGCGCCCGGTCACGCCTTCGGGCGCGGGGCCTCCGTTGGCGATGTTGTATTTGATACCAAAGTCCGCATCGATGCCGCCGGGGTTGTGGCTCGCCGACAGGATCAGCCCGCCGTCGGTCCCCCGTTTGCGGATCAGGTTTGAGGCCGCAGGCGTCGACAACAGCCCCCCCTGCCCGACCACAACTTTGGCCGCACCATTGGCCGCCGCCATTTTGAGAATGGTCTGGATCGCTTCGGCATTGAAAAAACGCCCATCGCCGCCCACCACAAATGTCTTACCGACCGCGCCGTCGATGGCGTCAAATGTCGATTGAACAAAGTTTTCCAGATAGCCCGGCTCCATAAACACGCGGGTCTTTTTGCGCAGACCAGATGTGCCCGGTTTCTGTCCATCAATGGGTTGGGTGGAAATAACATGTGCGGGCATTTGGGCCTCCTAATTTAAACATGCGGCTGTGGCCGCCCCTCACTCACGAACGCGTGCCGGGACTGCCGACCGGTCGCGATGTAATGTAGATTCATGGTGCTTAGATGACAACGCGATGCTGCAAGCGCAAAGCCGCCGAGTCGCATTGAGGCAGGTTTCGCTGCGAAACCGGGCATGAGCGCAGGCGAGTTGCGACCCTGTTGATCTTTTCAACAAAGGAAAACCGTCAAAGTGCTGGCGGGTGCCTCCCCCAAGGCACCGCGCCAACCCTTCCCTCCGGTCCCACCGACCAGCAAGATGATGACCTTAATTGGGCCGCATCAACCCGCCCCCTGACTATGGCGCGAAAGATCGGCGACTTCAAACTTGCAAAACGTCAAATTATTTATGTATTTCAGTTAGATAGACCAAGTATGCATAATATCATCACGCCAAATTGTGCCTAATTTCCCAAGGTCTTAGCGCCGGAACCGCACAAAACCACCAAAGGCAACGTTGGTTTTATTTCAGACAGTTTTAGCTGTTTGAGTGGCACATTCGGAGGAAATTTCTCTGTGGGCATCGGGAGGTTTCGCTGCGAAACCTCCCCTGTCGATCAATCAACCGGCGGCAAGGTCCCGACAACGGCGCGCAGATCCGCTTCCAAGGCGGGCACCATGGCGAGAAAATGCTTGGGCGATCCGATGAAATCCAGCGGCGGCAGGGTCTCGATCACCGCACCTGCTTCCTCAAGGATCAACCACATGGCAAAGACGTCCCACGCATTGACGTAGCGCTCCCAATAGCCTTCGGCCCGGCCCATCGCGACCGCCAACAGGCTGATGACAGCAGAGCCGTTGCGACGATATTCCATGCCCGCAGCCAACGCATTCAGGATGGTTTCAACATGGCTAGGAACCGGCTGGCGTCCGGACCAGCCCAGCATTAACATCGCGGCCTTTGGGTCGGTGCAATCCGACAGTTTCACCGCGTTGACCGCGCCATCATAACGCACCTGTGCGCCCTGCCCGTTTGCCGCCCACAGCGTGACGTCCAATTCCGGCGCGCAGATCGCCGCGTGGCTCAGCACCCCGTCTTCGACATAAGCGATTGAGACCGCCCAATCCGCGCCACCACGCATATAGTTGGCCGTGCCGTCGATCGGGTCCACCACCCAAAGTTTGGGCCCATCACCGGTCTGCCCTTCTTCTTCGCCCAAGACATCCTCGCCCGGAAACTGCTCCGCGATTCTGGCGCGGATCAGCTCTTCGACTGCGCGGTCGGCAAAGGTAACAAAGTCCTGATGCCCCTTGGTCTGGACAAAATCCGCCCCTTGTTCGCGACGCAGCTTCAGCCCCAACGCGGCCGCTTCTTCGGCAAGGTCTCGGATAAATTCGGTACGATCGGTCATGGCACAATCCATTCTTTTGGCCGCGCAGTCTTCGGCCCAGTAAAAACATTGCTTCTGTCATAGGTGCTGCACAGAAATATGAAACCCCCGAAACGCCTCTGCCATCCGCCTCAATAGGTTTCGCTGCGAAACCTCAATGGGCTCAAACAGCAAAAGGCCCGGGCGTTAGACCGGGCCTTTTTCATCTTAGCAACAGCTGCCGCTTACTTTGGTTCCAACAGATGGCGCACGCTATCCATCACCGTGTCGACCAGATCGGCGGTGACTTCCTTGCCGTAGAACCGGATTGCATATCCGTTGGGTCCACTTTCGCGCGCGATCTCGATGCCGTTGGCCATCTTTTCGCGCCCGGTGACCACCGGCTTTTCCTTCACTTTGGGACGTCCGCCACGGGCGGGATCAGGCGCGGCACCTTCGGCCTGTTCGACCAAGGGCAGCATCACCAGCCATTCTTCCTCGCCATCGCGGGGGTCCGCACGTTCCAGCGCTGCGCGGATGTCTTCGGTCAGCCCCGCACGCAAGGCGGTGGCCAGCCGCAAACACTGGCGTTCGCTATAGGCAATTGCGTGGGACAAAAGATCGCCGAGGTCCTCATGCACCAGCGCAAACGACCGGATCTTGGAGCGTTTGGCTTTGGAGGCGGTGGAAAACAGAACCGCAACCGCCTCGTCCACGCTGGTGAACACGCCGTCATAAACCGCCATTGCCGCCGCGCGGCCGCGTTCATATTGGCTGAGGCCCGCGCGGACCTCATTTTCTTCGATCATCGCTACCAGCGCTTCTTTGACACCGCCGGGATCACGGACAAAGGCGGCGATGGTGGGGAAGCGTTCGCCACCGCTCATCGCGTTCAGACGGCGGATCGCGGCCAGTCGACGGTAGCCTGAGATCAGCCCGTATTGTGCGCCGTCTTCGACATGTTGCGGCACATAGACCTCAATCGGCAGGCGCAGCCCGTTGACGGAGATGGAGGTCATCAGCTCCTGCATCTCATCCTCGTTCAACTCCATCCGGTCCCGCGACAACGCGTCGGCGGTGATCTGGTGAATGGGAATTTCTACCGCCACCAGGCCTTTGCCCTCGGCCTCGCGCAGGCGTTCGGCGTCGGCTTTATCTTTGGCGTACGCTTCCCGATCGGCCTGGGGCAGGGGAGAGGCACGCATGGCGGCGTCCGCCACCACATCGGCAATTGGTGGGCGCACGGCGGTGCGGCTCAGCTCTTGGTCGATGCCTGCTTCGATCTCTTTCAGGGCTTCGGCGGATGGGGCCTCTAATTGTCTGCGTCGTGCCATTTACTCTGCCTCCTCCTGAGGTTTCGCTGCGAAACCTCCCATGTCACCTTCAGCCTCAGCCATCTGTGCATCGCGCCACCAGGCTCCGATCAACAGCTCTTTGAATTCGGCGTAGGTGCGGTCGAACACCTCGCGGCCCCGGGTGTAGGTCTCACGGTTGAAATTGCGGTAATCCGCCTCGTAGATGCCGGACACGCTTTCGCCCGCCTGACCCACCAGCGCGGTATAGTCCTGGCGGTGCGCGTTCATGAAATCGCCGAAATAGGCCTGGATCACATTGGCCAGATCCGCTTGTTGGCTGGCGTCAAAACGGGTGATCAGGGCGCGTACCACGTCCCATTCAAACTTCATCTCCGGCAGGCCCGCGCGGCGGCGGCCTGCGTTTTCACCATCCTCGATCGAGGCAAAGGTGGAGTAGAGCATGTCAAAGAACCGACCCGTAGAGTCAAATTCAAGGAACGACGCCCCAAGCGGTACCATCAGGATATCGGCGGCGGCCAGCGCGTTGATCGTCAGATAGCCAAGCGCCGGAGGCGTATCGAGCAGGATGATGTCATAGTCGTCCAAAGCGCCTCCTTTCTCCAATGCGCCGGTGAGCGCGTCCCACAGGGGCCAATTGCGCAGTCCCATGCGCCAGACCGGGATCTGGAATTCGGCCCAATAGAGGTTCAGCTGGGCGCCGATCAGATCGATATTGGGCCAATGGGTTTTCTGCACCACATCGCGCAACGAAACCTGCAAAGCCTCTGTTAGGGTCTCATCCAGCGGCAATTCCGAGTCACCGGCAGCGGCGCGGATCTTGTTCTCTGCCTGTAGATGTTCGGCGTAATCACGGGCGAGCAGGGGGAAGACCGTGCTCCATTCATCCGGCACATCGCCGCCCATGATCGATGTCATCGAGCCCTGGCTGTCCAGATCCACCACCAGAACCTTGTAGCCGTCCAGCGCCGCAGACATCGCCAGATGCGCCGCGGTAGAGGTTTTACCAACGCCCCCTTTAAAATTCGCAACCGCTACGGTCTTGGCGTTAAGGTTTTGTGGACGATAGGGGCGATACTCCTTGGTGCTGACGCCTTCTTCGGCGAAATGGTCGCGCAGTTTCAGCACCTCTTCGAGGGTGAACCAGCGTGAGCCTGCGCTGCCTTCGCCCTGGGGCAGCTCGGGATGTTTGTTCAACACGCGCCGCAGGTGGGCGGCCTGGACGGGGATCAGGTAGCGGCAGATCTCCCAGGTGGAGAATTTGCGCAGCCGTTTCTGGCCATCCGGAGAATAACCACGTTTGGCCAAATCATCACGTCCGCGCCCGGCGAGTGCGGCGGCTTTGGCAAATCGTGCGGTGTCCACCAATGGTCCAAGCTTGCCAGCGGCGGCTTCTGGGTCCAAATTGAAATAGGGCGGCAAGGGGGTATCGGGTTTCTTAGCCATGTGTGCTGTGCCTCGGTCAGATCGCCTGTTTGTGGCGTTATCGTGCAAATCATCGCACATCTTGGCATGGCTGTGAATCGGAGAATTGCAGCGAATGTGATTTAGCCGTTCTGGGCCAATTCGGGGAGGTTTCGCAGCGAAACCCCTGTATTCCTTCAAAAAGAAACGACGACGGGCTGCATAAAACTTGTATTTCTTGTAATTACTTTAGAATCTTTGCGTCAGGATTATTATTATATATCAATGCCTAACGGCCCATTGGGTACCCGTTTCCAGTTATTGGGGTACCCGGATGCAGGACCGGTGGCACCCGCATGCAGGGGGAAGGGGTCCGATTCTCAGGAAGAGGGGTGCCGATTCCCGGTTTGGCTCTAAATAGCGGCTTTAAGACTCCGTTTGCGGTTCTTGATACCTTGAATTCGCGCAAGGGGACAGAGTTTTCCACAGGCAGGATGCCAAAGGAACCCATCTACGGGAAGAGGGTATCCTGCAAACGGGTTCCTATGAAGGGTTCCCAAGACAGGATTGAGCGTGGGTGCCTTTTTGTGGCATAGTCAGCCCATAACACACCTGCCGCACAGAATCGGTGGGGAGCAGACCATATAGGACAGGCGATGGCGCAGAGCGACATTCCCCATACGCAATTGACCGGCCCCCTGCGGCGTCAGTCGGTGAAGAAGAACGTGGCGGCGATCCACATTTCCGGCAAGCTGACGCTGTTGCAGCGCAAGCTGTCGAATGTGTTGTTGCTCAATGCCTATGACGCGCTGACCACCAAGCAGAAGCACCAGATCGATGCGCGCACCCTGTGCATGATGGTCGGCTACAATTCCAACGATATGGAAACGCTGAAACAGTCGCTGCGCTCGCTGGCGGAAACCGTGGCCGAGTGGGATATGTTGGACGCCGAAGGGCGACAGGAATGGGGTGTGTCGTCGTTGCTGTCCTATGCGAAACTGGCGGGGGGGATTTGTGAGTATGCCTATTCCCCGGCGCTGGCGGAAAAGCTGCACGACCCCAAGGTATTCGCCCTGATCAACCTCAACATCCAGCGGCGGTTCACCAGTGGTCATGCGCTGGCCTTGTATGAGAACTGCTATCGCTTTGTGCGGACCGGGTCGACCGGGTGGTGGCCTATTGATCTGTTTCGTCGCCTGATGGGGGTCGAGGGCAGCGCCTATTATGAGAGTTTCAAACATTTGAACGCCAAGGTGATCAAACCGGCGGTGACCGAGGTCAACAAGACCTCGAACATTATTCTGACGCCCGAGTTCAAGAAGATGGGCCGGCAGGTGGCCGAGGTGCGGTTTCTGATCAAGGAAAACCCGCAGCTGGCGATGCTGGACATTGATGACGGGGCAGGGGTGCGCCAGGGGGCGATTTACCAGCGGCTGTTGGCGGTTGGCGTGTCGGACCGGCTGGCGCGCCAGTGGATCGCCGAACATGGTGAGGATTACGTGGCCGAAAAGCTCGACTATCTTGGTGGACGATCTGGCATCGAAAGCCCGGTGCGCTACCTGACAGCGGCTTTGCGCGATGATTACAAAGACGAGGCGCCGGTGAAGCCCAAGGTCGATCCAGAGGTCGCGGCCCGTCTGGAGGCCGAACGTTCCGAGACCGCCCGCCGTGAGGCTGCGCGCGATCAGATCAAACAGCGTGAGCGCGGTCTGCGGGCGGCGCGTCTTGAGCGGATCCGCGATCTGGCAGCCGAGCGGTCGCCAACCCAACGCGATGCGGACAAACGCCTGTTCCTGAGCCGTCTGGAAGATGAGCTGGAACGCGGTGAGTTTCGCCGGGCGGGGTGGGCCGCGGCACTGCTTGAACGTGAAATGGTGGAGTTCTGGAGCGAAATGATGCCCGGGGCCTTTGAAGATCTGGCCGCGTGAGCGTCGCGCTTAATCTCTTTTTAGGCAGTTTTGTGTAGCGTTATCGACCGAGGGGTGTGTGAATTGCAGATATGCAACGCGGACCTTTTGAAGCGAACGCAACGCAATTGCGCCATTTTAAATGAGATCTCATAGGTGTCGGAATGATTTTCTCCCCTATTCTTATCGGTACTGGTCTGACTGGATATCAGTATCTTGTTGATACCCGCGAAGAGCAGACAGAGCGGCTGGCGAACTCCTCTGTTGTACAACGGGAAACCGATGGTTTTGTGGAGAAGCTCAACGAGGTTCAATCCGTTGACGATCTGATGGCGGATCGCGATGTGTTGGCTGTGGTTCTGGGCGCCTTTGGTCTGCAGGATGAAATCGGCAATACCGGGCTGATCCGCCAAGTGCTTGAGTCTGACCCGTTTGACAGCGACTCGCTGCCGAACCGGTTGTCTGACTCGCGTTATCTGGAACTGGCAACCGCGTTTAACTTTGGGGGCGCGGGCGGGCCACGGCTCAGCAGCTTTGTTGCCAGTGAACCAGTTGTGGAAGAGCTTGCGAACTACGATGATGTTGATGAGTTCCTCGCCGGGGAGCGGTCGCAGGATCGCCTGGTGTTGCGCGAAGCACTGGCTCTTTACGGCATTGAGCAATTTGAGAATAACACCTCGTTTCTAAAAAGCGTGCTGGAGTCCGACCTGTCTGATCCGACGTCCTTTGTGAACCGGATGAACAACGAAAACCTGGTGAGATTTGCGGAAGCCTTTGACCTGCAAGGCAAACAGGCCGCTGCGCTTGAAGATGCAAGTACGATCTATGGGTTTGCGAATGTGTTCGGTGATGAGGTCGTAGAGCTGCAATCCGTGGATGATCTGTTTGATCGTCCGGATATGTTGCAGGCGGCGCTGGGTTTGTTTGGGCTGGATGGTGCAGCTGAGGATGATCTCGACTATCTGCGCGAGGTGCTGAATTCCGACCTGGATGACGAAAACTCTGTTGCAAACCTCGAGGAGGACAAGCGGTTCGCGGCACTTGCCAATGCATTTGAATTCCCAGACCGTGTTGAGCGCGCGGCGCTGATCGCCGCCACGCCCGAGGGCGACGAGCCGCCCGAGCCGTTTGAAGGTCTGTTGGAAGATATGATTGCGGCGGCGGGTGAACCGCTGGAAGAGGCGGGCGATTATTTCGGTAATTTTGGCTTCTTGCTGAACGCGCCGGATTTCTTTGGCCTTGAATTCTTCCAGATCAATACCGACGGCACTGACGCCACCCAAAATACCTACGAGCAGGACTATTTGCGGCGGATCCTAGAATCGGATCTGAGCGACCCGAACTCGTTTGCGAATTTCGTCAGCCAGCGTGATCCAAGGTTCGAAAACTTCGCCCGTGCGTTTAATATTCCTCAACCCGTTGAGGAAGAGGTGATTGAGTATCCCGATGGCTTTGCACAGGCACTTGTAGACCGTTATTTGGATCAGGAATTCTTGGAATCGGTTGGTAACGTGGATCCAACCATGCGGTTTGCATTGGGTTTTGAGACAGGATTGGAAAGCATTGTTCAGGCAGGCGGCACGAACGAAGCCAATTGGTTCTCTGTAATCGCCTCGAACCCGTTGCGTGAAGTGTTTGAAGTGGTTTTGAACCTGCCAAACTCGTTTGGCGCGTTGGATATCGACCGTCAGTCCAGTGATCTTCAAGAACGTACTGAGGCGTTTTTTGGAACATCCATCGTTTCCGAGCTGCTGGAAGACGAAACCATCGAGACTATTCGAGATCGCTATCTGTCGCTGAGCGCGACAGGTAGCGGTGCAGGAACCAACAGTGTGTTGTTGAGCCTGTTTGCCTGATACATCAACGCGGTTTTGCGATGGACACCCGTGCCGTTCGGCGCGGGTGTTGACGTTTCCTACACTCGGATGGTGATCGCGGCCCGGTGGAGTGTTTGGGTTTAAATCAATGGATAGTCCCGTCGCGAGCGGGTGCCTTGGATGAATTGTCAGCCTGAGCGCATTTCTGGAGGTTTACCGAAGCGCGGCCTTCGACTATGTAATGGTAGCGTTAACAATTGCGGTTTTGGGAGTGGCGTCATGTGGAATTTGATCGCCGATGTTGGTGGCACCAATATGCGTCTGGCCTCGGTTGCGGAGGATGGGCGGATGCTGCGTAACCAGACGCTGCCCAGCAAGGGTGAGGTCGGGTTGGAAGCGGCCTGCGGTGCGTTTGCAACAACCGAAGGCTCCGCGCCGCGCCATGTGGTGATTGCGGCGGCGGGCATTGTGGCCAACGGGCATGTGACGCTGACCAATGCAGACCAAAGCGCCAGTGAGCCGGGGTTGATTGCGGCGTGCGGTGCGCAGTCGGCGAAAATCCTGAACGATTTCGAGGCGGCGGCTTGGTCGCTGGAGACGGTGACCGCACGCGAGGTCAAAGTCCTACAGGGGCAGGGGGATTTCCCACCCGGCGCGCGGTTGATCATTGGTCCCGGCACTGGTTTGGGAGTTGGCGCATTGGCGATGGACGGCGCGCGTCCGGTTGCGGTCCCCGGTGAGGGCGGCCACGTGGGTATTGGACCGCGCCGCGCTGATCTGGTTCCCGTGTTTGAGGCGCTGGTGGCGCTTTGGCCCGAGGTTGCGATGTCAGATCTGACGGTTGAGGCGGAGGCGGTTTTGTCCGGCACGGGCCTTCCGTATTTCTACCGCGCGGTGGCGCAGGCGATGGGGCAGGCGGTGCAGTCGTTGGAGGGACCGCAGATCTTTGCCGCGGCTTCGGCGCAGAGCGATCCGGTTGCCCGGCGCACCGTGGCGTTGTTTGGCGAATACCTGGGCGCCGTGGCCGGGGATCTGGCGGTGACGGTCAAGGCCTTGGGCGGTGTTTTTGTCACCGGCGGCGTGGTGCATAAGAACCCCCATATCCTGGACGCGGCGTTTTTGGCAGCGTTCAATGCGGGCGGGCGGTATCAGGGCTGGCGGCAGAACGTGCCGGTGTATCTGTATGAGAATGAGAATTTCGGCCTGATTGGCGCGCGCAACTGTGCGCAGCACTTGGATTAGGCCATCTGCGCCGCTTTTTCGGCCTGACCTTTGGCGTGGGCGCTGGCGGTTTCCAAAAATCGTTGGATGGGTGCGGTGTCGCGCAAGGCCTGTTGGCAGACCAGAAATTGTTTGGCCATCAACAACGGGTCATTGATGGGCACAAACCGCACATCGGTTTCACCCTCGCATTCGCGTTCCAGTGAAATTGCCAGCCCGACCTTTTGTTGCACCAAAGACAGGGCCGAACACCATGCGCCAAATCTGAGCCCGCGGGCGGGTGGCAAGCCCCGGCGGCGGGCGGTGGCGTCAAAGATCTTTTGGGAGCCGGATCCGGGCATGCGCAGGATCAACGGCAGATTGGCCACGTCATGCCAGTTGAACGACGGCTTCTGGGACAAAGGATCCGAGATGGGCACTGCAAGGCCGATCCGGGTCTCACAGATTTCCACGCCGGCCAGATCCACCGGCAGTTCCTGCGCGGTGACAAAGGCCACGTCGAGCTGGCCGTTGCGCAGATCCTGCAGCAGATCCTGGGCAGAATCTCCGCAAGCGTTGACCTGAAGATCGGGGTAGCTGCGGACAAAATCGGCGATAATGGGAATGGCGATCTGATGCACGGAATAGCCGATTTCAAACCGGCCCGTCACCAAATCGCGCCCCGAGGTCAGATGGCGGGTGATCGTGTCACTGAGTGCCAAAACCGATTTGATATGGCCACCGATTTCGGTGAATTGTTCGGTGGGGGTGATGGTGTTGCCGCTGCGATCCAACATGCGGCAGTTGAATTGCCGCTCGAGCGTGTAAATCAGATTGGAAACAGTGGGTTGTGAGACCCCGAGTTCACGCGCGGCCTGGGTGAAACTGCCATTGCGTGCCACCGCTTCAAGAGCTTGAAGCTGTTTGAGACTGACTTTGGCTGACATACAACAAGACCGGGTTAAAGAACTGGGGGTATTCAATTCCTTAAATTTTACCGGACAAATGCTGCAACCGCGAAGCACTTTGTGCAGTATGGATACGTTTTATCACGTAAATGACATACTCAGGGCGATATGCAGCCCTGAGTTGATTTTTGCATTGAATACAACCGACGTTTAGGCGCCGTCTTCGTCATAAGCGTCCATGGTCGGGCAGGTGCAGACCAGATTTCGGTCGCCATAAGCGTTGTCGACTCGGTTCACCGGTGGCCAATATTTGTCCACGCCCAGAGAGCCAGGGGGGAAACAGGCCTGATCGCGGCTGTAGGGTCGGTCCCAGTCGCCCACCAGATCGCGCACCGTGTGTGGGGCGTTTTTCAGCGGGTTGTTTTCGGCGTCGATCTCACCGTCGATAACTGCCTGCGCCTCGGCCCGGATCGAAAGCATGGCGTCGCAGAACCGGTCAAGCTCGGCTTGGGGTTCAGATTCCGTGGGCTCTACCATCAGCGTGCCAGCGACAGGCCAGGACATGGTGGGCGCGTGAAAGCCCGAATCCACCAGACGTTTGGCCACATCATCGACGCTGACATTGCCCGCCTCGTTCAAGGGGCGGGTGTCGAGGATGCATTCATGCGCCACACGACCCGTGGTGGATGTATAGAGGATCGGGTAGGCGTCCTTGAGCCGGGCTGCGATGTAGTTGGCGTTCAGGATCGCCACTTTGGTCGCTTGCGTCAGACCTTCGCCGCCCATCAACAAAACATAGGCCCAGGAGACCGGCAGAATTGAAGGCGAGCCAAAGGGCGCTGCCGAGACCGGGCCGACTGCGTCGTCGTGTTCCGGGTGGCCGGGCAGATAGGGCGTCAGGTGGGATTTCACACCGATCGGGCCCATGCCGGGGCCGCCGCCGCCGTGGGGAATGCAGAAGGTCTTGTGCAGGTTCAGGTGGCTGACATCGCCGCCGATGTCACCGGGGCGCGACAGGCCCACCATGGCGTTCATATTGGCGCCGTCAATATAGACCTGACCGCCAAATTCATGGGTGATGTCGCAGACTTCTTGCACGGTTTCTTCAAACACACCGTGGGTCGACGGGTAGGTGATCATACAGGCCGCCAGCGTGTCGGCGAATTTCTCCGCCTTGGCGCGGAAATCACTGATGTCGATATTGCCGTCATCGTCGGCTTTGACCGGCACAACCTTGTATCCCACCATCTGGGCGGTGGCGGGATTGGTGCCATGGGCCGAGGTGGGGATCAGGCAAACCGTACGGTCAGCGTCACCGCGGGATTCGTGGTAGTTGCGGATGGTCATCAGGCCCGCGTATTCGCCCTGTGCGCCCGAATTGGGCTGCATGGAGATCGCGTCATAGCCGGTGATCTGGCAGAGTTTGTCGCTCAGATCCTCGATCATTTCATAGTACCCTTCGGCCTGATCCTTGGGCACAAAGGGGTGCAGATCGGCAAACTCGGCCCAGGTGACGGGGATCATTTCGATCGTGGCGTTCAGTTTCATGGTGCACGAGCCCAGCGGGATCATCGCGCGGTCCAACGCCAGATCGCGGTCGGCGAGACGGCGCATATAGCGCGTCATCTCGGCCTCGGCCCGGTTGCGGTGGAAGGTCGGATGCGTCAGGTATTGGGAGGTGCGCAATAGGCTGTCGGGCAGGCGGTATGCCGGTTCGCGGTCGGCCTTGCGGTCGATGCCAAAGGCGCGCCAGACGGCCTCGATCGTGTCAAAACGGGTCATCTCATCGACGGAAATGCCGACTTTGGTGTCGCCGACTTTGCGCAGGTTGATGCCCTGGGCGATGGCGGCGTCCATAACGGTGCGTTGCAGCGCGCCGACCTCAACCGTGATGGTGTCAAAGAAGACGGCGGGTTCGACCATAAAGCCGTTTTCTTCCAGCCCATTGGCGAGACGAGCGGCGCGGCGGTGGACGGTTTGGGCAATCGCTTTGATCCCATCGGGGCCGTGATAGACCGCATACATCGAGGCCATGACCGCCAGCAGCGCCTGCGCGGTGCAGACGTTGGAATTGGCTTTTTCGCGGCGGATGTGCTGTTCGCGGGTTTGCAGCGCCAGACGGTAGGCCTGATTGCCTTGTGCATCGACAGAGACGCCAATGATCCGGCCCGGCATCGCGCGTTTGAAGGCATCGCGGGTGGCCATATAGGCGGCGTGCGGTCCGCCATATCCCATGGGAACCCCGAACCGTTGGGTGGAGCCGACGGCGATATCCGCGCCCATTTCACCGGGTGATTTCAACAGGGTCAGCGCCAGCGGGTCGGCGATGACAATGCCAAGCGCCTTGTTGTCGTGCAGCGCCTGCATCTGGGGGGTGAAATCGCGCACATGGCCATATGTGCCCGGATACTGGAAGATCGCGCCAAAGACGCTGGATGCCTCCATTGTATCCGGACAGCCCACGACCACATTGATCCCCAACGGTTGGGCGCGGGTCTTAATCACCGCAATGTTTTGAGGATGGCAGTTTTCATCAACAAAGAAGCTGTTGGCTTTGGATTTGGCGGAGCGTTTCGCCATGGTCATCGCCTCGGCTGCGGCGGTGGATTCGTCCAAGAGCGAGGCATTGGCGATATCAAGCCCGGTGAGGTCGGAGACCATGGTTTGGTAGTTCAGCAGCGCCTCCAGGCGGCCCTGGGAAATCTCCGGCTGATAGGGGGTATAGGCGGTGTACCAGGCGGGGTTTTCCAGAATGTTGCGCAGGATTGGCGCGGGCGTCGCGGTGCCATAGTAACCCTGACCAATGAGGGAGCGCAGCACGGTGTTCTTGTCGGCCACGGCCCGCATATGATGCAGCGCGTCGCGTTCCGACAGGGCGCGGCCCCAGTCCAGCGGCTGTTTCTGGCGGATGCTTTCGGGCACCGTGGCGTCGATCAGATCATCGAGCGTTTTGAAGCCGATCACCTGCAACATATCGGCCATTTCTTGCGGCGAGGGGCCGATGTGGCGACGGTTGGCAAAATCATAGGCTTGGTAATCGGTGAGTGTGAACGCCATCTGGGTGCTCCGGTCATGAAGGGCAGCGCGAAACGAAGGTGTGGGAGCCTCCGGCGGAAGTATTTGGAAAAAGATGAAAAGGGCGGCGGGCGCCCATTTCCGGGATCATGTGTGTGAGGGCTTAGCCGATGAAGTCTTTGTAGCCGGCCAGATCCATCAGCTCTTCGAGCTGGGAGGGGTTGGACAGTTTGATCTTGTAGATCCAGGCGTCGGCCTCGGGTTGTTCGTTCAGGGATCCGGGGTTGTCGGCGAGGGTTTCGTTGGCTTCCACCACTTCGCCGTCGACAGGGGCGTAGACTTCGGAGGCGGCTTTGACGCTTTCGATGACGCCCAGGTCGTCGCCTTGGGCGAAGCTGTCGCCTTCTTCTTTCAGTTCGATGAACACGATGTCGCCCAGCTGGTCGGCGGCGTGTTGGGTGATGCCGATGGTCGCCACGTCGCCTTCGACGGTGAGCCATTCGTGTTCTTCGGAGTAATATGTGGTCATGGGGCGCTCCTTGCAGAGAAATATGGGCAGAGAGATGCTGGGATTAGCGTTTGTAGTTTTGCGTAACAAAGGGCAGGGCGACAACCGTTGCGGGTTGGCTTTTGCCGCGAATGATCAGATTGACGGCGGTTCCGGGGGCGGCGTGGTCAAGTGCCACATATCCCATCGCAACCGGGCCGCCGATTGTGGGGCCAAAGCCGCCGGATGTAATCTGGCCCAGGGGGGTGCCGCTGTCGGACTGGATCTCGACCCCTTGGCGGGCGGGGGCACGGCCTGCGGGTTGGATGCCGACCAGTTTTCGGCTTGGGCCATTGGCAATCTCATCCAGGATGCGGGCGGCACCGGGGAAGCCGCCGGTTTCACGGCGCTTTTTCTGGATTGACCAGATGAGGCCTGCCTCGATCGGAGAGGTTTCCGGCGTGATTTCGTTGCCATAGAGGCACAGTCCGGCCTCGAGCCGGAGGGAGTCGCGGGCGCCCAGACCGGCGGGGGCGCAGTCCTCATGGGCGAGAAGGGCGCGGCAGATGTCGGCGGCTTTGTCCTGGGGGATCGAGATTTCGTAGCCGTCTTCGCCGGTGTAGCCCAGGCGCGAAATCCGCACGCGCGTGTCCATCAGCGTGGCGGTGGTGGTTTCCATGAACTTGAGCGTGGCAGCGGCGGGGCAGAGCGGGGCGAGGATGCTTTCGGCCTTGGGTCCTTGGAGCGCGATCAGCGCGTGGTCGGTGATTTCCACCAGATCTACGCCGGGCAGGGCGGCCATCAGCGGGATGTCCTGGTCGCGCATCGAGGCGTTGACCACCAGAAACAGGTGGTCAACGGCGTTTGATACAATCAGATCGTCCAGAATGCCGCCTGCGTCGTTGGTGAACATTGTATAGCGGGCCTTGCCTGCGGGCAGGGTGGTCAGTGCTGCGGGCACCAGGGTTTCGAGTGCTGCGGCCGGATTGTCGCCGGTGAGCGTGACCTGACCCATATGGGAGACGTCAAACAGCGCCGCCTTGTCGCGGCATTGGGCGTGTTCGGCCATGATCCCGCCCGGATATTGCACAGGCATCATCCAACCGGCGAAATCGACCATTTTGGCCCCCAGTTCGAGGTGGAGATCATACAGCGGTGTCTTGCGTGCAGCGTCGGTCATCATGAGGCCTTTGCAATGAGAAGGGGTTGCGCCGCCAAGGGGCGATATAAGTTTCCTATAGGAAACAAATTCCCCATTAGCAACAGGTTATCGAACATCGCAAAGGTCGAAAGTCCAAAAAGTGACGCAAGTGGAATTTAATGTGCCGCTTTTTGCCAGTTAGCGCAGGTTGCGTGATTTGGGAAGGGGTGTATTTGCATCGCGTGAAGAGGCGATAACGATAATTGATCGTATCTTGGAGATTCTCGGCTGAGCTTGACCTGTTGCGGGGCTGGGGGCATGGCTGTGAGATCATTTAATGCAGGGAGAGGACGCGATGCGGCTGTGCGTTATTCACACTGGGGGCACCATTGGCAGCACTATGACGCCAACCGGGTTTGCACCGAAACCGGGGTTGGTTGAGGAGACTTTGACTCGGTTGGTGGAGGCAGGTGAGGTGCAGGTGGCCTATGACATGGTTCTGGCCGATCCGTTGATTGACAGCTCGCAGGCGCAGGTCGCCGATTGGAACTGGATCGCGGGGGAGATTGCCGCGCGTCACGATAGCCACGATGGGTTTGTAGTGATCCACGGCACCGATTCCATGTGTTACGCAGCGGCGGCACTGGCGCTGGCGTTGGAAGGTCTGGCAAAACCCGTGGTGGTGACCGGATCCATGGTGCCGCTAAGCGTTGCGGGAAATGACGGTGCGCGCAATCTGGTGGAGGCGATGGCGGCGGCCTGTAGCGCCGCGCCCGGGGTCTGGGTGCAATTTGCCGGGCAGCTGTTGCCGGGGACGCGGGTGCAAAAGGTGCATTCGGTGGCGCGCGATGCCTTTGATGCGGATCGACGTGATGTGGTGCCTGCAGTCGTGGCGGATGTGTTTCGCCAGCAGATCTTTGCATCCCAGTCGATTGCAGTGATCACCCTAACGCCGGGCATTCAGGCGGCGATGCTGCGGGATATGTGCGCCCGCGCCGACGGCGTGATCCTGCGCTGTTTTGGGTCCGGCAATGTGCCTGGGGATGCGGCGTTTCGTGCTTTTTTACAGGATCTGGCCGCGCGCGATCTACCGGTGCTGGCGATCAGCCAATGTGCGGCGGGTGGCATGGTGATGGGCACCTATAGCGCCGGTGCTGCCTTGGCGGAAGCGCGCGCGATCGACGGCAAAGATATGACCTTGGAGGCGGCTTATGCCAAATTGATGCTGGGCCTGACCCGGTATGAGGGGGCGGCACTGCGGCAGTACCTTGAGACGCCGCAATGTGGTGGGATCACCAACTGAAGGGCGGCCTATTGGCCCCGGACCTTGAACGTAAAGCGATGCGCTTTGCGGTCGGGGGGCGCGGGAAAGGGAGCGGCTTTGCGGGCGGCGCGCAGGGCGAGTTGGTCCAATTGCGCCGAGCCTGAGCTGCGCGCGACCGAGACCGACGTCAACCGCCCCCGATCCGAGATGGCGATGGCAATCACTGTGGTCCCTTTGAGGGAGCTGTTGGGGCGGGCGCGTTGGATCTTGCGCCAGACTTTGCCTGCGTAGTTGGTCAGTTCCGCATTGCCAGAGGCGGCGGCTTTTGCCGCTGGTTGTTTGGCGGCCGCGTTGGCCGAAGCTGCGCGTTGCCCATCGGCGCTGCCTTGGCGTTCGGCGCGTTCGGCCCCTTGGGCAGAGGGTGGATTTTGGGCCTGCGTCTGTGGTTTCGGCGGCGCAGGGGTCGGTTTTGGCGCGGGCTTTGGCTCTGGCAGGGCCGCGATCCGCGTTGTTGGAGGTGTTGCCGTCAGGGGTTGTTCTACTTGCGTTGGCGGGACGGTTTCAATTGCAACAGGTGTCAAAGCCGTTGTTGTGGGTGGCTGTGTCGTTGTGGGGGTCGGTGATGGCGCGGTGATTGTTGCTGTTTTGCTGGGCGACAGCAGCGGAAGGGGCGGGGGTGGTTGCTGCGATGGGGCAGGTTGGGCCACCTTGGTCCGTTGCACCTGTTCGACGAGCGCAGTTGTGGTCGTTTGCAGGGGCGGTTGGTGCGGCACCTGTTGGGTTTTCTCTGGCGTAACTTGCTGCAGAGGCGTGGGCGGCGCAGATTGGGTGCTCCCTTGGGCCACGTCACGAAAGCTGTTGCCAAGCCGCGCGATGGTGGTGGGAGCACCGCCGGCAATTTCGACCTGTGGATCGGGCAAAGCCAGCCGCAGACCGCCACCCAAATGTAACAGGAACGACAGGGACAGGGCCGCAAGACCGGCCATCGGGGCCTTGGCGGTTAATGCAGTGCTCATTGGGCCGCCTCATTTGGGCTGCGCTGGGTGATGATCAACACGTCCGTGGCGCCGCGATTGCGTAGGTCCTGCGCGACAGCGACCAGAGTAACGGCAGGGGCGGCGCGGTCCGGCAGGATGCGGGCGGGGGCGTCATCGGTCAGCGTGTCCATATAAGCTTGACTATCCGTGAGATGCGCACCGCGAAAGCGCAGCGCGCCTTGGGCTGTGATCACCAGCGCATCCGGTGGCTCTGCCCCGTCCAGGGTTGCGGTGTCGATCAGCTCCAACTCGGGCTCCAACGGTTGGGTCAGGGTGCCCGCGACCAGAAAGAAAACCAGCATCAGAAAGACAATATTGATCAGGGCAATCGTCGGTTCGGGCTTGCGACGGGGGGGGGTGATGGAGCGGCGGCGCATCAAGTGGGGTCCAATACGGTGAGCGACAGATCGGGCAGGGCGCGCAGGATCACCAGCGCATCGGTCAAGTGCTGGGCGGATGTTGCGGACGTCAGGCTGATCAGGACCGAGGGTGGTTTCTGGTCTGGGGTTTGGAGCGCGCTGCCCAGCGTATCGGGTGCCAGCGGTTGACCGTTGAGCGACATCTGATCGCCGTTGAGGCGCAGGAACATCACGGTGCGGTCGCTTGGCGCGACGCTGTCGCCCTGGCCACTGGTCATCAGTGCGACCTCACTGAATTTGGTGAAGGTCGATGACAGCATGAAGAACAGCAACAACAGAAAGATCACGTCGATCAGCGAGGTGACGGACAGCGCGCGCCGGGTTTTCTTAGGACGCGACGGCATGGGTCTGGGGCATCACGGTCAGCGGCGATTGGCGCGGGTTGAGGATGGTGGTCCAGGCGGTTTCGGCAAAGCTGCGCTCGGCCTCCATACGGGCATCGAGCCACGACAGCGCAAGCGCGGTGGGCATGGCAACGGCCAGTCCAACGGCGGTGGTCAAAAGCGCGACCCAAATACCGCCGGCAAGCAGGGAGGGATCCACGGCAGCTCCGGCCTCTTGCAGGGCTTGGAAGGCGTCGATCATGCCGAGAACCGTGCCAAACAGACCCAAAAGCGGCGACATCTGCGCGATACTGTCGAGGATGCGAAAGCCGCGTTCGAGTTTCAGGAATTGCTCCTCGGCCTCAGCCTCGCAGCGAAAGAGGAGGTCGTCGGAATGGGGTGCGCTCATGGCGCGGGCAACCAGGGGGGAGAGGTAGCCGTCGGACAGCGTCAGTGTATTGGCGCTGGCATCGCGGTGGCCCCGGTCCCATTCGCCCAAGGCCTGACGTAGGGCCGCGTGACGGCCGACGCCCACGGCGGAGAATTGCCAAAGCTTGAACAAAACCACCGCCAGCGACAGGACCGAAAGCGCGGCGAGCAGGGAGACCACCGGGCCGCCAAGGTCCAGCAGATGCAGGATCGGGTCGAGGGTGAACATCGCTTATCCTTCCAGTTGGATTTTGACACGGCTGGTCAGGGAGAGGGCGGCGGCGCAGCTTTGCGCTGTGTGCGCGCCGCCGGTGCAGGTGTCGGCGCCGTTGATCAACACCATGGACAGCCGATCGCATGAGATATCGGGGACCTGAAACTGGCGCACGCGGGGGCGTCCCTTGGGCAGGAGGCCAAAGTCAAACAGCGTCAGCAATGCCACCTGACCCTGGTCCGAGAACAACACCGTTTCCGCGACAAAGGACGTGATTTCGCTGGCGGTCTCATTGCGCAAAAGGAACGACAGGCGGCAGGATTCGCCAAAATTATCCGCCGCGTTGAGTTCCAGTGAAAGAGGGGCCGGGGAAGGCATGTTGAGGGTCTCGTTTTCCCCGGCCCAAGCAGAGGATGCCCCAAAGGTGAGGGGCATCACTGCTGTTGCGGTGACAACGGCGCGCAGGGCGTTCATCATCGGAATATGTCGCATCAAAACACCTTGGAGACGGCGACGGTCAGGTTGCGACCGGTGGCGGCGCGGGTGGACAGGCGCGGGGTGTATTGTTTGTCAAAGACGTTCTCGAGACTGACGCGGACTTCGGTGCCTTCAAACACGCCCTGTTGCGGCAGGAAGGTGGCGCGGATGTTGTGCACGCCGTAGCCGGGGCTGATGTCGGTTGCATCGCGGTCATAGCGTTTGGCGGCTTCCAGCTCCCAGCTGAGATCGACGCTTTTGTTGATCTTTTTGCCGAGGGTCAGGCGCAGATTGTCGGCTGGGTTTTGACGCCAGTCGGCCACGGTGCCGCCTTCGGTGGTTGATGTGCCGTCCGAGATGTGACCGTTGAAATCGACATAGATGCCGCTGGCCATGGAGTAGGATGCCTCCAGCTCGTAACCTTGGCGGTCGACGTTCACGATGGAATTGCCGGGGGTAAAGCTGCGATAGGTGGTCAGATCGCGCAGGGACTGGTCATAGTAGTTCAGCTTGAGCGCCAATGTGTCGCCGTCGTTAAAGATGCTGTCGCCCTCATACGAGACGCCGATCTCGTAGGTTGTGCCTTTTTCGGATTGGTTGATCAGGTCGGTGCTGAACAGATCGTCGATGATCGGCAGGTTTTCGGTGTAGGACGCCGAGCCAAAGACCGCGATGCCATTGGCAAAGGCGTAACGCAGGGCAAGGCCGCCCATCAACGCGTCCGCATCGAATTCTTGCCCCGCCAGACCGGTGGCCGCGTCCGGGGTGATGGTTTGGGATTCGTAGCGAACCGCAGGGGTTACGGTCCAGGCGTCGCCGATCTGAACCGCGTCCACTGCGTAGATGGCAAAGACGTCTTTTTCACCACCGGGGGCCGAGCCTGCGGTGGCGTCCTGGCGTTCCCGTTTGATCCATTCCACCCCGGTGCGCAGCGTGTGGTCCAGTAGCCCGGTGTTGAACAGTGCTTCGTTTTTCAGGCGCAGGGTGGTGGTTTGATAGCGGTTGTCCGCATCAAGCAGCGCAAGCGTGCCGGCGCTGGCGGTGCGGTCGATGGCCTGGCTGATGACCTCTTCGTCGGAATAGGTGAGTTCCGCCGTGAGGTTCAGCCAGCTTTTGTCGGCGGGGTTCCAATTGTATTGCGCGGTGGCGACATTGTTGCTGATCTCACGATCGACATTGCCAAAATCGGCGGTGCCAAAGGTGTCATAGGGCACGTCGTCGCTTTGTTGATTGGTCTCGGAATAGCTGAGGGTCAGGGACTGGTCCAATGCCTCACCAAAGGTAAAGCGCCCTTTGACCAGCCAGGAGGGATCGCCGATGTCGCCGCCATCCGGGTTGATTTCATTGCCGTCGCCATCCTCGCGCACGTCCAGTTTGCGATAGGTGTAATTGGCGAGGAATTCGGCGTTTTTGGTCGGCTGCCAGGCGACAGTTGTGGACGACACCAACCCGTTGCCATTGCTGCTGGCCTGCAGGGTCTGGCGCACGCGGGTGCCAATCTCACCCTGTGTGAGGTCGGAAGCATTGATGCTTTCGAGCCGGACAACACCGCCAAACACGCCGGAGCCAAATTCAAACGAGCCGATGGTGCCGCGCAGCACTTCGATTTCGCGGTACAAATGAGGGTCGGTGTAGAGCTGCGAGCCGATGCGATACAGCTCTTCGCTGCCTTTGGTGGCGCCGTCGACCTGGATCAGCACCTTTTGGTCGGTGCCAAAGGTGGAGTTGGCGCCAAAGCCGCGAATGTTGATGCCCGATCCGGCGGCCGTTGAGCCGTTGACCAGATTGACGCCGGGGACCGAGTCGATCAGCTCGGCAATTGTGCCGGCCTGACGGTCCTGGATTTCGGCGGCGTCGATGATGGTTGTGGGGATCGCGGTCTCGGTTGCGACTTCGCGTTTGCTTTCGCCCAGGACCAATTCGCCCAAATAGGCGCTGTCATCAAATGCGATGGCGTTGTCTTGCGCTTGGGCAGTGTGAGCGGAGACCAAAGCGGTCGAAGCGACCAAGGCCGCGCGGCGGGTGAGTGTCTTGAGCACAGGAGGCTCCTTTATTCCGAATCCTGTGCTTGCGGCGTGCTGGCCTGGATGTTTTTGAGTGTTATGGGTTGCAGCGATTAATAAAGCTGATTAATATTGTCAACAAATATTACAACCTGTTAACTTCAGCCACGCGAACTCTCCACGGCAGCCAGAAGTTCCCAAAGAAAAAGGGCACTCAATGGCTGCTTTGCTGACTTTATCCCCCGAAGAGATTCGGGCCCGCCGCGCGGATACTCCCAAAACCCGCGACCGTGATTTCGCCGCCACCCTAGGGATTTCCGAGGCGCAGCTGGTGGCTGCCCATGTGGGTCACGGTGTGACGCCGGTTCTGGCCGATCTGGATGCAACCATGTCCATTGCGATGGATCTGGGAGAGGTCATGGCGCTGACGCGCAACGAATCCTGTGTGCATGAGAAGGTCGGCGTCTACGGCAACTATCGTAATGGGCCGCATGCGGGGATGATCTTTAACGGCGATATTGATCTGCGGATGTTCCCGAAACACTGGCAGCATGCCTTTATGGTGGAGCGCGCGGTTGAGGGCGGGTTGCGCCGTTCGTTACAGATCTTTGATGCGGCGGGCGACGCGGTGCACAAGATTTTCCTGCGCGATGAGGCCTATGTGGATGCCTGGGAGCAGGCCAAGCGTCGCAATGCGTTGCCGGATCCGGTGGACCATCTGGAGGTTACGCCGCGCACACCCACCCCCGCCCCCAAGGGCGATCCCGCCAAGGCTGAGATTATACGCGAAGAATGGACCAATTTGACCGACACCCATCAATTCATGGGGCTGATGTCACGTCTGAAAATGAACCGGTTGGGGGCCTATCACATTGCGGGCGAACCCTTTGTGCAGCAGCTAGACGTGGGTGCGGTGGCGCAGATGTTTGCCGCGACCCAGGCGCAGGGTCTCGCGATTATGGTGTTTGTTGGCAATATGGGCTGCATCCAGATCCATTCCGGGCCGATCCATACGTTAAAACCCATGGGGCCGTGGCTGAATGTTCTGGATCCCGGTTTCAACCTGCATCTGCGGATGGATCACATCGCCGAGGTCTGGGCGGTGGACAAACCCACCCGTGACGGGCCGGCCATTTCGGTTGAGGCGTTTGACGCTGACGGCGGCGTGATCTTCCAGGCCTTTGGCGTGGGACGCGGTGAAATGGCGTGCAGGCCGCAGTGGAACGATCTGGTGGCCACCTTGCCACGCCACGCATTGGTGGAGGCGTGATCATGGGGTTTCGAACAGTTCTATCCGCAGCTTTGCTGGCCGGTTTTGGTCAGATGACACTGGCGGGCGATGTGGTGTCGGTTGGCGGCGCGGTGACCGAGATTATCTATGCCTTGGGTGAAGAAGACCGCCTGTTGGCGCGGGACACGACGTCGAGATTTCCGGCGGCGGCCGAGGGTTTGCCCGATGTGGGCTATATCCGGGCGCTGTCAGCCGAAGGCGTGTTGTCGATTGGGCCCAAACTGATTGTCGCCGCCGAAGGGGCAGGCCCTGCAGAGGCGGTTGATCTGCTCAAAGCGGCCTCGGTCGCTTATGTGGAAATTCCCGAAGACTATACTGTCGACGGGGTTGGTGCGAAAATCCTGGCCGTGGGCGCGGCCCTTGGGGTTGAGGACAAGGCTGAGGCGCTGGCGGCGGATGTTTTGGCACAGTTGAACACTGTCGCGGCCGAGGTCGCGGCGCAGACCACAGACCCCAAACGGGTGATGTTTGTGTTGTCCACCCAAGGCGGGCGGATCATGGCGGGCGGTCAGGGGACCTCGGCCGATGCGATCATTGCCATGGCCGGTGGTAAGAATGTGATGCAGAGCTTCAAGGGCTATAAAGCGGTCACCAATGAGGCGGTGGCAGCCGCCGCGCCGGACGTGATTGTGATGATGGATCGCGGTGGAGATCACGGCGGGTCCAACGCAGAATTGTGGTCGATGCCGGCGTTGACTGAGACACCCGCCGCCGCCGCCGATGCGGTGGTGCGGATGGATGGGCAACTGTTGCTGGGCTTTGGTCCACGGGTTGCGGATGCGGTCTTGCGTCTGCATCAAGCCCTGGCCGAGGCGGGTTGATGGTTGCGATTGACGAACAGCGGGGCACGCAGGTTTCCGACCGCCGGGCCTTGGCGCGCAAAGGGCATGTGATTCTGGCCGTGGTGATGGGCGTGGTTGCGGTGACCAGCCTGGCGGCGGGGCCATCGGGCACCTCATTGTGGTCGGCGCTGTGGAGCCTGGCGCAGGGGCAGCCGCTGGACCGAGTTGAGGCGCTCATTCTGAGCGATATTCGCGCGCCGCGCACAGTGATGGGTCTGTTGGTGGGGGCTGCATTGGGGATCTCGGGCGCGGTGATGCAGGGGTTGTTTCGCAACCCTTTGGCGGATCCGGGTATTCTGGGCGTCAGCGCCGGAGCAGGGCTGGGCGCATTGGTGGCTATTGTGCTGGGCGGGGTTCTGCCCTGGGGCATTGGTGCGTTTTTGGGACGTGCCATGTTGCCGGTCTTTGCCTTTGTTGGGGCCTGGGTTGCGATGATGGTGCTGTTCAAAGTCGCCACCCGGTCTGGGCGCACATCGGTGGCCACAATGTTGTTGGCGGGCATTGTCATGGGCGCGTTGATGGGCGCGGTGGCGGGGGTTCTGGTCTATATGGCGGATGATCTGCAACTGCGCGAGCTGACCTTTTGGGGGATGGGATCCCTTGCGGGCGCGAGCTGGGTCAAACTGATGATCGCGGGGCCGGTGATCGTCCTGGCGTGCCTGTTTAGCCTGACCTTGGCGCGGGGCCTGAATGGTTTGGCATTGGGAGAGGCGGCGGCCCACCACATGGGCATCGACGTGCAGCGGGTCAAGATGGGGGCGATCCTGTCGGTCTCAGCCTCGGTCGGGGCGGCGGTGGCGATTTCCGGTGGCATTGGCTTTATCGGCATTGTGGTGCCGCATCTGCTGCGTCTGTTGTGGGGGCCGGATCATCGCGGTCTGTTGCTGAATGCCGCGCTGTTGGGCGCGACCCTGTTGGTGGCTGCGGACATTGTGGCGCGGCTGGTGGTGGCGCCGGCGGATCTGCCGATTGGCATTGTGACTGCCGTTCTGGGCGCGCCGGCCTTTCTGTGGATTTTGTTGCGCAATCAATCGGTGGTGGATCTGTAACATGTTGAACGTTGAAAACATCGGCGTCGCCATCCGACGCAAGCCGATCCTGACGGATGTTTCGTTTTTGCTGAAACCCGGAACCGTTGCGGCCATCGTGGGTCCCAACGGATCGGGCAAATCCACGCTGATGAAGGCGGTCACCGGTGAACATGCCTATTCCGGGGCCGTCACCCTGAACGGGCTGGACGTGGCAAGCGCGAAACCCTGGGCGCTGGCCGAGCTGCGCGCGGTGCTGCCGCAATCCGTGCCGCTTTCGTTTCCGTTTCAGGTGATCGAAGTGGTGCGCATGGGCCTGGTCCAAAGTCACGACGGGCAGGGCAATGACGCACCTGCCTTAGCCGCATTGGAGCGGGTCGGGCTTGGGGGCTATGCCAATCGGTTCTATCAAGAGCTGTCCGGCGGCGAACAACAACGTTGCCAATTGGCGCGGGTGCTGTGTCAGGCTGGCTGGCAGGCGGGGGCGAATATGTCCGGGCGCTGGTTGTTTCTGGATGAACCCGTCGCCAGTCTGGACATTGCCCATCAGCTGCAAGTGATGCAGATCGCCCGCGATTTTGCCGATCACGGCGGTGGGGTTTTGGTGGTGATGCACGACCTAAACCTGAGCGCCATGTTCGGCGACCGCATTCTGGTGATGCAGGGCGGGCGTCTGGTGGCGGATGGTCCGGTGCAAGAGACCCTGGGCGACGATCTCTTAACCTCGGTCTATGGCTGTCGGGTGCGCGCCAATCAGGCCCCGGTGCCGGGGGCCTGGTTTATGCTGCCCCATGCGGCGGGGTGATCAGGACGCGGGAGTTTGCCAGGTCAGCGTGGTGAAGTCTTCGCGAAAGGCAAAGCGTTCCAGATGTTTGTCGATGACAAAGCGCATCTTGGTCAGTGTCGCCGTATCCGTGGCGGCGACCTGAGCCGTGAACATGTCGGCAGAGGTTGTCAGATGCGCGGTGCCAAAATCAAAGCGGATCGCGGCGGTTGGCGCGTCGGGGGTGCTGTCGTCTTGGGTGACTTCGGTCTTGTGGGCGAAGTGTTTGCACAATTGCCGCAGGTATTTCGCCGCATGGGGCGTGGCAAAGGTGCCGGTGTCGGACAGGCTGGAAGGGTTGGACAGGGTTGACATGGAGAAACCTTATTTTTTCACTCAGGTTTCTCCAATCTAGCGACGCGCCCCGGTGGAACAAGGCGGCGTCCTGTGCTCAGCCGCACAGCATCTGTGGATCGCGGTCTACGTCGCGCGCGCCATCGCCATCGCCATCAGCGCATAGGTGATCTGGGCCGTGGTGAAATCTGACACAGTGCTGGTGGGGGTTGGCGCAAGCTCCACCACATCGCAGCCCACCAACCGCCGCCCGGCTAGGGCGTGTGCCACCAGATCCAGCGCCTGGTAATAGCCAAGGCCGCCGGGGACGGGGGTGCCGGTGTCGGGCAAGATCGCGGGGTCCAGCCCGTCAACATCAAAGCTGACGTAGATATCGTCAGGGAAGTCTGCGGGCAGATCGACTGCATTCAAGCCCTTAGTGACGAGTTCGCGCGCATCCACCGCAAAGACGTCGCAGGCGGCGCGGCGGTCGACCTCTTCCTGGGACATGGCGCGCACACCAAACTGGGCGATGCGGATGCCGTCTTCTTCGGCCAGCAATTGCATGACCGAGGCGTGGGAATGGCGTTCTCCCTGATAGGACTTGCGCAGGTCGGCGTGGGCGTCGATCTGAACGATACCCACGGGACGGCCCAAAGCGCGGGCGACGCCGCGCACGGCCCCATAAGACAGCGCATGTTCACCGCCCAGAGTGACCGGGATTGCACCCGCGGTGACGGCGGCTTCGGTGCGGGTGGCGATACGTTCCATCACCTCGGGCAAGGGGCCGTTGCAATCGACGGGCTCCTCGGATGCGATGCCTTGGGCGCAGGGTTCGCCGCCCTCCCACAGGCGTTCGAGTTCAACGCTGGCCTCCAGAATGGCCTCCGGTCCGCCCTTGGTGCCTGCGCCATAGGAGACGGTGCGCTCCAATGGCACCGGGATCACGCGGAACCGGGCGGTTGCAGCGTCGCGTTCTTGTGGGGACAGCTCCCCTTGGAGGAAATAGGTCATGACAGGCGGTCCAGAAAATCACTGTATTTGGCTTTGCGCAGCAGGGTCAGCGCGTCGGTGTCAGAGTTCCACAGCGCGATTGCGGGCAGCGGTACGCCGTTGAATGTATTGGTTTTAACCATCGAGTAATGGGACTGGTCAAGGAATGCGAAACGATCCCCCGGCTGGGGTGGTGTCGCAAAGGCGTAATCGCCGATCACGTCGCCCGCCAAACAGGACGGCCCACCAAGACGGTGTTTGTGATCGCTGTCGATCTCTCCCAACAGATCCGGGCGATAGGGGGCCTCTAACACGTCGGGCATGTGGCAGGTGGCTGAGATATCGGTGATTGCCAGCGGCATGTGGTTTTCGGCCACATCGAGGATTTCGCCCACCAGAATGCCGGAATGCAGGGCGCAGGCCTCGCCGGGTTCAATAAAGACCTCAACCCCGTGGCGGCTGCGGATGTCGCGGATCATCTCAACCAGACCGTCGCGGTTGTAATCCGGTTGAGTGATATGGTGGCCGCCGCCGAGGTTGATCCATTTGAGGTGGGGCAGCAGGTCCGCGATCTTGGGCTCCAACACCGCCCAAGTGCGCTGCAGCGGTTCAAACCCCTGTTCGCAGAGGGTGTGCATATGGAGGCCTTCGACGCCATCCCAGTCCGCCGTCGTGATCTGTGAAATCGGGGTTCCCAGGCGCGAGCAGGGCGCGGTGGGGTCGTATTTCTCGTTCCAGCCCTCAGAATGTTCCGGGTTGATGCGCAGGCCGATGCTGATCTGTTCACCCTTGGCGCGGGCCTCGTTGATCAGCGGCGTAAAGCGTCGGTGCTGGTTGGGCGCGTTAAAGATCAGGTGGTCCGACAGCTCGATGATCTCGGGCAGATCCGCAGCTTTGAATCCGGCGGAATAGGTTGTGACCTCACCGCCGAATTTTTCCCGCGCCAGCCGGGCCTCATAGATACCGGACGCACACGTCCCGGCGAGGTATTGGCGCACCAATGGGGCCAGCGCGAACATCGAGAACGCTTTGAGCGCCAGCAGGACATTGGCGCCCGAGCGGTCAGCGACGTCACGCAGGATGCGCAGATTGCGTTCCACCGCGACCTCATCCACCACGAAACAGGGCGACGGCACCCGGGTTAGGTCAAATGTGGCGAAGCTTTTGGTGGAGAGCGCTTTTATGTCCATGGGTGCAATAGATCCAAGTCCCCAGTTTATGCACGAGCGTTGAGCGGCTGCCCGGGCGGGTGCGGCACGCGCCCGCCGTGGGGCGGGCAGGCGCGTGCCAGTCGCTGGCGCGACCGGCGGTTTGTCTTGAGGTGCTGAACTGATCAGAACTCAGGATGACCGTCGAGTTCCACAACCTGCCAGGGCAGGCCGTCGGTGTTGAGCATGTCCATAAACCCATCCGGGTCCAGCTGTTCGGTGTTCCACACACCCGGTTCCAGCCAGATCCCTTTCATCACCATGGCCGCGCCGATCATGGCGGGCACGCCGGTGGTATAGGCCACCGCTTGGCTGCCGACCTCGGTGTAGCATTCTTCGTGGTCGCAGATGTTGTAGATGTAATAGGTCTTTTCATCCCCGCCGTCCTTGGCCGGACCGGTGATGATGTCGCCGATACAGGTCTTGCCCTTGGTCAGCTCGCCCAGGTCAGATGGGTCGGGCAGGACTGTTTTCAGGAACTGCAGCGGGATAATTTCGACGCCTTCGTGCATCACCGGTTCGATGCCGGTCATGCCGATGTTCTGCAACACGGTGACGTGGTTGATATAGGCATCGCCAAAGGTCATCCAAAAGCGCGCGCGCTCAATCTCGGGGAAGTGGGTCGACAGCGACTCCAGTTCCTCGTGATACATCAGATACATGTTCTTTTTGCCCACGGCGGGGAAGTCGAACTCATACTTCTGGGTCATCGCCGGGGATTCAATCCATGCGCCGTTTTCCCAGTGACGGACCGGGGCGGTCACTTCGCGGATGTTGATTTCCGGGTTGAAGTTGGTGGCAAAGGCTTTGCCGTTGTCGCCGCCGTTGCAGTCCAGAATGTCGATCAGGCGGATGCCGTCCAGTTTGTGCTTGCGCACCCAGGTCGCCATGATCGACGTCACGCCCGGATCAAAACCAGAGCCGAGGATGGCGGTCAGACCGGCCGCTTTGAAGCGCTCCTGATAGGCCCATTGCCAGCTGTATTCGAATTTGGCCTCATCCTCGGGCTCGTAATTGGCAGTGTCGAGGTAGTGAATGCCCGCTTCCAGACAGGCGTCCATCAGCACCAGATCCTGGTAAGGCAGCGCGAGGTTGACCAGAAGCTCGGCACCGGTTTCGCGGATCAGCGCAACCGTGTCGGCCACATTCATCGCATCCAGCTGAGCGGTGCGAATGGTGACGCCAGTGCGTTCCTTGACGTTTTTAGCGATGTCTTCGCATTTGGAGACCGTGCGGCTGGCCAGTGTGATCTCCTGAAAGATCTCAGCATGCATTGCCATTTTTGTCACCGCGACAGAGCCAACTCCGCCTGCGCCAACAACCAGAACCTTTTCCATTGTTGTCATCCTCTTGATGGGGCTGTGCCCCGCTGTTCCGATCTGCCCCTGGGGTGTTTTCCGAGGGGTAATTTTAGTCAAAATAGGTGCTGCCTGCCAGACTGTCCTTGTAGGCGGTGATCATCTGGCGGCGTTCGCTGGCGTTGACCCTACCCGCCTTGAGCGCGCGTTCCACCCGTTTGCGGAAAGCGTCCAGACAATCGCGGGGGTCATACTCCACATAGGACAAAACTTCGGCAATTGTATCGGCCTCGGTCTCATGCTCGATGTCAAAGCCACCGTGACCATCCAGCGAGATGGTGACCACATTGGCATCGCCAAAGAGGTTGTGCAGATCGCCCAGCGTTTCCTGATAGGCACCGACGAAAAAGACGCCGATGTGATAGGGCTCGCCCTCTTTTAGATCATGCACCGGCAGCGCGTCGGCGGCGCCATCGGCGAGGACGAATTTGTCGATCTTGCCGTCGCTGTCACAGGTAATGTCGCTGAAAATCGCCTGGCGGGTGGGTTCTTCGTTCAAGCGTTGCAGCGGAATGATCGGGTGCAGTTGGTCAATAGCCCAGACATCCGGCAGCGACTGGAACAGGGAGAAGTTGCCGTAGTAATGGTCGGTGAAAGCGGCGAGCGGTTCTGCGACCTCGTTCAGGTTGGGATCCTGACGTAGGGCGGATTTGAACAGGCCGGCCAGATAGAGGAACCCCTGTTCGGCGCGCGACAGCTGATCCAGACCGATCTGGCCGCGACGGAACAGGGCGCGCAGCTCATCGCGGTAATAGACCGCATCGTTCAACGCCTCCTGGAAACGGGGGCCAGAGATATAGTTTTCCACCGCCATCAGATCGGTCATCAGGTGGTAGTCGTCGTCTTTGATTTCGGGCTTTTGCGGCGCGTCATACAGCGTGGCGCCGAGCACCTCGAAAATGAAGATCGAGGAATGGGCAACCACAAAGCGGCCGCTTTCGGTGACAATGGTCGGGTGCGGGATCCCGGCTTCATCCAGCGCATAGCGGATGGTTTCGACGATATTGGTGCTGTATTCGGTGACGGTGTAGTTGACCGAGTTCTCCTCGGAGCGGCGTTCACCGGTGTAATCCACGCCCAGACCACCGCCCAGATCCATATGGGTCAGCGGCGCGCCCATGGCGGTCAGTTCGACAAAGAACCGGCAGGCCTCGGCTGCGGCGCGGCGCAGGTCGATGATATCGGGCACTTGGCTGCCCAGGTGGCTGTGTTGCAGCACCAGACAGTCCAGGAACCCGCTGTCGCGCAGCCTGCCCATCAGCGTCACCAGATCATGGGCGCCCAGACCAAAGGTGGAGCGATCGCCCGAGCTTTCCTGCCATTTGCCGGTCACCCGTTCCGTCAGCTTGACCCGGATGCCCAACAGTGGGCGGATGCCAAGTTCCGTGGCGACGCGGCGGATGATGTCAAATTCGTCCAGCGTTTCAATGACCAGAACCGTGTTATGACCCAGTTTCCGCGACAGGATGGCGAGACGGACAAAGGCCTCATCCTTGGAGCCGTTGCAGATCAGCAGCGCGTCTTCGGGCAGGGGCTGTGACAGGGCAATCACCAACTCGGGTTTCGAGCCCGCTTCCAGCCCGTAGTTGTACTTTTGCCCGGCGGTCATCAGATGGCTGATCACCTCGGCCTGTTGGTTGACCTTGATCGGGAAGACGCCGCGATATGCACCTTTGTATTCGGCGGTCCGGATGGCGTTGTTGAACGCATCATGCAGCTGGGTCAGCGACTGGTCCAGAAACTGCTGCACCCGCAACAATACGGGGGCCGAAATACCGCGCGTCTCAATCGCGTCCATCACCTGTGGCAATGGGGTCGGGGTGCTGTCGGGTTCCAGCGGCAGACGCAAAGCAACTGCGCCGCTGCCATCAACACAGAGCATATCATTGCCCCAATTGTTGATCCCATAGAGATCACCATGGTGCGATGGAACAGAATGAGGGTCAGGTTTGGATTGGGATGTCACAGAGAATTCCTTGCCAGATTTGGGCTAGGATGAGGCGCGATGGGTCAGACAAAACCGATTCACCGCGCACACTACCGCGCTTTGCGCAGTATTTACGCGCGGGCGCGGGCGTTGGCAAGCGTGATGAAGGGTGATTTGACAGATCCTGTCAGATCACGATCAGGGGGCGGTTGTTGTGGTAGAAGGCGCCGTATTTTCACCACGTGCTAATGCCCGATACAGGGGGGATGCCTTATGTTCTTCGGTCTTTGCCCAAGAGCCAGATAAAGAAGACGCCGCCGATTAGCCCGGTGACGATGCCGATGGGCATGTCTTCTGGTGCCATGACGGTGCGGGCCAGGATGTCGGCCCAGATCAGAAACAGCGCGCCGCAGAGCGCCGAGGCCGGAAGCACGCGGGTGTAGTCGCCGCCGACCACTAGGCGCACAATATGGGGCACCATCAGGCCCACAAAGCTGATGATCCCGGAAAAGGCCACAAGGGTCCCGGTGATCAACGCGCCCAGCACAAAGATCTGCAAGCGGAACCGTTTGACCGGGATGCCCAAAGTGGTGGCGGTCTCATCTCCTATGGTCATGGCATTCAAATCGGCGCTGCGCAGCCAGATCCAGATGGCACAGGGCACCAGAACCACCAGCGGATAGATCAGGTGGCTCCATTGTGCGAGGCCAAGCCCGCCTAGCATCCAGAACACAACCGTATGGGCGGCCTTTGGATCGCCAAGAAAAATCAACAGGTTGGCTCCGGCCATCACGATGAAGGACACCGCAACCCCGACCAGCACAAGGCGATCTGCGCTGGAGGCGGAGGTAAAGCCGATGACTGCCAGCACCACTGCCGTTGCCGCCAAAGCGCCGGCGAATGCCATCAAAGGCACGGTCAACAGGCCCAGAAACAGCCCGGTGTGCAGCAATGCAAGGATCGCGCCAAAGGCGGCTCCTGATGAGATGCCAAGGAGATGCGGATCCGCCAGCGGATTGCGGGTCACCGCCTGCAGCGCGGCCCCAACAACCGCAAGCCCGGCCCCCACCAATGCCGCCAGCAAGGCACGGGGAAAGCGGATGTCCCAGACGATGGCGGCGCGGCCTTTGGACCAAGAGGGTTCAATACTGCCGGGCAGGATATGGTCCAGCAACACGCCCCAGACCGTGGCCAGGGGAACCGGCACCGCCCCCACCGAGACCGCAAAGCTGATGGACGCCAGCAATGCCACACCGCCCGCGGCCCCCCACACAAGATGCATGGGGCGTTTGCGGGTCGCGGTGGACCTTTGGGCGCTGGCGTCCGTCATGGTGTCAAACCGCCTGCGATCAGTTCACAGGTTGCGGCCAAAAGGCCGAGGCTAGGGTTTTGATCGCTTGGATGTTGCGCGGGCCAGGTGTGGCCTCGACATATTCCAGAGTGACAAAGCGGTCGTTTTTCACCGCATCAAGGCTGGCAAAGGCCGGGTTGTTCAGCATGAAGGCGCGCTTTTCTTCTGCGGTGACCGAGCCGTAGTTCACGATCACGATGACCTCGGGGTTGCGTTCGACAACTTCTTCCCAGGTCACAGTGGCCCAGCTTTTTTCAAAATCATCCATGATGTTTTTGCCGCCGGCCGCTTCGATCAATGCGGTGGGCATCGCGTAACGCCCTGCGGTAAAGGGGCTTTCTTCGCCGCTGTCATAGACAAAGACGCGCGGGGCGGTGCCTTGGGTGTTGAGGTCGGCCGAGAACGCTGCCAGATCGGCTTTGTAGCCGTCGATCAGCGCGCTGGCTTTATCTTCGACGTCAAAGATACGGCCGAGGTTGGCGATATCATTGTACATGTCCTCCATGGATACTTTGGGTTTGTCCGCGATGTGGACGCAGCTTTCGGTCAGCTCATAGACGTTGATGCCAAAGGGTTCGAGCGTTTCTGGCGTCACTTCGCCGCCGACCTTCATGCCATAGTTCCAACCGGCAAAGTAGAAATCGGCATCCGCGCCCAAAAGGACTTCTTTGGTTGGGTATTTGGCGCTCAGCTCGGGCAGTTCTTTGACGCCTGCGCGCATCTCTTCGTCGAGGGTTTTCCAGCCAGAGATCCCGGTGTAGCCCACCATGTGATCGGCGAGCCCCAGAACCAGCATCATCTCGGTCAGGTTCACATCGTTAGAGACGGCGGCCGTGGGCACCGTGTCAAAAGTGACGGTCCGGTTGCAGCTGTCGACGGTGGTTTCAGCAAATGCCGCGCCAGAGAGGGCCACAAGGGCGCAGGAGCAAAGCAGGTGTTTCATGGTCGTGTCCTAGTCAGAGGAATGAAGAGCAAAGGTGAGATGTTGGTGATCGCGACGGGACAGCCAGTCCACTTCGGCGCGCACCCCAAAGGCGTCCGAGACGCGGTCAGACGACAGGACCTCAGTCGGGCAACCAAAGGCCATTTGGCGACCCTTGTGCAGCAGCAGAACGTCGTCACAGACGCTGGCCGCCATGTTGAGATCATGCAGCGAGGTGACAATCGTGATGTCCAGATCGTTGATTAGTTTCAGCACTTCCAACTGGTTGCGGATATCCAGGTGGTTGGTGGGCTCGTCCAACACCAGGATTTGCGGCTCCTGCGCGATGGCGCGGGCCACCATGACGCGCTGACGTTCGCCCCCCGATAGGGTGCCGAATTCGCGGTCGGCAAAGTTCAACAGTTCCATGCGGCGCAAGCTTGCCTCGATCACAGTGACGCAATTGGTGCTGAGGGCCGAGAATCCCTGTTTGTGGGGTATCCGTCCTAGGGCCACGATATCGCGCACTGTGAGGGCAAAATCGGTGGGCTGTTCCTGCAGGACGGCGGCGATTTTACGGGCGCATCTGCGCGGCGACATCGACCAGATGTCATCGCCGCCAACCTGAACCGACCCAGACAGCGGGCGGGCGTGGCGGTAGATCATCCGCAGCAGGGTGGTTTTGCCCGCGCCATTGGCACCAACGACCCCCATGACGCGCCCCGCCTTGAGGTGAAAGGAGGTTGGATGGAGGATCAGAGGCTGCGTGCGCCCCTTGCCCCAGCTGACGGAGGTGACGGTGAGATCAGCAGCGCTCATTCGGCGGCCTCCACAGATGGGGCTTCTGCAAACAGCGTGGCGGGAATGCGGGCAAGCGTGGTCTTGCGCAGCTTACCAGGCCGGTCCACCGAGGAGCACCAACCATCGTGCAGCGCCGCGTACTGTTCGGCAAAACGCGCAAGATCGGTAATGTCATCGGGGGCTTGTTTGTCGCCAAACAGGTAGCTGGCTTTGCCCTGGCCATGAAAGCCAACCGTGCAGGGGTGATTACATCCGGCCATACAGGCGACACCCATGACCTGAAACTCTGCGGCGATGCACGTATCGGCGTTCAGCGCATCGCGCAGGGCATGAATCATCCGGTAGCCGGGGTTCTGGCCCGTCTGCTTGTCCTTGCAGCTGGTGCATACAGCAATTCTGCACGTCTTTCGTTCGACCATTCCGCCCTCCGCAGAAGGGCAAGGATCCTGGGCGAAATGTCACCGCACACCATGGATCAAGCCAAGGCGTAGCTGTGATTCGCCCGGACTCCTCGCCCGGGTTAAAAGTGTATATGGATGGCAGGTCTCCTGACTTACGGCGTCGTCAGCGTGGTCCCTTCCCGACCCAAACAGGGCCAGTGGTTTTGACAACGCATATGCCGTTCACAGTTGCGGGGGCAGTCACGGGTTTGGTGCCTTATGGCTACGCCTCACCGTGTTCCCTTTTCATCCCGTATAACCTTTGGCGTTCCGGGAACCATCGCCCTCAGACCTGCCTATTCATGAACGCTCTGTCAAGCTGGGAACCGAGACAGAGGTGAAATTCAGACCTCTTCCTCCATGTCATAGATCGGGTCCAACACCAGAACGAGCCGTGTCTCACCGGTGCCTTCGATTGGCGGTGAGCGATGGCGCAACCGGGGTGGGGCGTCGCCTGCCCATTTGGTGCCGCGCAACACGGCGGGGCAGGCCAAGGGGGCTGACAGGATCATGTCCGGGTCATGCCCTTGATCCGCCTCACCAAATTGGGTGGCTTGACCGCGATAGGTACAGACAAGCCGCGCGGTCACCGCATCGATGTGAAATTTGCGACAGGCATTGGTGGTGACAACATCCAGACGCAGATAGGGCGCCGCCATCATCTCGGCAAATTGCGCAGAGAGCGCGGCGATGTCATCTGTTAATGTGGTGCGCTGTGGTCCTTCGGGCGTGCCGCAGGTATCGCAAATCTGGTCAACCGCCTCTGCCACCCGGTTGGGCAACAGAATCGCCCGTGCCCGCGGCAGTTGATCGGGAGAGAGCGCGCCGAGCCAATCGGTCACATTCGCCCCAAGCTGGCGTTGCCAGATGACGGCCGCACAACCCGGATCCCGGATCGCGGACAAGCCAGGCCTGCCCTCGACAACGGCCACGCTTTTCAAGCCGGGCGCGGTGGCAAAATCAGAGATTTGAGTGGCCATAGTCACGAACGCTGGCCCCAACGCGGGAAGGGGTCGGGCAGGTCTGTCCAGGCTTCGGGGGTGAATTCCTCAACGTCCAAAAGTGCTGCATTCAGGCGGGCGCAGATCGTCTCACGCTCAAGTCCGACACCGATAAAGACCAGCTCTTGGCGGCGATCTCCCCAGGGTTCCGCCCAATTTTTGGCGATTTCGGCCTGGGCTTCTGGATGGGTTGGCAGGCGATCTTCGGGAACCGACGCCCACCAGAACCCCAAAGCTTTGACCGAGGACAGCGCCCCGGCGAGGTTGAATTCGGCGGCCCATTGTGGCTGGGTTGCCAGCCAGAAATGGCCCTTGGCGCGGATCACACCGGGCAGGGTTCCGTTCAGAACCTTGTGCAGTTTCTGCGGATCAAAAGGCGCGCGGGCATGGTAGACAAAGGAGGAAATACCGTATTCCTCGTCCTCCGGCGTGTGGTTGGCAAAGCCATAGAGCTCCTTGGCCCACATGGGGTGTTCATGGGCGGTTTCAAAGTCAAACAGGCCGGTGTCCAAAATCGTATCCGCCGAGACATCCGAATGGTTCGTCTCAACAATTTTGGCATCTGCGTTGAGCGCACGAATGATCTTGCGCGCGGTATCAGTGCGTTCACGGCCCGCATCGTCGACCTTGTTCAAGATCACCACGTCGGCAAATTCGATCTGTTCTGTGAGCAGGCTGACGAGGCTGCGATCATCCTCTTCGCCAAGGGATTCGCCGCGATCTGTCAGGAAATCATGGCTGGAGAAATCCTCCAGCAGATTGACCGCATCGACAACCGTGACCATCGTATCCAGACGCGCCACATCCGACAGGCTGTCGCCGTCTTCATCGCGAAAATCAAAGGTCGCCGCCACGGGCAGCGGTTCAGAGATGCCGGTGGATTCGATCAGCAGATAGTCAAACCGCCCCTCTTCGGACAGTTTACGCACCTCTTTCAGCAGATCATCGCGCAGGGTGCAGCAGATGCAACCGTTTGACATCTCTACCAAAGTCTCTTCGAAACGGGACAATTCCGTGCCGTCGCGCACCAGATCGGCGTCAATGTTCACTTCGGACATGTCATTGACAATCACCGCCACACGGCGGCCTTCGCGATTGTTGAGCACACGGTTCAAAAGCGTGGTTTTGCCCGCGCCCAAAAAGCCGGAAAGGACAGTCACGGGAAGGCGGGTATCTGTGGGGTCGAAGTCTTTCATGGCGATGGCTCGTCTATAAACAATGGCAATGGATGCAGCGGTACGCTGCGGCTTTGGCGTGGATCTGTGGTGACCTGTGGGGGCGACGCATCGCCATTGAGGTCTTGCGGGGGGGGCTCAATTTGAATCATTAGCTACGTTATAACGTAACGATCATCAATTCCAAATTTTGCCCCGCGCCGCAGATTTCGCGCATGTTTCACAGATCTTGGGCATTCGCGAGCCAAACGCGCGTTTTTCGATCAGTGCAATTTTTCGATAAGATTGACGGCGCAGATCGCACAGATACCCCTATTGGAGCACTCAACGCCGAGGATTCCGGAGCCTGGATTTTCCAGCAAAGCAGCACCGAGCAGGAGATCGACGCGCGCGGCGTTTATGGCGCCAACGAAAGGGGACTGTTGCGTAGGTTTGTCGAGATCCAGAGCGCGGCCAAACTTGTCACATGATGCAACAGTCTCCTTTGCCAGGTGGTTAAGGCTGAAACGGCAACGAGGAGTGGTGCAGCACGATGCGCAGGTCGCCGTTTGCGTCTTGCTTGTATCCGAAACTCTTGTCCACTGTGGTGACAGAGCCATCCTTGTTGGTCAGTTTGACCCAGCCCATCCACATGGCCACGTCGCCTTGGATAAAGGTGGCCGAGGTGACGCTTTCCATTGAACGCCAGCCCATGATCGCGAAGCCGTTGTCCAGGGGGTATTCGTCCGAGTGGCCGCAGAAATAGGCCAACGCGCCGTCTTTTGTGGGGCGGAATGTTTGCGCGCCGCTGGCCATGGTTGGTTTGAACAGAACCGGTCCAAGATTATAGCCGTAGTAATGATCGAGATTGGCAGAGGCGATTTCGCGCGCTTTCTCAATGCCGTCGTCCTCAAATGCCTTTGAAATGGCGACTTTTCCGTTACCCCATTTGGTGAGGGCGTTCTGTAAATCAACGTCGGTGATCATTAAGGGTCGTTCCTTGTTCTATTGTGTTTCAGGACGCTGTTGAGCCTTTGGCCCCTGACACCAACTCGTCAGAGTTGCGGGTCATTGTGACCGTCTTTGTTCATGGAATTTAAATTATGGGGTTGCTCACTGCAAGAGGTGCCAATGTATGGGTGCCGTGGGCCGTTTTTGCGCTCAGGAACGCAGGGGCCTTTTCGAGGGCGCGCGCGCGTTCGCAGATCAGGCGCTGGCGCGCACCACCAGCTGGCCGGAGAATTGGTTGAGCGTTTCCATGTCGGCGGTGCCTTTGAGCACATCGACCAGCGCGTTGACCATTTCGGCGATGGGTTGGCGGTAGGTGGTCAGCTGGTATTGCGGCGTTGCGGCCTGGGGGACGTCGTCAAAGCCAATCACGGCGATATCGTCCGGGGTGCGGAGGTTGAATTCAAATCGCAAGGCATCCATTGCCCCCATCGCCAGCGCGTCATTTTCACAAACCAAGATATCGGGGCGTTCACCGTCCGTGCGGAGGTGGTCGGCAACGGCCTGATAGGACAGCTGCGGGTCATAGGCGGGGACCGCGACAAAGGGCAGTTGCTGGGCGTGAACTTGCTGCCACCGGGACACAAACGTCTCTTTCCGCAACAGATGAGCCGAGGTTGTCTGCGGCCCGGCCACAAAGAGCGGGCGTGTGTAGCCCTGTTCCCCAACATAGTCGGTGAGTGTCGTCATCGCGGCCTGGTCGTCGCAGCAGATGGAGATTGTGTTGGGGTTTTCGGACTGGCGAGCAAAGAGGATCAATTTGCGCACCCGCCGCGCACCAAGGGCGGATTCCAGCTCTTGGTCGTTGAATTGCACCCCGATCAGAACGGCAGCATCAACCCGGCGCTGGCTCGCGGTCAACAGGGCAGAGGGCGCGTCGGCGGCGTTCAACGTATTGACCAACAACGTGTCCCAACCATGGCCGCGCAGGATACGGGTCAGCTGTTCGATGATCTGCAATTTATGCGGGTTCGCGAAGTCGTCGATCAACAACGCCACCAGATTGCTGCGGTCCGAGGCGAGGCTGGCGGCCAATAGATCCGGCGCATATCCAAGCTCTTCGGCAGCGGCCATCACCTTGGCGCGGGACTTGGGTGAGATCGAGGCATTGGGTTTGAACGCGCGGTTCACCGTCCAGCGCGACACGCCAACCAGTTTGGCGACATCATCTGCCGTAGCCATGGCGGTTTTGGGATCAATGCTCATGTCGCTCTCATGTCGTTCCGTGCCGCCTGCATAGCGGAAAAGGGGTCGCATTGCCATTCGTTTTGCACCCGTGTGCACATGAGACTTGCACCCGTGTGCAAAGATAGTAAGCCTGTGGTCGACGATGGAGATTCGGGAGGGAAGGTCATGATTAAAGTTGGATTGTTGGGGGCAGGGCGCATTGCCATTGTGCATGCACGTGCGATTGCCGCGCATGCGGGCAGTGAATTGACCGCCGTGGCGGATGTCTTTGTTGAGAACGCTGAGAAACTGGCGGATGCGTTCAACAGCACGGTTGCAACCACCGAGGAAATCTTGATGGACCCGGACATCAATGTGGTTCTGATTGCCACGCCGACGGACACCCATTCCGACTTGATCGAACGCGCCACCGCGGCAGGCAAGGCGGTGTTGTGCGAAAAACCGGTGGATTTGAACCTGGAGCGCGCACGCGCCTGTGCGCAGACCGTGGCCGAGACCGGACAGCCCGTTATGGTGGGCTTCAACCGTCGGTTTGACCCGAATTTCGCCGCCTTGAAACAGGCGTTGGATGCGGGCGAAGTGGGCAAGCCCGAGCTGCTGTCGATCACGTCTTTTGACCCCGCGCCGCCTCCGACGTCTTATGTCAAAACCTCTGGCGGTATGTTCCGGGACATGACGATCCATGATTTTGACATGGCGAATTTCTTTATGGGGGAGACGCCGGTGATGATTTCTGCCCATGGCGCGTCGGTTGTCTCGGCCGAGATTGCAGCGGCCGGTGATGTGGATATGGCCGTGATCACAATGACTTATGCGGATGGGCGGATTGCGGTGATCAAAAACTCCCGCCGTGCGGCCTATGGCTATGATCAGCGTGTGGAGCTGCTGGGCTCCAAGGGTCTGTTGCAGGCGCAGAACATGTTGGAGAACACCGTGGTCAAATCGACGGAGGCGGGTGTGGTTGGAGCCAGGCCGACCTATTTCTTCCTGGAACGTTACATGGCGGCGTTCCGCGCGGAGTGGGATGCCTTTGCAAATGCGTTGTCAGGTGGGGCGGCGCTGCCGGTCACCTTGGCGGATGGGGTGACCGCATTGGCGATGGCCGAGGCTGCCACGCAATCCGCGCAGACCGGACTGCCCGTCAAGCTGGATGCGTTTTTGTAGATAGGGCGTGCGCAAGGGCGCATATCGGCGGCGCCCTTGCGCACGCCGTTTCCTCACTTTCAATTGGTCGAACGTTGACTTTCAATCCGTCGGCATCGTACTTTCAACTGGTCGAAAGAGGATATGCGACGATGTACCCAAGGTTTGCCAAGATCCGCGTGGAAGAAGCGCTGCAGGACACGCGCGTGGTTCTTATTGCGGGGCCGCGTCAGTCCGGGAAGACGACGCTTGCGACCGAGATCGCAGCGGGCAAGACGCCGTTTCTGACCCTGGACGATGCGAACGTTTTGCGGGCAGCGGTCAATGATCCGGTAGGGTTTGTGCGTGGCTTGGATCGTGCGGTGATCGATGAGATCCAGCGCGCGCCCGACCTGTTGCTGGCGATTAAGAACCTGGTGGATGACGATAAAACACCCGGACGGTTTCTACTGACGGGCTCTGCCAATCTGATGACCATTCCAAAAGTGGCGGATTCACTGGCCGGCCGAATGGAAATTGTCCGCCTGCTGCCGCTTGCGCAGGCAGAAATACAGGGCACCCAGTCAAACCTGATCGATCGGGCATTTGCCGCAAAGACACCGATGGCACGCCAGATGATTGTGGGCGACGATCTGATTCAGAATGTGCTGTCGGGGGGATATCCAGAAGCGCTTGGCCGGGCGCGGTGGTCGCGAAAACAGGATTGGTATCACAGCTATCTGGATGCAATCGTCCAGCGCGACGTGCGAGATGTCGCCCAGATCGAAAAGCTTGCGATCATGCCGAAACTGCTGTCGGTGCTGGCTGAACATGCGGGGCAGCTGGTGAATTACTCCCGCATCGGCACTGGTCTTGGTCTCAACCATGTGACCACGCAGAAATATGTCAGTGTTTTTGAAAGCCTCTATCTGGTGCATACCCTGCGGCCGTGGTTCACGAACCGGCTGAAACGATTGACCAAATCTCCCAAACTTCACTTTTTGGATGCGGGTCTGTTGGCTGCGATGCGCGATGTCACGCCGGACACAGTGCGCACGGATAAAACCCAATTTGGCGCGATACTTGAGACATTTGTGTTCAGCGAATTGCGCAAGATTGAGACGTGGAGCGATCAGAACTGCACGTTCTCCCATTTTCGGGACAAGGACAAGAACGAGGTCGACATCGTGTTGGAGAACCGACGCGGCGACGTCATTGGGATTGAGGTCAAATCCTCGGCCACGGTTTCGGCAAGTGATTTTTCTGGCATGCGCAAGCTCGCCGATGCCTGTGGTGAGAAATTCGTGCAAGGTCTGGTGCTCTATGACCATGACCAGGTTGTGCCATTTGGTGAGAATATGTTTGCGGCCCCGCTGTCATGCCTGTGGTCGCACGCATGACAGGGGCCGGTTGTTTGGGTTAGACAAGCGCTCTGACTTTTTCCAGGACGGCTGTATTCACCGCCACGCCGTCCAGTGCGGCTTTTTCACGACAGCTGCGACGTCCATCGCCGGGAACGCGGGCGTTGGTCTGGTCGCGGATCGAGGCAGTGAGATCTGCCAGCCTGTCCTGGAACAGACCGCCTGATGTGGCCTGGGGGTCAATCGCGATAAAGAACTGACCGGTTTTGGGTGGCCCACCGGCGGTGCCGGAAAACGGGCTTGCGGCTGTGCCCAACGTCGCGCCTGCCATCGCGGCGGCCAGGAGTTCGACCATCAAAGCGATGCCCACACCTTTGTAGTTGCCGGACGGCACCATGGAGCCTTGTAAGCCCACATTTGGATCGGTTGTGGGCTGTCCGTTGGCATCCAGGACCCAGCCGACCGGCACCGATTGACCTTCGCGGGCGTGTTTCATCACCTCGCTTTTTTGCGATCACACTGGCGGATTGGTCGATGAGCACCGCGGCTTTGCCCTGTGCGTCGGGGGCTGCGATGGAAAACGGGTTGGTGCCAAGCACGGGCTTTGCACCGCAAGAGGGCGCGATCGAGGCCGGTGCGTTGGTAACGCCGATCCCCACCAGCCCAGCCTGGGCGAGGCGTTGCGTGTGCACGCCGAGGACGCGGCAGTTGTAGGAGTTGTTGACGGCCAAGACGGCGACGCCCATCTCTTTGGCCAATGGAACGAGGGATGCGAACCCCAGGTCAATGGCACTGTGGGCAAAGCCCGTGGCGGCATCCACCGTCAAAACCGATGCGCGCGGCTGTGACATTTGCGGCTGCGCCTGGCTATCGACCTTGCCGCAGAGGACATGCTGCACGTAGGTTGGCACATAGGCCAGACCGTGCGAGGATGCGCCGTCGGCTTCGGTCATCGCCGTGGCAACCGCAACCGGGCGTGCGTTGACGTCGGATGTCCCGACCTTGACCCGCGCGCGAAAGGCCAGGTCTTCGATATCAAAAAGGGAGAGGGCTTAGGTTGCCACCATATTATTTTTCCGTCTGTTCAAGATCTTAGAGTAAATGATCGACCGGTTCAGTCGTTGTCGCCTTGACCCGCGCCTGCGCCGCGTTTGCGGCTTTCTTCGGTGGCGGGTGCAAAGTAGCGATGGGCAAATGCGCCAAGCGCGGACCAGCATGTGTTTGAGATCTGGGCGCGCATCACCGGGGTGCAATGCTGGGACATCACAGCCGGTGCAAAGAATATCATCTGTTCGATGGTGGCGCTGGACAGGGCGTCCGTGTCGCCGGTGACGCAAAGCTGGCTGCCATCGGTGGCCATCCGCACGCCCATCCATTCGGCGGCCACAGGCACGCCAAGGCGAAGCGCCGCGCCGCCCATAAAGGGGACCGCCAAAAGCGGAAAGCTCACGCCTTCCATGGTGATGGCGCTGCGATCCAGCAGACGCGTGGCGCAATCGCTCAGCGCGGCACCGGCGATCAGCGGGCTCATCCGGCGGGCAGGTGCGTGCCAAACGGCGGCGCGCAATGAGACAGGGGAGACATCGATGGAGGGCACTCGGTCGTTTAGATGCAACGGTTTGACCAACATCTCGGCACCCGGATAGCCAAAGGCGGAGAGCCAGCGGGTGCCTTTGGCGGCCTCTTCAGCCAGGCCCCACGACAGACCGGCTCCGCGTGCTGCGCGTTTGACCATGGCTTCGATTTCGTTCAGAGAAAAGCTCATGTGCGGGTCTCCCCTGATGGTCCGGATGCCTGCGGGTAGATCCAGAAGTCAGCGTTCTCGGGTGTGAGGTCCTTGGGCAGCGGGGCAATGCCATACATGCAGATACGTACCCAACGGTCAGAGCGCGGGTCAAATTGGGTGGCACCAAAGAAGGACAGCTTGCACCGCAGCATGTCGATGGGCAGCACCTGGTCCGAGATCGTATTGTCGCGGATTTCCGCATAGGGCGCGCGGTTGACGATTTGCGCCCGGCGCAGGACGTGGCGATGTTCTGAGTGGCGCAGGAGGAATTCCGAAGCCTGGGCATCATCGGGCCAATGGGTCAGCGCGTGATACAGACGGGCGGCATCGCGACCGGGGGCGAGGGGTTGATCGTAGTCCTCAATAAGTTCTTCAAAACGTTCGCCGAGACGAGGTTCAAGCTTTTCCTCGGACACATACCAGGCCCACGCCCGGTTTTCTGGCGCGCTCCAATCGGTTTCGATGGCCCAGGCGTAGATGGATTTCAGCAGCTGACGCAGGTCTTTGATCTGCATAGCGCCTGCGATCCGAAAGGTGGCGGTGTTGTCTGCGGCCATGTCCTCGGCAAAATGATCGACGCGCCCACCATAGGGTTCAAGGATCAGCGAGGCGATCCATTCCTGACCTTCAAGCGACAGCTCGGCCTCGGCCCAACGATAGAGCGCGTCCCAGGGTCGGGGGGCGGTCAGAGCATTGTCGCGCAGATAGGCATCGAGCAGGGCGACATCCGTTTGCAACGCATCGAGCTTTTTCAACTGAACAGGGTGGCTGGTTGTCCAACGTTGGATGGTGATTTTGCTGCGGGCGACCTGATCATGAAAGAATTCGATCTGCGCCGGTTGCGCCTGGTCGAGGCTGCGCACGGTCTGGGTGGCGTTTTCACGCGCGGCGATCCAATTGTTCAACAAAACCGAGTGGTTCAACAGAAATGGCGCCATGCCAAGGCCGGTGGAATTCCCGATGCAAGACTGCGGGCGATGTCGGGATCCAACCGCGCGGCCATGTCGCCGTTTGCGGCAGCGCGACGGTCGGCCATGAATTGCACCAGATCGACCACGAACCAGCGGGTCAGGTAGACTGACAGCATCTCAACCTGGAAAGGCACTGCGAATTCGGGGCGATCGGCAATCATTTCCCGATCGGCGGCCCCGAGTTTTCCGGAGCCATAGACGGCAGTGGTGCGCATCAGATAACCGACCGCATCGATCTGGTCACGGTGGGGCTGTTGCCCTGCGGCCAATCGCGCGACACCGACAGTTCACTGGATGTCACGCGCCCGGCTTCTTGAACCGGAATATTCTGTGACATACGTTCGATGTCCGAGGGGGTTGGCACCCCGTCAAACAGTGTAAACGTCGCGTCCCAGGCGTCGGCAATGACCCGGTCTGATCGCTTCTCAGCGGGGAGATTATGCGCAAATGCGATCAGTGAATAGGTGCGGTGGGGGCCATGCGCAGTATAGACCGCGTGCCCTTCGCCGTTGTCGTTGATCTCAAACGCGGTTTGTTCAAAGCGCCAGTTGTCCCGTGCCAAGCGGCGGGTCAGAACGCGCATAAAGGACAGGCAGGATTGGTGCATCGAGTCAAGTCGCGCAAGGCGCATGACTGTGTTTGGATCGCGGCAGAGAATGTCAGTCATTCCAATAAGCCTTTGCTGACGAAACAGGTGCAAATCGGTTGCTGCGTGACGCAACCAGAATATGCGGCGAAGCATTGGGCGCCGGGGTAGGGTGCCCAATGGTTTCTTAGCTGTCTTTGCCCTTGGCCAAGGTGATGGCAGCAGGATGAGCGAGACCGGCACGGCGGTGACGACAATGAAGCTTTGCAGCTTGGAGGCGCCGCCCGATCCGACCGAGATCAAGATCACGGCCATGACCCCCATCGCAGCCCCCCAGAAAATGCGGATTGCGGTTGGCGGCGTGCCCTCAGAGCTCATGGTTGCTGAGACAACATAGCTCATCGAGTCCCCGGTTGTCGCCACGAAGATTGTCGTGAGGATCAGGAACAGGAGTGAGATCACAAAGCCCATTGGCTGGTTCTGGGTGATCGCCAGGAGCGCGGCGGGCAGGTTGAAGCCTTCGAATGCCGTTGAGATCGTGCCAGGTTCCGACAGTTCCATCGCGATTCCGGTGCCGCCGATGATGGTGAACCAGAAGTTGGTGACAATCGGGGCGATGACCGACAGCATAATGATGATCGAACGTCCCCGAGAAATGCGGGCAATGAACATTGCCATCAACGGGCCGTAGCCCATGAACCACCCCCAAAAGAACACGGTCCACCAGCCCAACCATCCAGGTGCGCCAAAGACAGCGGCGTCACCGCGATAAAGTGTCAATTTCCTTGGTCCAGCGCCCAGTGCGCATCCATTCGACGATGCTGTCAGGCTGGTCCTGACACAGGTCCGAACCTATCGCGAGATTTTGCACGCCGTATGTGTCGGCCGCGCGGGCGATCATTTCGCAAAAGCTGTGCAGGGTGCAGTTCGATTTATCCTTGAGATGATGCGGATAGACCGAGAACCCCAGCATGCCGCCATTGTCGACGACGGCTTGAATGACCGGATCCTTCTTGTTGCGCAGTGCGGGCGACCAGTCATAGGGGTTGGCATGGGTGATTGCGATGGGGCGTTCGGAGAACTCGGCCGCCTCAATCGTGGAGCGGTCGGCGGAATGGCTCATATCCACCTCCAGGCCGATGTCGTCTTCGATGGGTGAGGAGTTTTGAAAGCCAAAGAACACGGCCGTGCGCCCGGTTTCGCGCGCAATGTCGATGTCCGAGGCCCATTGCCCCTTCATGATCAGATCGGGGAACTGCTCGAGCCAGCGGTTCCATTTTTCAAAGTTCAGAACGGTTTCGCGAAAGCTCTCGTGATAGGCGATGGTGACATGGGTCGCGTCCAGACCGCCTTCGCGCAGTTGGCGAAAGATCTTCTCGGACCAATTTGCATATTGCAGACCGTCGATACGCATCAGACCGGACCGGCGCTGATATAGGCGGTTTTGACGGTGGTGTAGAACTCCGCTGCCGCTTTGCCTTGTTCGCGTGACCTATAGGAGCTGTCGCCGCGTCTGCCAAACGGCACGTGATAGTCGGTGCCCGCGGTGGTCCGATTGACGGTGACAACGCCCGTGCGTGCATTGCGGCGGAAATGGGTGGCGCGGGCCAGGGATTTGGTCACGATGCCAGAGGTCTGGCCGAAATTGGTGTCATTCACTGTGGCCAATGCGTTTTTCGACCCCATCTCCATCTGCACTTTGGTCAGGTTCTGGATGGCGGCGGTGGCGATGCCTTTGCCCACAGGGACAGAACCGGTAAAGGAGATCGCGTCAATGTCCGGGCTTTCGACCAGCCGTTGGCCAATGCTGCGCCCGGCACCCATGACGAGTGAGAACAGCCCCTTGGGGATGTCCCGACGGTTGATGATCTCTGCCAGTGCCACCGCCGAGGCCGGGGTGACATTGGCCGGTTTCCAGACCACAGCGTTGCCTTAGCACAGGGTCGGCGCAATTTTTCACGAGGCGGTTGCGGTGGGGAAATTCCACGGAGAGATGATCGCAACGGTGCCAATCGGCTCGCGGCGCACGTCGATTTCAATGTCTGGGCGCACGGAACCCGCGTTTTCACCGATCTGGCGCAGACATTCGGCGGCGTAATAGGTGAAAAACTAGCCGGCGCGATAGACTTCGCCTTTGCCTTCTGCAAAGGGTTTGCCCTCTTCGCGCGACAACAGCGTGCCGAGCTCTTCGCAGTGGGCGATCAGCTCGGTGCCGATGGCATTCAAAACGGCCTGTTTGCGTTCAATGCCATAGGTCGCCCATTGTGCCTGTGCCACTTTGGCCTGTGCGAGGGTTGCGTCCAATTGGTCGGCGCTGGCCTGGGCAAACATGCCGACCAGATCGCTCAAATCGGATGGGTTGCGGTTTTCGATTTCACCTTCGCCTGCGAGCCACTCGCCCGCGATCAGGTTTCGTTGGGTGTCAGACATGGCAATCTCGTCCCTTTTCGCATGTGTCAAATATGTATGGACATGAATCTTGAATTCAATCAAACTAAAGTTATTGAACTTTGCTTCAGGAAAATTGAAATCATGGCGCTGAAGATCGACATGCTGCGCGGCTTTGCTGCGGTTGCACGGACCGGAAATCTGCGGGACGCGGCAGAGATCCTGGGCCGGACCCCGTCGGCGGTGTCCATGATGCTGAGCCAGTTTGAAGACCACCTTGGCGAGCGTCTGTTTGAAACGGACCGCAAGAACAAGCTGACGCCGCTTGGCGAGTTTGTGCTGGAACAGTCAGAGGCGGAGGTGCAGCATTTTGACAATACCGTGCGCACGATTACCGGTTTTGCCAATGCGACCCTGGGTCATGTCAGGATTGCCACGGTGCCGTCGGTTGCGGGCACCATTATTCCGCAGGTTATGTCCCTGCGTGCAGAGGCTTACGCCAATGTCAGTATCGAGTTGCGGGACATGGACTCCCGTTCGATCTTGCATGAATTGTCACGCGGTCGGGTGGATATTGGCATCGCAACCAAAAGCGGGAACGTGTCGGGTATGGAGAGCCTGCCTTTGCTTTCGGACCGGTTTTTTGTTCTGTTTGACCCCGCGCATCCCTTTGCCCAATCGGATACCCCGGTGGACTGGGGCGATTTGCAGGACGTGCGCCTGATCGCCAATAGCCTGTCCGAGATCATAAACAGTGAGGCATCGCGCGCGCTCCACGCCAAATCACGCCTGATGGCCCATAACATCACGTCCATCATCGCAATGGTGCATGCGGGATGCGGGGTCACCTTGTTGCCGGAGATTGCGGTGAAATCCGTCAGGTCATCGGGATTGTTGGTGCGCCCACTGGCGGATACCTCGGCGAAACGCGACATTCATCTGCTGCGCAAGGCGGACACAGAGCTATCGCCCGCCGCGCGGCAATTTGAAAAGGACATTCTGGCGATTGTCGAGACCATGTCCGAGACGGGGCTTGTGCCATAGCGCAAGGTCGTTTTGCTGTTTTACGAGCCGATCTTGGACCGTTCTTCGATTTCCGCGCCCATTCGTTCAGATATCGCTTCGGACAGGCGACGCAGGGTATCAACGACATCGGTTGCAAACTCGGGCGTGACTTCGGGTGTTGGAACGCTGACCGCAATGGCCGCGATCACCTCGTTTGCGACGCCGTGGATGGGGGCGCCGAAACAGGTTTTGCCTTCCGACACATACTCCCGATCTTGGGTAAAGCCGCGTTCGTGGGCCTCATGCAGCAGTGCGACGAGTTCTTCCACATCTTTGGGAGAGTTGCCTGTCAGTGGTTCCGGAAAGCCATCTTTGAAGCGGTGGCGAATGGCGGCATCTGATTCCTGAACCAAAAATGCATGACCGGTTGAGGTGAAGGGCGCGGGCAGCCGCATGCCGATGCGATAGGTGAACCACGCCGTCTTGCTAGAGTTTCGCGCGGCGATATAGACCACCTCATTACCGTCAAGGACGGTCAACGTGATGGTCGCACCGCTCAGTTCTACCGTGCTTTCGTCCCAGATACGGGCAAATTCCGTTGCCAAATCATTGCGGCGGGTAAACGACGTGGCCCACCGCATCACATGGGGGCCAATGGCATAGGTCTGATCCGGATTGCGCGTCAGAACACCCAGTTCAACCAGGGTCGAACAGACTGAAAAGACAGAGCTTTTTGCGATGTCCATGCGCCGGGACAGTTCCGCAAGCGTCAGTTCGTCCGGCGAGGCCGCAACCAAATCCAATATGGTCACGGACTTAACAACGGCTGGTGCTTGGCTTTTTGATCCCGGTTTTGTCATGGGCTTCCGCATCTAGGCTCCCTGCAAGGTCTCTCTGTACCACCGAAATAATCTTGCTTTGTCAACTGCAAATGCCGGGCGGGTGATGTCGTCTGACCCGAAGCGTTGACAAGCGTAAATCAAGAATATAAACGAATGGTGTTCGATATACAGAACGATAATCACAATAAAGCACGTGGTTCGCATTTGTCCACGGTGCTATGCGGCGATTTTGAGAAGGAATGAATATGTTGAGCCAGATCGCGGAGTCAGGTCTTTTTAAAGATCGCGCATTTGTTGATGGGCAATGGGTCGAGGGAGAGACCCGGTTTGAGGTGACAAACCCGGCCACAGGTGAGGTGATCGCCGAGGTTGCCGATCTGACGCGCGCCCAAGTGGCAAAAGCGATTGCCGCAGCCGAGGCAGCCTTTCCTGCCTGGTCCGCGCTGACCGCCAAAAGCCGCAGCGACATCATGCGCCGTTGGGGCGATCTGATGTTGGCGAACTCTGACGTGCTGGCGGCCTTGTTGACGGCTGAAATGGGCAAACCTCTGGCGGAAGCCAAAGGCGAGATCGCCTATGGTGCGTCGTTCATTCACTGGTTCGCCGAAGAAGCGCGCCGGGTGTATGGTGATATCATTCCCGGTCACCAGCCCGACAAACGTATTCACGTCCTGAAACAGCCGATTGGTGTTGCGGCGTCGATCACCCCCTGGAACTTTCCCAATGCGATGATCGCACGCAAGGTTGCGCCTGCGTTGGCGGCGGGCTGTACCTTTGTTGCGCGCCCGTCCGAGCTGACGCCGCTTTCGGCGCTGGCGATGGCGGAATTGGGTCGCCAAGCGGGCATTCCGGATGGCGTGTTCAACGTGGTGCCGTCGACCCATGCGGCCGACATTGGCCAAGAGTTTTGCGAAAACTTTGCTGTGCGCAAGCTGAGCTTTACCGGGTCCACCCGTGTGGGTCAGATCCTAATGGCCAATGCGGCGCCGCAAATTAAGAAGGTCAGCCTGGAACTTGGCGGCAACGCGCCGTTCATTGTGTTCGACGACGCGGATCTGGATGAGGCAGTCGAGGGCGCGATCATTGCGAAATTCCGCAACGCCGGTCAAACCTGTGTCTGCGCCAACCGGATCTACGCTCAAGCGGGCATTCACGATGCATTTGTCGACAAGCTGAGCGCCCGTGTGGCGAAATTGAAGGTTGGCGACGGCACCGAGGCGGGTGTGGAAATCGGCCCGATGATCACCTCCAGCGCGCGGGACAAGGTCGAAAGCCACCTGCAGGACGCCCTGTCAAAAGGCGCTGCGGTCACGGTGGGCGGCAAGCGTTCTGACGCCGGTGATTTGTTCCTGAACCCCACGGTTTTGACCAATGCCACGCCCGATATGTTGCTGGCCGACGAGGAAACCTTTGGCCCGCTGGCGCCCGTCTTCCGGTTTGAAACCGAAGAAGAAGTTATCAAGCTGGCCAATGCGTCTGAGTTCGGTCTGGCGAGTTATTTCTACGCCAAAGACATCTCGCGGATCACCCGTGTGATGGAGGCGATCGAAAGCGGCATGATCGGGGTGAACACCGGTCTGATTTCCACCGCCGAAGCGCCCTTTGGCGGCAGCAAGATGTCGGGCCTGGGTCGGGAAGGCTCTAAATACGGCATCGATGAATATCTCGAACTGAAATACGTCTGCATGTCAGTCTAACCGGCGGCAGATTGCAAATTCGGCGGGCTGGAGGAGGTCTGTCGAGTTTGCACGGCGCGCGAGGGTCCCATCAAAAGGCCACGCGTGCCCCATAAAACTTTGCTCAATCTGGGAGGATACTTATGAGCACGTTATCAAAACTCACATCTGTCGCTTTTGCGACCTGTCTCGCAACGTCGCAAACGGTTTTCGCTGCTGAGGACCCGGTCAAGATCCTGGTTCTGGACGACATGCGCGGCATTTTCTCGGGCAATGGTGGGCCAAACACGCTGCTGGCGGTGCAAATGGCTGTCGAGGATTTTGACACCTCGTCCCTGGGAACCACGGTTGAGGTTCTGAGCGCCGATCACCAGAACAAAGCCGACGTTGGATCATCCCTCGCGCAGCGTTTCATTGATGAACAAGGCGTCGATGCGATCACCTTTGGCGGCTCCAGCGCGGTTGGCCTTGCGGTGCAGGGGCGTGCGGCAGAATCCAAAGTGATCACCATGACAACAGGGGGCTATGCGCCCAATTTTGTGGGCGATCAATGCTCCCCCTATGGCACCCAATGGGCTCCTACGACGCGTGAATTGGCGCGCGGGGTTGCGGGCACTTTGGTCGATCAGGGCTTGAAGGATTGGTATTTCATCACGGCGGATTATGTGTTTGGCCGCGCCTTGTCGACAGATGCCGCCGATGCCGTTGTCGATGCCGGCGGTGGTATGAAAGGCGAGACGCTGCACCCGCTCAACACCAATGATATGGCGTCGGCCCTGTTGGCGGCTCAGGCGTCTGGGGCGGATGTTGTGGGGCTTGCCAATGCCGGGTCTGACACCGAAACCGCGATCAAACAGGCGCGATCCTTTGGGGTTGGCGACAAGCTGGCGGCGCTGTTGTTCTTTTCCAACAATGCGCAGGCTTTGACGCTGGACGTGGCGCAGGGCATCCGGGTCAGCACCTCGTTTTATTGGAACATGAATGACACCACCACAGCCTGGGCCGAACGGTTCATGGAGCGCAATGGTGGCCAGGTTCCGACCATGGGGCATGCAAATGCCTATGCCGCGACCACGCATTACCTCAAAAGCGTTGCTGCCGCCAAATCGCAAGACGCGGCTGAGGTCACGGCGATGATGCATTCCTTGCCCGTCGACGCCGGAATTCTTGAGAACGCAAGCATCCAAGAAAATGGCCGCGTGGTTTATGACATGCTGCTGGCCGAGGTGAAGGCGCCATCAGAATCCACAGGTCCCACGGATCTGTATAAAATTCTGTCGCGCATTGATGGGTCGGATTTCTTCCTGTCTGCGGCCGAAAGTGGCTGCCCGCTCGTCAATTGATGATAGGCGCCACACCGCATGAGGTGTGGCGCTGTCTTGTCGCTGCAAATCCATCGAAAGAAACTCCCCCATGTTGCTGATAAAAAGCCCGACCTCTCCCTATGGTCGTCTGGCACATGCTGCGCTTGTCGAAGCTGGCTATGATGATCTGAAACTTGAAATCGTCGATCCCTGGTCTGACCCGAAAGAATTGACCGAGGTGCATCCCGCCCGCCGGGTTCCTGTTCTGGTGACGGACGCGGGGCATGCGATCTCAGAAGCGCTGTTGATTGTGCAATACGCCAAAGAGAACACAAAGTCGGATCCGCAGTATTTTGCGACCGGTGACCCAGAGCTTGAGGCGCTGTCGCTGGCGGCAAGCGTTGTCGATCTGTCCGTGAATATTATCATAAGCCGCAAGGCATCGACGGGGAATCCAGCGGATCCGAGTTTTGACAAAACGGAAATGGGTCAGCGGCGGTTTCAAGCGATTGATGATCTGTTGATGGCGTTGGAGAAGATCGCGCAGTCCAACGCTGCCGTCCTGACCGAGCGGTTTGTTGGCATCGCGGTTGTGAACGCGCTGAACTACACCCAGTTCCGATTTGCGGATGCTGCCTGGCATGCGCGGGTTCCGGCTCTCAACACACTGTCCGAACAGCTGACGCAGCGGCCGTCCTTGGCATCAACGGTGTTCCAATGATCCAGGAGCTTGTGAATGACGGGCAGGCGGTGTCGGACACGCCCGTTCTCTCCGTACGAGGTCTGTGCAAAAGCTTCGGCGGATTTCATGCGGTTAAGAATGTAGATGTTGATTTTCAACCTGGTCAAATTCATGCGCTGATCGGGCCGAACGGTGCGGGCAAGTCCACGTTTTTCTCGCTGCTCAGCAAATTCCATGAACCGACATCGGGTACAATTTCACTGGCGGGCCAGGATATTACACGGATACGACCCGAGAAGGTTGTGCGGATGGGTATGGTGCGGTCGTTTCAGATCTCAGCCGTGTTTCCGGAAATGACGGTGCTGGAAAATGTGCGTGTGGCCCTGCAACGGCGCACCGGACGCGACATTCAATTCTGGTGCGGATTGGGCTTGTTGGACAGCCTGCGGGACGAGGCGATGTATCTGTTGGACCGGGTTGGCATTGCCGATCTTGCCGACAAACGCGCGGCAGACCTGTCCTATGGGCGCAAACGCACGTTGGAGATCGCCACAACACTCGCGCTCGATCCAAAGGTGATTTTACTGGATGAACCCATGGCGGGCATGGCGATCGAAGACATCGGCATGGTGTCGGCGCTGATCAAAGAGATCTCCCAAGATCGCACCACGCTGATGGTGGAGCACAATCTGAACGTTGTTGAAGATCTGTGTGACACCGCAACCGTTCTGGCACGTGGTGAGATTGTGGCAAAGGGGACGTTTTCAGAAATCCGAAACGACAGCGAAGTGCGGCGCGCATATATTGGAACAGATTATGATTGAAGAAAACTGTCTCGCGCTCTCGGACATCCACGGGTGGTACGGTGAAAGCAAAGCGCTGCATGGTATCGAGATCAACGTCAAACGCGGCCAAACCGTCGCCTTGATGGGGCGCAATGGGGCGGGGAAAACCACGACCCTGCGTGCGATCACCCGGCAGCTGACGCGGACCGAAGGGTCGATCACAAAGGACGGGCAGGACATCAGCGCGGTGCCGCGTCACAAGCTGGCCTACAAGGGTATAGGCTTTGTCCCCGAAGACCGCGGAACCTATAACAGCTTGAGCGTTCAGGAAAATCTGAAGCTGCTGCCCAAGGTTGGCAACAGCGGCATGAGCATTGATGAGCTGCACAGCTTTTTCCCCAATATCCAGGAACGCCGTCACGCGCCTGCGGGCACCCTGTCTGGTGGCGAACAGCAGATGCTGGCCATGGCGCGGGTGTTGTTGGCGGGGCCGGACTTGATCTTGTTGGACGAGCCTACCGAAGGGCTGGCACCGGTTTTTGTACAAAAGATCGCTGAACTGCTGCAGGACCTGAAAAAACGTGGGCTCACCATTCTTTTAGTCGAACAAAACATGCTCTTTACCCGCAAGTTGGCGGATCATTTTTACATGATCGAGAACGGCCTAGTCGTGGCCGATTTCCCTGCCGAGGAACTGTCGGAAAACGAAGAGCTTATCAGCCGGGTTCTTGGGGTCTAGGCGGAGGAAATATAATGGAAATCTTTGGAATTTCAGTGCCTGCGCTGGCGGGCCAGTTGTTGATTGGTCTTTTTAACGGCGCCTTTTACGCGCTGCTGAGCCTCGGGCTGGCGGTCATTTTTGGCATGCTGCGGATCATCAATTTTGCCCATGGTGCGTTTTACATGCTGGGTGCCTTTTCGGCCTATATGTTGTCGGCCTATCTGGAGGCGTCGTTTTGGGTCTCCTTGTTGATCGTTCCGTTGATTCTGGCGGCTTTGGCGGCCGTTTTGGAGCGATCGATGTTGCAGCGTCTGGCCGGGTTGGATCCGCTGTATGGATTGTTGCTGACCTTTGGGTTTGCGTTGATCCTGGAAGGGGGCATGCAATATGTCTTTGGCGTTGCGGGGCAGCCCTATTCGCCGCCGGCGTCCTTGTCCGGTGCCAGCAACCTTGGCTTTATGTTCATGCCGCACTACCGCGCCTTTGTGATCGTGGTGTCGCTGATCGTGTGTTTTGGCACCTGGCTTTTGATCGAGCGGACCAAGATCGGGTCGATCCTGCGTGCTGCAACTGAAAATCCGTCCCTGAGCGAGGTTTTTGGCCTGAATGTTCCGGTATTGATTACAGCCACTTACGCCTTTGGTGCAGCGCTTGCAGGCATCGCAGGCATCATGGCGGCGCCGGTGTTTCAGGTGAGCCCCTATATGGGGTCGAACCTGATCATCGTGGTCTTTGCGGTGGTCGTCATTGGCGGCATGGGCTCGATCATGGGCGCCATCATCTCGGGCTTTGCACTGGGTTTGGTCGAAGGGTTGACCAAGGTCATCTATTCCGAGGCGTCCAACGTGGTGGTCTTTGTGATCATGGCAATCGTTCTCTACTTCCGCCCGGCGGGTCTTTTTGGAAAGGATGCATAGCATGTCCAACACAACCACACATGTGCCGGGACCGGCGCAAAGCCTGCCAAGCGCGCGAGTTCTAAAGCTTGCAGCATTTGCTATCCTGGCGGTGGTGCTGCTGGTGGCGCCGGCCGTTCTCTACCCTGTGTTTTTGATGAAGATCCTGTGTTTTGCCTTGTTCGCCAGCGCCTTGAACCTGCTGCTGGGATACACAGGTCTGCTGTCCTTTGGTCACGCGACGTTCTTTGGCGGCGGGGCCTATTTCACCGCCTATTGCGTCAAGATTCTGGATGTTGGACCGCTGACTGGGATCTTGATCGGTGTTGGCGGAGCGGCTGTTTTGGGCCTGGCCATTGGTGTTATCGCCATTCGTCGCCAGGGTATCTATTTTGCGATGACAACGCTGGCTCTGTCGCAACTCGCCTATTTCTGTTTTCTGCGCGCACCGTTCACCAACGCCGAGGACGGCATCCAGAATGTGCCCCGTGGCACGCTGCTTGGGATCTTTGATCTGACAGATCACGTCACGATGTATTTCTTTGTTCTGACGGTTTTTGCGATTGGCATGTTTACCATCTGGCGGATCGTCACATCGCCCTTTGGTGAGGTGGTCAAAGCGATCCGCGAAAACGAACAGCGCGCGATTTCCCTTGGCTATAATGTGAACCGTTACAAGCTATCTGTGTTCACGGTGTCTGCGGCGCTGGCAGGGCTTGCTGGGTCAACCAAGGCCCTGGTTTTTCAGATCGCAACGCTGACGGATGTGTCCTGGCAAATGTCCGGTGAGGCGATCTTGATGGCTTTGTTGGGGGGATTGGGCACGTTGACCGGACCGGCAGCTGGCGCAACTGTGATCGTGACGATGCAGAATTATCTTGCCGCCACCTCGGTCCCGGTGAACGTAGTCATCGGCGTGGTTTTTGTGATAAGCGTTCTGCTGTTTCGCAAGGGTATTGTGGGTGTGTTTCAAAAGTTTTCGAAGGCCCCTTAGGCCACCTCGGTTTCAATTCGGGGCCGGTTGGTGCGCGTGATGTCTGTGACACGCGCTGTTGCCACCGCCGCGCAAACTAACACCGCATTAGAGGAGTAATGCAATGAATGTAGGATTTTCCACAATCGGAGACGGGCCGATCCGCGTGCTCGTACTGCACGGTTGGTTGAGCGATTCAGGCGTATACGATCAGGTCAAACCGTTCTTTGACCCCGCAAAATACAGCCTGATTTTCATGGACTTCCGGGGCTACGGACTGTCCGAGGAGTTTACAGGCGACTATTCCGTCGACGAAATTGCCCAAGACGCCTTGTCTGTGGTGGATCACGTTGGCTGGGATAAATTCCACGTCGTCGGCCACTCGATGGGTGGGATGGTCATGCAAAAGATCGCGCTGCTCGCACCTGAGCGGGTGATCTCGGGTGTGGCTGCGGCACCTGTGCCTGCGTCTGGCTTTGGTCTGGATGCGGATACGGCTGCGTTCTTCCAGTCGTCTGGCGATGATGACGCCGCATTGGCGGAGATTTTCAACATTCTGACCGGCAAGCTGCATGCATCGTCGGTGATGAATGTCCTGGTCGAACGCGCACGTGCGGGCACCAGCAAAGCGGCCTACCTTGGCTACCTGAACACCTGGACCAACACTGATTTCTCCGAAGATGTTGCGGCCATAAAAGCACCGATCCTGGTTCTGGCCGGCGCCCATGACGGGGCGCTGGGTCCGGATCATATGCGGGAAACCTATATGATCCAGTTGAAAGACGCCCGTCTTGAGGTGATCGAGGGCGCCGGGCACTATCCAATGCTGGAAACGCCGATGGAGTTTTTCACCAAGCTCGATGCCTATCTGACCGCGCAAAGCGCCTGATCGTCGGTCGTTCGAAAAAGGGTCCTTCCCCAAGATTGGGGAAGGATCCGTGCGCTACGTGAGGCGCGTCAAAAATTGACCTGATCGCCGCCCTTGAGGTCAAGAATGTTGCGGGCCTCATCCGGGGTTGCAACTTCACAGCCCAGATCCTCAACAATGCGGCGGATTTTTTGCACCTGTTGGGCGTTGCTTTCCGCCAGTTTGCCGCGGGAAATGAACAAGCTGTCTTCCAATCTGACCAGCGGTAATTGTCGCCAAACAGCTTGTCCGCCGTGCGCTTCATAAAGACTAGGTTTTCGACGTCCGGGCCAATTCCGCCAAGGATGCCAAAAATGAACTGGATAAAGATGGGCGCTTTGAACAGGCCGATGCCCATGCAGAACTTCAGGTTATAAAGATGGCCGACGTCGTAGCATTCATGTTCGAACTTGATGCCGTGTGGGGCCAGCTGTGTGGCTGCGTTCTTGATGTCGGCGAATGTGTTGCGGAAGATATAGCTGTCTGAGTTGGCGATATAGTCGCGTTCCCAGTCGAATTTGAACTCATCGTGTTTTCCCGCCAGCGGGTGGAACGAGAAGTTCATTGAGCCCATGTTCATCGAACACATCTCGGGCGAAAAACGCAGGGCTGGGGCAATGCGTTCTTCGATTGTGTTGTTCAGGCTGCCGTCGGTCGAGATGTTCACAACCGCATCGGTCGATTGTTTGATCCGCGGCAGGAAGGCTGCGAAATCGTCCGGGTTGATGGACACAGATCCGTTTTGCGGATTGCGGGCATGGAGATGCAGGACCGACGCGCCGGCCTCGGACGCGGCGACGGCTTGGGCTGCGATGTCATCTGCGGCGTAGGGCAGCGCGTCTGACATTGTGGGCGTATGAATTGCCCCGGTGATCGCGCAGGTGAGGACGGTCTTCTTCTGGCGTGCCATGGATTAGGATCCTTTTTTGTCGCGTCGCACCACACGGTAGGCGAGCGGGAAGATTTGCAGATCAAAGCGTTGTCGGATGAAGCCCCAAACACCTTTGGGGAATTTGAGCATCATGACGATGGCAACGACGCCCAAAACCAGCAGGTAGATGGTGCCTAGATCGGCCACCGTTTCGCGCAGTGCAAAGACCACAAGCGTGCCGATGATGGGCCCCTCGATAGTGCCGATCTCGCCGATCACCACGGTGAAGATCACAAAAGCGGCCCAGTCATTGACGCTGAAGGCCGCATCGGGCGAAATCCATAGTTTTTGCAGAAAAATAAGCGCACCGATCATCGCGGCCAGAGCGGATGTCACGACGTAGACGACGAATTTGGTGCGCCAGATGTCGATACCCAGCGAGCCTGCCGCCAGCTCGTTGTCACGGATTGCGGTCAGCGCCAGCCCTTTGCGGGACCGCAGGAAGGCATAGACCGATACAACAACCAAGACCGCAGACCCAAGCGCCCACCAGTAGCTGAGACTTTCCCGTGCGCTGTGCGACCCCGCCAGGGATTAGACAATGGCAATCGGCAGCGAGGATCCGGAGCCACCGCCAAGTGAACTGATCTGGGCAAAAGGCAGGCGGAAGATCAAAAAGGCGACAGGGACTGAGATCAACGCGCCAAGGACGCCGGCAGCGCCAATTGCGGCGATGGGATGCAGGCCCCCAAACATCGTCAGGGCAAACAGCATATAGTCGCCAAAGCCTACGAATGCTCGCTGTCCGACCGAATCCAGCCCGGCATAGCCCGCCATCAGTTTCCAAAGGGAAGCGAGGGCGAAGTAAAGGCATAGCTCTCCCATTAGGCGCAGATCGGCACGTCCGGCCCAGTAGGGTGCCGCAGACCCAAGGATGGCAGAAGCACGGGCGGTGTTTGACGTACGGGTGACGGCGTAATCTCGAATGTTCATGCTGAAATCCTCGGGAAAAGGCCGTTCGGACGAATGGCAAGGATAACCAGAAAGGCGATATGGCTTGCCAAGAGCTTCCAACCGGGACCGATTTTGGCACCGATGGCCTGGGTGCCACCGCCAAGCGGCAAGCGCGGTCGATAACAGAGTTTCAGCGACGCGGCGATAGACGTGCCTGACTTTGAAGGTCCTGTTCGGGCTCCCATTACGGCAGACCACTGGCTTTGTGCAAAGCCTGCTGACTGGTCGGACTGGACACGGCGGCACCTGATTTTAGCACCCTTTGCCGTCCCATTGCCCGACAGGCGATTGCGTAGAAATCTGCCGAGGGGCGAGGTCACCACCTGCGATATTGGTGATGCGCCGAAGCTGCCAGAATTTCTGGATCAAATTCCACCCGATCAGAACATCGGCAGTGTCACAGCAGACGGGGCGTATGACACTCGAAAATGTCACGAGGTGATTGCCGCTCGCAATGCCCATGCTGTCAGCCCACCGCGCAAGAATGCCAAGCCATGGAAGCCCACAAGCGCCAGTGCCTCCGCCCGAAACGAGGCCGTCAATGCGCAGCGGTTTCTAGGCCGCACTCTGTGGCGACGGCTCCGGCGGATACCACCGCCGAAGCCGTGTCGAAACCAAGATGCATTGTATAAAACTGCTCGGTCAATCGCTGATGGCCAAGGACTTCGACAGGCAGGTCGCGGAGATCCCAATCCGCATCGCCGTCCTCAATCAATACACGGCCCTTGGCGTACTTCTCACAGAGGCCGTAGGATAAGTTCCTCTGGGAAAAGGCGACGTCCGACCCTCACCCGATTTGTGCAACGAAGCCGCGCTGGACGAGAAGGCTGCCCTGAAGTTGATCAACAGCGATTGGGAACGCAACGGAGTGAATGGGGATTTGCCCTCGTTTCTCAAAGAGTTGGCCAATGTGCGCCGGCATGATTTGGCCTATGACTGGGATGAACACGCCAACGGGATCTCGGCGATTGGATTTGCCTTTAACGACTGGGATGGCGGAATGCATGCGATTTCGGCGCCGGTCCCGTCCACGCGATTTGAGAGCATGGGAGACCTGGTAGAAGGTCCGCGGCGGGACACTGCCGCCAATATCGAACGGACGTTCAGCTACTTGTTCAGTCCCGGCATC
>NZ_JAHHIR010000096.1 GCF_018678075.1 Epibacterium ulvae | reverse complement strand
GCGTGACCGTGGTGTGGGTCGTAACAACCAAGTTTGGTGGGCCGACAGATCGTACCTGCCGATGCGGCGTGGGTTTCTATATTTGGTCGCCATCATGGACTGGCACACGCGGAAGGTACTGGCGTGGCGCATCTCGAACACGCTGGAAGCCGAGTTCTGTGTGGATGCCTTGAATGAAGCGATCCACCAGTTCGGCCCACCTGAGATCATGAATACGGATCAGGGCAGCCAGTTCACGTCATTTGCTTGGACCGACCGCCTGCGTCGATCAGGCATCCGCATCTCAATGGACGGCAAAGGCCGGTTCCTCGACAATATCTTTGTCGAACGACTGTGGCGCTCGCTGAAGTATGAATGCGTCTACCTGCACGCCTGGGAAACTGGATCAGAGGCCAAGGCGGGTGTCAGAAAGTGGATCGCGTTCTACAACCACAAGCGTCCTCATTCCGCCCTTGGCGGCAAACCACCCGCTGTGATCTATTGGCAGCGAAACGAAACAACCAACCCCGATCAGCAGGTGCAAAGAGTAGCTTAAATCACGCCAGATCCTGTCCAAGGATTGGGGAGTAGCTCACACTGACAAAGTGCCAGCGGTCTACTTAGGATTCGGGAAGACTGCATAGAAACTAGAGCGGTTCGCAAATGGGCAGCTATGAACTCGGTTTTTGTCTGAATACCGCTCGGGAAATTAATCCTCGCTTCGCGTCAAACAGACCCAGCTAACCGGCTAGAATTACCAGCGTACATTTTCGCGGGCGAACACAACGACGGTGCATGCTTCAACAAGCATCAACACTCTCTCTTTTGGCATTGACCCAACACTTCGACAACGGAAATCGAGTTTTTTTGAAAAATGACAAACTATTGTCAATAAAGACACAAACCACGTGTCAGCTGTCAATGAAGAAAGTGGTGAGCCGTGATGGGTTCGAACCATCGACCTACTGATTAAAAGTCAGTTGCTCTACCAACTGAGCTAACGGCCCACTTTCTTTTTCTAGCATCTCTGCCGTGCGCTTCGTCTAAGTGTTTTCCTCAAGGAGATCAAGCACTTAATTTGCGCTGGAACCGCGTAACTTGGTAAGTCATGCTGCCCCGATAGGCGGCGTATCTACGGATAATGCCGAATAGGGTCAACCCCTTTTTCCAACTTTTTCGTCGAAGGCTGGATTCATCTGGAGTCCACCGCTATATGCCGCTTATGAACAACGTATCGCACCCTAAACTGCCCTTTATGAAGATGCATGGACTCGGCAACGACTTTGTCGTGATCGATGCGCGGACCGAGGATTTTGACATCACGCCCGCTATGGCGCGTGGAATAGGCCATCGTCGATTTGGAATCGGTTTTGACCAGCTGGCAGTGATCTCCAAAGGGGTCGGAGATTCGCATCTGACGTTTTTCAATTCGGACGGTTCGACCTCTGGCGCATGCGGCAATGCGACCCGGTGCATTGCCCGTTACCTGATGAACGATCTGAACACGCACCGGCTGCATCTGACCACTGAACGCGGCGATCTATTCGCCCTAGATGCTGGCGATGGTCTGACATCAGTGAACATGGGGCCGCCGCAGCTGAACTGGCAAGACGTCCCGCTCGCCGAAGACATGGATACGTTGGAATTGCCGATTGAGGGCAGCCCGACGGCGACCGGGATGGGCAATCCGCACTGCACGTTCTTTGTTGAGGATGCTGAGCGCATCCCGCTTGAGGAATTTGGCCCGAGATATGAGCATCATCCGCTGTATCCGCAACGCACCAACGTGCAGATCGCCCATCTTGTGGGGCCAGATTACCTGCGTATGCGGGTCTGGGAGCGCGGGGTTGGGGTGACCTTGTCCTCTGGCTCGTCCTCATGTGCGACCGCTGTTGCAGCCGCACGGCGCGGCCTGACGGGGCGCAAAGTTCGAATCGACCTTGATGGAGGGACACTGTGGGTTGACTGGCGCGACGATGGCGTCTGGATGACAGGTGAGACGATGCATGTCAGCGATGGAACATTCACACGTCAATTCCTGGAAAGCCTCGGATGAGCGCGCCGAAATTCACCACTCTGGGCTGCCGTCTGAACGCATATGAGACCGAAGCCATGAAGGAGCTTAGCCAGGAGGCCGGGCTTGAAAACACCGTTGTGGTGAACACCTGCGCAGTGACCGCTGAGGCCGTGCGTAAAGCCCGGCAGGAGATTCGCAAACTGCGCCGTGAAAACCCCGATGCGCGTATCATCGTGACAGGCTGTGCGGCGCAGACCGAGCCTGAGACTTTTGCCAAGATGGAAGAAGTCGACAAGGTCATCGGCAACACGGAAAAGATGCAGCCGGACACCTGGAAAAACATGTCCGCCGATTTTATCGGAGAAACGGAAAAGGTTCAGGTCGACGATATTATGTCGGTCACCGAAACCGCAGGTCACCTGATTGATGGTTTTGGCACCCGTTCCCGCGCCTATGTACAGGTTCAAAACGGCTGCGATCACCGCTGCACCTTTTGCATCATTCCCTATGGTCGCGGCAATTCCCGTTCAGTGCCAGCCGGCGTGGTCGTGGATCAGATCAAGCGGTTGGTGGACAAAGGGTACAATGAAGTTGTCCTGACGGGCGTTGACCTCACATCCTGGGGCGCTGACCTGCCTGCGGAGCCCAAACTGGGCGATCTGGTCATGCGTATCCTGAAACTGGTGCCGGATTTGCCGCGCCTGCGTATTTCATCCATCGATTCGATCGAGGTGGACGAAAATCTGATGCAGGCGATTGCCAGCGAGCCGCGCTTGATGCCGCATCTTCATCTGTCGCTGCAACACGGGGATGATCTGATTCTGAAACGCATGGCGCGCCGTCACCTGCGCGATGATGCGATTCGGTTTTGTGAGGAAGCGCGCAAACTGCGCCCCGAGATGACATTTGGCGCGGATATCATTGCTGGGTTTCCAACCGAAACTGACGCGCATTTTGAAAACTCGCTGAGGCTGGTGTCCGAATGTGATCTGACTTGGTTACATGTGTTCCCCTATTCCAAACGCGAAGGCACGCCTGCGGCAAAAATCCCAAGCCAAGTTGACGGAAAACTCATCAAACAGCGCGCCGCGCGGCTGCGCGAGATTGGCGATGAGCAGGTGCAACGACACTTGGCGCAACAGGTGGGGCAAACTCATAACGTTCTGATGGAAAACCCACATATGGGTCGTACAGAACAGTTCACCGAAGTCTCATTCGACACCGCGCAAACCGAAGGCGCGCTGCTGCAGGCCTCCATCACTGGCATAAAAGGCAGTCAGTTGACCGCTTAACCATCCTAAAGGGCACAGTATGGTGCAGCGTCTCCAGAAGGCAGCGGAGACTGGGTAGGGCGGTATCTCGCCTCCCCCAGCCCCCGTTCTTCCTGTTTCGCCGATGCCGGGCTAACCCGCGCCTTTCGCACCACTCAGAAACAACAAAAAACCGCCCGCATGTGACATGCAGGCGGCTCTGAATTTTCTAAGGTCAGCCGGATCAGCTGATCTTTTTGCCTTTGTGCGGTGCCCACAGACGCTTGTTGGTCAGATAGAGCAGCACAGACAGGACGGTTAGGAACAACACGCCAACAAGACCAGCTTGTTTACGGGCCATCATCTTGGGCTCAGCGGTCCACATCAGGAATGCGGACACATCTTCTGACAAGTGGTGCAGATCGTTTGAGTGACCGTCGATGAATTCAACCTGCTCATCCGCCAGTGGCGGCGCCATGGAAATCCAACCACCTGGAAAGGCGGTGTTTTCATAGAAGGTTGTGCCGGCTTCTTCTTTGGTCTCACCGGTGTATCCGGTCAAAAGCGATGCGATGTATTCCGCGCCACCCATGCCTTTTACCAGCTGGTTGATACCAAGGCCCGCAGGACCGTGGAAACCGGCCCGTGCTTTTGCCATCAGGCTCAAGTCAGGCGCACCCAACGCGTCGTTGACCGGGAAGTTATCGGTCGGCTTTGCGGGGCGGTCTTCGTCCAGCTCAGGATCATAGATCGAGAAGTTGTCCGATGCATAAGCGCGCACCTGATCTTCCGGCAGCTGCGGGCCACCTTCGTCAGACAAGGTACGGATCGGAATCAATTTCAGACCGTGGCAGGCAGAGCAGACCTCTGTATAGATCTGCAGGCCGCGCTGCAGCTGATTTTGGTCGTAAGAACCGAAGGGGCCTTCAAAAGAAAAGGCGAAGTCCTCGATGTGCTGATCCCCACCACCTGCTGCAAAAGATGCAGCAGGGACGAGTGCCAAAGCAAAGGCAGCACCGGTTACAAGTTTCTTGAACATTGGTAGCTGTCCTTCTTCTTACTCAGCAGGAGTAGCTTCGGACTTCTTGCCGTAATGGGCGTCGAAATCCTCTTCGATTGTTGCGGGCAGTGCTTCTGGCTTTTCGATCACACCCAGCAGCGGCAGGATGACAAAGAAATACCCGAACCAATAGGCCGATGCGATCAGCGACAGCGATGCATAGGGCTCTTCTGCAGGCATCGCACCCAGCCACATCAGGGCAAAGAAGTCGATGATCAGCAGCAGGAACCACCATTTGAACTGCGGACGGTACTTACCGGAGCGCACCGAAGACGTATCGAGCCACGGCGCCAGAGCCATCGCGATAATCGCACCAAACATCGCCAGAACACCAAAGAACTTGGCGTCAACGATGCCGCCGGTGACGTAGGATGCAATTTGCACCACCCAGACTTCACTGGTGAAGGCACGCAGGATCGCGTAGAACGGCAGGAAGTACCATTCTGGAACGATGTGCGCCGGAGTGACCAGCGGATTCGCCTCGATGTAGTTATCGGGGTGACCCAGGTAGTTCGGCATAAAGCCAACGATCGCCCAGAAGACCACCAGCACTACGGCAAGACCGAGGAAGTCCTTGATCACAAAGTACGGCCAGAACGGCAGCGTGTCTTTCTCGGCTTCTTCTTTGGAGCCTTTGCGCACATCAACACCGGTTGGGTTGTTGTTGCCTGTGGTGTGGAACGCCCAGATGTGAACGATCACCAGACCAGCAATCACAAACGGCAGCAGGTAGTGCAGGGAGAAGAAGCGGTTCAGCGTCGCGTTGCCAACGGCAGGGCCACCCAGCAGCAGTGTTTGGATTGGCTCACCCACAACAGGGATTGCACCAAACAGGCCGGTGATCACGGTCGCGCCCCAGAAGGACATCTGTCCCCATGGTAGAACGTAGCCCATGAAGGCGGTGCCCATCATCAACAGATAGATCAGCATGCCGACAATCCACGTGATTTCGCGCGGCGCCTTGTAGGAGCCGTAGAAAAGACCGCGGAAGATGTGGATATAAACAGCAACAAAGAACAGCGATGCGCCATTCATGTGAACGTAGCGGATCATATGACCGCCGTTCACGTTGCGCATGATGTGCTCCACGCTTGCAAACGCCATGTCGACGTGCGGCGTGTAGTGCATCACCAGAATGATACCGGTGACAATTTGCAGCACCAGACAGAATGCCAATACGATACCCCAGATCCACCACCAATTCAGGTTCTTGGGGGTGGGAATCATGATGGTGTCATAGATCAGGCCTACTACGGGAAGACGGCTGTGCAGCCACTTCTCGGCACCGGTTTTGGGTTCGTAATGGTCGTGAGGAATTCCGGACATCAGGTTCTCCCTTAACCGATTTTCAGAGTCAGGCCAGAATCCCAGCTTACAGGCGGGATCGGCAGGTTTTCAGGTGCGGGACCTTTGCGGATACGACCAGCAAGGTCATAGTGCGAACCGTGGCACGGGCAGAACCACCCGTCAAAGTCGCCAGCATCTCCCAAAGGAACGCAACCCAGGTGGGTACAAACGCCCATTTGTACGATCCACGCGCCAGGTGCTTCGCCTTCCGGTGAAGGCAGAACCCGGTTTGCGTCTTCCGCAGAGGCTGAGGCGTCAGAAATATTCGCATTGCGCGCAACTGGGTCAGGGAAGCTTCCAGCCGCCTCTTGATCCTGTTCACGTGCTTTATCGATCTCAGCGCCAGTACGGTGGCGAATAAAGACCGGTTTGCCGAGGAACATCACAGTCAACTGTGTACCCGGTTCAACACCCGAGACGTCGACAAAAATCGACGACAAGGCCTGAACATCGGCTGACGGATTCATCTGGTTGACCAACGGCCAAACGGCGGCGCCGGCCGTAACGGCCCCAGCACCTGCAGTGGCGTAGTAGAGGAAATCTCTCCGGGTTCCTTCGGTATCTTCTGCGTGGGACACGAGGCTTCTCCAATTCAAGCGCCCGCTTAGGGCAAACATGCGCATACACCACCACTTAAGGCAGTGCCTCAGCGGGTGTCTAGCGGGGAGAAGTGCGTTCGTCTAGCGGTCAAAGCGGCGCAGGGCCTACCAGTGTGGCGTTTCTTTCACATAGTTAACGCGATTTGCGAGTTTATTTGATGAGTCTTTAATGTCGCTTCAAGGCCTAATGCTTGTTTTCTTGCCGTATCACGCGGGCTTAGTGGCAATCATGCTGTCGCGTTCCGAAAATTGGGCGAGCCAATCCGCAAGCTGATCATTTCCGTTGCGCCACTTTACTTCGGGGTGACGAAAATCGACGTACTCTAGGGCACATGCCACGGAAATTTGCCCGATATCCATTGGCCCCTTTAGATGGCTGACCCAACGCGTGTTCAACGCCGCGCAACCATCCAGGATTTTGCTCGATTGCGCTTGTAACCAGTCGGCCCAGATCTGACCTTCGGGGCGCAACCGTTTTTCGTAGGACATCAGCACGGCGGAATCATTGATCCCATCCCCAGTTGCCTCCAAGACCTTGCTCTCCCAGCCGCGCGCATAGAGCGTGGCCCCTGCCCGTTCGTTCAAGAACTCGCAAATCACCCGGCTGTCGTACAATGTTGCACCGTCCGGGCGCTCCAGAGCGGGGATCTTGGACATCGGGTTGGCCGGTTTCAAACCATCCGCCGGTGTCAGAGGCGTTGTCACCACTGTCTCCAACTCCACATCATCAAGTTGCCCGGTCTCGTGCAAAACAATCAAAACCTTGCGTACAAACGGCGAAGCGGTGGCATGGAACAAGCGCATTTGGTGTCTCCTGATTCGGTGGCACCAGCTTAGACACCCATGGCAAAACAACCACCGCCTGTTTCATCGGATCCCATTAGAGTGATCTGTCGCGGTCCTCTTTCGATAGCTCTTGCATTCCGAAATCCATCTTGGCAGTGTCGCGCCTGTTCTCAGGGCGGGGTGAAATTCCCCACCGGCGGTATGCGGGCATGTCCCGTTCAGCCCGCGAGCGGCTTGGCCTTTGGTCAAGTGTCAGCAGATCTGGTGAGATGCCAGAGCCGACGGTTAAAGTCCGGATGGAAGAGAACGTGCGGTCAGGTAGCGCCCTTGGTGCGACCTGTCGTTCGTTATCGCCTTGGGTGACGTGTCAAACCAAAGGAGATACCGATGACACACACCCGATATGCATTTGTAAAAGCCAACTGGCATTCAGATATCGTTGACCAGGCCCTAAAAGGTTTCCTGGAAATTATCCCGGCGGATCAAGTAGATGTCTTTGACGTCCCCGGCGCATTTGAAATGCCGCTGATCGCGCAGGACCTCGCCAAGACTGCGGAATATGCCGCCATTGCCTGCGCCGCCTTTGTCGTGGACGGCGGGATCTATCGCCATGATTTTGTTGCACAAGCCGTGGTCGACGGGTTGATGCGTGCAAGCCAGGACACCGGCGTTCCGGTCCTGTCCGTTTCGCTGACACCGCATCAGTATCAAGAAACCGATCACCACAATGAGATCTACCGCGCGCATTTCATCCAAAAAGGCCAAGAGGCCGCCCGCGCCGCGCTGATGATCACAGAGACCCGCGTGCGTCTCGCACAAACTCCGGCGATCGCAGCGGAATAAGACCACGGCGGGGCGCGCAACCGCGCCCCTTCCCCCTTGAGGCCAAGCCTGTGCAAGGGTAAGCACGTCGCGCAAAGGAGACCCCACCCCATGTCTATGAACAGCTTTGGCCACCTCTTCCGCGTCACCACTTGGGGTGAAAGCCACGGACCTGCATTGGGTGCAACGGTTGACGGCTGCCCGCCGAACGTTCCGATCACGCCCGAGATGTTGCAGGTCTGGCTGGACAAGCGACGTCCCGGTCAGAACAAGAACACCACGCAACGTAACGAAGCAGACGCGGTCAAGATTCTGTCTGGTGTGTTTGACGGCATGTCGACCGGAACGCCGATCCAGTTGATGATCGAAAACACCGATCAGCGGTCGCGTGACTATGGCGAGATTTCACAAACCTTCCGTCCCGGTCATGCGGACATCACCTATTTCCAGAAATACGGCAACCGTGACTATCGCGGCGGTGGTCGGTCTTCGGCCCGCGAAACCGCGGCTCGCGTCGCAGCCGGCGGTGTTGCACGTGAAGCAATCAAGGCTTTGGCCCCCGGTTTGGAAATCAAAGGCTACATGACCCAGATGGGTGCCATGGAAATCGACCGTGACCGTTTTGATTGGGACGCGATCGAACAAAACGATTTCTGGATCCCCGACGCTGACGCCGTGCAGGATTGGGAAGACTACCTGCAAGGTCTGCGCAAAGCCCATGATTCCGTGGGTGCCGTGATCGAAGTTGTCGCCAAAGGCGTGCCCGCAGGCATCGGTGCTCCGGTCTATAACAAGCTGGATACCGACCTTGCCGCCGCCATGATGTCGATCAACGCCGTCAAAGCGGTGGAGATTGGCGAAGGCATGAACGCCGCCCGACTGAAGGGGTCCGAGAACGCGGATGAGATCTTCTTGGGCAATGACGGCGAACCTGTTTACGCGTCAAACCACGCCGGCGGGATCCTGGGTGGTATTTCCACCGGACAGGACGTTGTTGTGCGCTTTGCGGTCAAGCCCACCTCGTCGATTCTGACACCGCGCCAATCGATCCGCAAAGATGGCTCCCCGGTTGAAGTGATCACTAAAGGTCGCCACGACCCCTGCGTCGGCATCCGGGCTGTCCCGGTGGCTGAGGCGATGATGGCCTGTGTCATCCTTGACCACCTGTTGCTGCACCGTGGTCAGATCGGTGAGAACCAAGGTCACATCGGCTAAGCCAAATAACGCCGTAAAAACAATGTACCAATAGGACCTGCGTCATTGTTATTTTACCCCATAGGCTGCACAGTCGGCCTATGGCTCAGGTCTCGAAAAATACCCCAAACGCATCACTTGCGCAGAACAATCCGGGCCGCGGTATCCTTTATAAAACCGTTGCGATTGGCATGTTTACGGTGATGGCCGGCATCGTAAAAGAAACCGTGCAAACCGTTCCAACGGGCGAAGTTGTCTTTTTCCGGTCGTTCGCTGCCTTGCCGGTTATCCTTGTCTGGCTCGCCCTTCGGGGAGAACTGTCACAAGGTTTAAAGACGCGAAATCCCGGCCTGCATGTGTGGCGCGGCCTTGTTGGCAGTACGGCGATGGGGTTCAACTTTGTCGGACTAGGATTGCTTTCTCTGCCCGAAGCGACCGCCCTCAGCTATGCAACGCCGATCTTTACGCTGATCCTTGCGGCGCTGCTGTTGGGAGAGCGCATTCGTTTTGTCAGAATCAGCGCCGTTGCCATCGGGTTGCTGGGTGTTTTGATCATGCTGTCGCCGCAACTTGGCGGCCTACAGTCGATGAAAGACACCGCGATGATCGGCAGCCTGTGCATTCTGGCTTCGGCGGCGGCGCGTAGTTTTGTGCAAATACACCTGCGCAAAATGGCCCAGATCGAGGCGACGGCGGCCATCGTTTTCTACTTTTCTCTGACCGCATCCATTCTGTCGCTGTTCACCCTACCGTTTGGCTGGATCGTGCCGCCGCTGCATACGCTGGGCCTGTTGATCGCCTGCGGGATTATCGGCGGAGTTGCACAGATCCTGGTGACCTCATCCTATCGCTACGCACCTGCGTCCCTGCTGGCGCCTTATGATTATGCCTCGATGATCTTTGCGCTCGTGATCGGCTACCTGTGGTTTGATGAATGGCCTGCCCTTGTTGTTCTGGCCGGAGCCGGGCTGGTGATTTTTGCCAATGTGGTTGTGATCCTGCGCGAACGGCAGTTGGGCGTCAAACGCGGCAAGGCGAAGCCGTTGATGGATCCCAAAGGCGGCTAACCCCACAAACAAAAAAGGCGCGCAGAATATCTGCACGCCCTTGGATCTCAGTCGTTGCCACGCTTTAGGCGCGCACAAGCGCCTCGTAAGATTCGGCGATATCGCGGGTCAGTGCGCCGACTTCAAACGTGTAGGGACCAATTTCGCCAACCGGAGTAACCTCAGCCGCGGTGCCGGTCAGCCAGCACTGTTCAAAGCTTTCCATTTCCTCGGGCATGATGTGACGCTCGTGAACGGTGATGCGCTTGTCTTTGAGCATCTGGATCACGGTTTGACGCGTGATACCGTTCAAAAAGCAATCTGCCAGCGGTGTGTGAACTTCGCCGTCTTTGACAAAGAAGATATTCGCACCGGTCGCCTCGGCCACGTAGCCGCGATAGTCCATGAACAGCGCGTCTGAACAGCCCTTAGCCTCTGCCTTGTGCTTGGAAATGGTGCAGATCATGTAGAGACCCGCCGCCTTGGCATGGACCGGGATCGTGTCCGGGCTTGGGCGTTTGTATTCTGCGATGTCCAGCTTGGCGCCCTGCATCTTGGCGTCACCGTAATATGCGCCCCAACCCCAGATCGCGACGGCCAGATGGACCGGATTTTTGGCCGAGGCCACACCCATGTCTTCTCCAGAGCCGCGCCAGACAAGTGCCCGCACATAGGCGTCCTTGAGGCCAGAGGCCTTCAATGTCTCTTCCTTGGCTTTTTCGATTTCATCGACTGAATATTGCAACGGAATATCAAGCGCTTCCGCAGAGGCGATCAGACGTTCCGAATGCGCGCGGCTTTTGAAGATCTTACCGTTATAGGCGCGTTCCCCTTCGAAAACCGAAGACGCATAGTGCATCGCATGGGTCAAAAGATGCACCTTTGCATCTCGCCAATCGATCAGATCACCGTCCATCCAGATCAGACCATCACGGTCATCATATGCTGTCATCGCGCACCCTCCCGAGGGTCATTGCTATTTCAATTATTGCGTCCGCAACGTCACATTAGGACATATAGTTGCGCCAAATCTGCGATTCGATACATCTTCACCCTTGGAATGTCAACATCACTGACATAAGCTCACCCAAACAAAAAAATGAACGAGGCATAACATGTCAGATGGGCGGAGCGGTCAATTCAACAGAGGTGAGAGCCTGCTGTTCTTGACGGATGAACAGCTGCGGCAAGGCATCGAGGCGATGTTTTTTGCCTATCGGGGCTTTACGGCTGATCCGGACCGCATCCTTGCAAAGCTGGCGTATGGGCGGGCCCACCACCGTGCCATCCACTTTATCAACCGCGCACCTGGCACCACCGTGAACAATCTATTGTCCATTCTGGGTGTGACCAAACAATCGCTCAACCGGGTTCTGCGCGCCCTGATCGAAGACGGGCTGGTCGAAAGCCGGGTTGGCACCGCGGACAAGCGGGAACGCCACCTATTCTTGACCGAAGCGGGAAAAACCCTTGAAGCCGAACTGTCTAACGCGCAACGTGCGCGCATGCGTGCCGCCTACAAAGAAGCGGGACCAGAGGCGGTACAAGGGTTTAGAAAGGTGCTAGAAGCAATGATGGATGCTGATATGCGCCGCGCCTATACCAAACTTCGGGAAACGAGTTCATGAATTGCGATGCCCACCTGTTAATTGTGGATGATGACGAGCGGATCCGTGAGCTGCTCAAAAAATTTCTGATGCGGTCGGGTTTTCTGGTGACGGCTGCTCGGGACGCACAACATGCACGTCGGGTCCTGTCGGGGTTGGATTTTGATCTGATTGTCCTGGACGTGATGATGCCCGGCGAAGACGGGATTTCCCTGACCAAAGCGCTGCGGGAAACCCATACAACCCCGATCCTGTTGTTGACCGCCCAAGGCGAGACGGAAAACCGAATTGCGGGGCTTGAAGCCGGAGCAGATGATTATCTGGCGAAACCGTTTGAGCCCAAAGAACTGCTGTTGCGCATCAACGCTATTCTACGTCGTATGCCCGAAGCCAAGCCCGAAGATACCGCCCCCAAGGTGCTGCACCTTGGCGATATCCGCTATGACATCGAACGCGGTGAGATGTGGCAAGGCCAAGATCTGGTGCGTCTGACCAGCACGGAAAGCCAGCTGATGAAGATCTTCTCAGCCCAACCAAACGAAGCCGTGACCCGTGCCAAATTGGTTGAGGATCTGGGCCGTGATCGTGGCCAAGCGCAAGAACGCGCCGTGGATGTTCAAATCACGCGCCTGCGCCGCAAGATCGAACCCAATCCCAAGCAGCCGCAATACCTGCAAACCGTGCGTGGCGCCGGATATATGTTGGCGCCTGACTAACAGCGGCGGCGCGTTGACGATTTCGACAGCGCGCACCGGAACCTCTTGAAGCCCTTGTAGCAAGCCATCTACGGTACGCATGAACACGCAGATGGAGCGTCCTTTTGACCACAGCATTGATCACCCATGCCGATTGCTTGTCCCATGTGACCCCGGATGGGCATCCGGAACGGGTGGCGCGACTGGAGCATGTGTTGCACGGGCTTGAAGGCAAAGAGTTGCGACGTGTCACTGCACCAATGGCCGCCGAAGACGACCTGCTGCGCATCCACCCGAAATCCTACCTGGATGATCTGCGCGATGACCTGCCGTTTGAAGGGTTGAAGCAGATCGATGGGGATACATTTTTGTCTCCGGGATCTCTGGATGCAGCTTACCGCGCAGCGGGTGCGGCTGTTCGCGCCGTGGACCTTGTGTTGGGCGGTGATGTCCAAAACGCTTTTGCCGCCGTTCGCCCGCCGGGTCACCACGCAGAAACCGAGACCTCGATGGGGTTTTGTCTGTTGGGAAATGCCGCATTGGCGGCCAAACATGCGTTGGATCACCACGGGCTGAAACGGGTCGCGGTTGTCGACTTTGACGTCCATCATGGCAACGGCACCCAAGACATCCTGTGGGACGAAAAACGCGCGCTCTTCATCTCGTCCCAGCAAATGCCGCTGTGGCCGGGATCCGGTCGCCCGGATGAAGATGGCAACTATGGCCAGATCCTGAACATGCCGCTGCCGCCCGAATCTGGAACGGCTGAAATGCGCACTGCGTTTCAAAACATCGCCTTTCCGCGCCTGTTGGCGTTCAAGCCAGAGCTGATCATCCTATCGGCCGGCTTTGATGCGCATCAGGACGACCCGCTTGCAAACCTCAATTGGACAACCGCAGATTTCGGATGGCTCACAGCGGAACTCTGCAAAATCGCGCAGGAGGTTTGCGGTGGCCGTATCGTCTCGACTCTGGAAGGCGGATATGATCTGAACGCGCTGACCGCCGCGACATCGGCGCATGTAGACGAATTGATAAAGGCAGGATAATGACCGAGACCCCCATCCCCGTCGAAGAGTTGAGCTTTGAACAGGCCATGCGTGAGCTGGAGACTGTTGTGGACCAGCTGGAACGCGGTGATGTGGCCCTGGACGCATCTATCGCCCTGTACGAACGCGGTGCTGCATTGAAAAAACGCTGCGAAGACGAGTTGAAACGGGCCGAAGAAAAGGTGGCAGCGATCACCTTGGACGCCAATGGCGCGCCGACCGGAACCCAACCGTTGGACGCAGGCTAACCCATGACGGCCCCCGTGGACTTTGGCGCAGCGCTGAAAAGCGCACAGATGACGATCTCTGCCTATGCGGAAACCCGTCTTAGGGGCGGTGATGATCTGCATGCTGCGATGCGTTACGCAATTGCGGGCGGCAAAATGCTGCGCGGTTTTCTCGTGTTAGAAAGCGCGCGATTGCATGGTGTTTCACAGGACGCAGCGCTGAACGCGGCATTGGCCATCGAATGCGTGCATGCCTATTCCTTGGTGCATGACGACCTTCCTTGTATGGACGACGACGACCTCCGTCGTGGCCAACCCACGGTTCACCGCAAATGGAATGAGGCTATGGCCGTTCTGGCAGGCGACAGCCTGCAGGGGTTTGCCTTTGAGCTGCTTTCAGAGCCTGTTGTCGGCCCAAATGCGTTGCCTCTGATCCTGAGCTTGGCAAAGGCGGCGGGCAAGGATGGTATGGTGTCGGGGCAAATGCTGGACATCGCCGCCGAAAGCGCGGCGCAGCCACTGGACCTGGATCAAATCACCCGTCTGCAACAGCGCAAGACCGGTTGCCTGATTGAATGGTCGGCAACAGCCGGTGCGATCTTTGCAGGTCAGGACGCGGAGCCCCTGCAACGCTATGCCCGCGCCCTTGGCCTCGCGTTTCAAATTGCCGATGACATCTTGGATGTCGAAGGCGACATCGAAAAAGTCGGCAAGGCCCTGCGCAAGGATGCCAACGCCGGCAAAGCAACATTTGTGTCCCTGCTTGGCCTGGATGCGGCGAAATTGCGCGCGGACGAATTGGTGCAAGAAGCCTCTGCGGCACTACATCCCTATGGAGATGACGCAGAAACCTTGAAGCAAGCCGCGCGTTTCGTTATTGCGCGCGATAGCTAATTCGAACCCCTGAGGAGCTCAGCCAACCATGTCGGAACGGCCCAATACACCGCTCTTGGATCAGATCAACCGCCCGGCGGACCTGAACCAATTGAGCGATGCACAGCTTGCTCAGGTTGCCCAAGAACTACGGTCTGAAACCATCTCTGCCGTGTCGGAAACGGGCGGTCACCTTGGCGCGGGTCTGGGTGTGGTTGAGCTGACAGTCGCCCTGCACACGGTGTTCGACACGCCCAAGGACAAACTGATCTGGGACGTGTCCCATCAAAGCTACCCGCATAAGATCCTGACCGAGCGGCGCGACCGTATCCGCACCTTACGGATGAAGGACGGCCTGTCCGGTTTCACCAAACGCAGCGAAAGCCCCTATGACCCCTTTGGCGCCGCGCATAGTTCAACGTCGATTTCAGCGGCGCTTGGCTTTGCGGTTGCGCATGATCTGGGTGGGGTTGTTCCCGAAGGCAGCGGTGACGCGATTGCCGTGATCGGCGATGGCTCGATGTCGGCTGGCATGGCGTTTGAGGCCATGAACAATGCAGGCCATCTGGGCAAGCGGATGATCGTGATCTTGAACGACAATGAGATGTCGATTGCCCCACCGGTCGGGGCCTTGTCGTCCTATCTGTCGCGCATCTACGCCGAAGAACCGTTCCACGATCTGAAAGCCGTCGCCAAAGGTGCGGTGTCTCTGTTGCCGGAACCCTTCCGCGAAGGGGCCAAACGCGCGAAAGAGATGCTCAAAGGCATGGCGGTTGGCGGCACCATGTTCGAGGCGTTGGGGTTCTCATACCTCGGGCCCATCGACGGCCATGATATGGAACAGTTGCTTCCGGTCCTCAGAACGGTCAAATCCCGCGCCACCGGGCCGGTTTTGATCCATGTGCTCACCAAGAAGGGCAAAGGATACGCCCCCGCCGAAGCGGCACGCGACAAAGGGCATGCGACCGCGAAATTCGATGTCGTCACGGGCAAACAAAAGAAGACTCCGTCCAACGCGCCGTCCTATACCTCGGTCTTTGGGGACACGCTGGTGCAACTGGCGGCCAAGGATGACAAAATCTGCGCCGTGACGGCTGCCATGCCCGACGGCACAGGCTTGAATTTGATGGCAGAGCGTTACCCCTCGCGCACCTTTGACGTGGGCATTGCCGAACAACACGGCGTGACCTTTAGCGCGGCCTTGGCGGCTGGCGGGATGAAACCGTTTTGCGCGATGTATTCGACCTTCCTGCAACGAGGCTATGATCAGATCGTGCATGACGTTGCGATCCAGCGTCTACCCGTTCGCTTTGCCATCGACCGTGCGGGTCTGGTTGGCGCGGATGGGGCAACACATGCGGGTTCATTTGACGTCGCGTTCATGGCCAATCTGCCTGGAATGGTCGTGATGGCCGCAGCGGATGAGGCGGAGCTGGCCCATATGGTCAAAACCGCTGCAGACTATGATGAGGGTCCGATTGCCTTCCGCTATCCACGCGGCGAAGGTGTTGGTGTTGAGCTACCCGAACAGCCGCAAGCGCTGGAAATTGGCAAGGGTCGCATGATCCAAACCGGCGCACGGGTTGCGATCCTGTCCTTTGGAACCCGGTTGTCCGAAGTACAAAAAGCGGCTGAGGCTTTGGCGGCAAAAGGCATCACCCCAACCATTGCAGACGCGCGGTTTGCCAAACCGTTGGACCGCGACATGATTCTTGATCTTGCCGCGCACCACGAGGCCATGATCACCGTCGAAGAGGGCGCCATTGGTGGCTTTGGCTCCCATGTCTCGCAGCTTTTGGCCGATGAAGGCGTGTTTGATGCCGGGTTCAAATACCGTTCCATGGTTCTGCCTGACACATTTATCGACCAGGCCAGCCCCAAGGATATGTATGACGTGGCCGCCATGAACGCGGACCAGATCGAGGCAAAAGTTCTGGACGTGCTTGGTATCGTCGACCTTGCCGCACGGCGCGGCTAATACCCCCTGCTGTGTGCAGGGGGGCTATAGATTAGCTCGACATCATCGCTTTGACATCCGGCAGGCCCAGCGCTTTGCCGCCGACGCCCCATTGGCCGTCTTTGACCTCTTCAATCACCACCCAGGTCACATCGCGCAGTTTCTCGCTTGTGACCTCGGTGACGGCATCCGTGATTTTGGCGATCAGTTCCTGGGATTGCTCCGCGTTCAGTTCGTCTTTGAATACTTTGACTTCGATAAGGGGCATGGTTCCACCTGACAGTTGGCTCACGTTAAACGACGGTCACGTCTTCATTGCGAACAAGGAAAACGTAACCGGCTAAACATAGATAAGCTGGTGATGGATTTATGTAACCTATAAATAAGTATCATATAGGTTACGAATACGTGATGCGGTCGAAGCCTAATCTTCCAACTTGGCCAATGCCTCTAGACCGCTGCGGTAATCCGGGTAAAGCAGCTCGACCCCCAGTTCCGTCTTGATCCGGTCGTTTCGCACACGCTTGTTCTCAGCATAGAAACTGCGCGCCATGGGGGACATCTCAGCCTCATCAAAATCGACAACAGGTGGCAATGGCTGCCCAAGAAGTTCAGCCGCGAAACCAATGACATCTTGTGGCGGCGCGGGAATGTCATCGCACAGATTGTAAACTGCGCCCGGGTTAGGACGTGCGAGTGATGCGGTCAGAACCTGCGCAATGTCTTCCACGTGGATCCGCGAAAACACTTGATCCGGTTTGATGATCCGGCGCGCCTGACCGGATTTCACCTTGGCAAAGGGACCGCGCCCCGGACCGTATATCCCCGCCAGACGAAACACATGCACCGGCAGTTCACTGGCCTGCCACGCACGCTCGGCCGCCACCCGCCAATGGCCACGTGTGGTGCTGGGCGCAAGCTCGGTGCGCTCATCCACCCAGGCTCCACCATGATCACCATAGACCGCCGTTGTCGACAGATAGCCGACCCAGTCAAGGTTTTGGCCGCCCAGTTGGTCCATCAAACACTGCAAAACGGGATCACCCCCCTCGGATGGAGCGATAGACGACAACACATGTGTCACGCCGTCCAGTGGCAGGGGGCTGCCCGGCCATTTTATAGTTTGAACACCATCGACCAATTGGCCTTCCCGGCTGGTGCCAAGAACGCGCCATCCTTCGGGAGCCAGCCGTCGCGCCAATGCGCGTGCGGAATAGCCAAAGCCCAGACAAAGCAAAGTTTTATTCATGACCTATAGATGCGGTCACACCGTCACCATGACAAGCGCCAAACGCAGTTTCTTAGCGATCCAAATGCCCAAGATCCTGCTCGGGCGCGATATGATCACGCACCCGGGATTTGAGCTCTTTGACATCCGGGAACCCACCGTCGCGCTTGCGTTCCCACAGGACTGTGTCACCCACGCAAATCTCATAGGTTCCACCGATGTCACTGGGCACCAACGTCACGCCGCCCAATTGCGATTGGAACGTAGACAAAAGCTCTTGCCCCATCCAGGACGCCCGCAGCAGCCAGTTGCAGCCAATACAGTAAGAAATCGTAACAATCGGTTGGCGCTCGGCGGTCATTCCGGGTCTCCCGCATGCGTGATTATCAGTCTTTTGGACGGCTCAGAGCCATTGACGACATCACGCACCACCAGGCACCGACCGTCCCCACGCAAAAACCGGTCAAATCTGTCTGCATCTAATGTATCGCCATCCATTCGGGCATCATGCCCGTGATCGATCCGGGCCGCAAATCATTCTGGAACGCGGTTGCCCTCTGCATCGATCAAGACGGTGCCGTCTTCTTTGGCCCACGGACCTTGGGGCCAATTGTCCAGAAAATCCAAAACAGCCCCGGACGGACGACACAGTTTGACACCGTTCTTACAAGCAACAATCGGTCGGTTGACCAAAACGGGATGGTCCATCATGTGGTCAAGAAGCACCTCATCCGGCACGCTTGGATCAAGCAAACCCAGCTCCTCGGCCGGAGATTTGGTGGTGCGCAATGCCTGCCGGGGCGTCAGACCCGCCGCCGCAAACAAAGCCAGCACCTGAGGCCGCGTCCAACCAGTTTTAATGTATTCCACGACGGTCGGCTCATAACTGGCGTCTTTGATCAATTGCAACACATTGCGCGACGTGCCGCAGGCGGGGTTGTGGTGAATGACGATATCCATGGGACTTTCGTCCTATTATTGCATGACCTTTTGATGAAACAGGATAAGTTACGCTTGAACTTAGTGGCGCAAACATACGAACATACCGCATGTCAGAGAACCTGTTCCCGAGTTGGCCCGACGTCGCCGCACAGCTGATCGAGGTGGCCGCCGGCCGCACACCCGCTGATACCGTAATCCGCGGCGGACAATGGGTGAATGTACACACCCGCGAAGTCCTGCCCGACCACGACATTGCAATCAAATGTGGACGCATCGCCTATGTTGGCACGGATGCATCCTATTGCTGCGGTCCAGAGACTGAGGTGATCGAGGCCAAGGGCCGGTTTATGATCCCCGGCCTGTGCGATGCCCATATGCACATCGAAAGCGGCATGTTGACGCCAGCCGAATTTGCGCGCGCTGTCATTCCCCACGGAACGACAACAATGTTCACCGACCCGCATGAGATCGCCAATGTTATGGGCCTCGAAGGTGTGCGGTTGATGCATGACGAGGCGCTGATGCAGCCCGTCAATATCTACACGCAAATGCCAAGCTGCGCCCCATCCGCGTCCGGGTTAGAGACGACCGGGTTCGAAATCACACCCGACGATGTGGCCGAGGCGATGGCTTGGCCGGGTATCATTGGCCTGGGGGAAATGATGAACTTCCCCGGTGTCGCAAATGCCGACCCGAAAATGCTTGCCGAGATTGCAGCCGCCCAGCGCGCCAATAAAACCGTCGGCGGGCACTATGCCTCACCGAACCTAGGGCCCGATTTCGCCGCATATGTTGCGGGCGGCCCGGCTGACGACCACGAAGGCACCAGCGAGGCGGACGCGATCGCGCGAACCCGCCAAGGTATGCGCGCCATGATGCGCCTTGGCTCGGCATGGTATGACGTAGAAAGCCAAATTACTGCCGTTACGGAAAAAGGGCTGGATAACCGCTCCTTCATTCTGTGCACCGATGATTGCCATTCCGGCACGCTGGTGAATGATGGCCATATGAACCGCGTTGTGCGTCACGCCATCACATGTGGCTGCGACCCGCTGGCCGCACTGCAGATGGCCACCATCAACACCGCAACCCATTTCGGACTGGAGCGCGAGCTGGGCTCGCTGACACCGGGACGGAGGGCTGATGTCATCCTAACGTCGGATCTGAGCGAACTGCCCATTGAACTGGTAATGGCCCGTGGTCAGATTGTTGCGGATTCAGGCTCTATCAATGTCGATTGCCCGCATCTGGATTGGCCAGACCACGCACGCGGCACCATTCACCTGGGCCATACATTGCAAGCGCGAGACTTTGAAATCCGGGCACCAGACGGCGCAAATACCGTGACCGCCAATGTCATCGGCGTGGTCGAGAACCAAGCCCCGACCAAGGCTTTAAAGGCCGAGCTTCCGGTGGTTGATGGGCTGGCCGAAGGGGCCGGTGATGTATGTCAGATCGCCTTGGTCGAACGGCATCGCGGCACTGGCGGGGTTACCAACGCCTTTGTCTCGGGCTTTGGCTACACCGGCAACATGGCGATGGCATCCACCGTGGCCCACGACAGCCACCATATGATTGTCGTCGGCACAGACCGCGCGCAAATGGCCCTGGCAGCCAATCGCCTGGCTGAGGTGGGCGGCGGCATAACGATCTTCCGCGATGGCGCAGAGCTGGCGCTGGTTGAACTGCCGATTGCTGGATTGATGTCTGATCAGCCCGCAATCGAGGTCGCCGCCAAAGCGCAAAAAATTGTTGAGGCGATGGAGGCCTGCGGATGCAACCTTAACAACGCCTATATGCAGCATTCGCTGTTGGCCCTGGTCGTGATCCCGGAAATCCGCATCTCCGACCTTAGCCTTGTGGATGTCACCCAATTCAAGAAAATTCCAGTAATCGAAGGTTTTAAATGACGCTGAAGACACCAACTGCGCCGTCCCACGAAAAATACACGGATGCCGAGGCTGCGGTACAGCGTCTGGTCGAGCTTTATGAATGCGCGACAGATTTTCTGAGCAACGCCTTTGCCGATGTCATGCTTAACGGCCCCAAGGGCGATGTGCATTTCCGGGCGTTCTACCCAGAAATTCGCTTCGTCAATCCGTCCTTTACCCGGGTCGACAGTCGGCTGAGCTTTGGTCATGTCTCGGCCCCTGGAGCCTATGCCAGCACGATTACCCGTCCAGATTTGTTCCGAAGTTATCTGGTTCAGCAGATCCAATTGTTGGTCAAGAACCACGGGCAACCGGTCGAGATTGGGTTTTCGGACACGCCTATTCCGGTGCATTTTGCCGTTGCCAATCGCGATGACATCACGGTGCCACAGGACGGGGCGGCCGGGTTTTCACTGCGGGATACGTTTGATGTTCCGGACCTTGCCACCACCAACGATGACATTGTGAATGGCACCTATACGGCGCCGGATGATGTGGGGCCCTTGGCCCTATTCACTGCGCAACGGGTAGATTATTCGCTGGCGCGATTGTCGCATTACACCGCCACCGATGCGGAGCATTTCCAGAACCACGTGCTCTTCACCAACTACCAGTTCTATGTTTCCGAATTTGAAGCCTACGCACGTGAGATGCTGGCCGACCCGAAATCCGGCTACACAAGTTTTGTCAGCACCGGCAACCATGAGATCTCTGACCCAACGGCTGAGATCCCGGCCAGCGCAAAAATGCCTCAGATGCCGACCTATCACCTGAAACGTGCGGATGGGCACGGCATCACCTTGGTCAACATCGGCGTCGGCCCGTCCAATGCAAAAACAGCGACCGACCATATTGCCGTTTTGCGTCCCCATGCCTGGTTGATGGTGGGTCACTGCGCGGGCTTGCGGAACACCCAGGCCCTTGGCGACTTTGTACTGGCCCACGCCTACCTGCGTGAAGACCACGTCCTGGACGATGATCTACCGATTTGGACTCCAATCCCGGCGTTGGCGGAAATCCAAGTTGCATTGGAACAAGCGGTCGCGGATGTCACCCAGCTCGAAGGCTACGACCTGAAACGTGTGATGCGGACAGGCACTGTTGCGACGATCGACAACCGCAACTGGGAGTTGCGCGACCAATCGGGCCCGGTTCAACGTCTCAGCCAGTCGCGTGCCGTCGCATTGGATATGGAAAGTGCGACGATCGCGGCCAATGGGTACCGGTTCCGGGTTCCTTATGGGACGCTTCTGTGTGTGTCGGACAAGCCTCTGCACGGGGAATTAAAACTGCCGGGCATGGCGTCAGATTTCTACAAAACACAGGTTTCGCGCCATCTGCAAATTGGTATACGGGCTATGGAAGCACTGCGAGGCATGCCGCTGGAACGGTTGCACAGTCGAAAATTGCGTTCTTTCGACGAAACCGCCTTTCTTTGACCCTGAAAAAGCATCGAGTTTCGACGAAAAATCGCTGAAACCCCTTTGTTTTGGGTGTCTATCCGTTGTGTTTAACCACAACATACCGGTAGTATTCTGCGATGAGGCCCTACAAATCGGGCAGTCGTAAGGAGAATTAATAATGTCCAAACCGATGACCAAAACACAACTGGTTGCCGCGCTGGCCGACGAAATGGGCAGCGACAAGAAAACCGCAGGTACAGCGCTCGAAGCAGTCTGTGATCTCATCACTCGCGAAGTATCCGGCGGTGGCGCTGTGACTTTGCCTGGCGTTGGCAAGATCTACTGCCGCGAGCGTCCGGAGCGCGAAGTGCGCAACCCGGCAACCGGTGAGAAATTCATGAAAGAGGCGGACAAAGTTGTGAAAATGACCATCGCCAAAGCTCTGAAAGACAGCGTGAACGGCGAAGCCTGATCACGAAGCTGTCGTCACGGCATTCAAAGGGTCGCTCCATGAGCGGCCCTTTTTCATTGCGCGCCGTATTTATGTGATCGAAGTTCTTCACGATTGCGGCACGGGACATCGGGAAACAGCGTCGCATTGCGTTTTTTCTTTGAAACTGCCCTGCGGCACACCATCTTCAGATCGAAGGTCACAGAACGAGAGACGCTATGACGGACTACACCAAAAACCCCGACGCCATCGCGCAACTGTCGGAAGAAGAATTCTATGTGACCCAGAAATCGGGCACCGAACGCCCGGGCACCGGCAAGCTGCTGGCGAACAAAGAACCGGGTATCTATGTTGATATCGTATCTGGCGAGCCGCTTTTTGCGTCGTCTGACAAATATGAATCCGGCTGCGGCTGGCCCAGTTTTACCAAGCCGGTTGAGCCCGCCTATGTGCAAGAGTTGAAGGACATGAGCCACGGCATGATCCGCACCGAGGTGCGGTCCACCCATGGCGACAGTCACCTTGGCCATGTCTTTCCGGATGGTCCCCAAGACAGAGGCGGGCTGCGGTATTGCATCAATTCGGCGTCGCTGCGGTTTGTGCATCTGAACGACATGGAAGCCGAAGGATACGGCGACTACATCAATCAAGTGGAGGTCTAAATGAACCATTCTGAACGTGCAGTTTTGGCGGGTGGGTGCTTTTGGGGCATGCAGGAATTGATCCGCACCCGACCAGGCGTCATCTCAACCCGCGTGGGATACACTGGCGGCGACGTGCCCAATGCGACCTACAGAAACCATGGGACCCACGCTGAGGCGATCGAAATTCAGTTTGACCCTAGCAAGACCAGCTTTCGCGCCTTGCTAGAGCTTTTCTTTCAAATTCACGATCCAACGACGGTCAACCGTCAGGGTAATGATGTTGGTATGAGCTATCGGTCGGCCATCTATTATGTCGACGAAACGCAAAAAGAAATCGCGACCCATACGATCGCCGACGTCGACGCCTCGGGTATTTGGCCCGGCAAGGTTGTCACCGAAGTCGAACCCGTCAGCGATTTCTGGGAAGCTGAGCCAGAGCACCAAGGTTATCTGCAGCGCATTCCAAATGGCTACACCTGCCATTTTCCCCGTCCCGATTGGGTCCTGCCCAAACGCACCGTGGACGCAGCCTAACACGGCTTGGTGGGGGCTTTATTGGCCCCCAGCTATGCCGCAATACGCGGCCGTCCGGTGGCCTCTACCGAGATTTCTGCTTCAACAAAGACTTCGCGGTTTTCCACCTGGGTTGAGCGTATATCCCGCGCGGTCGTTACAGTGACATCCACAGCGCCTGCCCGTTCAATGGTCTGACGCGCATGTTCCGACAGGGTTTGCTCAAGCACGGACAATGCCTCCTCCTTGGATCGGAAATCCTGTGGGCCACTCTCAAAGTGGACACGGAACAGGCCCTCGCTTGGGGCGGTGACGTGTCCTTGAAGCCGCTCTGACAGACGTCCCACGACAGCTCCAATTGCATTGGCCACCTCTGCATGCTCTGGCAGCAACACGGGCAGATTCAAACGGTCGCCAACGGCCGGATAATAGGTTGCGGCGGAGGCACCCAACCCAACAACATCCACGTTTATCGCAGCATCCAGGGCGATCAAGCCACGGTGCCCTGCCAACGCACGCTGGATCAGCGGGTGATCAACAAGGTTTTCCGCCGGGGTATCAAATCCGGGATCCTCGCTGAAAACAGTCTCTAACAGCGCAGAAACTGTCTGCGTTGTCAGCTGATCGACAATCATCTGCGCTAGGTGGACTGCGTCTTTTGCCAGGGGTTCACCAGTGCCGATCCGTCGTTTTGCCAGAAGCGTCAATGCTTTTTCAGCGGCAGCCACATCCCAGCTTGCCTGTTGCCCCAAGACATGGCTTGCGTCGGTCGGTGTAACCCCGGCGAGCTGTACTACCCCGCGCTCCCACAATCGATTGAGCGCGCCGTGTTCCATCCGTGTTTTCAACACTGCCGAAAGGGGTTCAACACCCTCTGAGAGGCGATCCAGCAACGCCTGATCTCGTAGAGCCAAACCAGACGTCGGGACGCCTTTGATGCGTCGTACGAAACGGCCATCCAATTCCGTGACCAACGGTGCGCTCATAGCCAAGTCCAACGCGCGATGCACGGTGTCGGGCGCATCCATCGCCATCAGTGAGACGGGCACGACCCGTTTGGGCCCAAGCACCACACCGCCGGTCAATCCGCTGGCTTTGACATGCACCTGACTATCACCGCCCAAGCCCGTTGTCCGCATGGCAACAGCCTCGACCATGGTGCGGTGTTGCCCGACCCGCGCGCCCTGTGAATCAAGCGCCGGTTTGCCATCGCGGATCAGGGCCACGTCGGTTGTTGTGCCGCCGATATCGCTGACAATGGCGTCCTGCGCACCCGTGAGCCAACTGGCACCCACAATCGACGCCGCAGGGCCGCTGAGGATGGTTTCAATCGGGCGGCGGCGAGCCTCTGCACCGCTCATCAAGGCACCGTCGCCACGGACAACCATCATCGGAGCCTCAACACCAAGTCTGCGCAATGTATCCTCAGCCCGGCCAATCAAGGCGTCAATCATCCCGATCAACCGCGCGTTCAACACGGCAGTCACGGCGCGCTTGGGGCCGTTCAATTTGGCCGACAGCTGGTAGGAGCATGTCACCGGCTTTTGGCTGCGCTGGCGAATACGTTCGGCCACCAGTTGTTCATGACTTGGGTTGCGGGTGGAGAAGAGAGACGCCACGGCAAAGGCTGATACATCCGCTGCCGTTGTCTCAAGAAACGTATCGAGCGCTTCCAGATCCAGCGCTGCGGCCTCTGTGCCACTGTGGGTATGACCGCCGCCGATACAGGCGACAGGATCACCGGCAAGAGCATCGGCCAAACCATGCCGCTCCAAATCGCTCTCATCGAACCCGACATAAACCAGCGCTACCCGTCCGCCCTGCCCCTCAACCAAAGCATTGGTGGCCAAGGTGGTCGACAGGGATGCAAGGCCGATGCCAGCGGGTTTGGTGCCTGACTGGCTTAGTACAGCCTCAACCGCGGATCCGATCCCAATGGCCAGATCCTGCCGGGTCGTTAACGCTTTGGCTGAGGCAACGACCTCAACCTCATCGCGCACCAGAACAACGTCCGTGTAGGTACCGCCTGTGTCTACGCCTAACGCCAGCCCCATCGCTGCTTTCCTCTTTCATTGTGTCCTTGCGGGAATAGCGATCCTGGGCGACATGTCTTGTCCAGAACCGTCAACTGAGCCGGTCCACCGCCCATTTCGCAGCATCAGCCACCGAAGGATCATCATCGTCGCACAGCGCCTGCGCAACTTGAGTAAGCGCTGGGTTTTCACTGTTGCCAATGGCGTACAGGACATTGCGTACAAAACGGTCGCGACCAATGCGTTTGATCGGTGATCCTGAAAAAACGCTCCGGAATGCTGCATCATCGAGACGCGCCAGGTCCGCCAAGGGTGGCGCGTCAAGGTCATCGCGTGCGGCATACCGCATATCGCTCGCGGCGACAGCGAATTTGTTCCAGGGACAGGCCGCAAGACAGTCATCACATCCGTAAATTCGGTTTCCCAACAACGGGCGCAGCTCAGCGTCGATCGGGCCTTTGTGCTCGATCGTCAGATAGGAAATGCACCGACGCGCATCCATCTGATACGGGGCTGGGAAGGCATCTGTTGGGCACGCTGTCAGACACGACCGGCAGGATCCGCAATGATCCGGTTCAGGGGGATCCACCGGTAAGTCCAGCGTTGTAAAAACAGAGCCTAAAAAGACCCAATTGCCAAAGTCCCGGCTGACCAGATTGGTATGTTTTCCCTGCCAGCCAAGTCCGGCTGCCTGTGCCAGCGGCTTTTCCGGAACCGGGGCGGTGTCCACAAAAACCTTCACCTCGGTCTGCGCACTCGTCTCAGCAATCAGCCAGCGCGCCAAACGTTTCAGGCGTTTTTTGACCAAGTCATGATAGTCCTTGTTCCGCGCATAGACCGAAATCGCGCCATGGTCTGTGCGGGCAACCGCTGCCATCGGGTTCTCATCCGGTGTGTAGCTTTCGGCTAGCATGATGACAGACTTCGCCTCTGGCCACAGCTGGGCGGGATCTCCACGCCAATTCTGGCGCTCCGCCATCCATCCCATTTGCCCGTGAAACCCGTGCTCAACAAACACCGCTAGGCGGTCTGCAACTTCTGGGACATCCCACGGACGACAAATCCGGCAGGAGACAAAACCTTCTGCGATGGCCTGTTGAACCAAGCGGGCCTTAAATTCTGCCAAGTCTGTCATCGGGTCAGGCGCACTCTCGATAGGAATGGGGTGAAGCAGCCCAAAACGGCGCTTCCCGCAACTCTATCAGAAATCGAGATCGGCGTAATGGACCGGCGGGCGAAATCCCGAGATCTGATCTGCCAGGATGGACCGAAACGCCGGACGCGACTTTATCTTGGCGTACCAATCCTTCACGATGGCAGACCGGTTCCAATCCACATCAGAGATATAGTCCAGCGACGACAAATGGGCGGCGGCAGCAAAATCGGCCAGCGTCATCTTATCGCCGGCCAGCCAACGCCGATGGTCCAACAACCAGGCCATGTAGTCCAGGTGGTATTTGATCGCCTTGGCACCTGCTTTGACGTTCTTGCTGTCGGGGTAACCTTCGCCGGTGACCTTTTTGTTGACCCGCTCATAGAGCAGTTTCGAGGTGACCTCATTATGGAATTTATCATCGAACCAGCCGACCAAGCGTCGAACCTCAACGCGGGTGTCAGGGTCGCTTGGCATCAACGCAGGCTCGGGGCGCGTTTCTTCGATGTATTCGCAGATGGCCGCGCTTTCGGTCAGGATCTTTCCATCCAGACGCAGCACCGGGACCTTGGCAGCCGGGTTGCGTCGCAGAAAATCTGGATCCTGCTCCCAGTAGCGTTCTTCGATCAGTTCAACTTCAATCTTCTTTTCCGCCAAAGACAGACGGACCTTACGACAAAAGGGGGAGAGCGGAACGTGATAGAGGCGGGCCACCTAAGCAGACTCCAAAAATAAGATATGAGAACCCCTCCACAGATGCCCAATACTGACGGAAGATTCAATCCTCGAAACACGCGGAACGGCCATCCGCGCGGATCGTGGCCGCACCATCGGCAATTCGCGCTGCTCGTTTTACAAGCCCAGCCGTCGGTTTTGCTGCGGATCGCCCTTTTGGATTTGGCAGCACAGCCGCCAACAACGACGCCTCGCGCGCCGAAAGCTCATCCGGACCTTTGCCAAAATATCGCCGGGCACCGGCCTCAACGCCAAATACGCCTTCGTCGGTCTCAGCCACGTTGAGGTAGACTTCAAGGATCCGCCGTTTAGTCCAAACGGCCTCGACCATGGGCGTGAGCAACGTCTCAAGCGCTTTGCGGAACCAGCTGCGATGCTGCCACAAAAAGACATTCTTGACCACTTGCTGCGACAGGCTGGAGCCGCCGCGTTGACCGCCGTCTTGCAGTGCCGATTGAATCGCCTCGAGATCAAAACCCCAATGAAGGCAATAATTTGCATCTTCGGCCGCCACAACGGATCGCACCAGAACCGGGCTGATATGTTCGATGGGCACCCATTCGCGGTCCACATCACCCAGGCGGCGTTTTTCGGACCAAATTGTATGGGTGATGGGTGGATTGACCACGGAATAGAGCAACGCAAGCGATGTGACAGTCGCAATCGCGATCAGAAGGCTGCGCAAAATCCAACGGCGTAGCCACGCAATCGGTCGAAACCGTCGCTTGCCTGTCTTGCTCTTTGCAGAGGTTTTTGTGCTTTTTGCCCGACTTGCCATGTCTTCTCTATACGGCAGTCGGTCACAGAGCTCCAAGAGGAGATTCTGGATAAAAAATAACCCGCAGGTGTTCCGCCTGCGGGTCCAGTTGGGGATCAGTTAATTTCTATTATTCAGCCGGGATTACCTTGTCTTCGAGCGACAAAGGCTGCGGCAGTTTGTTCAGCATTTCTTTTGGGCAAACCTGGAGGAAGTTGAATTTTTCATTGTCCCAGTTTTGCAGGATTTCAGCGGCTTTGCGGCTGCCGGTCTCTTTTAGATGTTGTTCGATCAGCGCCTTCAGCTCACCTTCCCAATGCGCCACGGTGACCTGGCACACGACCAGAGATTCCATGTTCATCATTGGGTCGGCTTCTGCTTCTGGATCGTAAAGATACGCCATACCGCCTGTCATACCCGCACCAAAGTTGGCACCGATCGAGCCGAGGATCACTGCGATACCGCCGGTCATATATTCACAACCGTTCGATCCGCAGCCTTCTACGACCACTTTGGCACCAGAGTTCCGCACCCCAAAACGCTCACCTGCGCGTCCTGCAGCGAACAGATAACCGTCGGTCGCACCGTACAATACGGTATTTCCGACAATTGTGTTCTCACTTGCGGCCAATGGGCTCACTTGTGGAGGGCGTACGGTGATTGTGCCGCCAGACAGACCTTTGCCGACATAGTCGTTGGCATCGCCGGACACTTCCAGTTTCAAACCCGGAGCTGCAAAGGCACCCAAAGATTGGCCGGCAGACCCCTGCAGTTTGACGGTCAGGTGGTCGGGCTGCAGAGTATTACGCATACCAAAGTTCTGCACGATGTGGCTGGAGGTCCGGGTGCCCACGGTCCGATGCGTGTTTTGAACTGCATAAGACAGCTGCATCTTCTCACCGTCTTTCAGGAAGCGCGCAGCGTCCTGCACGATTTCAGCGTCCAGCGTGTCCGGAACAGCGTTGCGCTCCTTGTCACGGTTATAGACGATGTCATGCGCGCCATCGACGGTGATCAGCATCGGATTGAGGTCCAAATCATCCAGATGCGCCGAGCCACGAGAGACCTGCGCCAGCAGATCAGCCCGACCGATCACGTCGTCCAAGGAGCGTGCGCCGATCGACGCAAGGATTTCCCGCACTTCCTGCGCGTAGAAGGTAATGAGGTTCACAACCTTGTCCGCGTTGCCGGTGAACTTGCCACGCAGTTCTTCGTCTTGGGTACAAACGCCAACCGGGCAGGTGTTCGACTGGCACTGACGCACCATGATACAACCCATCGCGATCAACGCGGCGGTGCCGATGCCGTATTCCTCGGCACCCATCATCGCCGCCATGACGATGTCACGCCCTGTGCGCAGGCCACCATCGGTCCGCAGGGTGACGCGGCTGCGCAGGTTGTTCATCGCAAGAACCTGATGCGCTTCGGTCAGACCCATTTCCCATGGCAAGCCACAGTATTTGATCGAGGTCGCAGGCGACGCACCGGTGCCACCATTGTGGCCCGAAATCAGGATCACGTCGGCCTTTGCCTTGGCAACACCTGCCGCAATGGTGCCCACGCCAGAAGACGCCACCAGTTTCACGGTTACCTTACAGCGCGGGTTGATCTGCTTCAGGTCGTAGATCAGCTGCGCCAGATCCTCGATCGAGTAGATATCGTGGTGCGGTGGAGGTGAAATCAGGGTCACGCCTTTGGTGGAGTGACGCAGACGGGCGATCAGGTCGGTGACCTTCATGCCGGGCAGCTGGCCACCTTCGCCGGGTTTTGCACCCTGCGCGACCTTGATTTCCAACTCTTCGCACTGGTTCAGATATTCCGCGGTTACGCCAAACCGACCCGATGCCACCTGTTTGATCTTGGCAGATGGGTTGTCGCCATTGGGTTCTGGGTGGAAATGCGCCGGATCTTCACCGCCCTCACCCGAATCCGACTTGGCGCCGATACGGTTCATTGCAACGTTCAACGTCTTATGCGCCTCGGGCGACAAAGCCCCCAGGGACATGCCCGGCGTAACAAAGCGTTTGCGGATCGAGGTGATCGATTCCACCTCTTCGATGGCAATCGGCTCACCCAAGGGTTTGATGTTCAGAAGATCCCGCAAATGGATTGGCGGGTTCGACTGCATCTTGTTGGAATATTGCTTCCACAGCTCAAACGACGCCCGATTACACGCCATCTGCATCATATGCATGCTAGTCGCTTCCCACGCGTGGGTTTCGCCAGATTTACGCGCCTTGTAGAAGCCACCGATGGGCAAGACACCCTCTGCCGTGGCCCAACCTTTGATGTGGATCTCTTCGGCTTTCTTTTGGATCCCGTGGATACCAATGCCCGAGATACGCGAGATCATGCCGGGGAAGTATTCCGCAACCATCGCACGGCTCAGACCAACGGCTTCAAAGTTCAGGCCCCCACGATAGGAGGAGATAACCGAAATGCCCATCTTGGCCATGATCTTCAAAAGACCTTGGTCAATGGCTTCGCGATAGCGCGCGACGTTTTCCGTCAGGCTACCGTCCAGCAGACCACGTTCGATCCGATCCGACAGCGAATCTTCCGCCAGATAGGCGTTCACAACCGTCGCACCACTGCCGATCAGAACCGCAAAGTAATGCGGGTCAATGCATTCTCCGGCACGCACGTTCAGCGAGCAGAAAGTCCGCAGACCTTGGCGGGTCAGATGCGAGTGTACAGCCGAGGTCGCCAGTATCATCGGCATGGCAATTTTGCCGTTACCGGAATGCTGATCGGTCAGAACGATATGACCGGCACCCGAGCGCACGGCCTCTTCGGCTTCGGCGCGGATACGGGCGAGGCCTGCGTTCAACGCGCCTTGACCTTCTTCGAAGGTACAGTCGATTTCAACTAGGGGCGCATTGAACTGCTCTACCAGCTCAGACCACTGCGCGTTGCCCACAAACGGGCTTTCGAGCACGATAATTTCGGTCTGCGAGCTGTCTTCGTCCAGCACGTTTTTCAAGTTACCAAAACGAGTCTTGAGCGACATCACGCGGAATTCACGCAACGAATCGATTGGCGGATTGGTCACCTGGCTAAAGTTCTGGCGGAAGAAGTGGCTCAGCGGGCGGTACATTTTGGACAGAACCGCAGACGGGGTGTCATCCCCCATCGACGCCAGACTTTCCTTGCCGTCTTCGGCCATTGGCGACAGGATTTGTTCCAGCTCTTCAATGGTGTAACCGGCAGCAACCTGACGGCGACGCAGTTCTTCGCCTTGGAACAGCGGTTTTTCGGTGACTTCGGCCAGCGCTTGGTCGACGTCGTTGATTTTCTCGACCCATTCGCCAAACGGCAGTGCACGCGCCAGTTTGCCTTTGATCTCGGTGTCGTGGAACAGCTTGCCCTTTTTCATGTCCACGGCCAGCATCTGACCAGGGCCAAGCGCGCCTTTTTCCACCACGTTGGATTCGTCGATGGTCACCATGCCAGTTTCGGAACCCGCAATGACCAAGCCATCTCCGGTCACGACATAACGCATCGGACGCAGGCCGTTGCGATCCAGACCTGCACAGACCCAGCGACCGTCGGTCATCGCCAACGCAGCTGGACCATCCCAAGGTTCCATCACAGAGTTGCAATAGGAATACATGTCACGCCAAGCTTGTGGCAATTCCAACGCCTGTTTCGACCAGCTTTCGGGCACCAGCATGGTTTTCGCCATGGGCGCAGAACGGCCTGCACGCACCAGAACCTCGAACACGGAATCGAGCGCGGCGGAATCGGAAGAACCCGACGCCACAATCGGCTTGATGTCTTCCGCGTAGTCACCGAACGATGCCGAGGCCATACGGATCTCGTGGCTTTTCATCCAGTTCAGGTTGCCCTTCAGCGTGTTGATCTCACCGTTGTGGGCCAACATGCGGAACGGTTGTGCCAGCCACCACTGTGGGAATGTGTTGGTGGAATAACGCTGGTGATAAAGCGCAAACGCGGATTCAAAACGTTCGTCCATCAGGTCGGGATAGAAAACCGCAACCTGTTCCGCCAGCATCATGCCTTTGTAGATGATCGACCGGCACGACAGCGAGGCGATATACAGCTCTCCAACTTGCGCAGCAGCAGCCGCTTTTTCGATGCGGCGGCGGATGACATAGAGCTCGCGTTCAAATGTCTCTTCGTCGACGCCTTTGGAGTTCGAAATCAGGATCTGCTCGATCTCAGGACGAGTCGCATTGGCTTTGTCACCCAGGCACGACACATCCACCGGCACATGGCGCCAGCCATAGATGTAATAGCCCATGCGCAGAACTTCGCTTTCGACGATAGTCCGGCAGGTTTCCTGTGCACCAAAATCGGTCCGTGGCAGGAAGACCTGACCAACCGCGACTTGTTCGTCTTTGTGCGGCTTGTGGCCGGTACGTTCGATCTGGTCGTAAAAGAAAGCTTCCGGGATCTGCACGTGGATGCCCGCGCCATCACCGGTCATGCCATCAGCGTCTACCGCGCCACGGTGCCAGATCGCTTTCAGCGCTTCGATGCCGGCGGCAACCACGTTGCGGCTCTTCTTGCCGTCAATGGAGACCACAAGGCCAACACCACAGGAGGAATGCTCTTCGTCTTCGGAATACAGCCCGTTTTCAGCCATCCACTTACGCTTGGCTTCTTCTGCGCGGACCCAATCTGCATCATATTTGGTCATATTCATATCCTTTCTCAGGCGGCGGCGCCTCGCCCTTGCGGGGGCGCTCAAGCCGCTGTTGGAATTTTTTCGAAGTTACTCGGCTGCGACGGCAGAACTTGCGTTGAACCGCTCAAGGATTGCATCGGCGCAATCACGACCGTCCTTGATAGCCCAAACCACCAGCGACGCGCCGCGTACGATGTCACCCACCGCATAAACACCGTCCATCTCGGTCGCACCGGTCTGAAATTCGGCCTTTACCGTACCCCACCGTGTGACCGGCAGATCGGGTTGATCCCAAAGCGTCGGCAGGTCTTCTGGCTCAAAGCCAAGCGCTTGGATTACGATATCTGCGTCTTCGACGTAATCTGCGCCTTCGATCACTTCCGGTGCTTGACGTCCAGAGGCATCGGGTTGGCCCAAACGCATGCGCTGCACCATCACACCGGATACCTTGCCATCCTTGTCGGCAAAGCCTTTGGGCGCGGACAGCCATTCAAAGATCACACCTTCTTCTTCGGCGTTTTGCACTTCGCGCTGCGAGCCAGGCATGTTCGCCTTGTCACGACGGTAAAGACATTTGACCGAGGTCGCACCTTGGCGGATCGAGGTCCTGACACAGTCCATGGCGGTGTCGCCGCCACCGATCACAACCACATTCTTACCGGCCGCATTCAGGGTGCCGTCCTCGAATTCCGGGATGCTATCGCCAAAGTTCGACGCTTTGTTTGAAACGGTCAAAAAGTCGATCGCTTTGACGATACCTGTCGCGCCGGAACCTGGCATCGCCAGATCGCGGGACTTGTACACGCCGGTTGCGATGACCACGGCATCATGTTTTGCGCGGATCTCTTCGAAAGAGATATCCTCACCGATGTTGCAGTTCATAACAAAGGTCACGCCGCCGTCTTCCAGCAGCTTGTTGCGGCGCATTACAACGTCTTTTTCCAGCTTAAAGCCGGGAATACCGTAGGTCAGCAGACCACCCGCACGATCGTAACGGTCGTACACAGTGACCTGAACACCGGCCTTGCGCAGCATGTCTGCCGCGGCCAGACCGCCGGGGCCCGCACCGATGATACCAACAGATTCAGAACGTTCCGCCATAGGTGCCGCTGGTTTCACCCAGCCCTTTTCCCACGCCGTGTCGGTGATGTATTTCTCAACCGCGCCAATGGTAACAGTGCCGTGGCCGGACTGTTCGATCACACAATTGCCTTCGCACAAACGGTCCTGTGGGCAAATACGGCCACAGATCTCGGGGAAGGTATTGGTGGCCTGGCTGGTCACATAAGCCTCTTCCAGACGACCTGTCGCGGTCAAGCGCAGCCAATCTGGGATATTATTGTGCAACGGGCAATGCGACTGACAATAAGGCACACCGCACTGGCTGCAGCGGCTCGACTGTTCTTCGGCTTTTGCAGCAGCGAACTCAGCATAGATTTCGTCGAAATCTTCCTTGCGTACATCTGCGGTTCTCTTTTCGGGCATGTCGCGGTCGACTTGCACAAATTTGAGCATCGGTTGCTTGGCCACAGCTAAGAACTCCATTTTTGGCTAGCCCCTACACCGGGTGTATTTGAGCATAGCGGTTATTGGTAAATCATGCTGACCTAAATGGCCTGCCGTTTCTCTGGTCATACCTAGATTCCGGACGATGTACAGAGTTTTTAGGTCCGAATCGGAACTACTTGATGGACTTTCTTTTCATCACAATGACTTATAGACAGATTACACAGTATGTATGAACTCAGTACCGACAGGACTCCCCATGTCATTGTTTCACCTCTTTATTGTTGCGATTATCCAGGGTCTTACCGAATTCCTGCCAATCTCATCATCCGGCCACCTGATTCTTCTGCCTGAACTCACTGGCCTGGACGACCAAGGGCAGCTGATTGATGTAGCTGTTCACGTCGGCACGCTCTTTGCCGTCGTCCTCTATTTCTGGAGCGATGTACGCGGCGGGGTGATCGGGCTTGGCACGCTCGCCCGCGGTAAAGTTGACACGCCCGGCGCAAAGCTCGCACTGGGGCTGATCATCGCGACGATCCCCACAGTCCTATTTGGCGCCTTCCTGCATTTCACCGGTCTAAGCGATGCGCTGCGATCGATGACGGTTATCGGCTGGACCATGCTTGGCTTTGGCATTGTTCTCTATATTGCGGACCAATGGGGACCCACGCGCAAAGACATCGGCGACTGGGGTGTAAAGGACGCGGTTATCCTAGGCCTGTGGCAAATGCTTGCCCTAATCCCCGGCACGTCACGTTCGGGCATTACGATCACCGGTGCGCGACAACTCGGCTATACCCGCGAAGAAGGCGCGCGGATCGCCATGCTGATGTCCATTCCGACCATCTTGGCCTCAGGACTGCTGCTGGGGGCAGAGATGGCCGTTGAAGCCAACACAGGCGTTATGCGCGATGCGGCGATTGCGGCGGGGCTTGCCTTTGCCTCGGCTCTCCTCGCGCTCACCCTTATGATGCGCCTGCTGCGCAGTGTCAGCTTCACACCTTATGTGATTTACCGGATCATTCTTGGCGTGGTCCTGCTGGTCATCGCCTATAGCGCCTGAGCCCAAACAAAAAAAAAGGCGCCGCGTGGCGCCTTTTGAAATCCGGTCTGGATCGCTGTATCAGATATCGCCGCGCAAATTTTGCGCAGAGCCAACCATTTCATCATATTGACCCGACGGGCGGAACTTCCACAGGTACGTGGGCAGCACCGATGCCAGTGTAACAGGGCGAATACCAAGATCGGCAAAGCCTTTTGCATCTTCTGCGACAACATTGTCGGACTTGAGGTTTTTCACCTGATCAGCCGTCAGCATCTTGTTCTCGATCAGCTGGCAGGTCACTTTTTGAACCAGGTCGCACCCAAAGGCCATCAGACGGGCAGCAAAACCAGGAAGCGACACGATGATGGCACGGCGGTGAATGACACCCAACATCTGCTGCATCAAGGCGCGGAAGGTTTTCACCTCAGGCCCGCCAAGATCGTACGTTCCAGCCTCAGCCTGTCCCAATGCGCCAGAAACTGCCGCCTTGGCGACGTCATCGGCAAATACAGGTTGGAATTTGGTCGAACCGCCTGCGATCGGCAAAACGGGAGACATCCGCGCCATTCCAGCAAAACGGTTGAAAAATTCATCCTCGGTGCCAAAGACAACCGACGGGCGCAGGATCACGGCATCTGCACGATGTTTGAGCACACCAGCCTCGCCTTCGGCTTTGGTGCGCGCATACTCGCTTGCGCTTTCCGCATCCGCACCAATGGCTGACATGTGCACAAAACGCGCAACACCTTGCTCGGCTGAGATACGTGCGACCCGTTCGGCGCCATCTGCGTGAACCGCTTCAAACGTGTTCTTGCCGAGGCCATTAAGGACGCCAACACAGTTCACAACCGCATCAGCACCTTCCATGACAGAAGCAACCGAGGCGTCATCGCGAATATTGCACAACACCGGTTCAACCTGGCCGGGAACGCCATAGGGTTTAACAAACATTGCTTCATTCGGACGGCGCACCGCAACACGAACACGCCAGCCTTCTTTGGCCATGCGTCGCGCAATATAACGGCCCACAAAGCCGGACCCACCGTAGATCGTGACCAGTTTGGACATCAGTTGGCTCCCAATTCTAGCTATGGATCTGATTTATCGCTCTCAGACCTTTGGAACAAGGCGCAAAACGAAAATGAATGCAGCCAATTGAGGGCAAACCACATCATTTCACTGTTCGCCCATCTCCATCTGAGTATTTTCCAAAATCGTCAAAATTCCGTTTGACCTCCCCAACGTCTCCCCTTATACGCCCGCTTCACGACATCTGTGCCCAGATGGCGGAATTGGTAGACGCGCTAGCTTCAGGTGCTAGTGTCCTTATGGACGTGGAGGTTCGAGTCCTCTTCTGGGCACCAGAATTCCCCAAGAATGTCCCTGCCCTCTTCACCCATCGTGCAAAACGCAACTACTTGTTCAGTCCCGGCATCTGGTGGATCGGGTCGATGATGAATTGATCTGGCTCGGAAGTCCAGATTTTGCAGATGTTTTCGCAGGGCGTGAGGCTGCTGCGCGTTTTGTGTCTGCGGGCAAGGGTGTCGGCAGCCATGAAGTCGCCGAGATGTGTTCGTGGCTGTCGTAGTGGTCTCGCTTCACTGTCGCCTCCTTGATCGTGCGGTTCATCCGCT
>NZ_JAHHIR010000069.1 GCF_018678075.1 Epibacterium ulvae | reverse complement strand
CGCAGGCGAAATCAACAGAACCCTGCGCCAGCGCTGCCGCACCATCGGTGGGCGCCATGTCGACGATCTCAAGCGAGGCAAGATCGATGCCGAAATGCTCCATCTGCTTCAAGAAGCCGTAATGCGCCGCGGTGCCGAGCGGAACTGCAACCTTTTTGCTGGCCAGCTCATCGGCGCTGTCTTTGTCGATCTCATGCGTGGTGGCCACAACGCAGTTGTCGTTCTCAGAGTAGCTCACAGCCACGTCCAGAACCTGCAGCGGCTGACCGGAAGAGGCCGCAACAACAAACGGAGGCACGCCCTGGCTGACGGAAATCTGAACGTCACCAGACGCCATCGCCGCAGACATCGCTGTCCCCGTCTCAAACGCAACCCAGTTCACATCCATGCCCAAGGCCTCAGCATAAGCACCATCCGCCTTAGCCGCTAAAAACGGCATCGGCCATTCCAGAAAATAACCAACCGTAAGCTCTTCCGAAGAGGCAGCAGTGGCGCTGGTGAGGATGGCAGCGCCCGCCAATAGCTTTGTGAGTGCTTTCATTTCGTTCTCCTTGTCTGGACCGGCGGGTTCTGGACCCGCGCTTTGAACCTGTCATCGGCTCATTTTAAGTGTCACACCAGACCGGCTGGCATGCCGCTTACTAAGAATTCTATGTCCAATTTCGACAACAGCGGGGGTGATTTGGGTCTACTTTTTCGCAGCACTTGGACTTATCGTCGTGCACCTTCTGGTCAAAAATTCATCACCTCGGGGGAGCGACCTGCAAAAAACATCCCTAAGAACAAAGATTTGCGCCTGGTACCTTGCGAGTGGAAATTCCGCGCAATAGCGATAGATCCAATCCAGTTGCAGAGTAGATCCATATGGCCATCCCTCCTGAAATCTTCCTTTTGCCCACGAAGGGTGAGGCCACATTACAGCAGAAGATTCAGCAGGTTGTCTCCGAAGCGATCGTCTCGGGACGCTGCGCGGTCGGAGAGCGGATGCCATCGACACGGCGGTTGGCGGACCATTTGAACGTCGCTCGAATCACGGTGACCTTGGCCTATAATGAGCTGGTGGCGAATGAATACCTGGTGTCACGCGGCCGATCCGGGTTTTTCGTCGCCGATACTGCCCCCAAACGCCCGACCTTTGATCATCTGGCCAGCCCGGTGCAGGAACAGGTGCAATGGGGGCGCAAATTCAACCAGAAATTTTCGGCTCATTTTGAAATCTCGCGCCCACCCAATTGGCGCGATTATCGCTACCCGTTTATTTACGGGCAATCCGACGCGGATCTGTTTGATCACCGCAATTGGCGGGCCTGTGCCCTGCGCGCGGTGGGGCGGCGCGACTTTGATACCCTGGCCACCGATCACTACCAGCGCGATGATCCGATGCTAGTGGAGTTCATTCTGCGCCAGATCTTGCCCCGCCGTGGCATTGCCGCCCGCCCCGAAGAGATCCTGATCACAATGGGGTCGCAGAATGCGCTGTGGCTGATCGTTGAGATGCTGTTGAACAAACGCCGCAAAGCGGTGATGGAGAACCCCGGATATCCCGGTTTGCGTCAGATCCTGGGCTCCAAGGGCTGCATGGTTGAGGCGATCGATGTGGATGACGACGGCCTGCCCCCCGATCTGATCCCGCCGGACACGGATGTTGTTTTCACCACCCCCAGCCACCACTGCCCGACAAATGTCACCATGCCGCTGGAGCGGCGTCATGCCTTACTGGACCAGGCCGCGCAGGATGATTTTATCATTGTCGAAGACGACTATGAATTTGAACTCTCCTTCCTGAAATCCCCCTCGCCCGCGCTTAAATCTCTCGACCAGACCGGGGCGGTGATCTACGTGGGCTCCTTTTCCAAATCGGTGTTTCCGGGGCTACGGCTTGGTTACATGGTGGCCCCGCAGGAGGTCATTGACGAGGCGCGCGCTCTGCGCAGCGCGGTGTTGCGCCATCCCCCCAGCCATGTGCAGCGCACAGTGGCCTATTTCCTGTCGCTGGGGCACTTTGATTCCCAATTGGCACGTCAGGCACGCAGTTTCAGCAAGCGGCGCGCCGTGATGGAGGACACCTTGCGCGCGCACAACCTGCTGCCTCAGAAACGCGGTGAGTTTGGTGGGTCGTCTTTTTGGCTGAAAATGCCCGACGGGACGGATGCTCAAAAACTGGCCTATGAGCTGCGCAAAGAAAGCGTCCTGATCGAACCCGGACATGCGTTTTTTGCTCCCGGCAAAGCGGACAAACAGCATTTCAGATTGGCCTATTCCTCGATTCCGACCGGGCGGATCGAACCGGGCATCGACATCATTGCAGAAATGTTGAAATCGGCCGAAGGCTAGGCTATTCGGCGGCCGCTTTCAGGGTCGTCATCAGGCGCTGGAACTTCTCGCCTTGCACCGCCACATGGTCGCGCAGCGCTTTGGCGGCGGCCTCCTGGCATCCGTCAGACAAGGCCTGCAAGATCGCCTCATGCTCGCCCATCGACTGTTGAAGGCGGCCACGAAACCGCAACTGCTGACGGCGAAAAGGTTTCAGACGTTTGTGCAGCTTATACGCCTCTTGCGCGAGGAAGGCGTTGCCGGATTCCTCATAGATGATTCTGTGAAACCGCTCGTTCTCCAGATAATAGGCATCGGGATTGGAGCCATCGACAGCGGCATGGCACTTGGCATTGGTATCGCGCAGATCCTCCAACGCAGCGTCAGAGATACGCAGCGCCGCCAGACGGCCGCAGACGGCTTCGATCTCGACCATCACTTCGAACATCTCCATCAACTCAATCGGGCCCGGCTGGCGCACAAATGCGCCGCGACGTGGGATCTACTCAACCAATCCTGACAGAGTAAGCCGTTGTAATGCCTCACGAAGTGGGGTTCTGGAGACGCCAAACTGCTTGGACAGGCGAACCTCATCCAAACGATCTCCGTCGGAAAAAGTTCCGTCAAAAATCAACTCTTCCAGCTGTTCTGCGATGTTATCGGCGCGCCGTTGGGTCATGGTTTCTTGTTATCTAAACCGATCCTCAAATTCAATAACACTCGCTTTGTGTACAAAAACAGTGATCAAAAAACATAATCTACCTAATTTAAACCGGACCTTGAAGAGGGACATCATAATTCTTTGGGAGCCGAAGAATGAAACTAACGATGAAGTCGGCCCTCGCGGCCGTGTCTCTGCTTACAATGGGCGCTGCTGCCCAGTAAAAGGAACTGCGCTTGTCCCATCAATGGTACAACAAGGACATCCGCCATCAGGTGGCACAGCTTGTTGCGGATGTGGATCTGGAGATCAAGATCTTTGGTTCCAAATCGCTGTTTAAACCACGTGAACAGTATAAACCACTGAGCCGTGGGCAGCTTGATATGACGGTTCTGCCGCTCAGCTATGCGGGCGGGCGACAGTCGGCATATAACATGAACCTGATGCCGCGATTGGTAAAAAAACCACAACCACGCCGCGCGCCTGTCGACATCGCCCTTTATGAAAGCGCTGGAAGCAAAGATGGCGCAGGATGATGTCATGGTGCTGGTCCATGGCTATCTGGCTGGTGGTTTTGCTGGAAAGGACAAATGCATCACATCCCCGGATAACGTCGAAAGGTTGCAGACCCGCGCGGCAGGCAAATCCTTTGAACAAATGCTTGCCGGTGCCGGCGCTTCGATTGCGTCCATGGCCTCGTTCGAGATCTATAATGCGATGCAGACCGTTGTTTTGCGGGCCGCAAATACCTCGTCCTCATCCTTTGTGTCCTATCGGATTTACAAGCAGGTCAGCTGCTACACCCCTGCGGGCGATGTGGCCTTGTGGTTCATGTCTCAGCCCCTTTTGATGAATAAATCCACATTTGATGGGCTGAACGCAGAGCAACAAGCCGCCCTGCTTACCGCCGCTGAAAAGGCCGAGGCGCATTACCTGGCAGAGGCCAAGAAGCAAGACGCGGCTTCGGCCGAAGTCTTTGCCAAGGCCGGTGTCGAACTGGCAACAATGTCAGCCGAGGATTTTGAGGCCTGGCGCGCCCTGGCCATGGACACATCCTACAAGAAATTCGTCGAAGAAGTGGACGACGGGCAAGCGCTGCTCGATCTCGCACTGGCCGTTGAATGACTTTGGCGGGGCGGCCTTTTGGGTTGCCCCAGCCCTCTCGAACGTTCCAATACCACCTTTGACGACAGGAAGAGCCCTTGGCGAGCCACAACTCAGCCGTTGCTTCACAAACCGAGAAAAATCCATTCCTGACTGCGGTTGCCGCACTTTCCACCCTCGCCGGGTGGTGCTCTGCTGCCATGATCGTGGCCGCCGTGGGCATCACTTGCCAGATGATTGTCATCCGCTTTGTGCTGAACAGCTCCACCATTTGGCAGACCGAGGCTGTGATTTACCTGATGGTGGCCGCCACATTGATTGGCCTGCCCTATGTGCAACGCCTGCGCGGTCATGTGAATGTTGACCTGATCCCCGTGTCGCTAGCGCCGCGTGCTCGGTCCTATATGTCGATACTGACCTCCACCCTGTCCATCGTGATCATCGTTGTGATGCTAGTCCATGGCTATGAATATTGGCACTTCGCCTGGGAACGCGGCTGGCGGTCCGACACCGTTTGGGGCGTGCGTCTGTGGATCCCATACCTGTCGATCCCCATCGGATTTGGCCTGTTGTTGCTACAGTTGATCGCCGATCTGGTGGCGGTGATCCTGGGCGTTGATAAACCTTACGGATTGGAGGACAGCTGATGGATCCGCTCCTACTTGGTGGGATCGTGGCGTTTGCCACTATCCTTGTGTTGTTCTCTGGCGTTTCGGTGGCCATTGGTCTGCTGATCGTGTCCGCCGGGTTCCTGATTGTCTTTGACGGGCCGCGCTCGCTGGAACTGATGCCAGAAATCTTGTTTGGCAAGCTTGATAACTTTGCGCTGATGTCGATCCCGATGTTCATCATTATGGGTGCCTCCATCGCGTCGACCCGTTCGGGCGCCGACCTCTATGAGGCGCTCGAACGTTGGCTGGGCCGCATGCCCGGCGGGCTGGTGGTATCAAACCTCGGCGCCTGCGCCTTGTTTGCAGCGATGTCCGGATCATCACCCGCAACTTGCGCTGCGATCGGCAAAATGGGCATCCCAGAGATGCGCAAACGCGGCTACCCCGATGGTGTTGCGGCAGGATCGATTGCAGCCGGGGGAACATTGGGCATCCTGATCCCGCCCTCCGTCACCATGATCGTCTATGGCATCGCCACCGAAACCTCGATCGGGCGTCTATTCCTGGCAGGTGTAATTCCTGGCCTCTTGCTGGTGGGTCTGTTTATGGCCTGGTCGCTCTATTCCACCTGGGCCTCGGGCAATGCCAAACAGCTGGGGTCCGGCTCCTACACGTGGAAACAACGGTTGAGATCCTGCCACGGGTTCTGCCCTCCCTCGCGATCATCCTTGGCGTGCTTTATGCCATGTATGGCGACACCGTCCGAAACCGCAGCCGTCGGCGCGCTACTCTGCCTGCTGATCGCGGTGATCATCTACAAATTGTGGCACCCGCGCGCGATCTGGACGGTCTTGCGCGACAACACCAAGGATAGCGTGATGATCCTGTTTATCATCGCCGCCGCGGGTGTGTTTTCCTATATGCTGTCATCACTGTTCATCACCCAGTCGATTGCCGAATGGATCGGCACGCTAGAGGTCACCCGATGGGTCCTCATGGGGGCGGTGAATGTTTTCCTGTTGATCGCGGGGTTTTTCCTGCCACCGGTCGCGGTGATCCTGATGGCCGCACCGATCCTGTTGCCGATCATCACCACCGCGGGTTTGACCCGATCTGGTTTGCGGTGGTGTTGACGATCAATATGGAAATTGGCCTGATTTCACCGCCTGTTGGTCTGAACCTCTATGTCATCAACGGGATCGCGCAGGATATCTTGCTCAAAACAATCCTGACCGGCTCCTTGCCCTTTGTTGCCTGCATGATCCTGGCCATTGTCCTGCTGTGCCTGTTTCCGGAGCTTGCGACCTGGCTACCAAATCTTGTGATGGGAACCATCATATGACCTTGCTTGCCGATCTTCTGTCCACGGTTTTTGAACGCCGCTACCACAGGGGCCAATCGGCGATGACGGATGACAGCCGCAGCCTGAATGAACTGGCCGAGGCGCTGGTGGGCTCTGCCGGTGAAACCTCGGGCCTTGCGCTGGCCGAAGAAATCCTGAGCCGGTTTGACGGGCTGGATGACGCCGACAAGGAAGCCTTCTTTCGCTTTGTCGCTACCGCGATGAACCTTGATCCGGAAACCGTGCGCTCAACGCTGGATGATTACGAACGCAGCCCCTCCAAAGCGAGCTACCGCGCCTTCGCCGAAGCGGCAGAACCCAAACGACAAGAGCTGATCCGCCGCCTGAACCGACCGCCCGGTGCCACCCAGGCTTTGGTGCGGATGCGCGCGGATCTGTTGCGGCTGGGTGGCAAAGACCCTGAATTGGCCGCATTGGATCTGGATTTTCGCCATCTGTTTGCATCGTGGTTCAATTAGGGTTTTCTGGTGCTGCGGCCAATTTCATGGGAAAGCCCGGCCCATATTCTGGAGAAGATCATCGCCTATGAGGCGGTGCATGCCATCGAGAGCTGGGAAGATCTGCGCAGGAGGTTGGAACCCAGCGACCGGCGCTGTTTTGCGTTCTTTCACCCCACCATGCCGGATGAGCCCCTGATCTTTGTCGAGGTCGCGCTGACCAAGGGCACGCCCGGATCGATCCAAGGGCTGCTGGCCCAGGACCGCGCCCCCCTTGCCCAAGACGCCGATACAGCCGTGTTCTATTCGATCTCAAACTGTCAGGCCGGGTTGGCCAGCATCTTCCTTTGGCAACTCCCTAATCAAACAGTTCGCCGCAGATCTGGCTGCCGAGTTGGACGGATTGCAGACCTTTGTCACCCTGTCACCGATACCGGGCCTCGCCAAATGGCTGTTTCAGGAGAAAATCGACTGGAACCCGGATCAGCCTGATCCGATCAAATCCCTGGCGGCGCATTATCTTATCAATGCCAAGTCGCGCGGCGATCTGCCCATTGAACCGGTGGCCCGCTTCCATCTTGGTAACGAAGCCATTATTCACGCGGTTCATGCAGAGGCTGATACGTCCGAAAAAGGGCGCGTTCAATCCACAGGCGCTATGGTAAACTATCTATATGATCTGGCGACTGTGTCGCAAAACCACGAAGACTTTGCCGCTACCCGAAATGTGGTCGCAACAGCAGAGGTCCAGACACTGGCCGCTGCTGTGCCCGGCGCGGTCCCCCAAGAAAGGTAACCACACATGCCCAATCCACTCTACGACACCCTGTTGAGCTGCCACGCTGGAAAAGGCAGCGCGTTTCTTCACCTCAGCGGCGGCAAAATCCTGACGCATCAGGTGTTTCTGTCCATGGCGGCGAAATTTGCCCATGTGTTCACCCAAAACGGGCTAAACCCGGGGGATCGCGTTGCAGTGCAGGTGGAAAAATCCCCCGAGGCCCTGGCGGTTTACGCCGCCTGCGCGCAAGCCGGGTTGATCTTTCTGCCGCTCAACACCGCCTATACCGTGGATGAGCTGACCTATTTCATCGACAACAGCGGCGCTGCGCTGGTTCTGTGTGACGCGCGCCAAAAAACCGCGCTGGAGCCTGTTGCCATCGCTCAAAGTGCCCGATTGGAGACGCTGAACGCGGATGGCACGGGCAGCCTGGTCGATCAGGCCCATGACATGCCAGAAGAGTTCGCCACCGTGGATCGCAGCGGAGATGACCTGGCGGCATTCCTGTATACCTCCGGCACCACCGGCCGTTCCAAAGGCGCGATGCTGACGCAGGACAATCTGCTGTCCAATGCCAAAACACTGGTTACTGAATGGCGCTTCACCGATGCGGATGTACTGCTGCATGCGCTGCCGATTTTTCACACCCATGGGTTGTTTGTGGCGACCAATGTGGTGTTGGCAGCCGGGGGCAGTATGATTTTTCTGCCGAAATTCGACCAAGACCGGATCATCGATGAATTGCCGGGCGCCACAACCATGATGGGGGTTCCGACCTTTTACACTCGCCTTTTGGATGACCCACGGTTTACGCAAGATCTGACCCAACACTTACGCTTGTTTGTGTCAGGCTCTGCCCCCTTGCTGGCCGAAACTCATGTGAAGTTTGAGGACCGCACCGGCCACCGGATCCTGGAACGCTATGGGATGACCGAGACAAATATGAGCACCTCCAACCCATATGACGGGGAGCGGCGCGCAGGAACCGTGGGTTTCCCGCTACCCGGCGTGGAACTGAAAATCACCAACCCTGACACCGGCGCAGAACTGCCCCAGGGAGAAATCGGACAGATCGAAGTGCGCGGCCCCAATGTCTTCAAAGGCTACTGGCAAATGCCCGAAAAGACCGCCGATGAACTGCGGGCGGATGGATTCTTTATCACCGGGGATTTGGGCAAAGTCGACGCAGATGGCTATGTCCAGATTGTCGGGCGCAACAAGGATCTGATCATCTCGGGCGGTTACAACATCTACCCCAAAGAGATCGAACTGGTGCTGGACGAACAGCCCGGTGTTCTGGAAACCGCGGTAATTGGCGTACCCCATCCCGATTTTGGCGAAACCGTTTTGGGGGTGATCATCTCTGAAGCCGGAGCCACGCCCGATCTAGAGGCCATTATGGCGTCGGTTCAGGGGTCACTGGCGCGGTTCAAACATCCGCGTGCGCTGGTGGTTCAGGACGCCCTGCCCCGCAATACGATGGGCAAGGTACAGAAAAACATCCTGCGCGACATGTACAACGACCGTTTCACCAACGCTTAAACCGAGCTCACTTGCCTGTCGCGTGGTTTAATAGCCACGCGACAGGCGATCGTCACCGATGTCCCCATCCGACAGTCGGCGCAGCCCGTCTTTGATCGAGAGGACCACGCCCTTTGACTCGGGCGCGCTGGCTGTGTGCGGCGTGACCAAAACGCGAGGGTGTGACCAAAACGGATGCCCCTCGGCCAGGGGTTCGTTTTCAAAGGCATCCAGCGATGCGCCAGCGATCTGCCCGCTTTCCAAGGCGGCGAGCAACGCCCCCTCATCCAGATGTTCCCCCCGGCCCAAGTTCACCACACAGGCCCCCTGCGGCAGGGCGGCGAACAAATCCGCGTCCATCACCCCATGTGTGGCCTTGGTCAGCGGCAGCACATTGATCAAAATATCGCTGCGGGCAAGAAACGCATCCCGGTCGCGGTCAACGAAATGCTCCACACCGGGTTCAGGCTGTTCAGGCAGGCTGCGTGACAAGCTTGCTGTTGGGTAGCCAAGCGCGGCAATCGCCTTGGCCACGGCGCGGCCCATAAGGCCAAAGCCCATCACTCCCACCCGACGTTCGCTTGGCGAGCGTCCGGAAATGGGGCGGTTCCATACTTCATTGGCCTGATCTTCCAGATGCAGGTCCATGCGACGGTGATGCCACAAGACATGAAAGGCTGCGAAACCCGCCATCTGCAAGGCCTGATCATCGTCTTCCACCCGCAGAACCGGAACGTCCTTGGGCAAGGAGGGACAGGACAGAATTGCATCAACGCCGGCGGCGACCGACACCACCGCCTTGAGCGCGGGATAGGGCGTGAACGCATCGTCCGGCGGGCGAAATGTCAGCGCAAATTCAACAGCCTGCGGGTCGGCGACCTCTTCTGGGCGCAGAATCGTCAGCTCGGGCGCGTGGGTGGCAAAGGCCGCTCCGTGCATATCCAGAATGTCCAAATTCGCATTGATCGCTACACCAATCATCTTGTTCGTTGCGCCTTCTTGTTTTGGCCGCAGATCCGGCACTTTGATTTTGCCTTCGCAATGTGATCGATGGCACAGCCCATCGGCACCTGGCAAGCATGGGCTACGGCTATGCTGCGACATTTCCCTGATATCGGCGCAAGTTTAACCCTTTGCAGCACTGTGCGTCGGCATGGCCCGCTGTCACGAATACCCACCCTAACACCGCACTAAACCGTATCTGATATCGCCTTGTATATTTCAGAGTATTTTTGTAAGAAATGGCCAGCCCAGCCAGATCATCCCGCTGATCAGCCCGGACTTGACAGGATCAAACGCATCCAGACGAAAGGTCGGGCCGTGAAACATCAGAAGAAATTCGACGCAAAACCGGACTCCCAGATCCGCAAAACCAACCAGCGCCCCTCGGTCCGCTTTCCGGACGCATGCAGCCGTTCGCCGAATGAAAAAGAGCAGCGCATGGATCAGTCCGGCGCCGACCGGGACGAGGTCACCTGCATCCAGATCGCTCGGTATTACTTCAACACCTTCAGCAACCCGCACAGCCAGACCTGGATGCGGGCATTTTCAACCGCGGAAGAGCATTTTGACTATAGCAACGGCCCTGTCATCGCCTCGCTTGTGGCTCGAGTGCTGGACGCAGTGCGCCAATCACGCCGCTCCTGTTTCATGTTCAACAATCCCGCATGTGCCAATTGCGCAGATATTCTGACCGAACACGAACGCCGTCTTTTGACCGCGCTGTCCAGCCTACGCCGGGGCGGTGTTGAACGGGCTGAGCTGGAGTTGATGATGTTGTGCGAAGGCAATGACACTGCACGCGTTATGATGTGGCTGCGCGAATTGGCCTTGGCGCTGCCGCAACTGCCTGCGCGGCCCACAACAGTGACGCACCACTAGATCCGGTGCCCACGCCCACCGCACCCACCTGAGAACAATCAAAAGTTATCATATGAATTGACGACACTTATCCCAACCTGATTTATACAAGCCAGCATATCACTTCGCAGGGCCTGACCGCATGGCCCGTTCGGAGTGTCGTGTGGTCGTCGCGGCGTAAGATTGGTAGTCAAACGGCATAGATATGAAACAACTTTTACTGACAGGTGCATCCGGTGGCATGGCCACGGCCTTGCGCTCTTTGATCACGGATCTGGCGGAAAAGGTCGTCTTGTCCGCACCGGAAAAGATCACGGATTTGGCCGCCCATGAGGAAAGCCGCGCGGCCGATCTGGGTGACCTGGCAGCGGTCAACCGCGCCAATGGTATGCCACGCTTCCTGTTTGCCTCCTCCAGCCATGTTGTCGGATACTACAAGCAAAGCGAAACCGTCGACGCCTCAGCTATGCCGCGCCCGGATAGCCTGTATGGGATGACAAAGACCTTTGGTGAGGCTTTGGCACGGTTTTATTTTGAGAAGTTTGGCCAGAAAACCGCCATTTTGCGCATCGGATAGTGCCTGGACGAACCACTGAACCATCGGATGCTGGCCACATGGCTGTCGCACCGCGACTTCATCAGCTTTAACAAAACCGCATTCCGTTTTGAAACGTTGGGTTGTCCGATCGTCTATGGGGCGTCGGCCAATGACCGGTCTTTCTGGGGCAATTCAGAAGCCGCACGACTGGGATGGACCCCAAAGGACAATTCGGAAGTGTTTGCCGCCAAGGTCGAGGCCGCCTGCCCGAATCCGGACCCAACCTTGCCGGTCAACATCTATCAGAGCGGAGTATTCACTGAGTGCCCGATTTTTGAGGACGACAGCTGACAGCGCGCCCGGCATCAACGCGCGTGCCAGCCCCCGCCGACGTTCAAAACGGCACCGTGAATGTAATTTGACGCAGGCGCGGCCAGGAGAACGGCAGTGTCAGCAATATCCTGCGCCTCACCCCAACGCCCAGCCGGGATACGATGAAGGATCGCCTTGTTGCGTTCAGCGTCATTGCGCAGCGTTTCGGCGTTGTTGGTCGAAACGTAGCCCGGTGCGATCGCATTTACATTGACGCCTTTGGCAGCCCATTCTTTGGCTAGCAATTTTGTTAGGCCAGAGACCGCATGTTTCCAGGCCGTATAGGACGGCACGCGAATGCCGCCCTGAAAGGACAGGAGCGATGCGATGTTCACAATCTTGCCGCTACGGTTCTGGGCCATGACCTCGCGCGCAAAGGCCTGGCAGGTGAAGAACAGCGCCTTGGCATTGACATCCATCACGGCGTCCCAATCGTCCTCACCAAAATCAACTGCATCATCCCGGCGAATGATCCCGGCGTTATTGACCAGGATATCAAAGCCTGCATCCGGGAAGACCAGTTTTGCGGCCATTGAGTCGGCAAAATCCAGCTTCAGATCTTCGGCCGTTCCGCCAGCCGTGGTGATCTGGTCAACGGTTTCGCCGCAGCCGCGCCGTCCAGCACAGACCACATGCGCTCCGACTGTGGCCAAGGCGATCGAAATTGCCTGACCAATCCCGCTGTTGGCCCCGGTGACGAGAGCTTTTTTGCCATTAAAAGAGAAGCGTTTCATGTTGTATCTTTCGCTGGCAGAGGGTCACAGTGAATGATCCCAAGTCCCCTTGGGCGCGGTTTGGATCCCCTGTCGCCTCAATCGCTGCATGATCAGAAAGGTCTGTAGACCGTGCCGCGACGCGGGACGATATCAGCCGCAATGGCACCTACCATACAAGTTACCCAAATGACGCGGAACCTGTCATAGATTTGCCGATCCGTCAAACGGGCCGAGACACTGCCTGCATTTTAGCCCGCCACGCTCTCTCCCCAGCGGGCGCGCAGGCGGTTGGATCCGGGTGCGTCGGGGCGCAGTTGCTCCTTGATCAGATGGGAACGGTGTTCAAAGACGTTTTCATCGGTAAACGGCTCTCCATCGGCGCGGGCGTGGCCGATCAGCTGCGCGGTCTTGGTGCGATCCTGGGCAAGCGCGGCCACTTCATCCGTCAGCTTTTCCACGTCGTTGACCGGCACCAGTACACCGCCTGAATTGGCTGAAATCAGATCCTGTGCATAAGAGCTGTCGTAACCGACAATTGGCGCGCCATTGCTGAGCGCTTCGATCAGACAGCGGGGGCTTTCGGGGGTTTTGTGGCAGAACATAAAGATATGCGCGCGCCGCAGCTCATCCAGAACCTGATCATGTTCGGTGACAAATCCGGGCAGAAAGACCTGGTCCGACAGGCCCGCACGGGTCACGCGGGTGCGCATTTGCTCCAGCTCATCGCCGACCCCCATCCAGGTGGCGCGAAAATCGATGTCCATCACCTTGAGACGTTCTAGAACCGCAATCCAATCCAGCGGCCCTTTCATCGCATCCGCGCGCCCGGCATAGACGATCCGCAAGGGGCCGGTCCCGGCGTCATTGATTTTCCGCAACAGCTGGTCACCGGGGATATGATCCTCGGCCCGGATGTGGATGTCATGTACCAGATGCGGGTTTGAGCTGTAGGGGCTGTAGGCGTCAAACGTGTCCTTGCCGTGAAACAGGCCAAGTGCGGCCACCGACACAACCTTGTGCTCCAACATTTTCATCGGCCGATAGGTCAGCCGCGCGCGCCAGCGTTTGCGGCGGCTTGGGTCTTTCATATCCTGGCGCACCACCTCGGATTCCACGCGGTCCGTCCAAACGGCAAAGCGCCGCTTCTGGCGGCGGGCCTCGAACCCGGCGACGGCGCCCCAATCGCCAAACAGGCCACCAATCGCAAAGCTGAGGTATTCTGCCTGCTGGATCAGGTCCCCAATCCGCTTGCGGGTTTTTCGGTAGCTGCGCAGGAATTGGTCCGGACGATAGGCGGTGGGCAGTGGCTCAAGCCCCACCCGTTCCAGCGCTTCTTTGTGATCATCAGCAGGCAGCCAGCCAACCGGGGGCGGTGCGTCCTGGACTGGCATCATAGAAATCACTTCGGCAAAATGGCTGGCCCACAGACGCAATCCGTTGATGGCCTGACGTTCCACATAGAGAACACCATCAAAACGATAGAGCGGCACAGGCGCATAAATCAGCAGACGCCCATCCCGGTTTGCCCCTGTGTCTTTTGTCATCATACACTCCCCACCCGCATCGGCGGCAATGGGCCGGGTCGGCCCGGTCTGTCGCCGCTGATGCCCTGTAAAATCAAACCCGTAAAATCAAACCTGATGTCATGCTACACAGGCCACGCGGGTAATACGAGGCCGCAGATTGCCGACAATGTATGTAGATCCTGCACAAAAGGCGCAAAAACCTATTCGAATTTGCCGTAGAATTGACGCCGCACCGCGCCCGGCCCTTGTAGTATTGCGAAATGGGACCCCATGAACGCTAAATTTGAGAGCCTTTGACGCAAGCGCGTCACTGTGACCGGCAGAAAGATGCAGCTAAGAATTGCACCTGAGGCGCGTGTGATTTACATGGGGGCCATGAGAGCCGCCGTGAATTCGGGTTTTTTACCCTGCAATCCGGTCGGCGAACATCGTCCACAGCGCGGGTTTTGCCTGCGCCCCGTCCAACCGCCTCCGTTATCGCTGAAAGGGTATGGAACATGACAGACACATCTAACCCCGATATTTTGTATACCATTGTAGACGAAGCGCCTGAACTGGCCTCCGCTTCGTTTTTGCCAATCATCCGTACCTTCGCCTCGGCGGCAGGCGTCACCGTCGGCACCAAGGATATCTCCCTTGCGGCCCGAATCATTTCGACCTTCCCCGAGAAGCTGACCGACGCGCAGCGTCAGGATGACGATCTGGCAGCTCTGGGTGAGCTGGTGAAGACACCGGATGCAAACGTCATCAAACTGCCGAACATCTCTGCTTCGGTGCCGCAGCTGGTTGCTGCCGTGACCGAACTGCAGGCGCAAGGCTACGACATCCCCTCCTACCCGGAAGAAGCGACCACCGACGCCGAAAAAGAGATCCGCGCCCGTTACGACGCGATCAAAGGCTCGGCTGTGAACCCGGTTCTGCGCGAAGGCAACTCGGACCGTCGTTCCGCCAAGGCGGTCAAAAACTACGCCCAGAACAACCCGCATTCGATGGGTGCCTGGGCTGCCGACAGCAAGACCAAAGTGTCGTCCATGCCCGGCAATGACTTTTACGCAAACGAGACATCCGCGACCATCACCGCCGCACAGGCCGGTGACGCAAAGATCGAGTTTCTGTCCAAAGACGGTACGATCACCGTTCTGAAAGACACCTATCCCCTGGCCGAAGGCACCGTTGCAGATGCGACGTTCATGTCGGTCAAAGCGCTGTCGTCCTTCCTGGCCGGCGCAATCGAAGACACCAAAGCCGATGGCACCATGTTCTCGCTGCACATGAAAGCCACCATGATGAAGGTCTCTGACCCGATCATCTTTGGCTATGCAGTAAAAGCGTGGCTGGCTCCGGTGTTTGAAAAGTTCGGCGCAGAACTCGACGCGCTGGGTGTAAACGCGAACTCTGGCATGGGTGACTTGCTGGACCGTGTTGCGGACAACGCGGACATCACGGCCGCCATCGAAGCCACCGCCGCAGACCGTCCGTCGATGTATATGGTCGACAGCGACAAGGGCATCACCAACCTGCACGTTCCGTCCGATGTGATCATCGACGCCTCCATGCCAGCTGTGATCCGCGCGGGCGGCAAAGGCTGGGACGAAGCAGGCAACAAAGGCGACACCAACTGTGTGATCCCGGATCGTTGCTATGCCACAGTCTATGACGAGAGCATCAACTTCTTCAAAGCCAATGGCGCGCTGGACGTCACCACCGCCGGTTCCGTTGCAAACGTTGGCCTGATGGCACAGAAGGCCGAGGAATACGGCTCCCACCCGACCACGTTTGAAGCGCCCGCCGACGGTGAGATCCGCATCGTTCTGGCCAATGGCGAGACCCTGCATTCCCACAGCGTTAAAGCGGGCGACATCTGGCGCTCCTGCACCGTGAAGAAAGCCCCGATTGAGAACTGGATCGAGCTGGCGCTTGACCGCCAGCGTCTGACCGGCTCCGAGGCGATCTTTTGGCTGGACGCAAACCGCGCCCACGATGCAGAGCTGATCAAATACGTCACCCCTGCACTGGAAGCGGCTGGCAAAGCGGATCTGTTCCAGATCCTCGCGCCTCGTGAAGCCACCGCGCAATCGCTGAAAACCATCACAGCAGGCAACGACAGCATCGCCATCACCGGCAACGTGCTGCGTGACTATCTGACCGACCTGTTCCCAATTCTGGAACTGGGCACCTCGGCCAAGATGCTGTCGATCGTGAAGCTGATGCAAGGCGGCGGTCTGTTTGAAACCGGCGCCGGTGGTTCAGCTCCGAAACACGTGCAGCAGCTGGTCGAAGAAAACCACCTGCGTTGGGACTCCATGGGTGAATTCTGCGCCCTGGGTGAAAGCCTGAACTTCCTGGCGGACGTCAAGGGCAACGCCAAAGCAGGCGTTCTGGGCACCGCAGCCGAAGTTGCGACCCAAGGCATTCTGAACAACAACAAATCCCCAAGCCGCAAAGTTGGCCAGCCCGACAACCGCGACAGCCACTATTGGTTTGCACGCTACTGGGCCGAGGCCCTGGCCGCGCAATCTGATGATGCAGATCTGGCCGCACATTTTGCCCCCATCGCAGAAGCGCTGGCTGGCAAGGAAGAAGCGATCCTGTCCGAGATTGCAGCCGCCCAAGGCCCGGCCGCGGACATCGGTGGTTACTTCCGCCCGTCGGTTGAGAAGAAAGCCGAAGTCATGCGCCCGAGTGCGACTCTGAACGCGATCATCGGCTGATCGCCACACACATTTGGTTTACCTTACCTGAAAGAGCCCGGAGAAATTCGGGCTCTTTTTCTTGTAGAGCGGTGCCTCCGCCCGGAAACTAAGATTTAACTTCAAACACATAACGCGTCATCACGGTGCGAACTCGGATCTCAGCCCGGTTTCCCCACCCACTTCGGAACTATTTGCACATTTTTCGAGCTATGCACTCAGTGCATATCGGGTCCTCAGGCTTGCAGGTGGTTCTGAACACCAAGTGTTAGGTTTTTCTTGGTTTTTGGAGGCAGATCTCCACAAAAGGCTCGTTAAACTAATGCCTGAACTTTTATATCGTTTCTCTACACGTCTCTACGCACTGGTCGTTCTGGCAGTGCTTCTCTCTGCGAGTTTGACATTTTTTCTGGTCGGTCGCTCTGCGGATCAAGTTTATGAATTTCGTGACCATGAATTGGACCATTTGACCGAATTGGCCTCTAGCTATCTCAGCTCAATCCATGAGCGCGTTCTAGCCGGCGAGCTGACCCGGGCAGAAGGCATCGCCGCTGGTCGAAAAATTCTGGAACAGGCCCGTTTTGGTTCGGACAACAGCGGCTACTACTTCGCAATCACGACCGACGGCACTATCGTTGCTCATCCCCATCGACCAGATTGGATTGGCCAGAACAAACTGTCCGTGCAGGATGCTTCGGGTCAACAATTCTTCAAAGCGTTTATTGACGGTTTGGATACAAACGGTCGCTCACGGGTTGAATATTCCTTTCTGAATCCAGGCAGCAAGCAAGTTGAAACGAAATTGGGACACGCGCTCTTGTTCGAACCCTGGGACATTCTGGTGGCCACCGGCATGTACATCGACGACGTTGAAGAGAGCATTTTTGACACCAAAGTTCTGGCCACGTCCTGCCTTGCGGTCTCTTTGGTCCTGCTCCTCCTTGCCTCAACAGGCATCAGCCGCAGTATGATCCGGCCAATGCAAAAATTGCGCGATCGTATGAACAGGCTTGCCGACGGAGACCTCATCTCGCCAGTACCGTCGTTGACCAACCGCAGCGAATTGGGCGGCATGGCGCAATCCGTGCAAGTATTCCAAAGAGGTCTGCAACGCCAAAAGGAAATGGAGTTTGAGCAGTCCAAACAAAAGGAAGAGATCTCGAGTGTCATTCAGATGCTCAGCAGCAAGCTATCGCAGATGTCGCAAGGGAATTTGGACATCAAGATCACCGATACTTTCCCGCAGCAATACGAAAGGCTGCGCAGTGATTTCAACTCCACCTTGGACACACTGCAAGACACCATATCGCAGGTGATTGATGCGGCGTCGTCAATCAGCAATGGCGCGGTTGAGATCAGCCAAGCCTCTGATGACCTCTCCCATCGCACGGAAAGCCAGGCCGCAACTCTGGAAGAAACCGCAGCCGCTCTGGAACAAATGACAGCCAGCGTGCGCTCTGCTGCAGAAGGCGCGCGTGGTGTTGAAAACACCGTAAGCGACGCGCGCCAACAAGCCGAAGTCAGCGGTGAAGTGGTGCAGAACGCCGTGTCTGCCATGACCGAAATTGCACAGAGTTCTTCAAAAATCTCGCAGATCATCAGTGTGATTGACGACATCGCGTTTCAGACAAACCTTTTGGCCTTGAACGCAGGCGTCGAAGCGGCGCGTGCTGGCGACGCAGGTCGTGGGTTTGCCGTTGTGGCGTCCGAAGTGCGCGGTCTTGCGCAAAGGTCATCGGATGCCGCGATGGAGATCAAAACGCTGATTTCCGATAGTTCGCAACAAGTGGAACGCGGCGTGGATCTGGTGGGCAAGGCCGGCGACGCGCTGGTGCAAATCGTTGACCGTGTCAGCCATATCTCGACCTTGATTTCCGGCATTGCCGAAGGCGCCTCTGAGCAATCCACTGGTCTTGCAGAAATCAACACCGGCATGACCCAGCTGGATCAGGTGACCCAACAAAACGCCGCGATGGTCGAAGAGGCTACTGCTGCCGGTCATTTGTTGAATTCAGATGCCAGCAAGCTGTCACAACTGGTGGCCTATTTTCAGATCGGGACAAGTCAGGCACGGGATCTCCTCACGTCCGGGGAAACCACGTCTAGCACCGCACAGACATCATATAGCGCGGCGTAGCACCCTGCGCATTAGGAGGTCGTCGCCGGTGAGAATGTAGCTATCTGAAATCCGCACGCCGGATCAGATGAGACAAAATGAAAAGGTCGGCCGCTTGGTCGACCTTTTTTGTGATTCGACTACTCGCAGATTCCTGCAGGCTGAATGTGCAATTCCCGCAATCACTCAACAAGACGCCGCATATCTCGGCAGTTGCGATGATTTGCGCAAAGCCTCAATTGATCACTTTTTTACGATCATCATCGGAAGATATGTAAAATTGTAATCCATTGCAAAGCCCAACCACTTTCACACCGAAACTTATAGAATAAAAACAATGTACTATCGCCATACCAAGGTCTCCCCCCTAACACATATAGGTTTTTTCATTTGCGCGGTATTAACTTCTTCACCGGTACTTGATGGGCAACCAGCTATTTTCATGGCCCCGTTTCAAACCGACCCATTCGAAGGGATTTCCACGACATGCTAAGAATCTTCCACAAACTGCACGCTCGTATTTACGCCATCGTCGCCATCGCGATGGTCATGGCCCTTGCGTTAACCTATACGACGCTCTCTCGTTCCTTAGACAACGCATATGACATGCGCAAAGAAGAGCTGCACCTGTTGGTCGAAACGGCGATCAGCACATTGCAAGATCTTGAAAACAAGGTCCAAGCCAATGAGCTGACGCCTGCGGAAGCCAAGGAACAAGGTAGCCGCGAGCTTGAAAAATTGCGCTACGGAACATCTGGGTATTTCTTTGCCTTCGATCACCAGCACATCAACAAAGCGCATGGTGCGCGTCCTGACTTTAACGGGACTGACATGTCCGGTCTCGTAGACAAGCGCGGCACTTACATGGTGAAAGAGCTTGTTCGCATTGCGACCACGCAAGGCGCAGGTGATCTGACCTATTACTTCCCACGTCCCGATTCCGATGTAATCGAACCGAAACTGGGGTATGTCGTCAACTTTGCGCCTTGGAATTGGGTGGTCGGAACTGGCACCTACGTCGAAGATATCGAGGCGGAAGCTGCAATCCAGCGCAATACCGCGTTGATCACGCTGGGGGTCGGCCTGTTGATCCTTGGCACGTTCGGCTTTTTCATGACGCGCAGCATTACCGTGCCAATGGCGGCATTGAACTCGCGTATGCAAGGTCTTGCGAACGGCGATGACAGCTCACCAATCCCGGGCACTGAAAGCGCAAGTGAAGTCGGAGCGATGGCCCGCACGTTAGAGGTTTTCCGCAACAAAATTCAGGCACAACAAGCCTTGGAAGCGGAGCAGAAAACAGCCGAGACGCTACGGAACAAAGTTGTGGACGCGCTGCGCACCAATCTGGCGGCCTTGTCGACCGGCGATCTGAATTCGCAAATCGACGAAAGCTTCCCGGAAGAATACGAACAGCTACGCGTGGACTTCAACAAAACAGTCGATCAGCTGCAAAGCACGATTTCACAGGTCGTGGAAGTGTCCAGCAGCATTCGCAATGGTGCGCAGGAAATCAACCAATCCTCGGATGAGTTGTCACAACGCACCGAGAGCCAAGCTGCAACCTTGGAAGAGACCGCAGCCGCCCTTGAAGAGATGACCGCCAGCGTGAAATCTGCGGCCGATGGTGCTCGCGACGTTGAAACCACGGTCAACGAGGCCCGTGCAAAGGCCGAGGACAGCGGCGAAGTGGTGCAAAACGCCGTTGCTGCCATGACCGAAATTGAGCGCAGCTCCAGCCATATCTCGCAAATCATCAGCGTGATCGACGACATTGCTTTCCAGACCAACCTTCTCGCCTTGAACGCCGGTGTCGAAGCGGCGCGTGCAGGCGAAGCCGGTCGCGGATTTGCGGTTGTCGCATCTGAAGTACGCGGCCTGGCGCAACGTTCCTCGGACGCGGCGATGGAAATCAAAACACTGATCTCTGACAGCTCGCAACAGGTGGAGCGCGGCGTCGATTTGGTTGGCAAAGCGGGTGACGCGTTGGAGCAAATCGTGCAACGGGTCAGCAACATCTCCAGCCTGATTTCAGGGATCGCCGAAGGGGCCGCAGAGCAATCGACTGGCCTTGTGGAGATAAACACCGGCATGACCCAATTGGACCAGGTAACACAGCAAAACGCCGCAATGGTGCAAGAGGCCACAACTGCCGGTCATCTGCTGAATTCCGAAGCGGGAAAACTAGGCGAATTGGTGGCGCATTTCAACATCGGTCAGGGAAATGTCACACCGTTTGCTATGAACCAACCTAGCGCGCCCGCGACCGCCCCGTCCGCCCATGGCGATGCCGACATAAGTTGGGAGGAAGAGGTTCCAGCGGCCCCCCCCCCCGCGGTCGCTGTCAACGCAGGCAACCCCTGGCAAGATTTTTGACGTCGAATTCACGGTATCAAAATTGCAAGGCCAGCCCCATCGGGCTGGTTTTTTTCTTGTCGACTAAACCCGATGGATACGCGACAAGTTAATGAATTATATAGACTTTCCCTGCCCTCGCTCGGCTGGGTCAGATTCCACATTTTTTACAAAAAACCTCTTGCACCCCCCCGACACAAGCATTAAAACGCCCCACACAAGCGCTGGGATGTAGCCAAGTGGTAAGGCAACTGTTTTTGGTACAGTGTACCGTAGGTTCGAATCCTACCATCCCAGCCATTTCTCTCTAAGTGTGCCGTCCAGCTTGAATATAGATTTATCCAGCTTGAACACGCATTTTGTCCAGCCAAGACTTACACTTCGCGCAGCTCGTGCTGTTGAGTGCGCGCGTGATGCAAATCACTGCTTGACAGAAAAACCCTCCTCTTCGCCGCAGAAGCCACCCATCAGCCATTTTACGACCGCGTAAATTGCCGCCACGCAGAGCGACAGCTACACTCTTCTCACAGCAATTGAGGAGCTTCACATGGCCAACTGGTACACAGCTGACCTGCATTTCGGCCATTCGCGGATCATTGAGTTTTGTAAACGCCCGTATCAGTCTAGCGAAGACATGAACGCAGCGCTGATCCAGAACATCCAAGGCTGCGTCTCGTTTGACGATGATCTGTGGATTCTTGGTGACTTTGCCTTTGGCCAGGCGACAGATGTGCAGAAGTTTGAAAACTGGTTTCACCAGATCCCTGGCCGCAAGCATTTAATCGTTGGCAATCATGATGATGAAGCGGTGGCAATGCTCCCGTGGGCGAGCATCTCTGACCTCAAGGAAATCAAGGACGGCACGCAATCAGTTATGTTGTGCCACTACCCCATGATCACCTGAAACGGTGCGCGGCAAAGCACGCCCCGTCGTGCAATTTCAAAATTCTCAACCATCAACGGCCAATCCTTTCTCAAACGCTCCCTCAGGAAGACAAATCTGTCTATCTGCCCGATATGTTGGCGGGAAACGGCTCAACAAACTGGCTCACAGGCACATGGGTGCGGTGTTCGCAGTATTTGGCTGCCAGAGCAGTTCCACACCTGCCAAATCCACAACGTGGCTCTGGTTCCACTTTCCTACCGTGACTTCACCACATGCTACGATCCCGTCTTCAGGGCACACTTCGATCCGACGTGGATACGAAGACTAGATGACCGAGTCGTAATCCAACTCCCCACCAAGTTTGAGATCGCTGCCAGAACCCAGATCACAACACGCGTCCCAATGGTTTCATGGCTGCCCGACGTCCAGATTGATATCTTGGAGAAATGGTGTTTGGGGTTGGGAGCATTCATTCAAAGAGGATTGGAAAACCCACAAGACCTTGCGCCCAAGCAACAGTGCCAGCTGATTGATATCGGCCTTGAAATAACCGTTTCCGGTCTCACGAAAACTCATACCGAAGTCGATCGAGCATTGGCGCGCCATCAGGCCCGGCTTGCGCGCGCATGGGTATATGGTTGGGCGCTGCAGTCAGCGTCGCCGGTTGAGCGTAAGGCTTTCAAAGCCATTTGCCAGGGCATGTCGCAACAACAAGGCTTGTTCTGCCTTTACTCAGTGAGGGACAAGGATGCAGCGGGCGTCGCCATCTCGACATCTATTGCGCACATAGCTCAAGCAACTGGCCGTTCCAAACGCTGGGTAAAACGCGCCTTGATCGCTGACGACTTCCTGCCCGAAACTGGGCCACCATGTGTTCGTGACCTGAGCAACCATATTTACAGATGTAGAACCCATATCAGAAAGCTCAACGCGACCAAGGGCGTGCAAGACTGCGCAGCCCTCTTAGGGATCGGCATGACCTGAGCCCCTAAAACTCCTCCAGATTAGTGTAGAGTCCGCCCAACAAAAGGACGGACAAATGAAGGCACGATTCACGGATGAGCAGATCATTGCGATGATCAAAGAACAGGAAGCTGGCG
>NZ_JAHHIR010000027.1 GCF_018678075.1 Epibacterium ulvae | reverse complement strand
GAAGCGGCCGCGACTGAAGGTGAAGACGCAACTGTAGCCTCTGACGAGGTTGAAACGCTCCTCGGCATTCTCCAATACCGTAGTTTCGGCCTCGATAACGAACGGAGCGTCGTTCACTTCTTCTACGGTGATGGTAACGGTTGCGGTTGACGTCGCGCCTGTAGCATCAGTCACGGTGTAGGTGAATGTGTCTTCACCGGCAAAATTCGCGGCCGGACGATAGGTCACTGAACCATCGGCGTTTAACGTAGCGAGTCCGTTGTCTGGTGCATCAACTTTGGAAATGACCAAGGCATCGCCAGCGTCATTGTCCAAGAGGTCCAAAACAACTGTGCCGTCTTCTGCCACCGAACCGTCGTCATCAGATGCGCTTGCTTCTGGTTCCGGCGCTGGTGCGGGAGTAGGTTCCGGCGCTGGTGCGGGAGTAGGTTCCGGCGCTGGTGCGGGGGTAGGTTCCGGCGCTGGTGCGGGGGTAGGTTCCGGCGCTGGTGCGGGGGTAGGTTCCGGCGCGGGTTCTGGAGTAGGCAGTGGTGTCGGCTCCGCGTCAACCGCAAGCTCATTCAAAGAGACAACAGTACCGCCGTTCAGGCGGGCAAATTCGACGTTACGAATAGTGCTTACTTCGCCTGCGGCTGTTTCAATGCTGTACGAACCATCATCTAGACGGGTGACTAGGAAATCGTCAGCCGCTCCACGCAGCCACAACTGGTCATTGCCAGCGCCGCCATTGATGTCATTTTCGCCTGCGGTCAGAACGATGCGATCATCACCGGCACCGGCGTCGATCGTGTCATCACCCGCGCGGCTATCGATCCAATCTTGACCATCGCCTGCGTTGAAATGGTCTTCAGAGCGTGATCCAAAGAAGGAATCGTTGTAATCGCTACCGGTGATTTCCTCGACGTCGCGGGTGACGTGCCCAAATGCCAAGGCGGTATCCAACGCGGTGTCCGACAACGGATTGTCAGAGATGTTCGTGCCATTGGTGTTGATGATTGAATAGGTCGCGCGCAGACTTTCTCCGCCAAATTCGGCTTCGGCCCCGCGTTCATATACGGAATAGGCTTTGCTGTCGCGCGTGAGTTCAAGCTCACGACCCAGCGAGCCGAAACGACCGATGGATTCAATGATCAGGCCTTTGGCTTCTCCGGAAAAACTTGCTGTGTCTGCACCTTCGCCGCCATCCAGAAAGGACCCAGAGCCGCCACTTACACTGAAACTTTCGTTTCGGTCTTGGTTATCAATCGGGGTGTTCTGCGTCGAAATGCTTGAAACTCTGTCGCTATTACCAAGAAGGAATTGATCGTCTGTGTCTGCATCAATGTCTGCTTCTCGATCATCCACTTGAAGTGACTCGCCAAAGTCTCCGAGTGCGACATCCAGCTCAGGAACGATTTCAGTAATTATTTTATCCAAGGCTTCTCTCCTTGAGGGTTTGTAAATATAGTTTGGATTAACGTTTTCTCAATATTCGTTAATTGCAGTGATTTATTGGAGCTACTAACGTTTTTGTGAGGGAGGGTTTGCGCAATTTTACGGAAAATTTTCCGTCAACATTTTGCCACAATCAGCGAAATTCGCGAAAGATGCAATTGAAGTGGAGTGTTTGAAAATGTTTAAAAGTGTTAAAAAGCACGCGGATATGGGCCATTGAGATGTGGGATTTTTTTTGGCTGTCGTGTGGAAATTGAATTTTGTCCCAATTGAGGCATTTGTGTGAATTTATTAACTTTTTTCAATCTGATTTCTAAATGGAAATAGATTGTTTCCACTTGTCTATTTGGGTGGAAAATTGGTTCTACGCGACTAATTATCCGCAGAAACGCCAGTTTCTACGGCTGTTAGAATCAAATGGTCGCACTTTCGCAGCTGTTGCGAAGCGGGTTCTGTGTCGACCTCAACCAAGTTGAGATCGACAGGACGGGCGTTAATCCTCGCGGAAGGCGCGTGACATCGAGTCCACGATGGGCTTGGTCAGGTATTGAAAGAACGTACGTTCCTCGGTGGTGATCAAGACCTCGGCTGGCATGCCCGGCGTTGGGACGAAACCGGGAACTGCAGCGATGCTTTCAGGTGCCAGGTTGATGCGCGCCACATAGACCTCGGGGTTCTTGATATCGGCGGAATTGTGAATGGAGTCCGCTGAAACATAAATGACCTCTCCCTCCAGCACCGGGGTGGTGCGTTGGTTGAGCGCGACCAATCGGACAAAGGCGTGCTGACCCAGTTGCATGCTGTCGATTTCGGTGCGCGGGACCAGCGTTTCGATGATCAACGGCGCGTCTATTGGCAGAATTTCCGCGACTTCTTTGCCACCTTTTATGACGCCACCGGACGTATGGTAATGCATGCGAATGACGGTGCCAGAGACGGGTGTCACGATCTCGGTCCGGCGCAGGATATCTTGGGCCTGCAGGATCTGTTCATTAATACTATCCAATTCGGCCTGGGCAGCTTGCAATTCATCCAAAGCCGTCTGGTTATAGGCGTGGCGAGTCTGCACGGTTTGTTTCTGGTATTTGCTGATCATGGTTTCGCTCTCACCAATCTCAGCGGTTAGACGGGCAATCTGCCCCTCGGCGTCCACCAGCGCGCGTTGCAATGCGTTGATTTCCGTGCGCCGGGTCAGGCCGCTTTCAAACAGTTTGGTTTTTGCGGCGTGGTCGTCTTCCAACAGGACGATCTGCTTTTCCAGGGCCGTGCGCTGTTCCTGGTATCCCCAGATCCGCAGTTCCTGAGCCGAGATATTTGCATCAATCAGCGCCAGCTCATTGTTCATCTTTTCGCGCGTCAGATCAAAGCTCAGCGTCTGACTGTTCATGATTTGCGACAGGTTGAAATCGAGGTTGGCTTTTTGCACCAACGCGTCGGTGAAGGTCAGCGTTGGGCGGTTCTCATACTCTGCGTTCAGGCGGGCCACCATTGCGTTCAGACGGGCTTGGCGCAGGCTCAATTCGGCCAGATCGGTTTCGGCCGCTGTTTTGTCCAGCGAGACCAGAGTTTGCCCGGCTTGAACAAAGTCCCCTTCGCCGACAAGAATTTCGTTGATGATACCGCCTTCGAAGTGTTGGACAATCTTGTTTCGCCCGGTTGCAACAAAGCTCCCTTGCGAGACAACAGCAGCGGCCAAAGGCGCTGAAAACGCCCAATAGCCAAATCCACCCAAAGCACCGGTCATCAGGATCAGCCCAAGAATACCGATCCGCCAGACCTGTCGGGGCAATTCAGAGAACCATTCCTGGGGGCGGTCTTGGGGATCTTCGTGGTCAATCGTTAAAAAAGTCATAGGTCATCCAACTCAGCTGTTATTGTCTGGGCGGTTCAAATTCGGGTTTTGTTGCGGGCGCGGTGCCTGCGGGGGCTGTTGCCCGCTGCGCCGTTGCTCCAACGCTTGCAGCACTTTTTGACGATGGCCGAACATGGCGATATTGCCGTCCGCCATTAGCATGATCTTGTCCACCACGCTTAGCAGCGATGGTTTTTGCGTGATCACCACCACGGTCATTCCGTGGTTTTTGGCGTGGCTCATGGCGCGCGCCAGTGCGGCATCGCCGGCCGTGTCTAGGTTTGAGTTCGGCTCATCCAACACTACCAAACGCGGCTCACCAAAGAAAGCACGCGCCAGGGCGATCCGTTGTTTTTGCCCACCCGACAAAGGCGTGCCATCGGCCGCCACCATCGTCTCATACCCTTCGGGGAAGCTCGCGATCATCTCATGAACATCGGCCAGAACGGCCGCTTTGTGGATTTGCTCATCCGAGACGTCGGTGCGCATGCGGGCGATGTTCTGTTTGATGGTGCCGGGAAACAGCTGAACGTCTTGGGGGAGATAGCCGATATTGGTCCCCAATTGACGTTGGTCCCAATTGCGCAGATCCATCAGATCCAGTCGAACCGCGCCAGAGGTCGGAAGAATGGACCCCACCAGCATCTTACCCAGTGTTGTTTTGCCAGCGCCGGAATTGCCGATCACAGCAAGCGATTCACCGGGATCCAACATAAAGCTCAACCCATTCAGAACTACACGTTTGGTGCCAGGCGGAACAAAGAGCAGACGTTCAACATCCAGCCGCCCTTCGGGGTTGGGCAGGATCAAGCGGTTGGTGTTTAGCGGTGATCCTTTGAGCAGGTTGCCAATACGGCCATAGGCAGCGCGGGCCAAAAGGAACTGGTTCCAGCCTTCAATGGCACCTTCCACCGGGGCCAAGGCACGACCAGCAATGATCGACGCCGCAATGACCATGCCGCCGGTGATCTGGTCCTGAATGGCCAAATAAGCCCCCCATCCCAATAGGCCGATCTGGGTTAGAAGACGCACCGCGCGCGACAGGGCCGCGGTTATGATATTGCGGTCTTGCGCTTTGACCTGTGACTTGAGCGACCGCGCCGTATCTTGGCCCCAGATGTTCACCGCTTCTGGGATCATCGCCAATGCGTTGATGACTTGGCTGTTGCGCGACATCGAATCCAAATGCAAGTTTGCGCGGCTTTGATGCATGTTGGCTTCTGCAAACCCTCGCGATGTGATGCGTTGGTTGACGATGGCGATCACAAGTAAGATCAGCGCGGTGATGACCACGATGGTGCCAAGATGCGGGTGAACCAGGTAGATCGCTAGGATAAAGAAGGGCGCAAAGGGGACGTCCAAAAAGGACAACAGCGTGCCTGAAACCAGAAACCCACGCAGTTGTTGCAGATCGCCGAGCGTTTGATACTCGCGTCCATTGCTGTTGAGTGAGGCTCGCGCTGCGGCGGACAAAATAGGGGCGCCCAATTGGGCGGCGACCTCCACCGCCGTACGCATCAGGATAAAACGCCGGATGGCGTCCAGAATTGCCTGAAGAACAACCGCGCCAACAATCACAGTTGTTAGCATGATCAACGTGTCCATGGAGCGGCTGGTCAAAACGCGATCTGAGATCTGAAACAGATAGACCGGAATGGCCAGGATCAGAAAATTGGTGGCACAGGTGAAAATCGCCACCAGGATCAGGTTTTGCCGGATCGCTTTGAGACCGCGTTCCAAACCATCGGCAAATCCACCGGACCGCACGCGGCGGTGAAACTTGCCGCCGTTGCCGCCGTTGCCGCTGCCACTTGTTGGCGTTGGGGGAGGTGTGATTTTACGTGGAATGGCGCGGTTCATGCCTTTGGGCGGGCTGCCTGGGCCGGTTGGTTCGGAAATACGTCCCTCGGCACGGGGGTCCACCCGCTGATCCGGGTTGAGTTTGAATGTGTCCGCGTTCCCTTGATGTGAAGACTTGCTCTTGTCGGCCGCAGGGGAAGATCCCTGCGCTTCTTGTGAATGGTAGTCTTTCACCTGTGTGCTCCTTAAATAAATTTATGCGAGAACCGACTGCATAACGTCGACCGTGCTTTCCTCTGGTAGGGAGGCTGCAATCGCGCCGTCTTCGGTTCCGTCGTCCTGAGCAATCAACCCGTCCGCCAGAAACAGAAAGGCTTCGCCGGTCAGGCCGCTTGTTTCCGCTGCCAACAGCGGGTCCTCTTCGGAAATGAAATCCGCTTGGTATAGAAAGCTTTCGGTGTAGGCTCCTTCGCTGGTGTAAATCGTTGAATCGATGCCGGAATCCGTGATCGTAGCGAGGTTGATCGTCTCGTTTTGTCCACTGATCACTGAGATGTCCGCGCCATCAGCGCTTTGCACGGTCTCCGAGGCCCAGGCGATCTGGTCGGCGTCGCCCAAAACATTGATCTGCTCCACGACCTGCACGTCGAGGATGCTGCCTTTGATATGAAGGACACGCAGCAGATCAGATCCGGCAAAGGCGTCATCGTTGCGCGCGTTGCCAATGTCGGTATCCCCACGCGCCACCGCATCGGAAGCTTCGGCAAAACTCTGGGTCATCGCTGTTGTATGATCGCTGCCGATGTCGCGGATCTTGGCCCAGTTGAACAGCAGATTGTCGGAGGATTCGATCGACCCGGCAAAACCGTCCTGATGATAGATCACGTCAGAATCCAGCATCACATTGGTCTGCGAGATATACTTCATGTCGATCATGTCGCCGCCAACGACGATCAAATCGTAGTGAAAACCCAGGCCCAAAAGGCTGTGTGCATTGGCCAGAAAGTTGCCGCCGGTTTGAAAGTACGTTTCATGCGCGTCAAAGCGAACGCTAACCACGTCATTGTCCGAGGCAAAGTTGAATTGTTTGACGTAGTTGTAATTGATCAGGTTGCCATCAAGCTCTGAGATCACGACATACTTTGGCGATCCAAGTGTTTCGCCTTCCGCAGCCTCGGCCTGGGGTTTGGGGTTGGCAATTTGCTCGAACTCGAACCCACTAAATGTGTTGGTGGTGCCGCCGGACGTCTTGGTCATCGCGCCGTTGATAAAATCGGTATCATTCCAGATATTGACCTGACTGACCGCATTGGTCACCGCCACTTTGCCCATCACCGAAATAACCGGGGCGTCCAGCCAGTCGGATGCGATGCGAACTTCGTTCAACAAGACATTGCCGCCGGTGATCAGCTCATGCGGGGCACCGTCCGCGTCATCGCCAATGGGCGTGCCGTCCAAATCTTGTGTGATCTCTTCGCCCGATGCGTCTTTGGGGCCGTCGGTGAGTTCTGCCTCTTCTTCCTCCGGCTCCGCAATTGCAAAGAAATTGCTGACCTCGGGGAGTTCAGGAAGGCTTTCGGCCGCTTCACCATTTACGGTGATGCTGAGCGCATCATCGTCGTGGGCGACATAGACTGTCGCGGCCACGGTTGGTGCAGGCAGGCCGTCTTCTTCAAATGTCGTGAGCTTTTTGTGCAGGTCTTCTGCGCTTTGGGAGATTGCGGTTTCGTCTTCCGGCATCTCAGGCGTGCTCAGCACGTGCAAGCTTTGGGCCTGCAAGGCCAGCTCAGTCAGAACCGTGTCAAAACTTGCGGCCGGTAGGAATGCAATACCGGCGTCGTAATTCAGGAGGATGTCGTGATCTTGCAACCAGTTGGTCTGCACGCTCACCGTCGCCAAAGACGATGGGAACGGGATGAAAAAGATCGGCTCGCCACCTAGAACAAACCCTGGGTTCACGGGGGGCAGATTGAAAAACAGTTTGGGAAAAAAGTCGTAGTAATACGGCGCTTCATAAGCGGGTGATGGGGGATAGCCGGGATTTGCAAAAAAGGACGGGGACGGTGGAGGCACCGTGCGCCATCCCAGGTCGGGTTCAAAATCTTTCAGTTGGTACGGGCTAGTGACATTGATCGTCACGTTAAGAAGGGGGCCAAGATCCGGGTCCTGAGAAAGCCACGCTTGCATTTCCTGATACTGGATCTTCATGCGCGCAGCTTCGACATTTAATTCGAATATACCTATAAAATGGGCAATAATTTCTGATTTGTCGTCAAGCATGAGCAGAACTCCATGAATTCTTGGACCATGTACCGATCCGGGCTGCTCGTGTTTTTCTTATTGGTATTGGGCGCGGTCTTGCCGCGCCCAATACAGAGGTTCAGTGGGAGATTATCCCAGGTCGTCGTCGCCGATGAGGGTCGAGGTGTAACCACCGCCCACTACGGTCATGTCAACGGTGTTCCCCAGGACGTTCGCACCTTGGACGATGTTCTGGTTGAAGGCTGCGTTATCCAGTGCCGCGTCTGCCGAAGCAGCCGAAGTGCCAGTTACAAAGCCGTCATCGCCGTTGTTGGAACCCCAGTAACCACCGGACTGACCGCCTTGGCCGCCCGTTGCTTCTGACCAACCGCCAGCACCACCAGCACCGCCAGCTGCATAAGCGTCACCGCCGCCAACAACTGCGCCGCCAGCGATACCGCCGGATGCACCAGCGTGTCCGCCGTCACCGCCGTCACCGCCGTCGCCACCGATCGCTTTGGACAGGCCGTTGCCTTCGCCAGCACCCAAGCCATAGCCACCCGCGTGTCCGCCATCAGCAGAACCAGATCCACCGGTTGACCCACCAGCACCACCGGCACCGCTGTCGCCACCGTCATCACCGTCGCCCGCATCACCGGAGCCACCGTAGCCGTAGCCACCTGCGTCGCCGCTTTCAGCGTTGCCCAGTCCTACGCCATGTCCGATCGGGATAAAGCCATGGCCGCCGCCAAGACCAGCACCGATCGCGCCCGCGTCACCGCTGTCTGCGTAGCCAAAGCCACCAGCGTGTCCGCTATCGCCACCGTCGCCGCCGTCGCCAGCATCGCCGCTGTCACCACCGTCGCCCGCATCACCGGTATCACCAGTGTCACCAGCATTGGCACCTACGCCGACACCTACACCCAGACCACCAAGGCCTACGCCGATAGCAGTGGAGTTTCCGCCGTCGCCGCCGTCATCACCTTCGCTCTTGCCGCCTTCGTTGCCGTAGTGCTTGCCACCAAAGCCAAGTGCGCTGCCGCCATCGGCATATGCTTTGCCGCCATCATCGCCGTTGGCTTCTGAATAAGCTGCACCGCCGCCGTCGGATTCATTGTCGATCCCGTCGTCAGAAGTGGCTTCGCCGCCTTTGGCACTTTGATAGGCTTTGAAGTCACCGTCATTTGAGACCTTCGCTTCTTCGGACACATCGTTGTCCTGCAGAGCATTGTTCATGTTGTTGACGGTACCGGTGTCGTTGCCTTGACCGTTCAGCGAGTTGTTCAGAACTTTGTTGAAATCGGTGTTGCCGCCGATGTCTGTGTTCATGTCACCATTAGCCATGGTGATGTCACCGATTTCTGCGTCTTTGCCGAGATCAAAATCAGCAAAATCGTCATCGGTTGGTTCCCAATCGGTGGTTCCGATATCCAGATCGATGTCCACGGATACATCAGAGCTGTTGCTTACAGCTGTATGGGACGTGTTGGAAACATTGGCCGCGGCCGCTGCGGCAGCGTTTGACGCAGAATCCGCATCCGAGTGTGACCCAGAATGTGCAGCGCCGTAGCCTGCGCCCATTCCGACACCAACACCCTTGCCAGCACCATGTCCGGAGCTATCGGACGCAGAACTGTTTTCATTGGTATTTGAATTGGAATTGTCGTTCCCGTTATGGTTCCCGTTGCCGTTACCATTCAGGTTACCATTGCCATTCAGGTTGCCATTCCCATTGAGGTTCAGGTTTTCACTGTGCTGACCTTGGTGTTGTCCTTGGCCTTGATCCTGGCCTTGACCTTGACCTTGGTGCTGACCTTGGCCTTGACCTTGAAGTTGACCTTGAAGCTGGCCTTGCAGGCCGAAAAGATGCTGATGCCGATTGCCGGACATATTAATTCTCCCAATTTGCCCGCGCGGTCACCAGTATATCCAATGCGACCATTGTCGAGCAGTTTGACTTGCTAAATAGTTGAGGGAACGCGGTGATTTTCAATTTGGAATTATCTCTAATTCCACCATGCAATCACAGGTTTCCGTTGCTTGGGTGTTTTCGCGTTTTGATTTCCTCCTTTTCGAATCTTTTCGATCAAATCTGCGAACGATCCGATCGTTCAGATAAAAATTCTGCTTGTGAGGAAGGGTCTCAAGCCGGTTCAGGGTCACGGAAAAGGCGTCGCGACGTAAGCTGGAGATTAGATTTAAACCGGATTGAGGCTCGTGGAGGTAAGAAATTTTATAACAAAAACGGAACGTTACGATCCGTGCCCTTGATCGTGTTCCTTGATATTACACGGTCAAAGGCGTCATATTTCGAGATCGCGTTTGAAAAGCCTCGTAAAAATTGCTATAACCTGTGGATAACCTTGAGATTGATGGCGTTAACCGTTGGGTTAGTTGACCTATTCAAACGCGTCACAATATGTTGGTTTGGCGGATTTACTCCGCGATTGATGGGCAATTATTGCTTCTGCAGGCAAATCTTTTTCGAGCAGAAAGAGAAGAGCTGATTTCCGTAAATACCAGAGCGGTGTGAGCTCTTTCTTCGGCGTAAGCCGATTGAAGTAGCGAGTGTGTGGGAGTTTAAGAATGCCAGAAATTGTTAATATGGAACCATTGGCATCGGGGACGCATCAGCAACTGAAATCTAATTGCGACACAGCGGTTTTTATTGGTCCAAAGAAGAGTTTTTCCAATACCGTTTTGCGCAATGTAGAAGCTGAACTTGAAGAGATAGAACCGTTAAGGTACGACGCGGTTTCCGATTTCGTAGATATTGCCTCGGTTACTATGGTGCCTGCCAGGCTCATTGTGATTGACGCATCCATTCTGGATGAAGAACGCAGCCAGTTTCATCGTCTTTTGAATGAGCGCGAGACGTTGCTAACTGGGCCAGAAGCCCCTGGAATTGTACTTGCCTATATGCATGACAGCTGTGTGCAGAAAGTCTTTGCAGCCGTTGGTCGTGTGGATGGGTTCCAGGGTGTGCTGCCGATGAACCAGAGCATCGACATATGGTTGGCGGTCATGCGGTTGTTACTCAGCGGGGGAACCTATTTCCCGGCTGATGTTTTGGATAAAAAGCTGACAGATCAGCAGTGCGAAAACGAAGCCTTGGCTGGAGCTCGGCGATCGTTGACGGACAAGCTGACACAGCGCGAAATTGCTGTGATGGAGCATGTGATGCACGGGTTGCAGAACAAGCAGATCGCCGAAAAGCTGAAGGTTTCGGAGCATACGATCAAACTGCATATCCATCATGTCATCACCAAGCTGAAAGTGACCAACCGGACGGCTGCTGCGATGAAATTCGTCGAGGTGATGCAGCATTGATTGGAGGAAAGATGGCGGAGCCGCGACATGACAGGGCGTTGCCGCCATCTGACGTGCAGCTGGACGATATCCTGCTGCGCGTTGGGCGCCTCAACTACACTTGGACCAATACCGAAAGCCTGCTGATCCACTTGATGGCAGGTTTGGCCAAGGTTGAAAAAGAGGTCGCTGTTGTCTTGTTCCTGACGCTGAACACAACCCGGGCACGGGTCGATTTGGTGGAACGCCTGTCGAAATTGCCACGGGTCGAGGCCGCATTGCGGGACGAAGTGCTTGAGATCACGTCACGATTGGTGCGGCAGTCCAAGCTGCGTAACAAATACAATCACTGCATCTATTCCTTTGATCCCGATCAGGGACGGTTGCAGACGATCATGATGCGCATTCAGGACCGGCGCAAAGACATCAAAGTCGGCAAGATGGAAACCATCACACCCGAAGAGGCGGACAATATCGATGCCTGTATCGCAGCGCTCGAACAGTTGAACGGGGATGTCTGGTCATTGGTACAACGGCACGGTTTTCCGGCCTAAGGAAAAAGCCCCTGGTGTATCCTCAGGGGCTTTTTTACCACCCTGTCAGAGGCCAAGGTCTTCCAATTCAGGGTGGTCAGTAGGGCGCGGTCCAGCGTCCCAGTGGAATTTGCGCTCGGCTTCTTCGATGGCCAAATCGTTGATTTGTGCGATCCGACGACGCATACGTCCGTCTGCAGCAAATTCCCAGTTTTCATTGCCAAAAGAGCGGAACCACTGGCCGCTGTCGTCATGCCATTCATAGGCAAAGCGGACGGCGATACGGTTTTCGGCAAAAGTCCACAGACCCTTGATCAGACGGTAGTCCATCTCACGCGCCCATTTGCGGGTCAAAAAGGCGTGGATTGCGTCGTGGCCGTTCACGTACTCCGCGCGGTTCCGCCAGCTGCTGTCTTCGGTATAGGCCAATGTCACGCGGTCGGGGTCGCGCGTGTTCCAGGCATCCTCGGCGGCACGGACCTTTTGGAGTGCTGTTTCACGTGTAAAGGGAGGCAAAGGGGGGCGGGACATTGGGATCTCCGGTGTTGTGTACGTGTTGGCGTTTACGTAGGTGACAGATCTGTTAATATCGCACAGGTGCACCGATCAGTTACCCTTTTCAAGAAAAATATGGCAGCGCGGTTTCAATTCAGAGCGATTGCCGCGCATTGTGCAAAATCCCGCCGTAATTCAGGGCTTTATTGAATGGCGAAAACTTGCGCGTTAAAACGACAGAGACAACAACAGGAGCAGAAATGAGCCGCAACAAACGTGCAGAATTGGTCGAAAGATCCCTGTGGCTCTTTTACAGGAACGGGTTTCACGCGACGGGTATGGATCTGGTCGCCAAAGAAACCGGTGTGTCCAAGACGTCGATCTACAAACACTTCCGAACCAAGGAAGAACTGATCCTTGCGGCGTTGCAATTGCGGGATACCAATTTCCGCTCTTGGCTGTTTGATCGGATGGAGACGTTGGCAGATACGCCAAAGGCACAGATGCTGGCGATTTTCGATGCGATTGAAGAGTGGTTTCTTGAGGATAGCTTTCAGGGGTGCATGTTCATCAAGGCCAGCGCCGAATACCAGGCCGAGGATCACGCCATCAACCAGCAGTCGATGGCGCATAAACAGCTGCTTGCGGACCATTTCGCCAATCTGGCGTCGGCGGCTGGCTATGTCGATCCTGAGACTCTCGCCAATCGGTTGATGGTGCTAAAAGAAGGGGCCATTGTTTTGGCGGCGATGTCTCATTCCGCCAAACCGGCCCAGGATGCGCGGGCCATCGCACAGGTCTTGCTGGAAACCACCGCCCGCAAGCAAGACGCCTGAGGCACGACGCGCAGAACATGCGCGCGCCATGCCTTGGAGGTATTATCCCATCCGTTCGCTTGAAAAGGATCCCGGTGACGCTGGGAAGACCACGGTTGTGTTGCCATTCAAAAAGGCGCGGTGATGGGGATGGGCGTGGATCGCGCGTGCCAGAACCTGGCTTTCCACATCTCGGCCCAGTGAGACATAATCAGACGCCGACTGCGCGTGGGTGATACGAACGATGTCTTGTTCGATGATCGAACCTTCGTCGAGGTCGGCAGTGACATAGTGAGAGGTCGCGCCGATCAGCTTCACGCCGCGTTCATAGGCCTGTTTATAAGGGTTTGCGCCTTTAAATGACGGCAGGAATGAGTGGTGGATGTTGATGATCCGCCCAGACATTTTCTGACACATCTCATCCGACAGGATCTGCATATAACGCGCAAGTACGATCAGCTCCGCTTCTGTGTCTTCGACCACTTTCATGATCGCAGCTTCGGCTTCTGGTTTGTTTTCCTTGGTGACCTTGATGCAGTAAAATGGGATATCTGCGTTCACCACGACCTTTTGATAGTCCATGTGGTTCGAAATCACCGCCACCACATCGACGGGCAGGGCGCCGATGCGCACGCGATACAAAAGGTCGTTCAGACAATGGCCGAACCGGCTGACCATGATGACGACTTTCATCTTTTGCGCCTCGTCATGGAACGCGTAGTCCATGTCAAACGGCGTCGCGAGCTCTGCAAAACCCTGCTGAAGGCTGCCCAAATCAGCACCTTCTTCCGAGGTAAAGCTGATGCGCATAAAGAAATAGCCGGTCTCAGCGTCGTCAAATTGCGAACTGTCGGTGATGTTACAGCCTTGTTCAGCCAGAAAGCTGGAAACGGTCGCAACGATGCCGCGGGTCGAGCGGCAGGTTACGGTCAGGCAATATTTGGTCATTGGGTTACCTCGGGGCGGATGTGTGATGAGTTCGGTTTGAAATTTGAGAGCTCGAAAGCGCGGGGCTCTAGGTGGCCAACCGATGTGCAGCAGTGTGCAGGGCGTGACGAAGCGATCCGGCAAGGCTGCGCATGCCCAACAGTGTGATATGATCATTGGCCCGCCGGATCACAAAAACGCTCATGTGATGCAGCCCGGTCCGTGCGACACAGCCCGGCTGCAATGCTGCAGGATCCAGATTTACAAGCCTCTGCAACAGCGCGTCCAAAGCGCCGTCATCTTGGGACCGTACATCAAAGGCGCACCAGCCGTCTGTCTGTTCGGTGACGTAACAGTCAGGAGCCTGCGCTTTGACGGCGGCGGCAAAGTCAGGTTCGCCATGCCCATAGCCTTCGATCATCCACTGGTTTGGGCCGGTCCAAAAGGCGCCATAACCAGCGTTTGTTGTCGCGATGCCAACGTCCGGTAGGATAAGGTCAAAGGGGCTTGGTTGTGCGCCCTCTTTGGGCAGCGCCAATGACGCCAGGCCGAGGTTCGTGTCCTCCGACATCTGCAGGGCTCCGGCTATCTCGGCCCAGGGTGATTGCGCGCCAAGTGCGGTGATGGAGGAAAGATCAGTCACGCAGGCGTTCTCCTTTGGGATCTACAAAATGGGCCGAAACAACTTCCACGTCCACGGACTGCCCTTGCAGCGGATTAGCCGCTGTCACAATCTCACCCATGCGGCTATCGCCGTTTTCCAGATAACCAAGCCCGATGTGGCAGCCCAGATGTGGAGAATAGCAGGCAGAGGTGATCCAGCCTTGGTCGGTGTCTGTCTGTTGTGACGCACCGCTGGTGAACAGATGTGAGCCAGCAACAACCGGTTCGGTTTGGTCCACAGGTTTCAGACCAACCAGCCGCCGCGCATCAGATAGAAGCCCGTCGCGGCGCGACATCACCGCGCCAATACTGTCCTTCTTTTGAGAGACCATTCGACCAAGGCCAAGCATGGCGGCCGTCGTCTGTCCGGTCAGCTCGTTTGCGGTGGCGTGGCCTTTTTCAATCCGCAAAACGCCCAGGGTTTCTGTCCCATAGGGCGTGACGCCAAGGTCTGCGCCGACCTCCATCAGACGTTCCATCAAGGCATTGCCAAAGCGGGCAGGGACCGCGATCTCATAAGCCAGCTCGCCCGAGAATGAGATCCGAAACAGACGCGCGCGCAGCCCTTTGCAGATCGAAAGCTCGGCACAGGCCATAAAGGGGAAGGCGTCATTTGACAGGTCGAAATCATCAATGATACGCGACAAAAGCTCCCGTGAGTTCGGCCCCGCGACCGCAAATTGCGCCCAGGCGTCGGTGGTGGAGATCAGGCTGACGTCCAGTTCGGGCCACAGGCATTGGCGGGCAAATTCCATCTTGCGGTAAACGGTCGCCGCATTGGCTGTGGTTGTTGTTACCACATATTGCTGCTCGCCCAGGCGTGCACAGGTGCCATCGTCATACAGCGTGCCTTCTTCACGCAGCATCAGGCCATAACGGGTTTTGCCAACCGCAAGCGTTGCCATCATATTTGCGTAGATGCGGTTGAGGAATTCTGAGGCATCGCGACCTTGGACGTCGATCTTGCCCAATGTGGTGACATCGCAGACCCCAACGGCAGACCGGACGGCCAGTGCTTCACGATCGACAGTTTCGCGCCAATGGGTCTCTCCCTTTTGCGGGAAGTACTGCGCGCGCATCCATTGACCAACCTCGACAAAAACCGCACCGCGTTCTTCGGCCCAGCTATGCGTTGGCGTGCGACGTTCGGGGCGGAAATCATGACGGTTGTCCCCGCCGCCCAACACACCTATTGAGACACCCGTATAGGGCGGGCGGAAGATGGTGGTGCCGGTCTCTGGAATGGCTTTTCCCGTCAACTCGGCCATCACCGCCAAGGCAGAGACATTGGCCGTTTTGCCTTGATCCGTTGCCATGCCCAACGTCGTCCATCGTTTCAGATGCTCCACCGGTTTCATGTTTTCTTGGTGGGCCAGTTTGATGTCTTTAACGGTGACATCATTTTGAAAATCGACCCAGGCGCGTTTCTTTCCGGGAACATGCCAGAACGCTTCCTGAGCTTGGCTTTCTTCCAGCGCTAGTGGGATCGCAGGTGTTACAGGAGTCACTTCGAGTTGGTTCAACGCTTTGGTGGCAGCTTCAACACCATCGCTGAGCGCGGCTTGGGTGCTGCCGTGTCCGCGTGCTGCACCGGCGGGGATCAGGCCAAAAGGTCCCGCCTCGGACGGGACAAAGGCCAAGCGACCCTCATCCCAAACCGGGCGACCGCGATGATGGGACGCAAGGTGGACGTTGGGGTTCCATCCGCCAGACACCGCAAGTGCGCCAACCGGATACCATGTGGGTGTCCCATCCTGTGTGACCTCAATGGCAGAGACACGGTGCCGCCCGCGTGTATTCGTCACCATGCTGCCCGACAAAAGCAGATAGTCACCCATTCGGGGTGCATTCTGGCGCACATCGATGACGGCGAACACTTTGACACCTTTGGCGACCAGGTCATTGGCGGTGCGGTGCCCGTCATCATTGCTGGTGAAAATCGCGATGCCATTATCGTTGTCTTGGACGGGCGCGACGGCCCAGCGATTGGCATAGGCGCGCATTGCGCCCGCCAACATAATGCCCGGTCGGTCGTTGTTGGCAAAGGGGATGTGCCGCTCTGTGGCGCCGACCGCCAGAATGCTGCGTTTTGCTGTGATCCGCCACAGGGTCTGCCGCACGCGTCCCGAGGCTGAGGGCAGATGATCGCTGACACGTTCCACAGCGCCAAAAACACCATGATCATAGGCACCAAACACTGTGGTCCGGGTCATCAAACGCACGTTGGGCATCGACCGCAATTCATCCAGAGCGCTGTCGACCCACACTTGCGCAGGCTGGTCATCCAACATCTGCCGTTCCGCCAAAAGACGCCCGCCAAGCTGGAAGTCTTCATCGGCCAAGATCACCTGTGCACCGGACCGACCAGCGGTCAAAGCTGCCATCAAACCGGTAGCGCCGCCGCCGATGACCAAGACATCACAGTGCAGGAACCCGCGGTCATAGTCATCCGGATCCGGCAACATCGACAGGCTGCCAAGCCCGGCTGCGCGCCGAATGGCCGGCTCATAGATCTTTTCCCAAAAGGCGCGGGGCCACATAAACGTCTTGTAGTAGAACCCGGCCGACAGGAATGGCGCCATCAGGTCATTCACCGCCATCAGATCGTGTTTCAACGGGCCAACGTGGTTTTGCGATCTGGCTTCCAGCCCGTCAAAAAGCTCCGTCACGGTTGCCCGCGTATTTGGCTCCTGCCAGGCATCGCTGCGCAATGTGACCAAGGCGTTGGGCTCTTCGGAACCAGCAGAGAAGATGCCGCGTGGTCGGTGGTATTTGAAACTGCGCCCCACCATCTGGACATCATTTGCCAACAGCGCCGAGGCCAGCATGTCGCCCTGAAACCCGCCATACGTTTTGCCGTTAAACGAGAAGGAAATCGGTTTGCTTCGGTCGATCAGACCACCCGCCAATCGTGTCATCGATCGCCCTCCAGTTTGCGTTTGACGTCGCTGGCAAGCTCGGCGGATAGGATTTCGTGGGTGATCGTATTGCGGGTCACCACCAACCAGGATCGGTCCCCTTGTTCATGAAACCAAAGCTCTCGGTGGAGGCCGGCTGGATTGTCCCGAAGGTAGACATAGTCGCAAAATGCGGCTTCGGCGTCCTCTTGAGTGGGGTCAGGGCGCAGCATCAATTCGGCGTCGCCAAGATATGTGAACTCTTGCGCGTCGCGCGGTCCAAGCAGGGGGTGGGGGATCAACATCTTGGCGGGCCTCAGTGCAGGTTCGGTTGGGCGCCAACGCCCTTTTCATCAATGACATAACCCCGTTCGAAACGATCCATTCGGAAGGCTGTTGCTGTCTCATGCGGTGTGTCTGTCGCCAGAAGATGGGCAAAGGCATAGCCAGAGGCGGGCGTTGCCTTGAACCCGCCATAGCACCAGCCACCGTTGAAATAGAGCCCCTCGATATCGGTGCGATCAATCATCGGCGAGCCGTCCATCGACATGTCCATAATCCCGCCCCAGGACCGCAGCAACCGCACCCGTCCAATCATCGGCATCAGGGCCATTCCACCCTCAAGAACGTCTTCGACCACAGGCAGATTTCCGCGCTGGGCGTAGGAATTGTAGCCATCGATATCACCGCCAAACACCAGGCCACCCTTGTTCGATTGGCTGACATAGAAATGTCCGGCGCCAAAGGTGATGACGCCAGGAATGGTGGGTTTCAACCCTTCTGAGACAAAAGCCTGCAACACATGGCTTTCGATCGGTAGACGCTTGTCGGCCATTGCCATCACGCGTGAGGAATTGCCGGCAACCGCCACGCCGACCTTGCCCGCGCCAATGAATCCGCGCGTGGTTTCAACGCCAAGGATCTTTCCGGCTTCGATCTTCATTCCCGTTACTTCGCAGTTCTGAACAAGATCGACACCGCGGCTGTCGGCCCCGCGGGCGTATCCCCAAGCCACGCCGTCATGGCGCGCGGTGCCTGCACGGGTTTGCATCAGCGCACCTTTGATCGGGAAGCGCGCGTTGTCGTAGTTCAGAAACGGCACCATCTCGCGCAGCGCATCACGGTCCAACATCTGCGCATCTGCACCTGAGAAAAGCATCGCATTGCCACGCCGACGATAGGCATCGCGCTGGGCGTCGGAATGGAACAGGTTCAGAATGCCACGTTGGCTGACCATGGAGTTAAAATTGGTCTCCTGTTCCAGCTCTTCCCAAAGCTTCATGGAAAACTCGTAGAATGGCTGGTTGCCGGGCAGCAAATAGTTGGAACGGATGATGGTGGTGTTGCGCCCGATGTTGCCGGAGCCCAGCCAGCCTTTTTCCAAAACGGCTACATTTGCTTTGCCAAAAACCTTGACCAGATAAAATGCCGTGGCCAGCCCATGGCCGCCGCCACCAATGATCACGATGTCATAATGAGACCTGGGAGCGGGGTCGCGCCAAAGGGGTTTCCACCCTTTGTGCCCGGTCAAAGCTTGTTCGATCACCTTCAATCCGGAAAATTTCATACCGTCGCTCCATGCTGTTGCTCTTGATCTAATCTGCAGCGCGGGGTTTGGTATTTCGAGAAAAGGACATTTTCTTTCGATAAAAGGTCACAACTCTTGGTGCCAACTCCGCAACCTATCGGCTTCCTGTTGATCGAAGGGCATGCATTGATCTCAACCGCTGCCGCGATGGAGCCTTTGCGGGCGGCCAACTTGTTTTCTGACGATCCTCTTTACGAGGTCACCTTGCTGTCTGCGCAGGGTGGCCCGGTTGCTGCGTCTTTGGGGAGTATCTTTGCAACGCAAGCTATCGCGCAGGTCGGGTTGGATTTTGACCTGGTGTTTGTTGTTGCAGGTGGTGATCCGTTTCGCACGCAAGATCCCCAGATTGCCACATGGCTGCGCCGACTGGACCGCGCCGGTGTGGCATTGGGGGGGATTTCAGGCGGGGCCGTGATCCTGGCCCAGGCGGGGCTTATGGAAAATCGCCGGTTCACGGTGCACTGGCACCACCTTGAAGAACTGCGTGCGCAATCTGCGCAACATATTATGGAACAACGTCTTTTTGTGATCGACCGGGACCGCTACACCTGCGCCGGAGGGTCGGCGCCGCTGGATATGATGCATGCGATAATTTCTGCGCAACACGGGGTCGGATTTGCGCAGCGGATCAGCGACTGGTTCATCCAAACCGAAATACGCGTGTCCGACGCCCCCCAGCAGGCCAGCGTTGCCGCCCGATACGGAATGCCGTCGCGCGCCGTGGTTGAGGCGTTGGAACTGATGGAAAGCCATATCGCCGACCCCATCGACGTCAGCCAGATTGCGGACCTGTCCGGTCTGTCCGAGCGTCAGTTGCAACGGCAGTTCAAATCGGCGCTTGGTCAAAGCGTGATGCAGGTCTATCGCCGGATCCGGCTGGAAACTGCGCAAACGATGTTGCGCAGCTCCGGTCTGAGTGTCGGTGAAATAGCAGAGATGACGGGTTTTGCGACACAGGCGCATTTCGCGGATCAGTATAAACGCAATTTCAAAATCGCCCCGTCTCAGGACCGCACGGCGTCATGATCGGCCTTGCAGGATTACTCCAACTCGCTGGCCCAAGGCGGGTTGACCCCGGCGCGTGAGACGTTGATGGCGGCAATGCGGGCGCCATTGTGCAACGCGGCCTCCAAATCAGCGGGGTTTGGCGTGGCCAAGGCTGCCGGTGACAAAACGTTAAGCGCTGAAAGCTTGGCCAAAACGCCTGCGTTGAATGTATCACCGGCCCCGACAGTATCGACGATCTCAACTCGTTGGGACGGGACATCGACCGACCCTTCGGCAAAATAGGCCGAGGCCCCATCACCGCCGCGCGTAACAATCACCACAGTGGGGCCTTTTTCCATCAGGACATGGGCTTTGTCCGCCAAAGTGCCGGTGGTTTGCACCAACCAATTCAGGTCTTCGTCAGAGACCTTCAGGATATCGCAGTACGCCATCATGTCATCCAGACGCGCGCGATAGCGTGTTTCGTCCTGAATGAAATTCGCGCGAATATTGGGGTCCATCATCACCGCGCGACCCTGGCCGTGGGATTTCAATAGCGTGGCATAGGCATCGGCGGCAGGTTCACAGGCAAGGCTGATGCCCCCGAAGTAAAACGCTGAAACCGTCGCCGGAACGTCCGGCACTTCGGCGGGCTGCAGCATTCTGCCAGCGGTGTTTTCGTCATAAAAGGCATAGCTTGCCTGACCATTGGTAAGGGTCACAAAGGCCAAGGTTGTGGGGCGGTCAGAATGTGACACCAGGCTTGTGTCGACCTTGCTGTCGATCAACGCCTGTTGCAATTGCTGGCCAAACATATCGTTGGACAGGCCGGTCAGCATGCCCACATCCACGCCGAGCCGACCGAGCGCGATGGCCGTGTTGAACACCGCACCACCCACAAACGGAACAAACCCGTCGCGCCCCAATTCTGTTGGGGCCGGGATCATGTCGATCAATGCTTCACCACAACACAAGATCATCTGTTCAACCTTTCAGGATTGCTTTGCTGTCCACTAAAAATCGGTTGGACAGGGGCAGGCTGGCGGCTCCTAATGCACGCGCATCACTGCCAATTGTACCTTCGCGCATCTCGGGGACGTCAATCCCCGCGATACGGTTAATCTCTAATTGCTCGGCGACTTTGCGCACCAAGCTGTGACGCACGACGCTTGGCATCCAGCCGTCGATCATCACACATTCAAAATCTATTACGCAGGTAGCTGAGGCGATCGCCTTGGCCAGGCCTTGTGCGGCTGAAGTGGTCCAGTCTTCGACAAAACGGTCGGAGATGTCCCAGGAGTTGGGAGAGGTCCAAATGTCTGCTCCACTTTGCCCAGATGCGTTTAAGGCATGCTCAAGCTCGGCAAGCGATGCGACATCCACCAATTGTCTGGGGCTTCCGTTCTGGTCTGTCACTGGAATCGATCCCAGTGCAGCCGCATTGCCGGTCGGCCCTGTATAAAGCGCATTGTCCATCACCAGACCGCCGCCGACAAAGTACCCGATGAAAAAGTATAGAAATTCCGCCGACTTGTCCTGATCGCCGAACACCAACTCCGCCCCACATGCGGCAGAGGCATCATTTTGCAGGTAGACCGGAAATTCGCAAAAGGCGGTAATGTCACCTGCTATGTCACGATCTCTCCACGCGTCCAGCTCGTCTCCTGCCGTCTCAAGCGTGTTCGCCCAATCCCAAATGCGAAACGGCAGCGCAATCCCAAGCCCTGCAACCCGGTCCCGTTGTGCCGACGACAGCTCGTCGAAAATCGTTGCGATTCCAGTGCGCGTAAACTCGACGACGCGATCAGGCGTAGGAAAGCTGTGCGGATGCCAGATGCGGGTTACAACGGTTCCTATAAAGTCGGTCAGGATCAGCTCCAGACTGCGGCGTCCGACCTTGAGGCCAAGGAAATAGGCACCATCTGCTACAAGGCTCATGGGGATAGAGGGTTGCCCGACCTTACCGCGTACTGGCGTTCCCTTTTCCAACAGCCCGTCCGCTTCGAGCGCGCGCATGATGACCGAGACCGTCTGGGCTGACAGTTTTGTCCGGCGCGCAATCTCGGCCTTGGGCTGTGGCCCCATCTGGCGGATGAGGGACAAGACCAAACGCTCGTTATGGGCCCGCATACCGCTTTGGTTGGAGCCTCTGACAGTTGTGATTTGCGCGTCCACGGCGAAGCATCCTCCCTCAATTTGACTGGCCGGTGGCGTCACAGCCAAGTCCCGGCCAATCAAGTCCAAGGAGCAGATTTACCGTTCTTTTGCGACGTGTCAATAATAAATCAGAGAGAGTGATTTATTAACTTGTTGAACTTGCAACCCACGATTGGTCGCGTTCTCCAAGACGATTTCGTTATCTGGAATGCGTTAGGCCTAACCTTTGGTTACGGCAAGCTCCGAAATCGTTCGGGCAACTCCGTCATGATCGTTCCCCATATGGTGACCGCCGTCGAATTCGACCCGGCGCATCCCGGGAACCTGTGCAATTGGACACGCGCTTACCGATTCTTTGCGACCATGCACGCACAGAATTCTTTCGGCAGGAACGGTAGTGGCAAGAGCTTGGATCGCGGGTGCAACCTCAGTAGAACCGGTACGCTGACCCAGCCATCCACCCACGAGGATTTCAAATCCCGTGTGAGTTTCTGGCGCGATTAACCCTACACCGACAAGACGTTCGCGCATGTCGTCCGAGAGCTCTTGAGCCACAAAGGGAATTGTATTCGCACCAAGTGAGAACCCCAAAAGCATGACTTTTGACCGGCCAAAGACATGGCGAAAGTGATCGTCGATCCGTTCAAAATCTGAAGCGATCTGCGTCGGCGTTTTTTCGCGCCACATGTATTTAAGGCTGGAAACCCCAACGACCGGAATACCCTGCGCGGCTAACCGATCCGAAATCTCCTCGTCAAACTTGGCCCAACCGCCGTCGCCGGACAGAAAGATTGCATAGACGTCGCTGGCAGGGCTGTCCTCAGCGCGATGAACCGTCAATGGAAGATCGCGAAGAATCGACGCAGAGTCGGTCTCAACATTAAATGCGGAATCGGTTCCCGCCAGACGGAGGTAGCTCTGGTAAAAGGCTTTATGTTCTTTTGCTCGTGGTTCTACGACCGTCGCGCCCGCCAAAGTTGCAACAACCGATGTCCCGGAATGTGCGACATCCAACCAGCGCAGTGGGGCTTTTGCTTGTGACACGTGCAGCGTCTCAGAACAGAGCCCGTACATATTGGTAGCGTTCTCGGTGACCAGCCCTTTGAACCTGTCAGGCGCGGCCCAGGCCGCGGATACGGCAAAGTCCGAATCATTCTCCAAGCCCACCAGGACAGGTGTGCGTGCAAAAGCATTGTTTTTTGTTTGCGCCTCCCGCGCAATTTGCGACAGCTTCTCTGCAAACGTAACGCAGGAACCGGCGCTTGCGTCCATCAGGGAAGGGGCATCAACCCCGATCACCAATGTGTGCATCTCAGCCAGGCGTGTCGCACGTAGTTGATGTTTCTCAGTCCACCCGTCTTTGCCTGTCAAAAACAAGGCCGTTGAACGCGCGTCCATGTCCACTGGGGCAACAACGGTTAAGGTGGCACTTGGCGTATTTGCCTGGCTGCTGGCGTAAAGCGCAAGAAACAGTAAAGCCGGGATGAGAATGAGACCTGAAACTTTTACCAAACCATTCTGATAGCCAGCCATGAGATCCATCTTCCTTGCGCAGATCAATGTTGCCGAGACGCTAGCAGATACATCCTGATGAACCGTGAAGAGCGCGCTCGGTCGTAGAGTGGAGTAAGCGCGAAATGGTGCGGGACATCATATTACAATTAGTTTTTATGTTTTCTTGTCCGCCAGGAGCGAGAGTTTAACCGTTTGCGAGGGTTTGAGCGTTATCTACTTGTCGAGCTGTGTAACTTTTGCGAACGGAGTATCGGTGTGTTTTTTAAATCCAAGAAGAACACTGGGACGGCAGAATTGGATGAGACCCAACGAGCCATCTTGGAAATGATCGACAAAACTCAGGCAACGATCCACTTCGAACCTGACGGGACGATCTTGACAGCTAACCAGAATTTTCTGGATGCGCTTGGGTACACTTTGGAAGAGATTAAAGGCCAACATCACCGGATGTTCGTCTACAGTTCTTTTGCAGCCACCGAACAATACACAAAGTTCTGGCAGGACCTAGCCAAGGGTCACGCAAATACTGACCAGTTTCCCCGCGTGAAAAAAGACGGAAGCGTCTTGTGGATCCAGGCAACATATGCGCCGATTTATGATCAGGCTGGAAATGTCGTCAAAGTCGCCAAGATAGCGAGCGATGTTACCGAACGCAAAGAAGGGCTGATGACCATTTCAGAAGGTCTTCAGGCGCTTTCCGAAGGAAAGCTGAGCCACCGGGTGAAATCCTCCAACATCCGTGATGTCGCGGATTTGGGCAAAGCCTTCAACGATTCTGTTGACAAGCTTGAAAAGACGATGGGGACCGTGTCGACGGTTTCCGAGGCCGTTCAGCGCACAGCGAGTGAAATTGGCCAGTCCTCAGGCGATTTGGCACACCGAACTGAGAGCCAGGCCGCAACCTTGGAAGAGACAGCGGCGGCGATCGAAGAGCTCACCGCAACTGTACGGTCTTCGGCAGAAGGCGCGCGCCAGGTCGAAGATATCGTTCAGGCCGAGCAGCAAAAAGCCACCGAAAGCGGTGAGATTGTAACCAACGCGATTTCGGCAATGTCCGAGATTGAACAGTCTTCTGACAAGATCGCCAATATCATCTCTGTCATCGATGACATCGCTTTCCAGACCAACTTGTTGGCGCTGAACGCCGGTGTTGAGGCTGCGCGTGCCGGTGAAGCAGGTCGTGGGTTTGCGGTTGTGGCATCTGAAGTTCGCGCGCTGGCGCAACGATCTTCTGACGCGGCTGGTGAGATCAAGAAGCTGATCAGCGATAGTAATCGTCAGGTGACCAACGGTGTTGACCTGGTGGGGCAAGCGGGCACGGCGCTGCACCAAATCATCGAAAGTGTAAGCTCGATCTCCTCGCATGTCAGCAACATCGCACAGGGCGCCGAGGAACAGGCGACAACGTTGAATGAAGTCAACTCGGGCATGACCGAACTCGATAAAGTGACACAACAGAATGCCGCGATGGTCCAGCAAAGCACTGCCGCTGCTCAGACGCTGAACAATGACGCCTCTCACCTTGGTCAGCAAGTCGCGATGTTTACCGGCGCAAGAACCCAGAATGTGGCGAGCTTTCAGGAACCAGCGCGTCCGGTTGCGCCAGCGCCCGAGGTTTCTGCGCCAACGGCACATGGTAACATGGATGCAGCCGTGGGGTGGGACGACTTCTGAACCACGACGCCGGGAGCGAAGCGTTCCGAAGTTAAAGACAGCTCACAAGGGATGGTCGCAAGGCCGTCCCTTTTTCATACCACGAAGGTCCGGTTCGCTTTTTGCTCAGGTCATACCCGGCCAATACACGCTAGTTAGACTGTAATTCCAAATCTGAACGTAGAGTGGTTGACCTTGCCCCTGCTTGCGTCAAATGTGTGGTAAAAAAAACGGGGAATAGAATGAAAGCCATTCAACGGGCCGCCTTTCCGCACATTCGCACAGTAGGTTTGTTTGGGCTCATTGTCAGCTTCGCTGATCGCCTAAGTGAACCCCACAATCGCGCCGCTTTGGCTTTTCGTGAGGCTGTCACGCGGGCCGCAATAGACGGTGTCGCTGAAACCTCCACTTCTCTGGCGTCAGTATTTGTGCGCTTTGATCCTGACGTTGTGTCCCATGCAGAGCTGACGGAAGCACTGCAAACGCTTTTGGCAACGCAAGACTGGTCAGATGCTTCTTTGCCACCGGGGCGTCGATTGTGGAAAGTGCCAACCGTCTATGGCACCGATCGGGGGCCGCAACTGGCAGAGGCCGCAGATTTAGCCGGAATGAGCGAAGAGGGCGCAATTGAAGCTTTGGGCACATCGCGCGTGCGCGTTTTGACAATCGGTTTTGCACCAGGGCAACCCTATCTCGGCCCGTTGGCTGCAGAATGGAACATTCCCAGACAAACTGAATTGACGCCAAAAGTTCCGCAAGGTGCCTTGGTTCTGGCTGTTTCTCAATTCGTTCTGTTTGCCGATGCCAGCCCAACCGGATGGCGGCACGTGGGTCAAACCGGGTTCCGCACCTATCGCCCTGAGGCGGATGAGCCATTTGCGTTGCGGGCAGGCGATGAAATGGTGTTTTTCCCTGTTACCAAGAGCGAGTACCTGCGGATCTTGGACAAAGATCCCGAGCTTGGTGGCGCATGCATGGAGAACATTGATCTATGACCGGCCTCAAAGTTCTCAAATCCGGTCCGTCTTTGACCCTTCAGGACCAGGGCCGTCCAGGGTTTCTTGGCAACGGCGTGTCCCGTGGCGGCGCCGCGGATTTGCGCGGCGTGGCTGAGGGCGCGTCGCTGCTGGGGCAAAGTCCCGAGCTTGCAGTGTTAGAAATGGCAGGCTTTGGTGGCAGCTTTGAAGCCACGGGCGACGTGCGGATTGCATTGACGGGAGCGCCCATGACCGCTGTCGTGGATGGCCAACCCGTTGCGTGGAATGCATCGCATCAGCTTCGCGCCGGGCAAGTGTTGGAGATCGGCACTGCGCACAATGGGGTCTACGGCTATCTACAACTAGGGGGCGGTATAGAAGGAACAGAGACACTGGGCGCAGTCTCCGCCCATCTTGCAGCCGGGTTGGGTCGTCGCACGGAAGAAGGCGATGTATTGATCGCAGGCCCTGATAGCGGGACGCAAACCGGTCTCTGCCTGCCGTTGGATCCCCGGTTTGAAGGTGGCGAAATTCGGATTGTCGAAAGCTTCCAATCCGATATGTTCAGCCCCGAGACGAGACAACGCTTTGCTGAAACGGTGTTTCTCCGTGGCGCGCGTGCAAATCGCATGGGTGTGGAAATGCGTTCGGATGGCGAAGGGTTCGCTGCGCGCGATCAGTTAAACATCCTGTCAGAGATCATTGTGCCCGGTGACGTGCAGTTGACCGGCGACGGACGCCCTTTTGTTCTAATGCGCGAATGCCAGACCACCGGCGGCTATCCCCGGATCGGTTCCGTCGTGCCCTGTGACCTAAATAAAGTGGCGCAGGCGGGTCTGGGTAGCTCTGTTCGGTTTAAATGGATCGGCTTGGATGACGCGCTAGAGATCGAAAAGCGACATGCCAAAGAGTGTCAGACGCTGCGCAATCAATGCGCGCCGCTCCGCCGCGATCCTGCCGACATTCCAGATCTACTGTCCTATCAATTGATCGGCGGCGTCATCTCAGCCGATCAGGATCCATTCAGCTAATTTTCACCAAGGAGTTGGGCTATGGCGTTAAGTGTCGATTTGAATGCAGACATGGGTGAAAGCTTTGGTCCGTGGACGATGGGGGATGATACTAGCCTTCTCGACGTGATCACCAGCGCCAATGTGGCTTGTGGCTATCACGCCGGTGATCCGGATGTGATGTACCAAACGATGTCCCTGGCCGCCAAGGCGGGTGTAGGCATCGGCGCGCACCCCGGGTTTCCCGACCTACAAGGCTTTGGTCGACGCAAGATGCATGTCCCCCACGCCACCATTGGGAACATGGTCCGCTATCAGCTTGGCGCCGCGCAAGCCATCGCACGCGCAACGGGAGCAGAGGTGCGCCACCTCAAACTTCACGGTGCATTGGCAAATATGGCCAGCGTTGACGCCGATCTGGCAAAAGCCTGTTACGAGGCTGCGTTGGACGTGGCTCCGGACATTTTCATTATGGTTTTGGCTGCAACCGCGATGGAAGAGGTCGTGCGCGGGCTCGGGTGTAACTGGTGCGGAGAGATCTTTGCCGATCGCGCATACAATGACGACGCTACATTGGTTGACCGCAGCCTGCCGGGTGCAGTGATCCATGACCCCGCGGTTGCGGGGCATCGTATTTTGAAAATGGTGCAATCCGGTGCAGTTATCACCGAGAGTGGCAAGGAAATTCCAGCCGCGATCGATACCATCTGTCTGCACGGCGATACACCATCCGCCGTGTTGCTGGCAAAGGCGGTACGCCAATGCTTGGAAGAGGGTGGCGTCGCCGTGCAAAAGTTTTCGGGGCGTAGCACTACGACCTGAGGCCACCTCCCTCGATTCCTTGCGGGGACCCCGTGTTTTGCCGCGATCCCCATAAATGACACCTTTTGTCGTTTTGCGAGTCGTGTGAAAGGGCGGCACGGGCGTCAAACAAAGCCGAATTGCGACTCGGGCAACGCAAGAGTCGAAGCGCCACTTGTGCCCTAACCTCGCGCGCCCACCAAATGTAGTTCTGTAGCAGGTGGCGGCGTCCTTGATTGCCCCTGACTCGTTCAACGTTACGGTGGTTTGGCCTGTTGGTTTTGTGTATTTCTGCGAAACTTATCACGGTTAGGTCATTGATATTGTTTATTTTTTTATGTTTTGTGTGATTTCTTTTATGTTTTTGTGATTTAGGGGTTGCGGGTATATTGGGTTGGGACTAGAACCCCCTTCACCGGCGGCGCTGAGGCGCTACGGGGCGCG
>NZ_JAHHIR010000097.1 GCF_018678075.1 Epibacterium ulvae | reverse complement strand
CAGGGCGCGGGACTTCGACCGGCAGGTCGCGGAGATCCAAATCCGTGTTGCAGTCCTCAACCAGTACACCGCTCTTGGTATACCCATCACGGAGCCCGTAGGATAAGCCCGTCCGGGGAAAGGGGAAGCCTGCCCAGCAACGGATTTGTGCAACAAAGCCCTCCCGTGACGTACTTGTCTCATAATGCTTCCTTCCATTCCAAATAACAGATCGCACCATCAAACCATGGGATCAAACACCTAGCCACATAGCGACCGTCTTCCAGGTTGCCCAAGATCGACAACGAATCAAATTATGTAAATAAAAGCAGCTACTTAAAATGAATTCAGCGTCTCTCAAGTCGACGCATGAAACGGGCACCAACCAAGCCGGAGCGCCGGCGACAAAACCAGAAAGGCCGGGCAAATGCCCGGCCTTCCCGTTTTATAACAGCTGCAGTGCAGAGATCAGTGACCCAGGATCTGGCTCAGGAACTGCTGGGTGCGCTCGCTCTGTGGGTTGTTAAAGAACTCTTCCGGCTCGTTTTGTTCCACGATCTGACCGTCCGCCATAAAGATGACCCGGTTCGCCACCTGACGGGCAAAGCCCATTTCGTGGGTCACACAGAGCATGGTCATCCCTTCTTCGGCCAGCTCGATCATGGTGTCGAGCACCTCTTTGATCATCTCAGGGTCCAGCGCCGATGTCGGTTCGTCAAACAACATGATGCGGGGCTTCATGCACAAAGAGCGCGCGATTGCCACACGTTGCTGCTGACCACCGGACAACATGCCGGGGTATTTATGCGCCTGCTCCGGGATCTTTACCTTTTCCAGGAAGTGCATCGCCAGTTCTTCGGCTTCCTTCTTGGCGGTTTTACGCACCCAGATCGGCGCCAGCGTGCAGTTCTCCAGGATCGTCAGATGTGGGAACAGGTTGAAGTGCTGGAAACACATGCCCACTTCCGAGCGGATCTTGTCGATGTTTTTCAGATCAGAGGTCAGCTCGGTCCCGTCGACGATGATCTGGCCTTCCTGATGCTCTTCCAGAGCATTCAGGCAGCGGATCATGGTGGATTTACCCGAACCCGAAGGTCCGGCAATCACGATCCGCTCACCGCGGTTTACGGTAAGGTTGATGTCCCGCAGCACGTGGAACTGACCGTACCACTTGTTCATGCCGGTAATTTGGATCGCCACCTCGTCCGAAACGGACATTTTGGTGCGGTCGATTTCACGTTCGATTGCAAGTTCAGACATATCTTGAACTCCTTAGTGATGATCGGTGGCGAGACGACGCTCGAGCCACTGCGAATATTGAGAAATGCCGTAGCAGACGACGAAGAACAGAAGCGCGGCAGCCCCGAGAAGCTCCCAGTAGACACCGGCCCATTCGGTCGAGGCCAGGATCGGACCCCGGATCATCCCCACCAGATCGAACATCGAAATGACCGAAACCAGCGTGGTGTCTTTGAACAGACCAACGGCCACGTTCACGATACCCGGGATAGAGATCTTCAGTGCCTGTGGCAGGATGATCAGGCGCATGGCCTGCGGATAATCCAGACCCAGACTGTCTGCTGCTTCATATTGCCCTTTTGGCAAGGCGGCGAGGCCCCCGCGGATCACCTCGGCGATATAGGCCGCCGAGAACATGGTGATCATGATCACCACACGCAGGAACAGATCCACTGTGCTGTCAGGTGGGAAGAAGTAGCTCAGCATCACCGAAGCCACGAACAGCAGCGTGATCAACGGCACGCCCCGTACGAATTCGATGAAGATGATGCAGATCCACTTGATCAGCGGCATATTGGATTGCCGCCCCAGTGCCAGCGCAATGCCCAACGGCACCGACAAGGACACACAGGTCACACCCAGCATCAGGTTCAGCATAAAGCCGCCTAGATCCCGTGATGGCACCGCCTGCAACATCGCCTCTTCAGACGCGCCTTCGGGGATCAGTGCACCACCGACGAACCAGACTGCAAATGCCGCAATGATCGCGCCAAAGAAGCCCAGTGCAAAGCTGCCTTTGCCATAGGTCTGAAAGACAAATGCCGCAGCCGCCACACCGAGGAACGCAACGATGGGCGCCATGAGAGTACCACCCCAGATCAGGTAAAAGGCAAGAAACGGGTAGATCGCCGTAAAGGCCAACAGTTTGCGCGGTAGGTCAAAGAACAGGACCGGTGCGCCCGCGACAAACAGCAGCAAAAATGCCAAGGTTGGCCGCCAGTATTGGTCAGACGGGTATTGGAAGCCGAACAACAGCTGGTTCCACCGTTCCGACAGGACCGAGAAACAGGCGCCGACTTCGCCGGCCAGCACTTCACGACATTCCGACAGGCTGGATGTGGTCCAGACACCGTTCCACATCCAAGGAACGGCCCCGGACAGAACCATATAGATCACAAGACCCGCAGCAATGGTAAGCAGTGAGTTTCCCCAGCTGGAGAACAGGTTTGCACGTATCCATTTGACAGCCCCGGTCTCACGCGCAGGCGGCGGAGACTGAGGAATATTTCCATCTGCAACAAAGGCGATGGAGTTGGTTGTTTGATCCGTCATCCTCAACGCTCCTTCAGTTTAACGGAGGCGTTGTAGACATTCATCACAAGCGAGATCAGCAAGGATGCAGTCAGATAGAACGCCATCAACAACAAAACACATTCAATCGCACGGCCGGTTTGGTTCAACGTGATCCCGCCCAATGTGGCAGTGATATCCGCGTAACCTACGACAATCGCGAGGGACGAGTTTTTGGTGATGTTGAGGTATTGAGAGATCAGCGGCGGAATGATGATCCGCAGGGCTTGCGGCAGAACAACCAGGTTCATCACCTTGGAGGGGCGCAGACCCAGAGCTGCTGCAGCTTCGGTTTGACCTTTGGAGACCGCCTGAATACCCGCGCGGACGTTTTCCGCAATAAAGGCACCGGTATAGATCGACAGAGCAAACCACAGCGCGATCAGCGGGCCACCAACTTTGATCCCGCCTTGGAAGTTAAAGCCTTTGAGCGCGGGATACTCCCACGACAGGCCCATGATCAGCATCAAAATGACAAACGGCACCAACCAGATACCAAGCAACATCGACAGCGTATTGGGACGCTCACCCGTCTCTTCTTGTTTGGCTGTGGCCCAGACATTCACGCGGCGCGCGGCAAACCACGACCCGCAAGCGACCAGCAGAACCAGCACCCAGTTCAGCGTTTGGCTTTCAAAAATGCCACGCGAGAACCAAGGCAACGGAGTGTAGATACCGCGGTTGGTAAAGGCAAAGGCATCAAACACCATGGTTGCTGTCGCATTGTCACCGCGAAAGGCGCGCGGTGCAGGCATAAACGCAGTCATGATGGTGAAGATGATGATGATCCAGATCAGAACCGGAATGTTCCGGAAGATCTCGACGTAAAACGCCATCAGCTTGGACACGAGCCAGTTCTTGGACAGGCGCAAAACACCCGCAACCACACCAAAGACCGTGGCTGTGATACAGGCAAGAAAGGCGACAAGAAGCGTGTTGAGCAGGCCGACAAACGCAGCGCTGCTGTGGCTGTCTTGGTTGCTATATTCAACCAGCTTTTGGCTGATATCATAACCCGCGGTATCGCCTAGAAAGCCAAAGTTGATGTTCAAACCGGCGGCGCGCAGGTTGGCGACCAGGTTGTTTCCGAGATACCAGAAGGAGAGCGCCATGGCGAGAAACGCCAAGGCTTGGAAGGTCAACGATCTATAGCGGGTATCGTTGATCAGCATCGACAGCCGAAAGGAATCCTTCGGCGGGTCAGTCAAAGTTGACATGTTGTGAAATCCCCGAAGCTAGCGGTACTTATGTCCTGTCGAGGTTGGCCCCGATCCGTACGTTCCCGAAGCGTGTTATTAGATGGGAAAAAGGGCGCGGGATGCCCGCGCCCTCTCCCAATTGATCTTAGCGGAAAGGCGGTGCGTACTGCAGACCACCTTCGGTCCACAATGCGTTCAGACCGCGTGCCAGACCGATCGGTGTGTCTTCACCGATGTTTTTTGCAAACAGCTCACCGTAGTTGCCGCCAGCAGCAATTGCTTTGGCGCCAAAGTCAGCTTCCAGACCCAGCATTTCACCCAGAGTGCCTTCGCTACCCAGCAGACGGTTGATTTCCGGGTTGTTGGTACCACCGGACATTTCTGCCAGGTTTGCAGAGGTCACGCCCAGCTCTTCAGCTGCAACCAGTGCCTGCATGGTCCAACGTACCACGTCACCCCAGCCGTTGTCGCCGTGGCGAACCAGCGGGCCGAGCGGCTCTTTGGAGATGATTTCTGGCAGAACAGCGTGTGCATCTGGCGCATCAAAAGTCGCGCGGGTTGCCGCCAGACCAGAAGCGTCAGTGGTGTACACGTCACAGGAGCCAGCCAGGTACTGCTGTTGTGCTTCTGCGTTGGTTTCGATCGGAACCGGCTCATAGCTGATGTTGTTGGTGCGGAAGAAATCCGCCAGGTTCAGCTCGGTTGTGGTACCGGTTTGGATACAAACGGTCGCGCCGTCCAGTTCCTTTGCGGAAGACACACCCAGTTCCTTTGGAACCATGAAGCCCTGACCATCATAGTAGTTCACGCCAACGAAGTCGAACTTCAGGTCAACATCGCGCGAGAAGGTCCATGTGGTGTTACGAGCCAGCATATCGATTTCACCGGAAGCCAGCGCGGTAAAGCGTGTCTTGCCGGTGGTCGGGATAAATTCTACGGCGCTTGCATCACCCAGAACCGCAGCTGCAACAGCACGGCACACAGCAACGTCAAAGCCGGTCCATTCCCCATTCGCATCAGGTGCAGAGAAGCCAGCCAGACCAGTGGACACACCACAGTTCAGCTTACCGCGGGACTTTACATCGTCCAGGGTCGCCGCTGCGGCCGCACCAGCTGCCAGACCGGCAAGGGTCATAGCACCGAAAAATACGGATTTTTTCATTTTAACCTCTTCCTGATTTTCCGCTCTGTTAGCGGTTATTTCCGGGACAAATTTGTTCCCCCCCGGATCAGATCGAACTTAGGTTTGTCCCAAATTCGAGCCAAGTGTGTGATCAATCATCAACAAACGTCAAGGGCGTGATCAGGAAATTAGATGTTTCGATGTGCAAACTGCATCGAGAACGATCAGAGGTGTCGAAAACTGTTGGTTTTATGGGGCGTTCACGTCTCAGATCGAGAGGTCAAAGAAGCGCTTGGCATGCTGGAACTCACCCTCTTTGCGGGTGGAAACTGCACTGGCTTCCTCGTCGGTACCCCATTGTTCTTCTTGCCATTTTTCATCCAAACGCGACAGCGCCCAGATGTCTGCTGCCGGGCGCCAATCCAACGCCGCCGCAAATCCAAGCACAAGTGAGCCGGACAAAGACACAAGATCGTGAAACGCCGCCAACTGGAACGGTGTCATGGCATGAGTCTTGTTTCTCAGCACCTTGAGAGCCACAGGATCTTGGCCCGCATGCAAAATGCCGTTACGGCAAGCAAGCGATGCACCAAGGGTTTGTGTCGCCCATTCCAGAGCCGGATCCCAGGCTTCGCCCTGACGCGTGACCAACTCGGCGGGGCTTTCGGCGCGATAGCACAATAAATCCGAATCACCATACTCGGCCAACATATCCGCGACCTCACCATGTTGGATCGAAACCTTGTCGATCGCCGCATTGGCGGAGCGGGTGCAGGGCATGGTGTTTGGGTTCACGACCTCTTCCTGGGCGTCCCATTCAGCGGCCACGGCCAGGGCCATCGCCTCGGTCGGCAGCACCAGCGCGGCCTTGGCCGGGGTTTTAACTTTGCGCCCATCCAACAAAACGGTGAAACCCGCGCCCTCGGGCGCCGAAGTTGCCGCTTTCCAGAACCGTTTTTGCTTCCACTCGCTCATCTGTTCAGCCTTTCCAGATCTTGTTCAACAGGGGGGGCAATTGCGCAAAAGAGGTGATCACATGATCCGCGCCCAGACGTTCGGCCGCATGAAACCCCCAGTCCACGGCGATGGTGGTCACACCTGCCGCCCGCCCCATATCAATGTCATAGGATGTATCGCCAATCATCACGGTCTGCGCAGGGGCCACACCGGTCTCAGCCATCGCCGTCATCACCATCGAAGGATGTGGTTTGGACGGGTGATGATCGGCCACTTGCCGGGTGACAAAACACGTCAACGCATGTGCTTTGATCAGCTCATCCAAGCCACGTTGCGATTTACCGGTGGCCACACCCAACAGGTACTCGGGCACTGCGTTCAGCACGTCCAACACCTCACGCGCACCGGGATAGAGCGGCGAATGCGCCGCCCCACCGGCCTCACGCGCGGATTTATAGGCGTTCTTATAACCCTGCACGACACCTGCCTGCAGCTCCGGCGCCAGATCCGGCACCAGCTGGGCAATCGCCACTGGCAGGGAGAGGCCGACAATGGACAAGATCTCTTCGCGCGATGGCACCGGCAGCTCTAACGCGGTAAAGGCCGCGGTCATCGCACCGACAATGGCCCCTTGGCTGTCCACCAACGTGCCATCCACATCAAACAGAACCAGCCGCAGATCCGACATCAGCGCAGGCTTTCAAACGGATCATCCGCCGCCAGGTCTTCGGTCCAGCCAAAGGTGTCCCAGCTCGATTTCATATGCTCCGGCAGCTCCGCCACGATCGAGACCTGCTTTTTGGTGTCCGGATGTTCAAACGCCATGCGACGGCAGTGCAGATGCAGCTTTCGGGAGATTACGCCGCCAATCTGCGCGCCCCAACCATCGCCCATATTGTCCTGGCCTGAACCGCCATATTTGCCGTCCCCGGCAATCGGGTGGCCAATCTCAGCCATATGCGCCCGCAGCTGGTGGGTACGGCCGGTGATCGGCTCCATCGCCACCCAGGATGCCCGGCTCGCCACACGGTACAGCGTCGCATATTGCGTATGCGAGCGTTTTGCCCCCGGCGTGCTGTCCACATCGTTCAGATGCACGGCGATCATCTTCTCGCCTTCACCGCTGCGCCCATGACCGCCAGCCTTGACCAGCCCGCATTTGACCTCACCCAGATAGGGGGTCGGAACACCGGCCACCAAGGCCCAGTAAATCTTGCGCGTGGCATGGTGACGGAAGGCCGCCGTCAGGGCCTGGGCCGCCAAACGGGTGCGCGCCATGATAAGAACACCGGATGTGTCCTTGTCCAAGCGGTGCACCAGACGGGGTTGTTCCTCCATGTCAAACTTCAGCGCGTCGGCCAGCCCATCCACATGTTTGGTGGTGCCACTGCCGCCCTGTACCGCCAGACCAGCGGGTTTGTTGATCGCGATGACCGCATCATCCTTGTAGATCACACAGTCGCGGATCATCTTGGCATCAGCCTCAGAAATCCGTGCCTCACGCGGAGCCGCTGGTTTCAGATCGCTAGCGGCCAAGGGGGGGACCCGCACGGTTTGCCCCGCCTCAACCCGCGTGTTGGCTTTGACCCGACCGCCATCCAGACGCAGCTCGCCCTTGCGGCACATCTTCTCGATCCGGCCCTGGTTCACATGCGGAAACAAGCGCCGCAGCCAGCGGTCGATCCGCTGACCCGCGTCATCCTCGGAAACGGTAATATTCTGTACGCCGCTCATCTCACAGCACCCCTCTGGCCAACATTAGGCCCAAAAACAACGCCCCGATCGAGAGGCCAACAGACAAAGCAACATAAAGCGCCGCTTGCCCCAAATCTCCGCGTTCCACCAATGTCGCCGTCTCCAGAGAGAAGGCCGAAAACGTGGTGAACCCGCCCAAAACACCGGTCATCACAAACGGCGACAGATGGGTCAGCCCGCGATGGGCGGCAACAACAACAAATACCCCCATCAAAAAGGAGCCCAGCACATTGACGCTCAGCACCCCCAACGGAAAGCCAAGCCCGCCAAAGGCGCGGGTGATCCACACGCCTGCCAAAAACCGGAACGATGCGCCAATCGCGCCGCCCAGCGCCACATATGCCACTGTTGAAACCATAAGGCCGGTCAGTCGCGCAGGCAGGCCCAGATGTCAAGTTTTGCCTGCTCTGCGCCACACACATGACGGCGCGGCAGGGCGACCCTCTTTCATCTTTTGCCAAATACTTCCGCCGGAGGCCGCGCCCCAAAGGGGCGCCTTATCCCTCGCTGCGCTGCGCGCGTAGACGTTCGAAATACTCCAGCCGCTTTTTCAACTCACGCTCAAAGCCGCGCTCCACCGGTTTGTACAACTCGGGCCGTTCCATCCCATCGGGGAAATAGTTCTGCCCGGAAAACCCATCCTCGGCATTGTGGTCATAGGCATAGCCCGCACCATAGCCCTGATCTTCCATCAGCTGGGTCGGCGCATTCAGGATATGTTTGGGCGGCGGCGCGCTGCCGGATTGTTTCGCCAACCGCCGCGCCGCCTTATAGGCCATGTAATGGGCGTTGGTCTTGGGCGCGAGCGCCAAATAGACCACGGCTTGTGCCAACGCCAACTCCCCTTCCGGGCTGCCAAGGCGTTCATAGGTTTCCCAACTTTGCAGACAGACCGCCTGCGCCTGCGGGTCCGCCAGAGCGATGTCCTCCACCGCCATTCGGGTCAGGCGACGGGCCAGATACCGCGGGTCTTCCCCGCCTTCCAGCATCCGCGCAAACCAATACAGTGCGGCATCCGGGTCTGAACCGCGCACCGATTTATGCAGAGCCGAGATCAGATTGTAATGTTCATCACCGGATTTGTCGTATTTCGCCGCCCGTTTCATCAAGCGGCTCGACAGTTCTTCACGCCCCAGATCCGCGGCCGTGCGCCATGCAGCAACCTGTTCAATTAGATTAAGCAGCGCCCGCCCATCGCCATCTGCCATCGCGAGCAAAGCGCTGCGTGCATCTACAGTCAGCGGCAGGGCGCGGCCCAGTTCCGCCTCGGCGCGTAGGGTCAGATCTTCCAGATCACCCGTATCCAACCGCTCCAACACCAGAACCTGCGAGCGGGACAACACCGCCGCGTTCAGCTCGAAACTGGGATTTTCGGTGGTGGCCCCCACCAACAGGATGGTGCCGTCTTCCATATGTGGCAGGAACCCGTCCTGCTGCGCCTTGTTGAACCGGTGGATCTCATCCACGAACAACAGCGTGCCCTGCCCGTTCTGGCGGCGGATCTTGGCGGCCTCGAACACTTTGCGCAGCTCTGGCACGCCGGTGAATATAGCCGAGATCTGGACAAAATGCAGATCCGTCTCATCCGCCAGGAGCCGTGCGATGGTGGTCTTGCCCACACCGGGCGGCCCCCAAAAGATCAGCGACGACAGGGAGCCGGATGCGAGCATCACGCCCAAAGGTGCCTCTGGCCCCAACACCTGCGTCTGACCGATCACCTCATCCAGAGATTTCGGCCGCAAACGGTCCGCCAATGGGCGCGGCGGCTCGGGCCGGTCACGTTCAGGGATCCCTTCGGGGGGTGGGTTGTCAAACAGGTCTGCCATTGCGCACCATCATGGATCAGAGTCGGAAGCGAAGCACAACCCGTTGTCCACGGCGCATCAGTTCAACCTGCATCCAACGGGTCTTTTCCCGCAGCGCCCGGTCCACGTCCTTGGGGCGTTCAATCCCCTTTCCGTTGACCTGCACCAGAATGTCGCCGACCTGAATACCCGCGCGCGCCGCATAAGGACCCGGTGCCGTCACCACCACACCTGTCGCGGAAAAGGGCAAGCCCATACCGCTGACAACGGCTGGATTAATTCGCGCGATCTCTAACCCGGGAAAGACAGTGCGGTCCGCTAGCACCAATGCCTCGGCCGGGGGATCATTAGGGGCTGGCAGCAGCGCAACCTCAACCTCTTCGGCGACGCCATCCCGCACGCGGGTGAAGATGGCCGTCTGACCCAACCCAGCAACGCTCATACGAAACACCATTTCAGGAGGCGAATTCACCGGTTCGCCGTCCACCTGTGTCACCACATCACCCACCTGAAATCCTGCACGCATAAACGGGCTTTGCGGGTGCAGGTCGGAAATCATCATACCTTCCACCAGACCCAGACCCAGGCTTTCGGCAAGGTCCGCATCCATCGGCTGACCACTCATCCCCGCCCAGGGCCGTTGAAATGCCTCGGCACCGTCTTGGGCCTGACGAACAAATTCGCGCACCAGATTGGCGGGAATGGCAAAACCAATGCCGTTGGAGCCGCCAGACCGGCTGAGGATCCGCGTGTTGATCCCGATCAGATCACCGTTCACGTCGATCAAGGCACCGCCCGAGTTGCCCGGGTTAATCGGCGCATCGGTCTGGATGTAATAGCCGCGTCCAGCCCCCGTCGCAGTGCCGGATCGCGCAAGGCCCGAGATGATGCCCGAACTCACCGTCTGACCGACGCCAAAGGGGTTGCCGATCGCCAGCGCCAGCTCGCCCACCTCAACCCGGTCGCTGTCGCGCAGGGTCAAAAACGGCAGGTCTTCTGCATCATCCAACTGCAGGATCGCCAGATCCGAGGCCTCATCCGCCAGCACCACCCGCGCGTTGAACTCGCGCCGATCGGTGGTCACCACCCGAATTTCCGAAGCCGTGCCGACCACATGGTAATTCGACACCACATAGCCATCCGCCGACAGGATCACGCCAGACCCAAGCGAGTTCTGCACCCGTGGGCGGCGCTGTTGGCCAAACCCGCGAAACAGATCATCAAAAAACGGATCATTCATAAAGGGCGAGCGCACCTGCGTCTCGGTGATGATCTTGGCATAGATATTGACCACGGCCGGCGCGGCTTCCTTGACCAGCGGCGCAAATCCCAATGCAATCTCGGCCTGCGAGGCCGGCACCTGGGTCTCAGACCAAACAGGCGCAACACCTGCCAGAACAACGGCCAAGGCGGTCAAACACTTACGCAACATCACAGCTCCCCTAATATCGTGGCCCCAGATATGCTAAGCGCCGCGCCTGAATGCAAGGGGGAGACCCCGCAGCCTTTCCCAACAAAAAGAGCGCGCTTGTCAAAGCGCGCCCAAGGTGCCCCGGCTTACTAGGGGGGAGAAAAAACGTAGATCCACCTGATCCCTTACCCCGCCAGACGTGACACGGCGGCGCGGCGGGTGCGGACGGCTTGGGCCAGTTTGCGCAGCTCAACCTCGGTCGCGTCCCAGCCGATGCAGCCGTCGGTGATGGATTGGCCATAGGTCAGCTGCGACAGGTCGCCGTCTTTGGGCAGATCCTGACGTCCGGCCACCAGATGGCTTTCAACCATCACACCAGTAATGCGGGTATCACCGGCTGCGATCTGACCGCCAACATCCGCCAGAACTTCGGGCTGTTTCTCAGGGTCCTTGCTGGAATTCGCATGGCTTGCATCGATCATCACATGGCCGCGGATCCCGTCCTTTTCCGCGCGGCGACAGGTGGCATCCACCGAATCCGCGTCGAAATTGGTACCGCCGCCGCCGCGCAGGATCACATGGCAATCGGGGTTGCCTGCGGTGCCGCCAATCGCTGCCCGGCCAGAGGGCGCAAGCGCCATGAAATGATGCGGACGTGCCGCCGAACGCACAGCGTCAATTGCGATCTGTACATTGCCGCGGGTGCCGTTCTTGAACCCCACAGGGCACGAAAGGCCCGAAGCCATCTCACGGTGGATCTGGCTTTCGGTGGTGCGCGCGCCAATCGCGGCCCAAGCGATCAGATCGGCGATGTATTGCGGCACATGCGCGTCCAGGAATTCGGTTCCGACCGGCAGGCCCAAAGCGTTGATATCCTGGCACAATTGACGGGCGCGGTGCAGACCCAGATTGATGCGGAAGCTCTCATCCATGCCGGGATCGTTGATCATCCCCTTCCAGCCGCCAATGGTGCGTGGTTTCTCGAAGTAGACGCGCATAACGATCTCAAGCGCGTCGCCCAACTCGGCCCGCATCGGCGCCAGACGGCGGGCGTATTCCATCGCCGCCGGCACATCGTGGATCGAGCACGGCCCCGCCACAACCACCAACCGGTCATCGCGTCCATGCAGCACGTTTTGAATGGCGCGGCGGCTGTCGATCACCGTGGTCAAAGCGGGCGGCGTCGCGGGGATTGCTTCGGCCAACTCCTGGGGGGAGGCCAGTTCTTTCATCTTGGTGATCCGCAGATCCTGGGTTTGCTGTGTCATGTCGGGGCGTCCTTATTTCAGTGTGCGGAGCCTCGGGGACCTTGGGGCGGAAAACAAAAAAACCGCCTGCGGGTGCGAGGCGGTTTAGTGTGGATGTTGCGTTCTCTCTTAGGGTTTTAGAACGCGACAGATCCTCCGACCGCCATGTGGCGCGGATAATAAAAATACCAGAAGGTGGCGAAGGTCTGTGTCATGCCCGTGACGCTAGCGGAGATTCGCGGATCTGTCGACAGGAAATTTATCGTTTAAAATCAGCACCCCTTACGCGGTCGACTTGCCGCGCGTCTGGCTGATGTCGAAATTCCAGGCAATCAGCATATTGGTCACCGCTGCCCCCAGGAACGATACAATCAACAAATTCCACGGTAGAACAAAGGCCGCACCGAGGAAAATCGCCGCATCCACACACAGCTGAAACCACCCGGCCTTGAACCCGGTTTTCTGCTCCACCACCAGCGCCAGAATTGTGCCGCCGCCAGCGGATGCCTTGTGGCGGAACAGGGCGATCACCCCGATGCTGCCACAGGCGCCGCCAACGGCCGCAGCAATGATCGGCTCCAGACTGTCAAAGGTAATGAACCGCGCGAGTTGTGGCGCCAAAAGCGAGATCCCGACCACGGCGGCAATGGTGCGCAGGGTAAAACCCGGTCCGCGTTTGAACCAGGCCAGAACAAAAAACGGCAGGCTGACCAACAGGAACAACGCGCCAAAATTGAGGTTGGCCACATAGGACAAGAGCAGCGCCAAACCAGCCAATTGCCCGGTCACTAGCCCCGCAGATTTGAGGAACAGCATCGCCAGGGAACACATTAAAACGCCAAAGGAGATGCCTTGGACATCGTAAAACGAAATCGGAGAACGCATGATATGCCTCATGTTGAAACAGGAAGTCGGTGGGGGATAGGAGTAGGCTCTAGGTCTCTCCAAAGTGTTGACTTGTCAACAGTTGTCGGTGCTTTTCACCAATTATGCCGCAGATTTCCGCACGGCGCGCCTCAGGAACCGGCGTTGTCTTCGACCAACGGCCCGCCGCTGCGCGCCTGTCGGATGTCGAAATTCCAGATGATGATCAGGTTCATCAACCCCGCCGCCACAAAGGAGTAAAACACTTGCCCCGGCGCCAGAACAAAACAGGCCGCCAAAAAGATCAGAGCGTCGACGCCCAACTGCACCCAACCGGCTTTGATCCCGGTCTTCTCTTCAATCACCAGCGACAGGATCGACAGCCCGCCAGCGGATGCATTGTGGCGAAAGACCGAGAGCACACCGATGCCAATCAAGATGCCCCCCAACAGCGCCGCTAGGGGGCGTCCGTGGTCGGCGATCATCACCACACGGCCCAAGGCCTCCACCGCGAGGGAGATGCCGATGACAACGATCAACGTGCGAAATGTGAACACCCGCCCGCGCCTGCGCCAGGCCAGCACCAGAAACGGCGCGCTGACGGCAAAGAAAGTCACGCCAAAGTCCCAGGGCAAGACATAGGATAACAGCAAGGCAAGGCCTGCCGCCTGCCCAGTAACCAAACCGGCCGATGTCAGAAATATGATCCCAAGCGAACAGAGGATGATGCCAATCGTAAGCCCCTGTACGTCAAAAATTCCACGTTGCGCGGTCATGGCTGATCCTTTGGAGGAGGAGGATTAGGTCAGCATTGTTGATATTTACTTACCGGGCAGCGGTGGAGAGCTCAAGTGCCACTCTGATATATTCACGCAAGAATGTTTGTCAGAGGCCATGCTGCTGTTTAATTCAGCGCGCCGTTAAGACACGAAAGCCCCGCCTGGATGTCAGACGGGGCATATCGCGCGGCTCTTTGCGGGCAACTAGAACAGTCCAAACCGTTTTTTCTTTTGCGTCTTGCCGGGGCTCGCATTCAAATCGACGCCGCAACTTTGGAAGAACGCGCAGACCTCAGGGGTCAGCATACCGCGCCCACTGGCATATTGAGGCAGGTCAAAACCGCCGCCATAGTTCAGTTCAACCACCACCGGCCCGTCGGGTGTAATCGCGATATCGGTGCTTTGATAACGGATCGGTGCAAAGATCCGGGCGGCGCGTTCGTTCAACGCCCTCAGTTCTGACCAGAAAGGCAATTGCAGCCCCATCAACCCCGCCACTGTCGGATGGTCCTCCAGGAACTCTGTCTCTACCCCGCGCAGGGCCACGGTTTGGATGCGGCCCGTTTCTGGATCAATGTCGCAAGCCAGATTGCCCGGACGCCAAAACGCATCTGCGATATTGTCGCCCTGCGGTAGCTTGATCACGGCCATCGGGCAGAACACATCGTCTGCACGCACCATATTGACCATCCGAACAGTGGCCAAAGCCGAGGTATACGGCGCAAAGTCTGCGTGATTATTCAGACGGCGCTGAACAACATAGGCGTTGTTGCCCACAAACTCCGACAGGAAGCTGCCATAGCTCATTGGCGGATGTCCGACACAGGCTATCTCGGTCTCAGTCCACGCATCGATCCGAAACGCACCGAAACTGACCATACCGTCGATGATTTTGCAAAAGAGCCCCTCGCCCACGTATTTGCCCAGCATGGCGCGCAGCGCGTCTTCGGTGTTGATCACCTCAAGCCCCGGAAACAGGCGGGGGGTTTTGCCCAGAATGGCAACACTCTGCGGCACGGCCACGCCTCCGGCCTGCAAGAGCGTTGCCGCCACCAACTTGTCCTCGGCAGTGCCTGCCCAGGCTTGATTGTTGCAGGTATGGGTGATGGGCCAATGCAGGTCGTTGGAGATAAAACGGCTGCGTTCTTCCCCGCTGTGGCGGGCCATATCATACAGGCCGTTGCGGATGTATTCGACCATGTTCAACCGGCTAGGCGGGCGCGCCATCGCCATGAATTCTTTTTGAATCTTAAAGGCCGACTGGCCGGTTTTTCGTGCCGCATAGGCCAACAGCTCCTTTGGGGAGCTGTCACGGGCTTGTAAATAGGCGGACTGGTCTGTTTCGGCCATCGACATGGGGCAACCTCTTAAACGGGATCAAAGCAACGGTTTCGATTACTCGAATTTCAGAAACAGATTGACCCGAAATTGAGGACAAACTGTGACGTGTCATAGCAAAAAACAGGGCAAAAATCATAGCAAACGGGCAATCCAAACACGAAAAACCCCCACTCGGTCGAACCGAACGGGGGTCAAAGGTGACCTAGAAAAGGTCAGCGTCTTTATTCGTCAGCAGCAACTTCTTCTGCAGCCAGGCGGGCTTTGTCGCCTGCGCCTTTGGCGTCCAGATCGCGGTCAACGAATTCGATGATCGCCATCGGTGCCATGTCGCCATAGCGGAAGCCTGCTTTCAGGATACGGACATAGCCGCCCTGACGGTCTTTGTAGCGCGGGCCAAGAATCTCGAACAGTTTCTCAACATACTGTTCCTGCTTCAGCTTGGACGCGGCCTGGCGACGTGCGTGCAGATCGCCACGCTTTGCCAGAGTGATCATCTTTTCGATGATCGGGCGCAGTTCTTTTGCTTTGGGCAGGGTTGTTTTGATTTGCTCGTGCTCGATCAGCGAGCCGGCCATGTTGGAAAACAGGGCTTTACGGTGCTCATGAGTACGGTTCAGGCGGCGGTAACCACGTGCGTGACGCATTGTCTAAATCCTTATCTTGCGTTTTTGCTTTGTCAGGCAGCTGATGCGTGTCAGCCACTCACCTTGGGGCAGATGCCCATATTGTCCCCGGCCAACCCCGGGAATTTGTGAAGGGGGCCATTGGCCCCCCTCGGATTGGATTAGAAGCTGTCTTCGAACTTCTTGGCCAGATCTTCGATATTGTCCGGCGGCCAGTCCTCGACGTCCATGCCAAGGTGCAGACCCATACCCGACAGCACTTCTTTGATTTCGTTCAAAGATTTGCGGCCAAAATTCGGGGTGCGCAGCATTTCTGCTTCGGTCTTTTGGATCAAATCGCCAATGTAGACGATGTTGTCGTTCTTCAGACAGTTTGCCGAACGGACAGACAGTTCCAGCTCGTCCACCTTCTTGAGCAGAAGCGGGTTGAACTCGAGACCATCGTCTTCGTCCTGGCGGCCAGCAGATTCAGGTTCGTCAAAGTTGACGAAGATCGACAGCTGGTCCTGAACGATACGCGCAGCAAACGCCAGCGCATCATCCGGAGAGATGGAACCATCGGTTTCCAACTTCAGTGTCAGCTTGTCATAGTCCAGAACCTGGCCTTCACGGGTCGGTTGAACGTCATAAGAGACCTTCTTGACCGGTGAATAGATCGCGTCGATCGGGATCAGACCGATAGGCGCATCTTCTGGCTTGTTCTTGTCGGCAGAGACATAACCTTTGCCGGTGTTTACGGTCAATTCCATGAACAAATCCGCACCATCATCCAGGTGGCAGATTACGTGTTCACGGTTCAGAACCTCAATGCCAGCGGTTTCGGCGATGTCACCTGCGGTCACAACGGCCGGGCCTTTGGCAGAAATCGACAGGCGCTTGGGCCCTTCAACTTCCATCCGCAGGGAAACCTGCTTGAGGTTCAAGATAATGTCGGTCACGTCTTCACGGACCCCAGCAACGCTGGAGAATTCATGCAGAACGTTGTCGATCTGTACGCTTGTGATAGCAGCACCTTGCAGGCTGCTCATCAGTACGCGACGCAGCGCGTTGCCAAGCGTCAGACCAAAGCCGCGTTCCAGCGGTTCGGCGACGATCGTGGCTTGACGTGCGGGGTCGTTGCCTGGCTTAATTTCAAGCTGCATCGGCTTGATAAGCTCTGCCCAGTTCTTATGGATCATGCATTCCCTCCATTCCTGTCCACCCCCCATGTCCCAATAGGGGCGGACGCCCGAGGTTTATGTGAAGCGCGTCAGGGCCCCGCAAAACGCAGGACCCCAACAGGTTGTTATAATTATTATACGCGACGGCGTTTCGGCGGGCGGCAGCCGTTGTGGGCCATCGGGGTTACATCACGGATCGAGGTGATGTTGAAACCGATTGCCGCCAGGGCGCGCAGTGCCGATTCACGTCCAGAGCCAGGGCCCTGCACTTCGACTTCCAGGGTTTTAACACCGTGTTCCTGCGCTTTTTTGCCTGCATCTTCTGCAGCCATCTGCGCGGCGTAAGGTGTAGATTTCCGCGAACCTTTGAAGCCCATCGAACCAGCCGAGGACCAAGAGATTGCGTTACCCTGAACGTCAGAGATCAGAATTCTGGTGTTGTTGAACGAAGAGTTCACGTGAGCAACACCGGTGGCGATGTTCTTACGTTCTTTGCGCTTTGCGCGAGTCTTTTCACGAGCCATTGGTCGAACCCTCCCTTACTTCTTCTTACCAGCGATGGCCTTTGCGGGGCCTTTGCGGGTACGAGCGTTGGTGTGAGTACGCTGACCGCGAACGGGCAGATTACGGCGGTGACGCAGGCCACGGTAGCAGCCCAGGTCCATCAAACGTTTGATGTTCATCTGAACTTCACGACGCAGGTCGCCTTCTACGGTGTAGTTGGCGTCGATGTGCTCGCGGATGGCAAGAACTTCAGCGTCGGACAGCTCGTTTACACGGCGCGTTGCGTCGATGTTAACGGCTTCGCAGATAGCTTTGGCAGAAGTGTTACCAATACCGGTGATATATGTGAGGGCGATTGGTACCCGCTTTGCAGTCGGGATGTTTACGCCGGCGATACGTGCCACGTTATACGTTCCTTTTTCAGTTGCGGTTCCGTAGCTCCAGAACCTTTTTTCACAACATAAGCCCGAATGCGTCCTGCGTCCGGGCCTAACGAATCTCTGCTGGCTCTCCAAATGGATCCGAGTTGCCAGATCAAGATGATTCTCATTGAGGAATTCTGCTTAGGAGGTTCCGGATAGCCCGTCAAGGGCGAACTCTCCAGTGGGTTTTTTGAACCCAAAATCCCCAGATCGCAACTCATTTACCGATAGAACTGCTCACAAAGTGACATCACTTTCGAAAACATGAATGTGACGCCAATTAACGTCGGTTTTTCATTGAGCCGCAACACAACTTGCAGTAGTTCTACTCGACAGTAAGTAAGCTAACGAAGTTTTCTCGGTCCAACGGACGGTATTTAAGTGATTAGGTCGTTTTTCAAAGCAAAAGCACGATTTCCGATATTTTCGGTCAGTGACTTAGAGATTATGCGCACGGCAATGCGAAACAATGAGCGAGACGGTATTACCGGATATCTGCTGCGCGATAACAATACCTATTTGAATGTCGTCGAAGGGCCAACCGCGGCCGTAGAAGCCATGCTGCGCCGGGTGGCCAAGGATTCGCGCGCTTTTGATTTTCAGATTTTCTCATTGATGCCGACGCAGGAACGGCAGTACCCGGCCTGGTGCATGGGCTATCATGAACACGCAGAAAGCCAGGTTAAAGCCTGCCCCATAAATACATTTTTAGCGACGCCAGCGGCCCAGTCGGTGGGGCCGGTGTTGGAGGCGATGCAGATGTTGGGTTTGCGCCAAATTAGCAATGACCGGCGCGTAACGCAGCGCACAGCCAGCTCGTGACACTGATTTGATCGCACGGAACCGGCTGAAGGCGTGATGGGTCGCCGGAAAATCAAGGCATAAAGGTAAAGAATTGCCTATTGACAGGGCTTTGCGCATGAATTGCGGCACATGAATAGATTTAGCGTTACAGTAATGCGCAGTATCATATCTATAGTTGGTTCCAATGTTCTTTCGCCTTTTGTACCGGGCAAAGGCGAACTACCCGCCTTTTACCTTTCACGATCTGGAAATTCTGCGCACAGCATTTGCCCGAAACCCGAAGCTGGGCATCACCGGATTTCTGCTGCGCGGCGAGACAGAGTACTTTCAAATCCTGGAAGGTCCACGTGGGCAGGTCGAAACTCTGGCGGACAGTATTCGGGCTGATGGCCGGGTCTATTGCTATATTCCCATTTGGTCCGGCCCGGTTGACGTGCGGTTGTTTGGCCCTTGGACGATGGGGTTCCATGTCTTTGACAACCACGGCGATGGGCTGTTGCAACGTCTGTCCCGGCTCACAGACGACACGCCAACGTCCTTTAAACAGCAGGCCATTCGCGATGTGGCGCAATTGGCTTTGGACGAACACAAAAGGGCCGCCAATGGCAGCCCTTGATCGCAGTCAAACATGACGCTTTGGTTTATTTACCCAAAATCCAGGCGATAGATTTCTGTACATCGTCGATGGAGGCAAGCCCATCAATCCGCTGCAGCGTGCCTTTGGCGTAGTAGTAGCCGATCAGCGGTGAGGTCTTTTTGTAGTATTCCATCAGACGGGTTTTGAGGCTTTCCTCATTGTCGTCTGCGCGGCGCTTGACCTCGGTTGAGCCACAGTTGGAGCACGCCCCGTCTGCAGGCCAAGGTTTGGTGACATCATGATAGACCTCACCACAGCCACCACAGGTCGAACGGCCGGTGACACGCGCAACCAGCGCCTCGTCGTCGACTTGCATTTCGACCACGGCGTCCAGCTTGAGCTCCATTTCCAACAGCAGCTTTTGCAGCGCATCTGCCTGCGGCAGGGTGCGTGGGAAACCGTCAAAGATGAAACCGCCCTCAGAGCCTACCAGAAGCTTTTCGCGGATCAGCCCGATGACGATCTGGTCGGTGACCAGTTTGCCTTCGGCCATGATCGCGGCAACTTTCTTGCCCATTTCGGTCCCAGAGGACTGCGCATCCCGCAACATATCGCCAGTGCTCAGCTGCGTCATACCGCGCGTTTCAACCAGGTGACGCGCCTGCGTCCCCTTGCCCGCACCGGGCGGGCCCAAGAGAATAATGTTTGTCATCGACGTGCTGGTCCCCGTCTAGTCCGTTTTTTGTTTCGCCCACGCAGCTGGCTTTTCTCAATCAGCCCTTCGTATTGATGCGCCAGCAGATGGCTCTGCACCTGTTGGATCGTGTCCATAGTTACCGAAACTACGATCAGAACCGAAGTGCCACCAAAGTAGAACGGAATTGTAAACTGACTACGCAAAATCTCTGGCAAGAGACACACAATGGCCAGATAGGCGGAGCCCAGAACCAGAACACGGTTCACAACATATTCGAGATACTCAGCGGTCTTTGCACCAGGGCGGATGCCGGGCACAAAACCGTTCTGGTTCTTCAGATTATTCGCCACATCCTCGGGCTTAAACGCCACGTTGAAGGTGTAGAAATACGCAAAGAACACGATCATCGACACAAAGAACAGCAGGTACAGCGGCTGACCGGGGCCAAAGTTCGCCAGAAGCCAGGACATCACCGGACCCGTCGCCGCATCGGTTGAGAAGGTCGCGATTGTGGTCGGCAGCAACAGCAGCGAAGAGGCAAAGATCGCCGGGATAACGCCTGCTGGGTTCACTTTGACTGGCAAGTGCGAAGACCCACCGTCATAGACTTTCATGCCCACCTGACGGCGCGGATACTGGATATGGATCTTGCGCAGGGCACGTTCCATAAAGACCACGAACATGATGATCCCAACGACCATCAAGATGACCCCAACAATCACAGCCGGGCTCAGCGCGCCGGAGCGGCCAGAGGCAAAGAACTGTGCCAGCGCCGAGGGAACTTCGGCGATAATACCCACAAAGATGATCAGCGAGATACCGTTTCCGATGCCGCGGTTGGTGATTTGCTCACCCAGCCACATCAGGAACATGGTGCCGCCCACCAGGGTAATCATACAGGCAAGGCGGAAATACATCCCCGGATCAAAGGCGAGATCGCCCGATTCCAACGATACGGCCAGGCCATAGGCCTGAACGGTGGCCAGGGCCACGGTGCCGTAGCGGGTATATTGGTTGATTTTCTTACGACCCTGCTCGCCCTCTTTCTTGAGCTGCTCAAGCGCGGGGACCATGGAGGTCAACAACTGCACAATAATCGAGGCCGAGATGTAAGGCATAATGCCAAGGGCAAAGATCCCCATCCGTCCCAGCGCGCCGCCGGTGAACATGGAAACCATGCCGCCGATGCCCGCGCCTGCGGATTCCATAAATTGACGCAGGGCCGTTGCGTCGATGCCGGGGACCGGAATGAATGTGCCGAGGCGGTAAACAATCAAAAGGCCAATGGTGAACAGGATGCGATTACGCAGATCTGTGGCCTTGCCCAAGGCGGCCCAGCTGGTGTTCGCCGCCATTTGTTCAGCTGCTGATACCATGAAATTGGTCTCTTCTTGCAAAAACGCCGCCCAGAACCATTTCCCGGCTCGGACGGCGTGATGGAAAACTCAATGCCCTATGTAAGCGGCATTAACGCCGCTAACAAGGTCATAAGCCGGTTCACTCGGCCGCAGCCACGGTTGCTACAGTCAGAGCACCGCCAGCTTTTTCAACAGCCTCAACAGCAGCTTTGGAAGCGCCGGTGACCGAGATGGTTGCTTTTGCGGTGATTTCACCTTTGGCGAGGACGCGTACACCGTCCAGCTTGCGACGGATCAGACCGGATTCGATCAGAGTGTCTTCGGTGACGTTTGCAGCGTCCAGCTTGCCCGCGTCGATGAATTTCTGGATCAGGCCCAGGTTCACAACGGCAAAAGACTTGCGGTTCGGTTTGTTAAAGCCACGCTTTGGCAAACGTTGGTACAAAGGCATTTGGCCGCCTTCGTAGCCGTTGATCGAAACACCCGAACGGGATTTCTGACCTTTGATACCACGGCCACCCATTTTACCTTTGCCAGAACCAGGACCACGGCCCACACGGGTCCGTTTCTTGGTGGCGCCGGGATTGTCGCGCAATTCATTCAGTTTCATATCGCTTCTCCATTGCCGGATGTGACCCTTAGAAGCGTACCCAGGTCAACCACGGCTTTTCTTGCTTGTTGATTCTGCGGTGTCGGGACACCACCGGGGGCGTATAGACGGGATGCGGGATTGGATCAAGGTCTGTGGGTTGCAAAGATATTTGACTGATTGTTCGGCCCCGCTCATGATGGACCCCTATTTCCAGAAAAGTGCTTTATGATGCATTCACTTGAAAAGCTTCAGACAGCCTGGGGCACACAGGGTTACTCGCCCACACAGGTGCCCGACGCGGACTTGGCTGCGCTTGAACAGGCTATGAATTTCGGTTTTCCCAAGAGTTATCGCGGTCAGGTGGTTGCCTTCGGCCTTCCGCGAATCAAGACAAAGCTTTGGGACTGGCTGACAGATCGCGAAGATACTGCAATTGCACGATATGGATTCACCCTGGCTTTGATGTTCAAGCCCTCGCCACCGCATCTGAGTAATTTTTTTACACCGAACGAGATACAGGAAGCACTATCTTGGCGCGATCTTGGTCTGCCAGAGCATCTATTGCCCTTTGCCTATGACAGTTCTGGAAATTTGTTTTGCTTCGTCCTGACTATTCTAGGCGCGTCACCCGGCGCACAATCACCGGTCTATTACTGAGATCACGATTTTCAGGACGTCAGTAAGCTGGCGAAGACGTTTGATCGTTTTGTCAGCCTTTACCTGCCGCGGGGCGCATGGCTGTGACCCGCGACGCCCTCTGGGAGCGCGCGGTCTGTTCCGGTGATGCTGTGCCGTTGATCCGAAGCGCTGTTAATAATGGGAGGCGGCGCCGCCGGGTGGATGGTGGGATGGGGTCAACCATCGCAAAAGACGTCTTTTGACATCCCGACGTGCCAAACCGGGATCCGTATCCGATGACCGGGGGTGTCAGGCCCGGTCGATGTTCATGAACACGCCTACCCTAGTCGTGGCACTTTAATACTTGGAAAAGCCTGCGCGCGCATAGGACGCAACGGGTGGTTCGCGCATCTCCTGCACTAGGCTCAACGCGTTTTCCTTGCACTGACAACACACACACCAGTTTGAGTGACTGGCCAGATCCTGCGTCGGCTCGGCGGTGTACCAGACACCATCAATGCCAATGCGCAGACATTGCGAACAGCGCGTCAGGTCATTTGCGGCATAGGACACCAGTTGTGGTGGCGAGGCATTGCGGCGCTCCGGATCGTGGGCAACCAAAAGCCCGCCCTGCTGCAACGGTTCAATACGCATGCGGAAATGCGAATTTTCGCCTATCCCGTCCAGTTGATACGGCAATGTGATGTCTCTCCGCTTGCTGCGCGCCAGAAAGAACATCGCTCGCAGGAACCTTTGCGTCTCATCCCCGACCACAAACTCCCAAATCGGCCTGTACCGAATGGCTTCAAACATATTGCCCGGAACATTCGCGGCTGCCGACAACGCATCCCAATTGTTGCTGACCGCCACAAACCGGTCATTCACGTCTAACTCATACCACATAATGGCCTCTCCCAATCCAAGTGTAGATTTACACGGATTTCGAGAGCTGCAAATAGTACCGAAGTTGTTTAATGTGTAAATTGTGCAATTTATGGCTGTTTTACTTATTTACCAACCAGTTTTCAACGACTTAAGCGCCGCAGGATGGTCAAAAAGAAACGCCCTAGCGATGAACCAGGGCGCATATGCCAAAGCTTGTTTTGGCAGACGTATATAAGGTCAGCGCTAAGGCGCACGTTTATCCCGTTTCTACAGGTCTTAACCTTTGAGTGCAGCGTGTTCACGTGCGATAGCTGTGACGTCAGAGCGGCGAATTCCGATGTCATCCAACTCGCGATTGGTGAGCGACTGCAGCTCACGACGCACTTCGTTATAGATGCGCCGCTTTGCGATAAAAGCGGAGATCTGATCGGCAACAGCTTGAAAACGAGAAACTGGAGCAGCGGTGTTTGCATTAAAGATTGCAGTGGTCATTGTGACTTACCTTTCGTTTCAGGCCCGGACCCGTTCCGGCGCCTCGCGTCAGGCTCCCTAACTGACATTTACAATGTAGCCGTCACCTCTAGCGCTAACAATTGTCACTTCGGACTGCCCGTTATGCACCTGCAGCATAGTTAAGTACACGCTTTTTTCACTTTCGCAGGGGGCGCCAATAGTCAGGGTGGTTCAGCTCAAGTCACTCGGCTCTCATTTGATCGGACCATGTGCCCAAGATGTTCCGACGATTCTTCAAATGCGCCCTAAATGATACTTTCAAACCGCGCCAAGTCGCGATAAATCACACACACGACGTTCGATTTACCCATGTTCTGCAGCCTGCCCATTGCCTGGTTGCTTCCAACGCGCGAATTAGCAGTTCAGATAGAAAACTGCCTAAAGAATACACATTTCAAAAAAATGAAATGGTTAGCGCAAAACCATGGGAACAATCTATTGCCTTTCCCCTAGATTATTTCTACAAGCTGGCTAAATCGGGCGGTTTTACGGCCGTATTGCGAGAAATTTGTGACATATTCGGTTTTTGAGTTATTTCCCGCCACTATTAACGATGCCCCAACGCAAAGCAGAGTCCGCTTTGCGACTACGTATTTTTATGAAGCCCCTTTACGATAGAATTTAAAAAAGATAATTGAATACTGTTATAAGTGAAAACAGCGCAGATTCGCGCTAACTTGTAATCAATTTGTTGAGTTTGCTTGGGGGCAAAAAAATGACGATTATCACTTCAGACAACGGCGACAACATCATCGTCGGCAACAACGACGACTCCGCTGTAAATGGCGCGGGCGGCAACGACGTAATCCTGGGTGCTGGTGGAGACGACTACTCCAAAGGCGGCACAGGTAACGACTTCGTCAAAGGCGGCACAGGCGATGATACCCTGTCCGGCGGCGAAGGCAACGACACTCTGTCCGGCGGTGACGGCGGCGACAAACTGGCGGGCGGCGAAGGCAATGACCGTCTGGCTGGCGGTAACGGAGAAGACACGCTGTACGGCGGCGAAGGCAACAACAAGCTCTTCGGTGGCGCAGACGCAGACACATTTGTGTTCGGCGACGAAAGCACCGGCGACAACCGCATCATGGACTTCGACATCCTCGAAGACATCATCCGCCTGGAAGACGGTATCTCCGTTCTGGAAATCACCGACACAGCAAAAGGTGCAGTCATCGAACTGGACACCGGCGGAGAAATCCTGGTTGCAGACGTAACCGCGTCCGACCTGGAAGCATTGTTCGCCTAAGCGACACTGTTGCACAGAATGTGCGATGCGAGCCCCTCCTTGAACAAAGGGGGGGCTTAAATTTTGCCTATAACTGACGCTTGCAGCGCCGCAGAAAGGCGCGTATTTCAGCACCGATCGCGCTGGCGTGATAATTCTTCGGCAGATGTCTTAATTTCGTCAGCTTAGCCCGTTAACCCGCATAACGCGGCCCGTTTTACGCTCTATATTGGCTCCAGAATCAGTTTTCCCGGTGCCGGTCACGTTAACCCAGGTCTCTTTTTTACGATGACGACCATATCAAAGCGTTTTGCAACATATGTCTAACCCGAACCACGCCCTCGCCTATCGGCCGGAAATTGATGGCATGCGTGCTATCGCTGTTGTGTCGGTCATGATCTACCACCTCAAGATCTCGATCGGCGACACGACGCTGCTCAAAGGTGGGTTCCTTGGCGTTGACCTGTTCTTTGTCCTGTCGGGTTTCTTGATCACCCAGATTTTGATCCGCGAGTTCAACACCTCGGGTTCAATCAGCATCAGCCAGTTCTATTGGCGGCGGGCCAAACGGATTTTGCCGCCCTTGTTGGCCGTGATGCTGGTCTCACTGCCAGCCGCCTGGATCATCCTGCTGCCAAGCGAGTTGGAACGGTTCTCCCTATCACTGTTGAGCGCGCTTGCCTTTATCAGCAATGCGTTCTGGTTCTTTGAGTTGAGCGAATACGGGGCGCAATCCGGCCTATTGCAACCGTTTCTGCACACTTGGAGCCTGGCGATCGAAGAACAGTATTACATTGTTTTTCCACCACTTTTGATCCTGTTGATGCGCCGTTGGTCGCTGCGGTCTGCGCTATGGGTCATGGTTGCCGCCGCGTTGATCTCGCTCGTTGCCTCGGAAGTGCTGACCGAACTTCATTCGTCCTTGTCCTTTTATTCGCCAACCAGCCGAGCTTGGGAATTGTTGGCCGGCTCCATTCTGGCTGCACTGACCCTTTTGAACCCAACGGCGTTGCTTGGCGGCGTGTTGCAACGGATTGTGCCCGCCCTGTCGCTGGTGGTGTTTTTCGCCTGTCTGCTGACCTTTGATCTGGCCAAGCTGCCACATCCGGGCATTCTGACCCTGCCCGTTATCCTGGCCACCTGCGGTATGATCTGGTTCATGAAGCCCGGCGATCCGGTGACGGATGTGCTCGCATCGCGGCCTGTGGTCTATATCGGCAAACTGTCTTATTCGCTGTATCTGTGGCATTTCCCGGTCTTTGCCTTTGGCCGGTTGACCACACTCGGCTCGCCGCCGTTGTCTGACATGGTGCTTTGGGTTTTGGTGACCTTTGTCCTGTCGATCGCCAGCTATTATCTGGTGGAAAAACCGTTCCGGTTCAACGTGGCGCCGAAACGGTTTGCTCTGGCGCTCTGTGCTGCGCTGTTGCCGATTGTTGGGGGCATGGCCTTGATCGCCACCGGGAGCCTGTCGCAGACCGGTCGTATGCAGGCCCTCGCCGCGCTGTATGGTCAAAACGAGATGGACAATACCGTTCTGGCCAAGGCGACCTGGGGTCCGCTGGATGTGTTGACCCCGGATGAGGAGATCGGATCCTGGAACGCGCTGCGCCCATCAAACCATGAAAAAACCGGCCTTTGGTTCAAACGCGATGACAGCCGCAAGATGCTGATCATTGGCGACAGCCATTCCAAAGACCTGTTTAACGCGGTCACTTCAAACAGCGATCTGTTCCCGGAGTTTGAATTCGCGCGCTTCAATCTGCATCGCAAATCCCTGCAGGAAGATCTGGCGACCTTGGTCCAGACGCCGAATTTTGCGGCAGCGGATGTGGTAGTCATCGCTCCGCGATACTACCGTGAATACAAAGGGGCCGTGACCACGATCCTGGCTGCGGTCAAACCAAGTGGCAAAGATGTGGTCTTGCTGGGCCCGACAGCTGAATTTGACGTTGGCGGTGCACAGCCATTGTTTGATTGGTATCTGCAAAAAAGTGGTGCTGATGCCAATCTGGCCGATTTGAACGCGCTTGCCCCCAAGTTTGAGGACCCAGGCGTGAAACTGCGCGAAGAGACATTGCGCGAGATGGCCACGGAAGCACAGGTCACATTCTATTCGCGCCGGGACTTGATGTGCTCTTCCGCGCCAAAGTCCTGCACGGTTGTGACACCGGATGGGCTAAAGGCGATGTATGATGACACCCATTGGACGCTGGCGGGCGCAAAACTGTTTGGACAACGCGCCGCCGAAGCCGGATGGTTTTCGACCGAGCTGACGAATTTGACCCCAACCCAATAGAGCGTAACACCTGCGCGCCCCGCCGTTGGCGGGCGCAGGTTTTGAATAGTACAGGAACTACCACATGGCACGTAAAGCCCCGTTCAAAGAGCGTCTGACCCGACGGTTGTCCATTCTGGAGGGGCGCACACGCCGGACACTCCCCAACGCGGGGCCAAAACATCCGAGCGTGTATTTTCACATGCCCAAATGTGGTGGCACCTCCCTGTCTGAGGCCATGTACGCCACGGTGCCGTTCAATCATCGCATTGGGGTGATGGACGCGGTGTCGACTCGCCGCGCCGCCGCTATCAAACATTTCGGCAAGGACGACGCCTTTTTGTGCCATGAAGATATCGAAGCTGGTCAGCTGACATTTGATATGCGCGAAGACATGTTGTTGCAGCATATGGCCTGGGACACCAAGTTGATCCATGGTCACTGCCTCTGGTCTGAGAAGGCACATGAGTATTTTGGTGATACCTATAAATACGTGACCCTGATGCGGGACCCTGTTGCGCGTATGATCTCCAACTTCCGGATGACCCAACGGGCCGGTTTGGTGGGCAAGGACGTCGACGAATATCTGGAAAGCGACATCGCCCGCCGCCACGCGCAGGTGTTCCTACGCTACCTTTATGGTAAGAACGATATCGCCGCTGAGGACACGCAAACCGCAACAGAAACAGCAAAAGAGCGCCTGTCGTACTTTGCCTTGGTGGGCTTTCTTGACAACACGGACGCGTTCTTCGCAAGCTACAAGGACATCTTTGGTGTGACGTTGCGCATGGCAAAGCTGAATGCCGCGCCCAGCAAAAAGCCGGATTACACTGAAACGCAGCTTGACCGGTTCCGCGCGCTTTGTGCGCCTGATCTGGAGATCTTTGAATTTGCGAAGACCCTTAACCCGTGAATGTCGCCCTCATTTCTGCCAGATGCAGCACAGCCGGAGCTGACGCTTACGGATGAGCCTCGCTGCTGACATCATGCGCCAACCTGTGCCAAAATCGCAAAACCGCGCCGGGGCGTTTTGGCCCTTTGTGGATATGAGCCTGCTGTTTCTGGTGGTTCTGGCCAGTTCGGATGCCTTGGTGCATCTGGGATTTGGTCAGTCCCTGGTCTGGCTGTTGTGTTATGCGGTGACGCTTATGCGCGTGACCATGATGTGGCCAGTGATTTTCGAGATGTTGATGCGCAATCGGGTGATTTTGATCTACCCGGCGGCCTGTCTGGCCTCTGTTTTGTGGTCCTATACGCCGACCACAACGCTGTCCGGGGCCATCCAGATCTGCATGACCTTCCTGATCGCCGCCTACTTGGGCTGGCGCTATTCGCTGGAGGTGTTGGTCAAAACCGTCGCCTGTATTCTGATCGTCACCGTTGTCCTGTCGTTGATGCATTGGGCGACCGGGATTTTTCCGTGGCGCGTCTATAGTGATGCGGGCGGATTGGTGGGGGTCTTCTCCCACAAGAACATGCTGGGCCAGCGCGCCCTGTTCTGCGTGATTGCCATCATTGCCATCTTGATGATGCCGAAATGGCGCGCCTCTGGGCGGTTAAAGCTCTATGTGGCCGGCGGGCTGATGCTGACGATTATGGCCTTGTTCTTGTCGCGCTCCATGACTTCGGTTCTGCTGTTGTTTCCGGCTTTTGGGATGATGATGTTGTTTTGCCGCCGCCATGTTCCGCAGCATGTCTTTGTCGTTATGTGCACACTGGTTTTGGCTGCCGTGGCGCTTGGCCCCATCGCAATGAGCCTTGCCGGCATTGATCTGGTGAACGAAATTCTGGGCGCTGTTGGTAAGGACGCGACACTGACGGGACGTACGGAATTGTGGCACGTCGCCATGGAAGTCAGTCAGGAATATCCACTGTTTGGCGTCGGCTATGGTGCCTTTTGGCAAGCGCCCGAGTTCTCTTATCAACGGCTGTTGACCCAACATGCCGGTGCGGTAACCAGCGTGTCGTTCCACAACTTCTTTTTGGAGATCCTCGTGGGGACCGGCGTATTGGGTGCCATCGGTATCTTGGCCTTTGTCGGTGCCACCTTGCGTCGACTGATCACCCATCTGCGCGCCACCGGATCTGTGTCTTCGGCCTGCGGGCTGGTGTTCTGGTTCGCAATTATCTTGACTTCGCTTCTGGGCCCATCCTTGTATCGAGGCCATGAATTCATGTTTGTGTTGATGGTGATGTTCTTTGTCTCAGCCCAGGAAGACCTGATCGTGTCTGCCCGCCCCCGTCCCAAAGGGGCCCCGGTCGACGTTAATAATTATCCCCAGGATATCTAAATACGAGTGCCATGACCCAGAAACTTTTGAAAATCGCTTTGCTTGCCACTTTGGGCCTTGGATCTGCCGCCGCTGCGCAGAATTACCAGCTGACCATCGGCGACCGTCTGATCCTTGACTACAATTTTGTCGACAAGCCCAAGGAAATGGTGATCGACCTCGACGGCAACATTCGCTTGTCGGAACTGGGCAGTCTGACCGCGAATGGCCAGACGCTGGACGAGGTGGAAGAGCTGATCGAAAACCGGATGCTGGAAAGCGGGTTTTCTGGCATTCCTACCGTGTCGCTGGAAATCCAGGAATATGCACCGGTTGTGGTCACAGGCCTCGCGGAAAAGGGCGGCCAGTTCCAGTTCTTCCCCGGAATGACCGTTGGCGTCGCGCTTGCCATGGCGGGCGGCAGCAACAGTTTGCAGGCCTCTGGTCCGCAGGCCGAGGTGGCATCGATGGCCGCACAACGCAGATCGGTTGACTTTGCCAGCCAGATCGCAGCCACCGCCGTGCAGATCACACGTCTGATTGCAGATCGCGACGACAGCCCCCTGCCCCTGGTGATGGCGTCCACCCTGCGTGAGATCATCCCCGTATCGGATGCAACCAACCTGACGGCCCATCTCGAAGGGGAACAGGCGATTTTGGTCAATAATCGCGCCGCAGCACAGGAGTTGTTGGCGCAATGGGATAAGACGCTCGCCGATGGGCAAGATCAGATTGACCTGCTGGATGAACGTATCGTGCTCAAACAGGACCTGATCGAACAGCTGGAGATCGAGGTCGAAAAAACCAATGCCTTGAAACAACAAGGCCTTGCGACAAACACGCGTACGATCACAGCGGTCCAACGCCTAGCAGACGAGCGTGAAGATTTCCTGGCGCTGCAAACCACTAAGCTGACAATTGCCCGCGCGATTTCCCAGACCGAAATCAACCGCGCCAATTTCCTGAGCAGCCGCAAAAGCGACATTCTGGAGAGCCTGCAGGCGGCGCGTATCCGTATGGACTTCCTGCAGCAAAGCTATCGGCTGACGCTCAACGAAATGGCTATTCTTTATGGCAGCATCGACAACCTGTCTGCGGTCACCGGCGGCCCGGGTTTGAGCTTTGCTCTGGGCGGACCTCGCGCTGACAGGATCACTGCATCCGAGATCACCGAGGCAACCCCCTTGTTCCCCGGCGACATTCTGGTTGTCAAAACCGAGATTGGCAGCTGACGTCCAACCTTATCTAGAACCGAAAAAGAGCGCCTCATCTGGGCGCTCTTTTTTGTTGCGTCGATCAGCGGTCTATCTGGCGGGGATCACACCAGCCATTTGGAGAAATCTCTGCCGGTCAGCGCGCGGAACTGGTCGATATCGGTTGTCAGATCGGATTTCATCGCCTCCATCAGCGTGTCCGGAAACTTTGGTGGCTGGCGTTGTTTGCCACGCGCCAGCATGCCGCGCACTTTGTCGCGCATTTCACGTGAGACAAGCGCCGCCACCTGTTTGCCCAGCGGAGATTGCACAAACCGCAAGACCGGAGCCGGGATCTTGGACAGCTCATTACTGTCGTTTTGCGCGCCCAGATCGCTGATCTGCTGTCTGCTGACACCCACATGGTCAAAAACCTGATCCATCACCACCTGTGGGTCGGTAATCAGATCGTCGAAATCCAGCACCAACACCGCCTCTTTGGGGTAATATTCGTAAAACGCCTCAAGCTGGCGGGCATAATGGCTGGCGTCCATGATGTGGCTGTATTCATGCGTGCCGTGAAAGCTTTCGGGCTCCGCGTCCAAGGTGCCCAAAATGTAGCTGTGCTTGAACTGCGACACCGCTCGTTTCACCGGATCGCGCACGATATAGATCAGTTTGGCATCAGGAACCAATTGCGCCATACGCTCGGGCACGCCAGGGAAATCACGCGATTTGGTGTAATTCGGGCTCGCCTCGCCACGCACCTTGTCCTCACCGGTGAACTGCGCAGCATACCAGTTCAACCCGTTTTGCCAGGTCTTCTCTTCGACAAAGAAATCCGTCTCTTTGTCGCGTGACATGTCCACATCCGGATGCAGGTCCAAATAGCGGTACAGCGAGGTTGTCCCCGATTTCATCGCGCCGATGATGATAAAATGCGGCAGGGTCAGTGTGGTGTCGGTCATTTCACAAATCTCATCTCTGGGCGCATCACGTGCTGGCACGCGCCGTCAGTTTCGGCTTGAACGCATTCATCAGGGGTTTTTCCACATAGGCATGCACCACCACGCCGACCAAGGTGACCAGACAGGTGATCAAGGCGAGCATGGCAAGGGGGGGCAAAACCTCATGCACGCCGGCTTTGCGCAGGGCCACAGCGGCGATTGTCATTGTCGGCATATGCACCAGGTAGATCGAATAGGACGCATCCCCCAGATAGGCCAACCAACGCGGGGCAGGCAGCTCCGCTCTGGCAAGGCCCAGGATGACCAGCGTCGCCGACAGACCGTATCCCAGTGGGATCCAGTCTTTGGGCAGCGCCAGCCCCGCCAACGTTTCCAGCATGCCCTGCCCCAAAAAGGAGGCGGAACCGATCCAGAAACACAAAACGGCGGTGTCGCGTGTGACCTTTGGCAGGATCTTCGCAGCAATAATGCCAAACACAAACAGCAAGTTATGGGATTTGAAGACCATATCAAATGGAAACGCCTGCAAACCACCGGTCAACAAAGCAAAGAGACAGCCCGTGATCCACAGCGCGCATAGCGCCATGCCCAGACGGATGTTCAACAAGAGCACCGAAAAGATCAGGTAGAACAGCATTTCATGCTGCAGAGTCCAGGCCACCCGCAGGATCGGCTCCTCCGCCGGAAGTGGCAGTAACAGGTAGGAGGCCATGATCGATTGCGTGTCGCGCGCATTTTCAGGCCCGCTTCCGGGGGCCGCAAAATAGAGCAGGATCAACCCGGTCAAAATCACCCAGTAGATGGGGTAGATCCGGATGATGCGCTTTTTCAGGAACAAGACAGTGCGCGCGGGTTGGCCAAAGTCCTTGTCGTGGACATACATCATGATGAAGCCCGACAGAACAAAAAAGAATTCAACACCGGCATAGCCAAAGTTAAACACCGCCCCGGCCCCTTGCCCGTCATAGAATTTTGACGGCAGCAGGAACAGATTGGCGTGAAAAATCGCCACCATAAGCGCGGCAATGGCACGTCCGCATTGAAGTCCATCCAGTCTCAAAGCGCGTTCTCCTGCTTCACCGTATTTTGCGGGGCTGTATCGCCATAAAGCGCACGTTGGCTGAGGCCGAGACACCCAGCGCAGACCCCCGCATGCATGGTGCCGCGCATCAACCAGAACGCCTTGCGGTCGGCCTGCCCCAGAGCTGGAACCGCGCGCAAAAAGCAATAGCCCGCCTTAACCGACGCCAGCACAAAGAGTTTCACCCGCTCCACGCTGGACGCCGCATGGGCCGAATAGCTTTGCCCGATCCGATAGCGACGGCGCAGCAGCCATTGCAGGCTCAACCGGCTGGGCGGCACTTCTTCGTGGACGATCGAATTGTCGGCAATCACGAACAATGCACCGGCCTCGCGCATGCGAAAGAAAAACTCGGTGTCTTCGCCGCCAGACTTCCCGCGTGCCAGATCAAATCGCACATCCTGCCAAGAGGTACCGGACCAGCGGACCAGCGCATTGCAGGTATGGCCGGTCTCGACCTCACCACCGCGCATCACCGCAAACTGAGAGTGAAAATCACCTTTGACGATCCAGTCAGGCGCGTTCTTGTCGTAATCGGCGCGGCTGTGGCCAAAGACGGCATCGGCGTTGGTCTCATTTTGGCGCGCAAACAGATTGGTCAGCCAGTCCGGTGTCACCAGTTCATCGTCATCCAGAAAGGCAACCCAATCCGCCGTGGCCGTATCCAGTCCCGCATTGCGCGCGATGGAGATATTGCGACCCGGCACATGTTGATAGAACACTGGGATCGTCATGGATTTAGCTGTGTTTTCAACCAGCTCCTGGGCGCTGGGGTCATCGTCATTGTCCGTCACGATGATGCGCACATCATGGCCTTGCGGCATCTCGGCAGCTTCAATGGACAACAACGTATCGGCGATATGGGCGCGGCGGAAGGTACAGATGCAGATATCGACGCTCATGACTTTCCCCTGTTCATAATCATATGGCTGAGGAACCCGGCCCCCCAGGCCTGATGCATGGCCAACAGCGCAGGCCCGGCCCAGATGCCACAAAGGCTTTTGTTTTTGACCATCAAAAGCGCCGAGGTGGCGGCCAGCAGCATCAAATAGGCCAGTGGCAACAACAGCAAAACCGGCGCAAAAGGCGCCAAAAGGATCGAGACCAGATTGACCACCAAGATCACCGGCGGGATCATCTGGCGCGGGCGCGGTTTCATCTTGTGGCGCAGGATCGTCTGCGCCCGCCCCTTGCCATAGCGCCAATATTGCTTCGCCAATTTGCCAAGCGAGCCGCGCATCACATAGTCCAATCGGATCGTCGTATCGAGCCAGATGCGCCCGCCCGCCTCATTCACCCGGTGATCAAATTCAGCATCCTCATTGGCCACAAAGCCCGTATCGTAACCGCCGACCTTGCGATACATCTCCAGATCAAACCCGGCGTGATGGCCGTGATCCACATAGCCCGAGGTCGTGCCACCGCGATGACCCGAGCCACCGGAGCCGATTTTGGTCTCCATCGCCCAGGCCGAGCCGCGCTGAAAACAGGTGGAGCCAACAGAATCCATAACCGTCGCCAGACCTGCGGCCGCATGCGTCACAAGGCTTTGGGCCACCTTCAGCACGTAATCCGGTGGGTAATGCGCATGGGCATCCACCCGCACCATGATATTGTGATGTGGTTCCGCGCAGTCCGCCACCACCTTGTTCACCGCGGCGGCCTGAATGCGGTCCGGATTGTCGATCAGGTGGATATTCGGGTACCTTTCGCCAAGCGCGCGCACAATCTCGCAGGTGCGATCGGTGCTGCCGCCATCGGCCACAACGATTTTGACCGCCGCCATCTCCGGCGTCTCACCAAGGATGGCTGCAATCGTCTCGGCGATATGGGCCTCTTCGTTCAGCGTCGGGATCGCCACCAGGATCGAGCTGGCATCCACGGCTGGGTTGTTTTGCAAATCACGGTCAGGGGCTGTCATCAGGACACAGGCTCCTTTTGCGGGCAAACCGCATCAATAACGTCCTGGATTTCACCATAGGATTGGACGAAATCCGTATCGGGCCGGTCCAGCAACGCCTGCCCTTTGACTGTTACCTGTTCCGGCATCACCTGTGCGATCAGATCCGACAAAGCGGCGGCTGTGGGCTCGGCAATGGTCCAGCCGAGGCCATCGTCGTCAATGCGGCGACCCGTTTCGGTCTGCGCGACCGCAATGCTTGGACAACCGGCCCAGCTGGCCTCGTAAATGCGATTGGGCAGCAGCCAGTCGGAATTGTTGCCGCGCTGCCAAAGATCCTGCGCCCAGACCACATCGCAGTCCTGATAGATCCGCGCCAGATCATCCGGATAGGCATATCCGCCGCTGTAGGTGATATTGTGATGGGCTGCGACCTGTTCGTCAAAACCGTCAATCGCGTGACGGTGGACGATGCCATGGATCACGATCTCCACTTGATCCGGCAGCGTTGCGGCAATCCCGGTCAAGATCTCGAGGCTTTCGGTGCAACGAATGGTCCCAACCCAGCCGATCCGCAATGGACGCCCATGTGCAATGGGCGCGCGGGTTTTGGGGCGATCCGGCAAGGTGCTGCCAGCGGCCAGCTTGTTCTCCCACAGGGCAGTGGGGCCCGTGTAGCCTTGGGTGGGTTCAAAAAACTCGCGCAGGAAGCCCGGTGAGGACACCACCAGCATCTGGACCCGCCGCAGCAGGAACCGTTCAGCGGCGCGCATCAGATCGCCCTTTTTGCCCGAACGACACAGCGCACCGTTGATATCCAGACATTCATAAACCAGCGGCGTTTTATGCGCGCCAGCCATGAACCGCGCGGCCCAGGCGATGGCTAACATGTCCAGATTGCGGGCAAAAATCGCGTCGGCCTCTTTTACCTTGGCGCGGTGACCAGCCATTTTGACAATGGATTTGAGAACCACAGCGACGCGTTTGGGCAGGTTTTCGTTTTCGGTGTCAAACAGGTGAGTATTGGGCCATTCCGGTTCGAACCCTTGGTTCATATTGTCCCGGCGCATGGTGAAGCTGTGGACCTGGTGCCCCAAGGCCGTCATGGCGCGGATGCGGCGGATCTGGGAGATTTCAGCCACATCAAATCCAAAGACCACGACGCGGCGCGGCGCGGGCATACGGCCCTGTTTGGAGTCATCTTTTGGCATAGGTGCCACCTTTGGATAAAATTGCAATCCCGCCCATCAACACACGATGAAGCGGGCGTTCGACGGCGCGAAACAGCCACAATCCAATGACGCTGATCAGCACAAGGAAGCCCACAATCAGGGTCGCAGCTGTGGCCGTATTGTGCAGACCAGGCACCATGTTCCAGACCTGCATCACCACGCTCAGGATCAGGACGTGAAAGACGTAGATCGCAAAACTTGCATCGCCCAAACGTTCCAGCAGCGGCCAATGCGGGATAATGGGGCTGATGCCAATGGTGCCCATCAGGATCAACGCGGCCGGCAAGCCAAAGCCCAAGACCCGTCCCCAGGTGTCGGCTTCGTCCACATGCGGCGCCAACAGGACAAAGGCCAGAACGCCCGCAACCAGCACAACCGCATTGCGCACAATACCGCCCGGAAATCTGCGCCACAGCTCGGCGACCACACAACCGGCACCAAATTCCAGCAACAAGGGGCTGGTGTACGTCTTGCCAATCGCGCTCTCTGGCGACAGCAACAGCCCCGCCGCGACCAGGATGCCAAGCGCGCCCCCCATGCCCACAAGGCGCAGCGCCTTGGGCAAGGCGAGGCTCAGCCCGAACAGGAAGTAAAAGAACATCTCATAATTCAGGGTCCAGCCGGGGACGAGCACGGGCCAGACCTGTTCTGAAAATGTGGCGCTGTAATGCGGGATGAACAGCAGGGACTGTAACAAAAAGACCGCCTCTACCTTCATCCAGGCATATCCGGCGGCAATGGCAAAGGCGGCCCAAGACAGGCTTGCCAGCCAATACAGCGGCGCGACGCGGACAAACCGGCGCAGGAAAAAATCACCCGGTGATTGCGTGGTTTCACGGCCGATGTACCACATGATAAAGCCGCTGATCACAAAGAACAAATCCACGCCCGCGTGACCCAAATGCAGCGCATGGATCACCCCATCCGGCAGATGCGCCTCAACACGGTTGCTGGCGTGCAGGGCAACCACCGAAAGGGCCGCCACCGCGCGCAGATACTGGATGGAGTAAAGTCGCTGCATAACTGTGCTGCACCTTTGCACTGGTACTCGGCGTCTGTTTGCACAGACGAGACTAATCAATATGTATAAGTATCGTGACCATTGTGATTTTCGTAAGACTTGACGCGCACTTGCGAGAAGATTGCGCCGATGAATTTACCACGTGCCCCTTCGAGTTGCTTAAGTGCTGACAAAACTTGCGGTCGACGGGTGTGGCCCCAGCGAATGACATAGACCAGGCCGTCACAGATCTTGCCTAGGAATTGCGTCTCGGCAACGCCGTGAACTGGGGGCAGATCTACCACCACATAGTCAAATTCTTGCGACAAGGTCAGCAGCGCATGGGCGATGGCATAGGAATGCTGCGGTCCCACATTGGCAAGATCTTCGAAATTGCCCACCACCGTCAGGTTTGGCGTGCCTGACACCGGCTCCAACGTTGGTGTTACCGCTGCCGGATCTTCCAGCAGGGTGCGCAGACCGTTGTGCGTGGACAGCGTCGCCTTCAGCGCGCGGGAGGTGCCGCGGGCGATAATGTCGAGGTCCACCAGAACGGTTTTCTTGCCCTGGCTGGCCAGGAAAGTGGCAAAGTTGATCGAGGTGCTCGTCTTGCCCTCTTCTTTGACAGATGAGGTGATGCCCACGACATATCCGCGCCCGTCATTGCCCCGTTGATCACGGCCCATTGTCATATTCACATGGATCGACCGCATCGTCTCAGCAAAGATCGACACCGGGTTTGAGGCCGCAAAATCAAGCCACTGCCCCGACTTGCCCAGCTTCGCCCAAGGTCCGCCACGCAAGCTGAGCGGCTTCCATCCCGAAGGGCGGAACCGCGATTTCTTGTCCGATCCAAACACCGGAGAGATCCCCAGGAAGGACAGGCCCAAATCCCGCGAGATATCGCTGTGCAGGCGGAAGGTGTCATCCAGCGCTTCCAGCAGAACGATCAATGCGATGGCAAGGACGATCCCGGCAAACACAGCCAGAATGACCGTCTGTTTGGATTTTGGCGATGACTTGGTGTCCGGCGGCACCGCCCAGGCAATCACCCGTGCCGATGTGGCGTCAAAACTGACCAGCTGCGACGCGCTGTTATACTGCGCCAACAGATGTTCGTATTGGTCGCGTGATGCGGCGGCTTCCAATTCCAAGCTGCGCAGCTCAACCGATTTCTGCGCGTCAACGCCCAGCTCTGCTTCCAGCTCGGCTATAAGCGTTTCGGTTGCTTGCACTTGGCGACCCAAGGCCGCGCTTTGTGACCGCAGGCGTTCCAGGATTTGACCGTATTCGGCGATGATCAGATCCTGCACCTGGCTCATCTGATTGCGCAGGTTCTGCACAATAGGTGAGGTTTCACTGCGGTTTACCAACGCCTCCAGCACTTGCTGCTGCAAGGCGTCATAGCTTGCGTTCAGTTGATCCAACGTGCTGGTGCGATCCTCTGGGTCGACCTGAACCACATCAGGATTGCCCGAGCGGACCCCTTCTTCCAGCTGCTGGATGTGCACGTCCAGCGCCAATGATTCACTGCGCAGATCCACAAGCTGGGTAATGGCCGACGTCATGGCAACTTCGGATGGCAAAGGCGAGCCTTCGGGGACCAACAGATTGTTTGTCTGACGAAAATTCGCAACCGCGCTTTCACCGGCACGCACTTCCTGGCGCAGCTCGCCGATACGTGTGGACAGCCAGCCGCGATTGCGCTCGACCTTGTTCACATGCTCTTCGCGCGACAACGACAGGTATTCTTCGATAATCGTGTTCACCGCCTGGGCCGAGAATTCGATATCCGGCGACGTATAGGCGATATCAATCACAAAGCTTTCGCCCGAGCGGCGGATTTTCAGGCCACGCACGAATTGCTTGCGCAGAACTTCGGTGCGCCGCGCCTCGGCCGCGCTTGCCGACAGGTTCGACGTTGTCGTGACGGTACCGTCTGCTTGGGTGTCGCCGGAACTGCCAGTCAGCAGAGCCTTTAGGCGTTGCACCATCGACGGATCACCCGCCGGAGCGTGGCTCAACTCCAGCGTTTGGATAACGCGTTTCGTCATCTCGCGAGAGGCCATCACGCGCAGTTCACTGTCGACTGTCAACGCGTCCGACATCAGCAGTCCCGGCATAAGCTGGCTGGTCTGATCCGGGTTTTGCCCATAACGCGGGTCGATCAGGATGGATCCATTTGCGGTATACTGCGGCGTCGCAGTCGCCACGTAATAAATCGACGCAATTGCCGTCATACAAACCGCAAAGGCCAACAAATGCCATCTGCGCCGAATTTTCTGCCAGATATCGCGAATGACATCTCCAAGCGTTACTTCGGGTAAAAATCGATCACGCTCGGTTACTTCAAGGCGCACGAGAGGCTCTCCACCAAGTTATTCATTAAATACTACACCGTATCAAAGCACATACGCCTTAAGACACGTTTCTTACAGCTCTGCAAAGATCGAAGATAAAACGTATCGCACGGTGCACTTTCTATCTCATTCCAAATCATTGTCCAAACGGTATGGCGGGCAATGATCCATTCCCCGCGCATATTCGGCACAAAAACACGCATCCTGCTGCCACGGTAATCATTTCTACCGTTCAAACAGTGGTCTTGGGCGCGGGTTGTAGCAGTCCCAATATCGACGTTTGCACCCCAACCACCCGATTGGCGATCAGGCACAATATCCCTTGTTGCATCATGTAGCTGAGGCCTGCGCCAGCCGAGGCACCGACAGCGCCTGCCAGCCAGCCACCCGCAGCCGTTGCCCCCACCAAAATGGCGGCGCTGAGGCCGGCCACCGCAAAGATCTTGCGCTGTTGGCCACTCACGTTCAGCACGATTTGCGCCGGTCCCCAAATCGCATCCGCCGCCGGGATCAGCATCACCGCCATCAACGGTGCCCAGGCGGCAATATAGTCGTCACCAAACAGCCCCAGGATCCAACCTCCGGCCGCCGCAAGAGCTACGATCCCCATCGCAACCACGGCCACTTTCAGCTTGGCCGCGACTTTGATCAGCTGCGCCACCCGAGGTTTGTTGCCCCCCTGACACGCGCTAGAGAGTTGAGGGCTAAGGGAAATATCGACGGCTTTTACCGCAAAATAGAGCAAACTCATGATCGACAGCGCCAATGCCACAAGGCCCACGTCCTCAGCGGCCAGGGCAAGGCCGGCGCTGGCGACGATCACATGTTTCAGGTTGTCACGAATGACCAAAAGCGGTGCCATCATCACACCGGTTTCGATCCATTTGAACTTGTCCGAGAAATCGCGCGGCGCATCTTTGAGGAAGGCAAACGTGTCCCGCAGCAGCCAGTATTGCAGCAGTGCAGTTGCGACAAAGCCCACCAGGATCAATGCCAGCAATTGCACGGCAGACGGTTCCAACCCCAACAACCAGACCGCGCCAACCAGGACAAAGATAACGGCTGGGCGGGCAAACATGATCGGCACACCGCCGCGCAAAACCTGCCCCAATGCGGTGGCATGGCGCGCATAAACGCGGGTCACTGCAACAACCGGCGCCGCAAGGCAGGCCAAAAGAAAGATCTGAACGCCCTGGCTGCTCCAATCGGCAAGACCAGTGGCCAGAACGGCCGCCAGACCCAGCGCCAAAAGCACAGAAACGCTGGTTATGATTATTCTGTTAAACCGAACAAAACCGGCTGCATGCGCGTTTTGTTCATCTTCGCGGTATTTTACCAGGAATCGGATCGAACCCGATTCGACGTTGAGCGCAAAACCAATGGACAAAAGCATCGCCCAGGAGAAGCCGGACATCACCAATCCGAATTCGGCCGGCGTGGCCAAACGGGACAGGATCAATGTGTAGCCAAGTGTTAAGAGGTTGCCTGCGACTCGAGCGCCTAACAGCGAAACAGCCTTTTTAAACAGCGTCCTCAGCAAAGATCCGCCGGAAACGTCGGCGCGATTTTCCGCCTGCATAGTCAAACCCAACTCGTATAATACCCTAAGCGCGCTCCCGTCTAATGACAGAGCGGCAAAGCCAATGCTAGTGGTTTGGACGTGATTCTTCTCGCTGGCGGATGTTCCGGGGTTGGGCTCTATGTTTTGGGCGAAAAACCGACCATTTGGGACGTCAAAGGACACAAAGGTAGCAGTGTGGTTATTCGGTTTTTTACATGTATGGCGCTTTTGATCGCGCCGCCCGCCTTCGCAGCCCCCGCGCTGGACGGCACGATTCCAATTCTAGAAGAGCGATTTGAAAACGGCCTGGACCGCTATGATGGCACCCGTGGCCTGTGGTCCACCCTGCCGCGTCGCGGGCAGTTGATGACAAACGCCGCGCAAAGCGTGTTTCTGGACTACGGCGTGCTGGGTGATGCGGCGGATGCGGTTCTTCCTGAATTGCATGAGGTCACAAAAGACGGGCTGATCCTGCGCAGCGCCCCCGTGCCCGAGGCGGCACTGGGCCCCTTGCGCCAGTACATGCAGCAGACCGGCCAGGGCAAACGCGCCGACGCGATCCGGTACGCCGTTGGTGAGATCACCACCGCCCATACCTGGTCGCAGAAATATGGCTACTTCGAAGTGGAGGCCCGCCTGCCACGGGGCAAAGGGCGCTGGCCTGCGTTCTGGATGACCTTTGCTGGATTGGGTTGGCCGCCCGAGATTGACGTGATGGAGGCCTATGGCGCGGGGATCTATACGCCCACCAAAAAGGACAACGCCGTCAACACGGCCGTCTATTTTGACCGACTCAATCACGACCGGGAACCGGTGCATGAGGTTGAGATCACCAACCCCTTTGGCAGAACACCCGACGAGATCGTTCCAAAGTCCAAGGAGCGCGGCAAGAACACCGTCTATAACTTCAAGCGCACCTTTGACGCGCTGGCCGAATACGACAGCAATATCTATGACGATTTCCATACATATGCCGCCCTCTGGACGCCCGAGCATGTGATCTTTTACTTCGGGAAAACGCGCGACAGCCTGCAAGAGGTTTACCGCACGCCGACCCCTGACGATGTGCATGAACCGATGTTTGTGATTGCCAATGATCAATTCACCGCCCGTGGCGGGTTCTGGTCACCGCAGAAAAATGCGATCGAGGCGGTGCTGGACCCTGAAAACGCCTATCGCATTCGCAGCATCACGGTACGGGCGCTTGAACCGCAGTTGGCCTTGGATCTGAACCAGGGCGATGATCTGTTTGATGCCCGTGACAGCGTGATCCACGACACCAAAGGCGACGACGTTATCGCGCCGGGGGCCGGGTTTGATATCATCCACCTCAGCGGCGGCGCCGACCGGATCCTGTTGACGCGGGACAAAGAGCAAAAAGTCATCGCAGGCTTTGGCCGCGACGATCAGATCCAGCTGGAAGGCTATCCGGTCATAGACGCCAAGGATGCCATGTCCCGTCTGACCCAAGTGGGCGATGACGTTTGGCTTCCAACCGGCGCCGATCCCGCCTGGCCGCATACAATTGTTTTTCGCGACACCAAAGTGTCTGCCTTTCGGGCCAAGCAGTTTGATGTGAAATGGCCGGTGGCCCGTGATTTGTGGCGTGCTGAGGCCGTGCGTCCCAATCGACCCGAAACTGACCAGGACGGCGATGGCGTTCTGGTTGGCGCGCAACCCGGTGCTTGGCTGAACGATATGGCAAACCCCGTCCGCATGACCGGAACCGCGCTAAGCGACCGCTATGTCGTCGCCCATGCCCGCACCATGCTGGACGAGCCAACGGAAGGCGGCATCGACACCATTTGGGCGCGGGTCAATTACACTCTGCCTGAAACGGTCGAGGTTGGCATTTTGCAGAAGTCCAAGGCGCAAATGCGGGCCTCCCAGCGTGGTGCGCGCCTTGAAGCCGGTGCGAACTACGTGATTTTGGAAGGCGGCGGTGGCGACGATCTGTTCGTCATCAACCCCAACAGCCGCAACTGCGCTATCAAGATCAATGCAGGCGGCGGCCACGACCATCTTCGCGGATTTCACAGCGATCATCGTCTGGCGTTGGACCAAAAGCTGCTGGCGTCCCAGGGCAATTGGACCATTACCAAGGCCCCGCAGGGCACTTTGATCGCCTTTTCCGACACCCAGACATTGCTGATCGAAGGCCTTGCTCCCGAGCAGGTGCAACAGATTTTGATCAACGGCTAAGGGGCTCCTCCCCCTTGGCTCACTCACTGGCCGCACGCGGCGCCCATCAAACCAAATGGAAACAGATATGCGAGAATTTCAGGCAACCTTCGTTGGGATTGGCGCGCAGAAATGTGCCTCAACCTGGCTTTACGGCGTTCTGCAACAATGCGGCGAAGTCAAAGTCAGCGACATCAAGGAAGTGGATTTCTTCAGCTACTACTTTGATCGCGGCTACGAATGGTATGAGCGAAACCTCCAAGATGAGGTCCCGGTGACCCATCGCGGCGATATCTCCCCCTCTTACTTTATCCACCCTGATGCAGCGGCCCGTGCGGCGGCGTATAACCCGGATATGCAGGTCTTTGTCACGCTGCGCGACCCAATCAAACGGGCCTTTTCAAACCACATGCATGAGGTCCGCAAAGAACACATCTCGGGCGACAATCTGGTCTTTGAAACCGCGATGGCCAACAATCCGCTGTACAAGGATCAGGGTCGTTACGCGCACCATCTGGCGCGTTGGTATGATCATTTCCCAAAGGAACAGATCCACATCTGGTTCCAAGAGGAAATCCACAAGGACCGCGAAGCCTCGGCCCTGCGGGTGACCGAAGCACTGAAGCTGCCGAAACTGGACGACTTCCTGGACCTGCGCGCAAATGAAAGCGTGCGCTATCGCAATGCCGCCGTCGGGGAGACCCTGTGGAAGGTCGGCAATTTTGCCCGCCAAAACGGCATGGGACGGCTGATCGAAACCGTAAAAACCGCACCCGGCGTCAAGCAATTGCGCGACGCGAACCGGGAGCCCGTCCGCGATGTCGTGGACGCCATGCAAGACGACACCGAAAAAGCACTGACTGAGTTTTACAGCGACGATGTGGCCGCATTGACCAAATTGATCAGCCGCACCCCGCCGTGGGAGCGGTTCACGGCCGGCTGACTGACGAACGTCCCCGACGTATTGAAAACGAAAAACCCCTGCGGACCAAATGGCACGCAGGGGTTTTTTGATATTGTTTTGTTGCGCCTTAGAACAGGAAGGCTGAGGTGTCGCCTGAACCCATTTCCACGGTCAGATCGTCGTCCTGGAAATCCACCAGTTTGGCCAAACGCGTCGTCTCGCCGTTGACCTCGGCCTCCAGGAAGACAGAGCCGTTGTCTTTGAACAGCAGATCAAACGTGACATCGTCATCACCGTCCAGACCTTCGACGACGATCGTGTCGCCCTCTTCGCTGCTAAAGCCAAAGAGAACATCCAGCGTGTCGGCATCTTCGAGGTCAAACACATAGGTGTCCGCCCCTTCGTCACCGCGCAACACATCACGACCGGCACCGCCAACCAACGTGTCATTGCCTTCGTGGCCGATCAGTTTGTCGTTGTCCGCACCACCTTCGAGCAAGTCGTCGCCTGCCCCACCAAACAGCGCATCGCTACCGTCTTCGCCGCGCAGAATGTCATTGTCATCTCCGCCTTTGATACGGTCATCGCCCTCGCCGCCGACCAGCAGATCATCACCGGCAAAGCCAAAGATAATGTCGTTGCCTTCCGCGCCGTTCACATCGTCGTTCAACGAACTGCCGCGCAATGTGTCCGCCGCCGCGGTGCCGTTGTAGATCTCGTCGTAGACAACAGTCTCTTCGACCGGCTCAGTCGGAGGCTCATCAACCGGATCTGGTGTTTCTTCTTCCTCGGCCGGGGGTTCGGTGCCGCCCTCGTCTGCAGGCTCATCCACCGGAGCAGGCTCGTCGGGCACGTCGTCCTCAGACCCCAAACGCTCGGTCAGTTCCGCAAGGCTGTAGGTGACGTCATAGAAGGAGAAGCTTTCGACCCCGGCCACCGTCGACAGACCAAAGTCCACCACGCCGAGGAACAGCGTCTGCGCATCCGAGATATAGCCGTAGACATCCGCGAACTTGAAATCAAAATGGACCGTATCCTCGCCCGCACCACCGTCCAGAACGTCCTGACCGGCGCTAAAGACCAGCATATCATTGCCGCGTCCCGCCGACAGCACGTTGTCTGCAGCGCTGCCAACCAGGTAATCCCATCCGTCGCCGGTGTAAGCGTTCTCAATATTGGACGGCGTGTCCAGTTGCAGTTCAACGCCTGCAATGATGGTCGCGCTTTCGCCGCTCAGATCGATCAGGCTGCTGCTTGTGACAGCTGCGGCGTTGATCGTATCGGTGCCGCCATCGGTATCTGACAGCGCGCTGCGTTCCGCGAGGTCGTCCCCCTCATAAAGACTGCCGAATTCGTCGGTGTAATAGTACGTGTCATCTGCCAGATCGTCCGCTTCACCGTGAATGGTCAACGACGCGCTGGCGAGGGTGCCAGTCATCGGAGTGCCGTCACTGTTGGTCGCGCTGGGGTCACGGTTGTAGATATCGATGGTCCATTCACCGTCGGACAACTCCCCCATGGAGGCCACAGACGTCAGGCTGAAATTGCTCAAACCACCGATATAGCTCGCATCCGGGGAATCATAGACCAGGCGCACCGTGGTGCCGTCCGGGCTGGTCAGATAGATGTCCAGGTCACCGTTATTGGTCCATTTCAGACCCATCGAGACCTGCACATGTTCGACCTTTACGGTCTCGTCCACTGTGAACGTAGCTTGGATGTGATCGGTTGTCCCGGCTTCCATCGCCAGGTCAAAGTCCTGCTCCTGTACAAGCGTGTCGCGGTTTTCGGTGGTCTGTTGCAGGTCCCAAGTTTCTGCCAGGCGCACCGCGTTGTGAACGTTCAGGAAACCATATCCGAAGGCATCGCTAAAGTGCATGCCGCCACCGTTCATATTGGTGGCCCCGTTGGTCAACCAACCGTCACCCGCCAATGGGTCGTCAGACAGGCCTTCACGGGTAGCGCTGAGCGCAAGGATCTGCTGAATGTCGCGGTAGCCAAGATCCGGGTTCGCCTCGAGCATCAGCGCAATGGCACCCGACACCTGTGGCGCGGCAAAGGACGTGCCGGATGGCAGGGCGTAGCGATCATTGGAATAGGTGGTCACCGCCTGATGGCCAGCGGCGGACAACAGCACATTGGCGCCAAGGCTGGTGCCATCCCAGGCTTCGCCCGAACGTTCCACCGCGCCAACTGCAATGGTGTAGGGTGAGTTTTGGAAGTTGTGGTAGTTGGAGGAGCCTTCGATCCCGCTGTTGCCAGCAGAGAAGACAACCGCCGTTCCCAATCCGTCACGGCCTGTTTCGGCCACGAACTCAAGCGCTTCGCCATAAGCGGAATAGCTCGACAGGGCAAAATTGTCCCGGAAATTCGCGGTAAAGCTCCAGCTGTTGTTCACAACATCCAGTGCGGCGGATGCTTTCAACGCATCAATCACCTGGCTGCCCACATCCGAGCTGGAATAGTTGATGGCCAGGCCCACCAGCGTCGCATCCGGAGAGATCCCGACACTGCCAACGCCGTTGCCGCCTTCAGCTGCGATCATGCCGGCTACCATCGTGCCGTGGTGATCGGTCATATATTTGGAATTGATCGAGATATCGGACGTGTCTTGGTCGAAATCGTAATCAAGCGTCTCATCATATGCGCGGGACAAGTCGACGTGATTAAAGTCGATCTGCGAGTCGATCACACCAACGGTGACATCCTGACCCGTGTATTCTTCCCAAATTTGTTCGATTTCAATGCTCAGCGCAGACCGGTCTGAACTTTCCAAATACCAACTGTCATTGATCCGCGGATCTTCTAGAAATTCTTGTACGCGGCTCGTGTTCGGCTCGACCTGCGACATTACTTCACCCTTCAGACTTTGAACAAACGCAAAGCACCAAGCAGACCAAATGTGGTGATCCGAATAGCTTGTGCTGGTTTTGCGTTTAAAACGTTAACCCCAGTAATCTTCGTTAACTGTTTGCCAACGAAATGGGGCCGAGGTGTGTCAGGTTTCCAGCAATTGCATGACGGGAGCCGCAATTTTTAACTTATTTAACCGGGTATTAACGGGTTTTCGCCGATCAACGCTCGCCATTGGTAACGACCGTTAACTCTGCTTATCGTTGGGAATCATCGCAAAGTTACCGTAAGTTCATGATCAAGCGGGCACCGTAGAAACCGATGCAGATACAAAAAGAGCCGCCGGTTTGCACCAGGCGGCTCTTTGATGTGTCTCTTCTTGTCTCGGCCGTAATTTGCCGGATTCTTTGTTTGTGCCCCCGGGCCGCGTTAGCGTCCGGTTTTGTCTACCACTGCCAGACCGGTCTTTGCGATGATACGCAGGTCCAGCAGCAAAGAGCGTGTCTTGAGGTAGGTCACGTCAAGCTCAACACGCTCGTCGTAAGAGATATCGTTGCGGCCGGAAACTTGCCACAGGCCGGTGATACCGGGTTTCTGTTGCAGATAGCTGCCGACGGATGCGCCGTATTTCTCCAGCTCTGCCTCGACCACGGGGCGTGGACCGACAAATGTCATCTCGCCTTTCAGGACGTTCCAGATCTGGGGCAGCTCATCCAAGCTGGTTGCCCGCAGCACATGGCCCACTTTATTGATACGTGGATCTTCGGTCAGTTTGTGGTCGCGCGCCCATTCGGCTGCGGCCTCTGGGTTCTCGGCCAGATACTCCTTCAACTTGGCTTCGGCGTCCACAACCATGGTCCGCACTTTCCAACATTTGAAAGGTTTACCATTCTGTCCAACTCGGGTGTGACCAAAGAAGCTGGGGCCACCATCGCGGCGCACCAGGAAGGCCAGAACCAGGATAACTGGTGCCAAAATTGGCAGGATCAGTACTGCGAGAAACAGATCAAAAACCCGCTTGCCGAAGCTGATGTAGAACCCGTTCTTGTTCGTCTCAACCGCCGTCGCGCTTAGGTGTACGGAGTCCGCTGCAAAATGCTGCATAGCAAAAGTACCCTCTTTAACAATCGTTCAAATATCGACCAATGTCTCGTGGCACGCTTCGGTGTGCCGGTTGGCTCTAAAACCCTTTTTAGTGATAATTTTCTACAGCGGAACTGCTGTCTTTGGGTGAACCCGTGAAACCACCGGCAAGAAGTTGCCAAATCACCGTAAAGCATTAACTTCAAACAGAATTTTTATTTAATCACATGCGGTTTTTTGCATTTAAAATGGATTTTCCATTCAACAATTGAGTAATTTACCACCCATTAAGCATGGCTCATGGACAATAAATGCAAAGGGAACAAACATGTGAAAAGAATCGCAAAACCGTGAACGCAGTGTTGGTACTGATTCGAGATGCCGCGGCGCAGAAAAATCGTGCTGCATTCGCGATACAAAGCGATTGCTACTGCAATTTCAGAGCGAGTTCAAACGCTACGCCGGGTAAAGCCGTCATAAAAGTTCAACGTCCGTTAAATCTACGTTACTCACTCGGATCTCCACCTCAGTATCTGCCGTGAGATGACGCAGCGTGAGCCACCTGTCCGAAACGGTAACTTCGTAACTCAAAGGATTATCCGCGACGTGAATTTCGATTAGGTCGTCGTCGCCGAAATCCCGAATGACGTCGCGATCAACTTCATCAAACTCAAATACAAAAAGATCGCTGCCCGCGCCGCCGATTAGGATGTCACGCCCACTCCCGCCGTCCAGCGTGTCGTCACCTTCTCCTGCGTGCAGCGTATCGCGGCCAGCGCCGCCCCGTAGATCATCACGACCCGCGCTGCCAAGCACCAGGTCTCGCCCATCACCACCACCAAGTGTGTCATCGCCGCCGCTCCCCTTGACCACGTCATCCCCTGCACCCGCCACAATCACATCGGCGCCGGCCGCGCCGATCAACGTGTCTTGCCCGGTGCCACCGATCAGGGAGTCATCGCTTCCTTTGCCTTTGACATAGTCATCGCCGGCACCACCATCCAGCGCATCGCCATCTGAACTGGCAAACAGGCTGTCGTCACCGTCGCCGCCAAACAGGAAATCCCAACCGCGACCGCCGATCAGGTGATCATCCCCGGCCTCCCCCATCAGGCGATCACCGGCCTCATCGCCACTGTCGGTCAACGTGTCATTACCGTTCCAACCATAAAGGTCATCCACACCATCGCCGCCATCCAACTGGTCGTCGCCATCCATCCCGATCAGCGTATCATCACCGCCGGCCCCAAGGATCGTGTCATTGTGCAGAGTTCCGGAGCTGGTGTTGGCGTCATCGTCTCCGTGCAGGAACAGCCCGCCGGTCAAATCCCAAACCGTGCCATCCGCAAAGACGAGGCGTTCGATGTAACTACCCAGATCCGTGCCACCGATCGCGGGAGTCACTTTGACCGACACATAGACAGGGCCGCTTTCGCCATCGAACACAATATGCCAGCGGGCCCAGTCGATGAAACTGCGGATATCGCCCGGCACCATGTCGGGTAGGTACAGGGTGTCATAGCCTTGGCCGGGTTGTTCCAGGATCAGCTCAAACGACCGCGTGTCAGAACCATCTGTCCGGCGGATGACATATGTATCATCGCCAAACCCGCCAACCAACGTGTCCTGCCCTGTTCCGCCATCCAGCGTGTCATCGCCATCTTCACCGATCAGATAGTCATCGCCGTCAGCCCCGCTGAGAAGATCATTGCCGGACTTACCGTTCAAAACCGTCCCAAGCGCATTCCCAGTCAGTACATTATCAAAGGCATTACCGACCAAGGTGGCGGCGCTCCCGTCCTCCAACGGGGCAAGGCTCGCCGTCGGATCGTCGCTGTCCAACCGACGCACATCATCGCCATAAAGATCCAGCTGGCTAAATTCACTTGTGTTGAGAATGCCGGCGTCTGCATCGACAAAGGCGCTCATGTCCGAGTTTTGCGGCAGATCGCTCAACCCCGGAATCTCATAGGCGCGGACGTAATCGACGTCAAAACTGGCGTCGTCCGGGGTCGTTTCATCCGGATCGCCATCCCAACCGCCAATCGCCAGGTTCAATCGCAGCGCATGGGGAACGTGCATACCTGTCGGCGTGGCAGTCTCCAACATGACCCGGCCATCAAAGGTATAGGTCAGCGTTTCCGGCGTCCACAAAAGCCCATAGGTGTGAAACTCTTCTGCGGTGTCTGGCACCAACCAGGAGTCCGCCACTGTGACCTTGTCGCCCCAAAACTCAGCATGGGTCGCCGCGCGGTAAATGTCGCTCTGGCTGCCCAAAATTTCCAACACGTCGGCTTCGGGCGGCCAGGAAAAATCGGCCGGCATCAACCAGAACGCAGGCCAGAACCCTTGACCGGACGGCGTTTTGGCCCGCATTTCAAAATAACCGTAGGTTTGTTCAAACGTCCCGTGGGTTTCCAACAGACCGGACAGCCACGGTTCCAAATCGTTTGCAAGCGGCTCGGGCGTCCGGGTTGCGGTGATCGACAAGACCCCATCCTGAAAGCTAAACGGGTCAACACTAATCGTCTCACCATCTTCTGTCGTCGAATCGGCATCCACATAGGTGTGAAAGCGGCTGCCCCGTGCTGCAGCTGCGGTCACGGGATGCCCGTTGCTGGGCATGGTGTTCCACAGACCACTGTCCAACGATGCCGCACTGTCGAAGGTATCCTCAAACGTCACTGTCGCGCCGTCCAGAAAGTCCAGCGACAGCTGCTGCAGCGGCAGGTCAGATGATGTTAGTTCTACGCCGAACACCCCAGCCAGCAGGATCGACTGGCCCTCGCTTAACGTGATCAAATACCCATCATCTGTATCCGCACCGTATAAACGCAGCGTATCAAGCGTCTCAATCCCCACATCCCAGAATGTCAGATTGTCGGTCCCGGGCGTGTAGTCGGTGATGATGTCATGTCCGCTACCAGTCTCGAAGTTAAAGGTATCAATGCCTTCGCCGCCGGTGATCGTGTCATCCCCGCCGCCGCCGGAAATTGCCTGTTCTCCCTCTCCCGCGATTATCAGATTATCCAGCGCATTCCCGCGAATTGCATGCCAATCTGACATGCGCTTAAAGACAAGGTCCTCGACATTGTCGGGCATCATAACGTGATCATAGGCCCAGATGATGTCATGCCCGCCATCCGCGTCCTCGACAATCGTCGTCTTTGCATTGAACAATCGGTAATGGTCGTTGCCAGCGCCGCCGACCAAAGTGGTGCCTTCGGCGTTGTTAAAGATAAAGTCATTGCCGCCCAACGCGTAGACGACGTCTCCATCGACCTCCGCATTGAGCGTATCGTTTTCATTGGTTCCTGTAATCGTCATAGTAAAATCTCTCTACCAAAAATCGCGTGAACTTCCGAGGCACCGTTCAGCCCGCGCCACAGAAACCGTTTCAAATGTGAACCGACTCAAATACGGCCGAGCCCGCACTCTTTCTCTCAAACATACGTCGCAATCTTCAGCTATAGATTTCAATGTATTAATAATGCGAATCCTATAGGTAACTCACTTTTAGGTGGACGACCTCAAGCTTGCGCCACGGAGTCAAAAACCACACAAGTATCTAATTTAAAACGAAATTATCCACTCTATCGCACTACATAGTTACACAGCGCTGTGCTCGAAAGTCAGGAAACGGACTATTTACACAGCCTTTTTGGGCGCACAATCGCTTACAGGGGATTCAATTTAGGCAAAAAAACACCCCCCGCGAAACTGCGAGGGGTGCTCCTTAAGACTTGGTCTCACAAAAGAGGCTTAGTCGCGCTCTTCGATGATCTCAACCAGATGCGGGATCTTGTTGACCATGCCGCGAACCGAAGGAGTATCTTCCAGCTCACGGGTTTTGTGCATCTTGTTCAGGCCCAGACCTACCAGAGTAGCGCGCTGGTCGGCGGGGCGACGGATCGGGGAACCGATCTGTTTGACGACGATGGTTTTAGCCATGGATCAGTCTCCTTACGCTTCTGCGGATTCAGCAGCGGCAGGTGCCGGTGCTTCGTCGCGTTTGCCCAGGATGTCAGCAACCTTTTTGCCACGACGCTGTGCAACGGAACGGGGGCTGGATTCTTTTTTCAGCCCGTCGATGGTTGCGCGGATCATGTTGTAAGGGTTCTGAGTGCCGATCGACTTGGACACAACGTCCTTGATGCCCAGCATTTCGAATACGGCACGCATTGGACCACCGGCGATGATACCGGTACCTTCTGGTGCTGTACGCATAACAACTTTGCCTGCGCCGTGACGGCCGTGCATGTCGTGGTGCAGGGTGCGGCCTTCTTTCAGAGGGACGCGGATCATCTGGCGCTTGGCTTGCTCAGTCGCTTTGCGGATCGCCTCAGGTACTTCTTTTGCTTTACCTTTGCCGAAGCCGACGCGGCCTTTTTGGTCGCCAACAACAACCAGGGCTGCAAAACCAAAGCGCTTACCGCCTTTTACAGTTTTGGAGACGCGGTTGATCGCAACCAAGCGATCTGCGAATTCCGGAGTTTCATCGCGGTCGCGACGGTTGCCCCGGCGGTTATCACGTTCTGCCATTTGGCATTCCTTTCGAACGAAAGATGTGACGGATCACATCCTGTTTTCCAATCCTGGTGATAGGGTTGCCCCTGTCCCGGATCATCGGGGCGTACCACTGGCACACCCACAGTATAAGAACCTGGGCGCACCGCAGTCGGAGCGCCCAAGTGCCTTAGATCTTCAAGCCACCTTCACGCGCAGCGTCGGCCAGGGCCTTCACTTTGCCATGATACAGGAAGCCACCGCGGTCGAAGTATGCTTCGGAAACGCCTGCCGCCTTTGCGCGTTCGGCGATAACCGAACCCACTTTGGAGGCTGCGTCGATGTTGTTCTTGCCAACAAAACCCAAGTCTTTTTCCAGGGTCGAAGCTGCTGCCAGAGTCACGCCACGTACGTCGTCGATCAATTGAACAGAGATGTTCTTGTTCGAGCGGTGCACGGACAGACGCGGGCGGCCTGCGTTTACTTTGCGGAGTTTGTTCCGAACGCGCAGGCGGCGTTTCAGAAACAGTGTACGTTTGCTGTTTGCCATGTTGAGCGTCCTTACTTCTTCTTGCCTTCTTTGCGGAAGATGAACTCGTCTTTGTACTTGATACCTTTGCCTTTGTAGGGCTCAGGAGCACGCCATTTGCGGATATTTGCCGCGACTTGGCCAACGAGTTGCTGGTCGATACCTTCCACAATGATTTCAGTCTGCTTCGGCGCAGTGATGGTGACACCATCAGGCGCAGTAAAGTCGACATCGTGGCTGTAGCCCAGGTTCAGCTTCAGGGTGTTGCCCTGCATCTGTGCCCGGTAACCAACACCATTGATCTCCAACTCTTTTTTGAAGCCGGTCGTGACACCAACAACACAGTTTTCGATCATTGTGCGGGCCATGCCCCACTGCTGACGAGCGCGTTTGGACGTACCGCGCGGCTCGACTTTCACAATGTTTTCTTCAACAGCAAGCGTGACGTCGTCTGTTGCACTGAAGGTCCGGGCGCCTTTCGGGCCCTTCACTTCGATGGTCTGACCAGACACAGAGGCGGAAACGCCGCTGGGTAGGGTCACTGGTTTCTTACCAATACGAGACATCGAATACCTCCCTTAGAAGACGGTGCAGAGCACTTCGCCGCCAACATTGGCTGCACGTGCATTTACATCCGACATCACACCCCGAGGAGTGGAGACAATCGACACACCCAGGCCCTGACGGACGGATGGGATGTCACTGACGCCCATGTATACGCGACGACCGGGTTTGGAGACCCGCTTCAGTTCACGAATAACAGGTTCGCCTTCGTAGTACTTCAGGCTGATTTCAATCGCCGGATGACCATCTGAACCAGTGGTCTTCTCGTAGCCGCGAATGTAACCCTCGTCCATCAGCACATCCAGAACCCATGCGCGCAGTTTGGACGCAGGGGTTTCAACGATGGACTTGCCACGCATTTGAGCGTTGCGGATACGGGTCAGCATATCACCGATAGGATCGTTCATTATGCTCTCTCCTTACCAGCTCGATTTGACCATACCTGGGATCTGACCAGCAGAACCCAGTTCGCGCAGCGCAATACGGCTGATCTTCAGCTTACGATAGTAAGCGTGAGGACGGCCGGTCAGCTGGCAACGGTTGTGAAGACGGGTCGCCGAGGAGTTCCGCGGCAGCTTCGCCAGTTTCAGACGCGCTTTGAAACGCTCTTCCATCGGCTTGCTTTCGTCGTTTGCGATTTCTTTCAGCTCGGCGCGTTTGGCAGCGTATTTGGCCACCAGGCGCTCACGCTTCTTCTCGCGTGCGATCATGCTTTTCTTAGCCATGTCTCTATCCTTCCCGCGCTTTAGCTGTTGAAGGGCATGTTGAAAGCTTTCAACAGTGCCTTTGCTTCAGCGTCGGATTTCGCGTTGGTGGCAATTACGATGTCCATGCCCCAGGGCTCGTCGATCTTGTCGAATTCGATCTCTGGGAACACCATGTGCTCTTTCAGACCCATGGCATAGTTGCCACGGCCGTCAAAAGAGGCGCCCGATACGCCGCGGAAGTCGCGGATACGAGGCATCGCAATGGTGATCAGGCGGTCCAGGAATTCAAACATCCGGTCGCCACGCAGGGTCACTTTTGCACCCATCGGCATGCCTTCACGAACGCGGAAGCCAGCGATTGAGTTCTTGGCAACGGTTGTCAGAGCTTTTTGACCAGAAATCAAGGTCAGGTCAGCCTGTGCGGATTTCGCTTTTTTGCTGTCTTTAACAGCAGCGCGGCCGCAACCGATGTTCAGAACGATCTTGTCCAGCTTAGGGATCTGCATCTCGTTCTTGTAGCCGAACTCTTCCATCAGACCGGCGCGGATGGTTTCCGCATACAGGGCCTTCAGGCGCGGGGTGTAGTTTGCATCATCCAGCATCAGACAGTCTCCCCGGTGGTTTTCGCGAAACGCACTTTCTTGCCGTCTTCCTCACGGAAGCCAACGCGCGTCGCTTTGCCATTTGAATCCAGCAGAGCCAGGTTCGACAGTTGGATCGGCATTGCCTTGGGCAAGCGACCACCTTGGTCTGTCTGGGTCTGACGCGTGTGACGGATGGCGATGTTCACACCTTCGACAACTGCTTTGCCAGCGGATGGGTTCACAGAGGCGATGGTGCCCTCTTTACCCTTATCCTTGCCAGCCAGGACGATCACTTTATCGCCTTTACGGAGTTTAGCGGCCATGGTTACAGCACCTCCGGAGCGAGCGAGATGATTTTCATGAAGTTTTTCGCACGCAGTTCACGAACAACTGGGCCAAAGATACGTGTACCTACGGGCTCATTGCTGTTGTTCAGGATAACGGCAGCATTGCGATCAAAGCGGATCGCGGTACCGTCTTCGCGGCGAACTTCTTTGGCGGTGCGTACGACAACGGCCTTACGGACGTCACCTTTTTTCACGCGGCCGCGCGGGATGGCTTCTTTAACCGAGACGACGATAACGTCGCCAACGGAAGCGTATTTACGCTTGGAGCCACCCAGAACCTTGATGCACTGAACTCGGCGAGCGCCAGAGTTGTCAGCAACATCCAGGTTTGTTTGCATCTGGATCATGTGGTTTCTCCCGACCTTTGGGGCAGCGATGCGTGCTGTGGTCCCCAGGGTTTCGACTGACTGTTAAGTCTAGTCGCCAGGAGCCTGAATTATCAGGCTCTTAGGCTTCCAGAACTTCCCAGCGTTTCGTTTTCGACTTAGGTGCGCATTCGATGATGCGGACTTTGTCGCCAACCTTGAATGAGTTCTGCTCATCGTGGGCCCGGTATTTTTTGGACTTACGGATGGTTTTCTTCAGAACGGGGTGCGTGAAGCGACGTTCAACCGAAACTGTTACGGTTTGAGCGTTTGCGTCGGAGGTCACGACGCCTTGCAGGATACGTTTGGGCATCTCGAGGGCTCCTTATTCAGCTGCCTGAGCAGCTTTTTCGTTCAGGATGGTGTTCACACGGGCGGCGTTGCGGCGTGCCGCACGAATACCCGAAGTGTTTTCCAACTGACCGGTTGCCTGCTGAAAGCGCAGGTTGAAGCTCTCTTTTTTGTAAGAAGCGAGCAGATCGCGGAGCTCATCCACGGTCTTGTCGCGAAGATCCTTGGCGTTCATCGCCTTTCGTTCCTTTCCTTGGCACCAGAGAGCCCCTTGTGGCGGGTAACTCTTGACCCTGGTGGGTTATGTAAATCTCGGTTTTACCCCAAAGGGTTAGCCCCGAAAAAATATATCGCCCAAAGAGATTCGCATGGCGAACCTCAAGAGCGATGTGTTCCTATAGGGGTTTGCGGGGGTGGAGGCAAGGGAAAGTTGGAGACTGTCAGGCCTCTATACATGCCCTTCTGTATCTCCGTTGGCTGTGCTCTACCGACGCTTACAGAATGTGTAAAAGAAAGAAACCTTTTGGTTTGGGCGCAGGACACTTCATGCTGCGGGGGACAGACACCAAGATTGAGATGTTGCCCTCGGTGATTTGACACGGACATCTGAGCGTTCGAATGGATTAACTTTGTGGGCAGCTATTTAGGGATTTAACATGACATCAAAACTTATTCGATTTTTCGTATTGTCGATTTTAGCAGTGAGCATTTGCTCACCGGGCAGTGCCCAACAGCACCTACTGGATCTTGAAAAGGAAATTCGCAAACGCTTTGACGAAAAGACAGCGAACAATGCGGCTACATGCACGAAGGCCAGAAAAGAACTGCGAAGGATGAAGCGCAGTGGAAAGTACGAGCCTTACCACTTTGTTTTTGCCGGACGCAAAGATAATACCATTACAGGAATATTTGGCTGCGGCTATGCTTGGAACGTCAGCTTGGAAGCTGCACAGGTGCTCTCGATGGCTCGTTGCCGCAAATGGGAGAGAGAACTGGGTGTGGGCAATGGTGAAAAAACATGCCGCTACCTGGACTAAACTGACCGCGCAACGGCGCAGAGCGTAACTCCAACTTAATATCCTTGTCAGCTTTTGAGTGGTTCCCAGCAATCTTGGAAGGTACCACAGCAAGCGAGCCAGTACACGGACCACCCATCAAAGGACAAGACCATGATCCAGCCCACCGCCGCATTCAAAGACAATCTCGCCCTCCTGCCCGCCATCGACGGCCTGACCCGGATCGAGCTGCTGGATGCAAGTGAGGCTGTTGTGGCCACGATTGAGAACATGCCCGGCAAGCAAGGATCCCTGGCGGTGTATCAATACCTCGCGCAAAGCTTTGATGCGTTGGATGCTGAGGCCGCCGACCATGGGCTAGATGTGTTTGCAGAACATACCGAGGACGCCAAAAACCGCCCCGGTGCGCATCCAAACATCGATCTCCTGCTCGCAATCCTTGAAGGTGGTGCGCCGCTGACGATCCGGGTTCTGGCTGTATGATCACAAACGCGTGGCGCATAACAGTTCGAGTCGTTGGGTAACCGGGTGTTGGCGCAATATGCTGGGCTCCATAAGCCCTCGACCGAACGATGACACACCGAAATCCGGCGCAACTGGGCAAAAGCCATTCCTCGATGGTTCCAAGTGACGCTTTGCCGGTTTGCTGACCGGTTAAATCCGATCGTATCCCAGAGCCGCAAAATCTATTTCAAAATAGGATTCGATGATCGCTTTGTTTTCATCACTCAAAGCACTGACCGAGTTATGCGCCTTTGCAATTGTCGTGTTTTTTCGAGGCAACGGTGCGTCACAACCAGTGAATTTCTGAATTTTGTGCCAATCCTTGTCGATTTCCTCCAACCGGACGATCAACTTAACAGGCGTCTCACCATTGTCGTCAACCAACCAATCACAAGCTGGTTGATACCAAACATCGTTCTCGGAACGCGGCGTTTTGAAACTGCTATAAATCCATTCATTTAGACCAGCAGCGCATCTGCCTGGCTCAATGTAATTATTCTCCTCACTGTATCGGTACAGCGAGCACACACGTTCGTAAGGTCGACGAACGATCGAGAATGCGCGTTTGGCGGTTAGAAAACCTGGTCCGAACAATTTAGTCATTTGCTTGACTGAAGCATGGGACTTCGTCAAGCCAAGCGCCGACGAGACAGATGTCCCTCCACACTTGTTAATATGAACAAAGCAGTACGGGCGCGACAACATGGCCTCCACCGCCCGCAGCGATTGGAGGACTTGTGGATCCGCAGCGACCGTCGGTTTGTCATGCAACATGTCAACGCCTTATCTCTAAACCAAAGAGTCTTTGGTATCATAGACTTACAAAAATTTCCTGAATCCGTGGCCGAAAACGCGCGCCTTTGGCGTTTTGATACAATCACATCTAAGGAACCGCTTACTCCCAGCGATAATTAAACGAGACTGAGATCCGCTCTTCTTCGGACATGTTCAGCGGCACTTCGTGGCGGATGAAGCTCTCCCACAGCAGCACATCGCCGACCTTTGGCGTCTGGTAGACAAAGCTGCGCAGCTCTTGGCGGGCGTCTTTGATCCGGGGGGGATGTGCCATCATCATCGCGTGGCGCGGATCTTCGAGTTTGAGCGCCGACGCCCCATCGGGCATCGCCACATAGGTGGTGCCCGAAATCACCGAATGCGGGTGAATGTGGCTGGCGTGGGTGCCGCCTTCGGGCAGGATATTGATCCACAGATCCTCCAGAACCAAGGCGCGCCCATCCAGGTTCAGCTCCAGATCCTCGGCAAAGGCCGCGACATGGGCATCCAGCGATGTGACCAGATCCTTAAAGATCGGGAACCGCCAAGGCAGGTCCGTCAGCGACGCATAGGACGTATATCCGGGATAGCCGTTTTCCTCGCACCAATCCTGGCCGGCCTCATCATCGCCCGCGATGACAAGGCATGAATTTTCCATCTCGGCCGGGTCAACGGTGGGACCATGTTCCGAGAGGGCTGCGCGGTAAAACCGGGTGACGAAGAGGGAATCGATCTGTGCCATGTCCCTCTCATATCGCACCACTTCCCAACTGGCGAGAGGCGTTAAACATGCAATCCGCCTGCATAAAAGCCCCCAAGCCGTCGACAGCGCGACGATCCATGATACGCTAGACGCGGGAAACGCGCGCTGTCTCTCTTGAGGAGGAGGAAACGGCGATGCAACAACACAACGAACGCGCGCCAGAACTTGGCGCCCCCGATCTCGCCCCCGTGACCACCGCATTGCTGCGCGAGGCAATGCGGCGGGGCTGGCGCGACTTGACCCGTGCGCCCTTGTTTGCGCTGACGATTGCTGGGATTTACGTGCTGATCGGCTGGACCCTGGTTTGGATCACCCGCGCCACCGGTCAAAGCTACTGGCTGGTGCTAGCGGTGGTGGGGTTCCCGCTGTTTTCCCCCTTTGCCGCCGTGGGGTTTTACGATGTCAGCCGCCGCTTTGCCCGTGGCGCGCCGATGGATATGGGCAAGACCCTGACCGTGGCCTTACGCCAGTCCAAACGCCAGCTGCCGTCGCTGTGCGCCATCATTGTGGTGATGTTCCTGTTCTGGTTCTTTCTGGCGCATATGGTCTTTGCCCTGTTTCTGGGGCACGCCGCGATGACCAATATCTCGTCATCACTCGAGGTCTATGCGACGCTGCAAGGGGTCAAAATGCTCGCCTTTGGCACGGTGATCGGCGCGGCCTTTGCGCTGCTGTTGTACATGATCACTGTGATCGCCCTGCCCCTGTTGTTGGACCGAGAAGTGGATTTTGTCACCGCGATGATCACCAGCTTTACCTATGTGCAGCTCCACCCTGGCGTGATGCTGCCCTGGGGCCTGTTCATTGCGGTGCTGACCTTTGTGTCGATGCTTCCAGGGTTCTTTGGCCTGCTGATCACCCTGCCGCTGCTGGGGCATGCGACCTGGCACCTTTATGATATGATCGCATATGGGCACGTCAAACACCCGCAGACCGCAGCCGAAATCTACGGCAAGGATGTTTTCTGATACTTTTACGAATAACCACGAGGAGGTGGCCGTTTTCAAAAAGGGGGAGTGACGATGTTTGGAGTAACACGTGGCCTTGCAGTTCTGGCCGTTTTGACAGGCACATCAGCCTGGGCGGAAACCCATGATGTGACAGGGATCGGCATGGGCAATGTCCTGTCCAAAGTGACAGAGATCAGCCCGACGCTGACCCTCGTCGAAGCCCACACGGATTACACCGGCTTCGCAGGCGGCAATGGCGACAACCCCATGGCCAGCGCCACCGGCCCCTGTGTTGGCACCGTTTTGGTCAATGCGGGCCAGCCAACCGGCAATGGGCTGTGCAATTTTGCGGATAAAGACGGTGACACGCTTGTTGTGGGCTGGAGCGCTCGCGCGATGAGCCAGGATGGGTGCATGCACGGCACCTGGACGGTCGAGGGCGGCACCGGGAAGTGGGACAAGGCCAGCGGCGGCGGTGCCTTTAACTCCGGGGTCAATGCCACCGGGAAATACACCAATATGATCTCAGGCGCGGCGGTCCTGCCCTGATCCCGAACAGACCGGTTTGAACATAAGAAAACCCCCGCAGATTGCTCTGCGGGGGTTTTTATCTTGTCTCGAAAAGCTGGGATTACCAGTCTTCGCGAACCACAACGCGGGTTTTGATCGGCAGTTTCATCGCTGCCAGGCGCAGGGCCTCGCGGGCGATGTCTTCGTCGACACCGTCGATTTCGAACATTACGCGGCCAGGTTTAACCTTGCACGCCCAATAGTCGACGGAACCTTTACCTTTACCCATACGCACTTCGGTTGGTTTTGACGTAACCGGAGTATCTGGGAAGATACGGATCCAAACACGACCCTGACGTTTCATGTGGCGGGTCATCGCACGACGAGCAGCTTCGATCTGGCGCGCGGTCACACGCTCGGGCTGAAGAGCTTTCAGTCCGAATGTGCCGAAGTTCAGATCAGAGCCGCCTTTTGCCAGACCGGAGATCCGGCCTTTGTGCATCTTGCGGAATTTTGTACGCTTTGGCTGAAGCATTGTATCTTCTCCTTAGCGGTCGCGACGGTTGCCGCCTGCACCGCGAGGTGCCGGGCCGTCTTGGACTTCTTGCGATTTACGATCATGCGCCTGCGGATCGTGCTCCATGATTTCGCCTTTGAAGATCCATGTCTTGATCCCGATGATACCATAGGGGGTCATGGCTTCAGAGTGTGCGTAATCGATGTCTGCACGCAGGGTGTGCAACGGCACGCGGCCTTCACGGTACCATTCGGTACGCGCGATTTCAGCACCACCCAGACGACCAGCGACGTTCACCCGGATACCCAGGGCGCCCATACGCATTGCGTTCTGTACGGCGCGCTTCATCGCACGACGGAAAGACACACGGCGTTCCAGCTGCTGAGCGATGGACTCGCCAACCAGCTGCGCGTCAAGCTCAGGCTTGCGCACTTCAACGATGTTGAGGTGCAGCTCAGATTCGGTCATCGAGGCAAGTTTCTTGCGCAGAACTTCAATGTCTGCACCTTTCTTACCAATGATAACACCCGGACGTGCGGTGTTGATCGTAACGCGGCACTTTTTGTGCGGACGTTCGATGATCACACGTGCAACACCAGCTTGTTTGCACTCGACCTTGATGAAGTCGCGGATCTTGATGTCTTCCAGCAGAAGATCACCGTAATCCTTGGTGTTGGCGTACCAGCGGCTATCCCAGGTGCGGTTGACCTGGAGGCGCATGCCGATCGGATTGACTTTATGTCCCATTACGCTTGCTCCTCAACTTGACGCACCTTGATGGTGAGCTCCGAGAACGGCTTTAGGATTTTACCGTAACGACCACGAGCCCGCGGACGACCGCGCTTCATGACCAGGTTTTTACCCACATAGGCCTCGGCAACGATCAGCTCGTCAACGTCCAGGTTGTGGTTGTTTTCAGCATTCGCAATAGCGGACTGAAGGCATTTCTTCACGTCCTGTGCGACCCGTTTGTTGGAGAAAGTCAGGTCGGTCAAAGCCTTCTCAACTTTCTTGCCACGGATCATTGCGGCTACCAGGTTCAGTTTTTGCGGGCTGGTGCGAAGCATGCGCAGTTTTGCCATTGCTTCGTTTTCGGCCACGCGGCGGGGGTTCTTTTCCTTGCCCATGACTTACTTCCGCTTCGCTTTTTTGTCTGCTGCGTGACCGTAATAGGTACGAGTCGGTGCATATTCACCGAACTTCTGACCGATCATGTCTTCCGAGACGTTGACTGGGATGTGCTTCTGACCGTTGTACACACCAAATGTCAGACCCACGAACTGGGGCAGGATGGTGGAACGACGGGACCAGATTTTGATCACTTCATTGCGGCCCGATTCACGTGCAGCTTCGGCCTTTTTCAGGACGTAGCTGTCAACGAAAGGACCCTTCCAAACAGAGCGAGACATAGATTAACGCCCTTTCTTCTTGGCGTGACGCGAGCGGATAATAAGCTTTTGCGACGCTTTGTTTTTGTTACGGGTACGCTTACCTTTGGTGTCCTTACCCCAGGGTGTAACCGGAGTACGACCACCCGAAGTACGACCTTCACCACCACCGTGAGGGTGGTCGATCGGGTTCATCGCAACACCACGAACCGAGGGACGTTTGCCTTTGTGGCGCATACGACCGGCTTTACCGTAGTCTTGGTTCGAGTTGTCGGGGTTGGATACCGCACCAACGGTTGCCATGCATTCCTGACGGACCATGCGCAGTTCACCGCTGCTCAGACGGATCTGAGCGTAGCCACCGTCACGACCTACGAATTGTGCGTAGGTACCGGCTGCACGGGCGATCTGGCCGCCTTTGCCCGGTTTCATTTCGATGTTGTGAACAATGGTACCGATTGGCATGCCCGAGAACGGCATTGCGTTGCCCGGCTTGATGTCGGCCTTGCTGGAGGCGATGACCTTGTCACCAACTGCCAGACGTTGCGGAGCCAGGATATACGCCTGCTCGCCGTCTTCGTACTTCACCAATGCGATGAAGGCAGTCCGGTTAGGGTCATATTCGATGCGCTCAACAGTGGCGGCAACATCAAACTTGTTCCGTTTGAAGTCAACGATCCGGTAGAGACGCTTTGCGCCACCGCCACGGCGGCGTGAAGTGATCCGTCCGGTGTTGTTCCGGCCGCCCGATTTGGTCAAACCCTCAGTGAGAGATTTAACCGGACGCCCTTTCCAAAGCTCCGAACGGTCGATCAGAACCAGCCCACGCTGGCCCGGCGTAGTCGGTTTATACGACTTGAGTGCCATGCTTTCTGTCTTCCGTTTAGCGTGCGATACCCTGGGAAGAACTGGATACCGCTATGTGAAAGCCCCCTGCCTTGCTGCGCTTAAATCGTGGCGCGACGGGTTCAGGTGACCAAGTGTCTAGGGCCCCGAAGGTCCCCGATTCCAAAATATCAGAGGCCCCGGAACGAATCCGAGGCCACAGAATGAGCGGGATATAGCGGAAGTGGTGGGAGGTGGCAATGGGGGAGTGAGTCAGAGATGCAACAACTCGTGATTGGCTAAAACGAGACACTAAACTATTTGTATGTTGCGTCCTTAAGCTGACGTTGATAGATGCCCGCCATCATATCATGGGTCAGTCAAGAGGCGTGGCCGCGCCTTAAGACGGATAACTCCGGCAATGGGACACCACTGTCTCCCAACGCCCATGCCGAAACCGGCGATACGAACGAACGCGTACCGGTTTCGGCCAACAACAACTTGTCATTGGCTTTCTCCTTTTTCACGACGTTAGGAAAAAGCCTAACTCTCGTGAAAACCCTAATTTGGTCTTCACCTTTGAAGCCTAAAGGAGGGGGGAAGCGATGACGGGCATCCGACCGCCAGACAACAACTTTTGTGCTATTACGTCAACAAATAATCTTCTTAAGCGAGCACTCCAGTAATATATTGTTAAAGGGCTGCTTCGATACTACATAGAGTCCCAGAGAGTCAAAATTTTCTTTGCGCAACTCATCAAACATGTAAGTGTGTTCGCATTGGGAGACACAAAATGCAAATTCCAGAGAGAGTACGCGCGGACATTGAAGCCGTTGTTCATGCTGCGTTTCCGGAAGACCTTATTGAAGAAGTTCACATTGAGGATGTCACTGTTGATACTGAGGCACGCGAAATTCGGATTACCTTGGTAGTGAGCACCGCAGTAAATCCGACTCAATTCGCGGAGAGTTACTTTGGCCTCACCGGGAAAGTCCGCCGCTTTCTTGCTGGCGAAAACGACACGTGGCGTCGTTTCTTCCCCATCATTACTCCGTCTGTTGGACACGGGGTACATGCCTGACGAACATCTGGCTGAAAGCCTGATATCAACTGCGCAGAAACTCTTGCCAGAAAATGTTGAAGACATTCCGCAAGCCGATTTGCGTAGGGCAGTTAGCACTGCGTATTTCGCTGTCTTTCATGTGACCTGAGCCCCTAAAAC
>NZ_JAHHIR010000050.1 GCF_018678075.1 Epibacterium ulvae | reverse complement strand
AAGAGCACCTGGATCACCCGAACATCGGTGTTGGCCTCCAGCAGATGCGTGGCAAAGCTGTGCCGCAATGTGTGCAGGGGCGCCGGTTTGCTGATCCCGACCATATGTTTGGCCGAGGTGAACGCCCGGTTCAATTGACGCGACGAGATCGGGTTGATCTTTTGGTTTGCCGGGGAACAGCCAGCCTTCCGGGCGTGCTTCCTTCCAATATTCCCGCAAAAGGCCGAGCAGACCCGGTGACAAAATCACCTTGCGATCCTTGCCGCCCTTGCCTTGGTCGACGTGGATCAGCATCCGATCACTGTCGATTTCGCTGATCTTGAGGTTGCAAACTTCGGATGCGCGCAGGCCAATACCATAAGAGATGCTGAGGGCGGCCCGATACTTCAGCCCAGGTCCCGGCGTCGCCATGAGCAGGTCCGACACCTCCTGCACGCTGAACACCATTGGCAGCTTCTTGGGCTGGGCCTTGAACTGCATGAAGCGCTTCATGTCCTTGCGCCCGCAGGTGATGCCAAAAAAGAACCGCAGCGCCACGATCCGCGTGTTGAAGGTTGATGCCGTGACGCCGGTGTCTGTCACGTGAAGCTGATAAGCACGCAGCTCCTTGGGCGTAGCGGTGTCCGGCGAATGCTCGAGGAACGCGGCAAAATCTTTGATTGCCCTGATATGAGACTTCTGGGCCTTGTCACCCATTCCTCTGATGCGCATATCCTCCATCATCCGCGCACGCAGCGGGCTCATCTTCTCTTCCGTCATGGGAACCTCCTGTCATCAGATTGAGAAACCTCAATCGTCAGACAGGTCAGCCAACTCTCAAAACGCGGCCAGATCTGGTATCACTCACAACGCCAACTACAAGCGCCAGTGCCGCGAGAGCGGCTTCGTCCTTGGGCTGGAACGCGCTAAACCCGTTTTCTTCCGCACTCTCCCCGCCTCCCCTCCACACAAATCCCCGCGCAACCCGCAGGTGCGGGACTTTCCCACTTGACCTGCCCTGCGCAGATGTCATGAACAACGCCATGAGTACGGCGAAACTGACAATTGATCTGGACGCGTTGGTCACCAACTGGCGGTCCCTGGATGCAAAGACCAACTGCGAGACCGCAGCGGTGGTCAAGGCGAATGGCTACGGGCTGGATGCGGCCCGAGCGGGTAAGGCGCTGGCCGCAGGTGGTGCGCGCAATTTCTTTGTGGCAGCGGCCGAGGAAGGCGTGGTTTTGCGCCGTGCCTTGGGTGCTGGCCCCGGCATTTCGGTATTTTCCGGCCATATGGAGAGCGACACCAAACTGTTGCAGGAATTTCAGCTGACCCCGATGCTGAATTCGCTCGACCAGATGCTGCGCCACTTTGAACGCCTTCCCGGTCACCCCTTTGGCGTGCAGCTGGATACCGGCATGAATCGCCTGGGCATGGAGCCCGCCGAATGGGCGGCCGTGCGCGATATTGCTTTGGGCCAGGGGCCCGTTTTGCTAATGTCGCATCTGGCCTGCGCCGATGAGCCGTCGCATGGGATGAACGCCCACCAACTCCAGTCTTTCCGCGACATGACCGATGGCATCGAAGTGCCGCGCTCTCTTGCGGCGACCGGCGGGCTGCTCTTGGGTCCTGACTACCACTTTGATCTCTGCCGTCCGGGCATTGGCCTTTATGGCGGTCTGCCCTTTACGCAGGCGATGCCGGTTGTGCATCTTGACCTGCCCGTTATCCAGATGCGCGATCTCTCCCCGGGTGAAACGGTGGGTTATGGCAACACCTGGACCGCCCAACGCCCCAGCCGTATTGCCACGGTCGCGGCCGGCTATGCCGATGGTCTGATCCGCGCGATGGGCATCGGTGGCATTCAGGTCTATGCCGAGGCCACGCCCTGCCCCGTTGTCGGCCGCGTCTCAATGGATCTGATCACCGTGGATGTGACGGATATTGCCGAAGTCCCCGCCAGCCTGTCGCTGATCAACGAGGCACAGACCGTGGATGTTGTCGCCAATGCGGCTGGCACTATCGGGTATGAGATCCTGACCTCGCTCGGCCACCGTTACGCCCGTACCTACAAAGGCTGATCCGTTCCATGTCCCCTGTTGTCCTTCTGGCGCGCCTGGGTCGCGCGGTGTTGCAGACGCTGGCCTCGACCGGGCGGATCTCGATCTTTGCCGCCTCCAGCTTCGGCCACATGATGCGCCCACCGTTTTACCCACGTGAGTTTCTGCTGGCCTTGTTACAAGTCGGCTGGCTGTCACTGCCGGTTGTTGGACTGACGGCTGTGTTCACCGGCGGTGCGCTGGCCCTGCAGATCTATTCCGGCGGCGCGCGTTTTAATGCCGAAGCCGTGGTGCCCCAAATCGTGGCAATCGGCATGGTGCGCGAACTTGGCCCCGTACTTGCTGGCCTGATGATCGCCGCGCGGGTGACGTCTTCGATTGCAGCCGAAATCGCCACGATGAAGGTGACCGAGCAGATCGACGCGCTGGTGACCCTCTCCACCCATCCGATGAAATACCTGGTCGCGCCCCGCGTGCTGGCGGCGCTCTTGACTGTGCCGCTGCTGGTGGGCGTTGGTGACATCATCGGCATCATGGGCGGCTATATCGTGGCAACCCAGAACCTCGGCTTCAACCCCGCTGCCTATCTCAAAAACACTGTCGATTTCCTAGAGTGGCTGGACATCGTGTCGTCGCTCACAAAAGGCGCGGCCTTTGGCGTGATCGCGGCGCTCATGGGCTGTTATTACGGCATGCAATCGGGCCGCGGCGCCCAGGGCGTGGGACGCGCCACAAAATCCTCGGTCGAGGCAGCCGCCGTCCTCATCCTCGCCGCCAATTTCGTTCTCACTGGGATGTTCTTCTCGCTATGATCCGTCTGGAAAACGTCCACAAAACCTTTGGCGACAACCAAGTCCTGCGCGGCTTTGATCTTGAGATCACCCGCGGAACCTCCATGGTGATCATCGGCGGATCCGGCACCGGGAAATCCGTGTCGCTGAAATGCGTGCTTGGCCTGATCACCCCTGACAGCGGCAAGATCCTGGTCGACGGCCAAGACGTGACCAAAGCCGACCGCGACGCTTTCCTCGCCCGCTTTGGCATGTTGTTCCAAGGTGCGGCCCTGTTTGACTCGCTCCCCGTCTGGCAAAACGTCGCCTTCCGCCTGCTGCGCGGCTCCCTCGCCCGCCCGCGCGACGAAGCCCGCGAGATCGCCATCGAAAAACTCCGCCGCGTGGGTCTGAAAGCGGACGTCGCTGACCGTTTCCCGGCTGAACTCTCCGGCGGTATGCAAAAACGCGTCGGCCTTGCGCGTGCCATCGCCGCCGATCCCGAGATCATCTTTTTCGACGAGCCCACCACCGGCCTCGACCCCATCATGTCTGGCGTCATCAATGACCTGATCCGCGAAATCGTAGTTGAGATGGGCGCCACAGCCATGACCATCACCCACGACATGACCTCGGTCCGCGCCATCGCTGACAACGTCGCCATGCTCCACGGCGGCAAAATCCGCTGGACCGGCCCTGTGGCGGAAATGGACGCGTCAGGGGATCCGTATGTGGAGCAGTTCATCTCAGGAAGTGCTGAGGGGCCGATTGAAGCGGTGCGGTGACTCTATTTCTATTGAGAGGTTTTGATGGAATTACATATTAGAAAGCTTGAGCATAGTTACAGCGCTGAGCATCTGAACACTCGCCTAATGCACAGGATCATATCCTACTCGTCTAACGTTGATGAATACTCACAATCTCAAATAGTTGAAATGCTTGTAGAATATGAGAACTGGCTTGCTGACGGGGCATCACATCTAGCCTTGGAATCAAGGAACTGCTCCGGGTTTACCGGAGAGCTTCCGGTTCAATAGTTAGGCCGCTTTTTCAGCGATGCTCAAGTCTACGAAGAATGCCTCCTCTTTCCTTTTTGGCGTGATGTATCCGATGGCGCTGTGCAGGCGTTCGGTGTTGTATCAATTCACCCATTTCGGCGTTTCCCATCAAACCTGGCTGACAGACTTCCACGGATCGAGGAAGTTGATAACCTCGGTCTTGAACAGTCCGATGATGCTTTCAGCCAGAGCAGTCATATGAAACGCCGACGCTTCCCACAGATGGATCGATGCCTGCTTCTGCCAGCAGTTCGGTATACTTGATAGACTGGTATTGCGACCTGAGACCTTATTACTCCTCCACTTTTGAGTAGGATCGGTCCCAAGCATTAGAGACGGAATATGAAGAACTGAGCCAATGGTATGAACTGCCTTCCTGCCAAACCGCAGCTATTGTTGCGGGCATCGGTGGAGAGATAGGAGCATTCTGATGGATGTCGAAGTATTGGGCATTGATCTGGGCAAGACCGTTTGCAGCCTTGCGGGATTGGACGCAACAGGCGCGGTCGTGTACCGCAAGCGCCTTCAACGGCACCGGTTGCTGGACTTTCTGGAAGGTTTGGATCCCTGCATTGTTGCGATGGAGGCTTGCGGCGGCGCGCATCACATTGGTCGTTGTTGCCTTCAACACGGTCATGAGCCTCGACTGATGTCGCCGCTTTATGTCCGGCCCTACGTCTGTCCGTCGTCAGACATTTTGCAACCCATAGCCGAATGCCTTGGCGCGGCGTTTGAGGTTGCCGAGTACGCGGTTGAGGTACCGCTCCTCATAATGGGATGCGCCGGGGTCTTTGTATGTCATGCCGTATCTGAGGGTGTTGTAGAACAGGACAGCAATCTTGCGCGCTGACGCGGCGACGGCTTTGGCCTTGCCCGCTCGTGCTGCTAATCGGCGGTAGAAAGCTCCTAGAGCGGTATCGCTGCGCCCGAGTGTAAAAGCAGCTAATCGTAAGAGGGCAGCGGCGCGACTTGATGACCGTCGCGTCCGAGAAGACAGCACTTTGCCGCCGGAGATCTTGTTGCCAGGTGCAAGATAGAGCCACGGCGTGGAGTGTTTGGCGCTCGGCCACGCGCGCAGGTCAGTCCCACATTCCCCGACCAGTTTGAGCGATAGTGAAGGCCCCATCCCATGGATCTCAGTCAGATCAACGCCGAGGACACCAAACAGCGCGGCCCGGACACCAAATGACGGCGTGCTCACCTGCTTGGTCTTTGTGCGTGGACGTGGCAACTGACTGGGATCGTATTCGTTATCTGAACCGAGTGCCCTCAACGTCGCCTCAAGAGGGCGATCATTCTCATTGAGCGAGGCTTTGATGGTCTCGATTGATGCTTTGCAACGCACATCACGATGAGATGCCAACACATCCAAATCCCGCTCGCCGTCGACGATGGCAGGGAGGATCTTCATCCCTGTCACGCCAGTGATATCAGAGACCACATGATGTCGTTGGAGGTTCATCTCCTTCAGTCCTTTCTGCACGTGCTGGAAATGAGCCGCCGCATATTCCACCCCCCGTTCACGCTGTCGCAGATACGCACGCAACGTGGTTATTTGAGCAGATGGCCTGAAGCTACCACGCAAAAGTCCATATGAATGCAACTGACGCAACTTGCTGGCATCGCTGACATCCGTCTTCCGCTCGTGAACGTTTTTAGTGCAGCGGGCATTCACCAGAATGACCTCAAAGCCGCCATGACGGCGAGCACAGTGGCGAGCTTGGTTCCTGTGTCGCTACTCTCCGGCGACGAGATCGTCGCAACGTGCAAATTCGTGCGCCGCTGATATCGCTTTGGGTCCAGCCGCGCGCCCTACGCGTTCGGCGAAGTGCCTCGCGGATCTGCTCGGCCATTCGTGCTGCGAGGTCCATGATGCGACTCCTTTTACGTCATGACGGAACAACCGAGGCGCACTCATGCCTGCAGCCCCGCGGCTCAAATTTGCTCAGGTGTCACCTGCTCCGATGCAATTAAGTCCTCGACCTGCCGGTTGGTTAAGTGACGACACAGGGGATGACGCCCGTGGACCCACTCGGTGAGGCTGACACTCCCTTTGGCTTCGGCCTCTCCCGCTTTCTCGCGCTCCGTCTGTATCTGGGCAAGGCCCTTCTCTTTTCAGCGCATCTTGAACCAGTTGTCTGAGAAGTAGACCTTGCCGCGCGTGTAGCATTCTCTTTGCTTGGCATAGGTTTTGACAGCCTGCAGAAGGTCATCGGGCCTCTACGTGTGGCAATCTTCCAATGTGCCGAACCAGGGGAGTACGGCCAACCGCCTTCGTCATGCCTATCAAACCGCCGCAAACGACTACTTTCCCCGCACCTTTGATCTCCTCACAGAATTTTGTCGGGCAAATTCCAGCATTTATATTGACAAACTTACCCTCAATTCTCGAACTTCCAAATAACGAATTCACTTCTCTATATCGAAAATATCACCCGAGATTTCAAAAACAACAACAGGGAAAACAGAAATGACCAAAGTCTCTCACCTTGGCACAGCCAGTCGCCCGCTTGCATCGACGCTGGCGCTGGCGCTGGCGCTCGCTCCGACAACGCTTTTGGCCCAGGATGCACCTGCCTTTAAACTTGGCGTGGTAAGCTTCCTGTCGGGCGGTGCGTCTGGCCCATTTGGTGTGCCGTCGCGCAATGCTGCAGAGCTGATTGTGGACGCGATCAACAAGGGCACCCTGCCCGCGCCATATGACACAATTGGTTTTGCCGGCACGTTGGTTGAGCCATTGTTCGCGGATGAAGCGTCCAAGAACGTCGTCGCGGATTATCAAAAACTCGTCCAGAAAGACGAAGTAGACGGCATCGTTGGCTACAACTCCTCTGGCAGCTGCGTGGCCATTGCGCCCGAAGTGGAAAAGCTGGAAACGCTCACTGTTTTGTCCGCCTGCGGCACGTCGCAGATCTTTGAAGAGATCGTCACCGAGCCGAAATACCTGTTCCGCGCGGCAAGCCATGCGACAATGGATAACGTGGCCGCCGCACGTTACGTTGTCGAGCACACGCCGGAAGTCGTTGAAAAGCTGAGCGATATTGCGGGCATCAACCAGAACTACTCTTGGGGGTTTGACTCTTGGCGCGACTTCTCCGCCTCGATCCAGGTCCTCAAAGAAGACGTTGAAATCGCAAACGAGCAATTCCCCAAGATTTTTGCCGGCCAATATGGTGCCGAGATTTCGGCCCTGCTGACGGCGCGCGCAGATGTGGTGCACTCCAGTTTCTGGGGGGGCGATTTGGAAGCCTTGGTCATCCAAGGCGCCGGGCGTGGCCTGTTCGGTCGCACCCAAATGGTGCTGACCTCCTCTGACACGGCTATTCACCGTCTGGGCCGTCAGATCCCGGATGGGACAATTATTGGCGCGCGCGGATCTTACAGCATCTACGCTCCGCAATCAGAGCTCAACGATTGGTTCCGCCAGGCCTACTATGACCGTTACGGCGTCTACCCTGTGCACCCGGCCTACCAGATGGCAAATGCCGTTCTGGGCATGAAAGCCGCCGCGGACAAGGCCGGCGTTGGCACCGAAGAGGCGATCATCGCCAACCTGAAAGGCCTGTCCTATGAGGGTCCCGGTGGCATCGTTGATATGGCGTTGGCGGATGGTCATCAGGCGATCACGGGCTCTGCCTATGGCACCTATAAATTCGACACGGAAACCGGCCTCGGCACCGTTGAGAACATTGTGACCTACAAGGCTGAATGCATTAACCCCCCCGCCGATCTGACCTCGCAAGAGTGGATCAAGGGCGGATTTGTCGGCGCTGATTGCGAATAACCGACAACGCATGAAACGCCCGATTGGGTCCGGCAGGCAAAGGCGCGCCTTCGCCTGCCACTTCGCTACTTTGGAGACATTGGTATGACCACGACGGTTGCCATCATTCTGGATGGGTTTGGCTTTGCGGCTTGGCTGTTTCTATCATCGGTCGGCCTGACATTGATTTACGGTGTCATGCGGATCTTGAACATCAGCCACGGCGGCTTTTATGCGCTTGGTGCCTATTCGGCGGCCTGGGCTGTGGGGCTTTATACGCAGACCGGCAATACGATTGCCCTCACCTATCTGATCATTCCGCTCGCCGCGATCATCGTGGGCACGCTGACCGGGCTCTTGGTGGAACGGGGCTTGCTGCGGTTCATGTATGGCCACGAAGAAGTCCTGATGGTGCTGGTCACCTATGCGGTCTTCTTGATCTTGGAGGATGCGACCAAATTGATCTGGGGCACGGAATCCTACGTTGCCTATCAACCAGCCTATTGGCTGGGGACCATCGATGTCGCGGGCATTCCCTACACTATCTACAAGTTCTTGATCATCGGTATCGCGCTGGCCGTCGGCGCGGGCCTGTATTGGGGATTGAACCGCACCCGTGCGGGCAAACTGTTGCTGGTGGTGATCCATGACCGCGAGGTCAGCGCCGCATTGGGCATCAACGTGACCCTGTTTTTCACGGTCACCTTTGTCATCGGCACGACGCTTGGTGCGCTTGGCGGGGCATTGACCGCACCTGAAATCAGTGTGGTGCCCGGCATTGGGGCAGAAGTTATCGTCATGGCCTTTGCAGTGATTGTCATCGGCGGCATGGGCAGCGTGGGGGGCGCCATGATTGGTGCCGTGATCGTGGGCTTCGCACGTGCTCTGTCGGTCCACCTGTACCCGCCTATCGAAATGTTCTCGATCTATCTGGTGATGGCAATGGTCTTGGCCATCAAACCATATGGTCTCTTTGCTCTGGCTGAAGGCAGAAAAATCTAATGAAGTTCTTCGACAAGACAGAATGGTCGCTGCTTTATGCTTTGCCTGTTCTCATCATCCTTCTGTTTGCCCTGCCGACCTGGCTTGTGAATTATGTCCAGGTCTCGATGGGCATGGGGCTCGTGGCTTTGGCCGTGATGATCCAGATGCGGGCGGGTTTGGTCTCCTTTGGTCAGGGGCTCTATTTCTGCATTGGCGGCTACACCGCTGGCATGGCGAGCAAGTTTTGGAACATCTCCGATATCTTCGTGATCCTAGTCATCGCAATCGTGGTGACCGTAGCTGTGTCTGGAATTCTGGGTTTCCTGTTGCGCCGCTATCGCGAGATTTTCTTTGCGATGCTGACACTTGCGGTCTCCATGATCCTGTTTGCGCTTTTGTCCAGCTCGCATGAGCTTGGCAGCACCGATGGGTTCAACCTACCGCAGGCAAGCTATCTGGGCTGGCACCCTGAGGGTGAGACCGGGAGCACGGTCTTGTTCATCCTGACCGCAATTTTGACCCTGGCCTGCGCCATTTTGATCAACCGGTTCTTGCGCGGACCCATCGGAAAAATCATCGAGGCCATTCGCGAAAATGAACTGAGGGTCGAGTATCTGGGGGCTTCGGCGCATGTTTCCGTCCACGTCCTGTACATGATCGCGGCTACCATTTCGGCGATTGGCGGCGTGCTGTGGTCCATGGCGTTGGGACATGTCACGCCCGAGATGGCCAATTGGACCACCTCTGGTCAGTTCGTCTTTATCGTGATTTTGGCCGGAACCGGAAATGTGTTCGCTCCCTTGGTCGGAACTTTGATCCTTGAGGTATTGCGGGTATATGCCGTCGAAATCTCACCTAATACCTGGCAAATGATCCTGGGCATCGTGATGCTGCTGACGATTGTCTTTTTGCCCAAAGGATTGTGGTCGCTGTTTGAACGCTTCGTCAAACGCCTATCCTCAAAGGAGCCAGCCGCATGAGCGTTATTCTTGAAACGAAAGGGTTGGAAAAAACCTTCGATGCCGTTGTCGCCGCGCATAATATCAACATTAGCATCGATGCGGCCGAAGTCATTGGCGTGATCGGTTCCAATGGCGCAGGCAAGACGACTTTTGTAAACATGGTCACCGGCTATCTGACGCCGTCATCCGGTGAGATCCTGTTTCAAGGGAAAGACATTGCGGGCCTGCCAACGCGGGAAATCACGCAAATGGGGATTTGCCGGTCCTTTCAAATTCCGCAGCTGTTTCCAGAGCTGACCGTTCTGGACAATCTCTTGATCGCACTCACCATCGCAAATCGCGGAAGAAAAGGATGGCTGACCCCTGCTGTGGATGAGGCATTGACCGACAAGGCGATGCAGATCCTAGCGCGGTTCAAAATCGAAGAACATGCGGACAAGCTGATCACCACCCTCGCGCAGGGCGTACGCAAGCTGGTCGACATCGCCATGGCTACAGTACCAGAGCCGAGCCTGTTGTTTCTGGATGAACCCACCAGCGGGGTCAGCGCCGAGGAAAAGATGAGCTTTATGGCGACGTTGATCGACGCCTTGCAAGCCACAGACACTGCCGTCTTGTTCATCGAACATGACATGGAACTGATCGAGGCATTCGCACCCCGTTGCATCGCTTTTTACGAAGGAACAATCCTGGCCGATGGCGACACCGCAGGCGTGCTTGATGACGCCAAGGTCCGGGAATTTGTCATCGGCAGCGAATTCCACCGCAAAGCAACGCCGGATGTCGCCGATATCCGTGAACAGGCAAAGGGCTGACTCATGTTGACCATCACAGACATCAGCGTTTCCATTCAGCGCACGCCGATTTTGAAATCGGTAGACCTCTATCTGGATGCGGGGCAAACTTGTGGGCTGATCGGACGCAACGGCGCGGGGAAAACAACCTTGATGCGTGCCATAATGGGGGCTTTACCGGTGACCGGCGATGCAATCCGGTTCAACGGTCAGGATTTGACACATGCCAAGGCGCACGAAAGATCCGGCCTGGGCATCGGCTACCTGCCTGAAGACCGCCGTTTGGTCCCGCATTTCACAGTCGAAGAGAACATCATGGTGCCCTTGTGGGCTACCAAAGAACGCGACCGCAAACGGGTGAAATGGGTTTACGAGCTGATGCCTGAAATCGGCCGCTTTGCCGATCGACGCGCTATGACACTGTCCGGCGGGCAGCAAAAATTGGTGGCTTTGGCGCGTTCCTTGGTTGCGGGCAGTCAACTGTTGTTGCTGGATGAACCTTTTGAAGGTGTCGCCCCCGCCCTCGCACAGCGACTGATGGAAGTCGTGTCGGATCTGAAAGCGGAGAACCTTGCCGTGTTGATCTCTGAGTCGGATTACACACACTCCCAACGTCTAGTGGACAAGGTCTACACAATTGAACGCGGCCAGATAAGGGTTGCGACATCCGAAAACTTGACCTGATCTAACGCATGGATTTCACGTGGCTAAAATCCCCTTCCGGTTGAAAGGGGCCCGCAAAGCGATGAAATGGCTGGAATTGGGTACATTATTGGAGCAACAATTCGCGCCCGAGTCCACCGAATAGCTTGACACTTCTGGCCACGACAGCCCTATGGTATTGACCTTCGATATATTGAAAGAATTTCGGTGACATTTTGAACGTAACGTCTCCAAACCAAACTGCGCCTGCGACAAAGAAAAACGTCCCCGCACTGGTCCGCGGTCTCAAGGTTCTGGAGTTTGTGGCTACCAGTGTTGAGGCACCAAACCTGTCCAAGATCGTAGCCGAAGTGGGCTTGCCGCTCAGCTCTGCACATGCCATCTGCGCGACGCTGGTCTCGGAAGGATATTTTGAAAAAGCGAGCGACGGAACTTTTGGGCTGACCCATCGGATCCTAGATCTGGCCAGCTCGAAAATCGCCGAATACGACATCGTCGAAGAGTTCTACCGCCTGTGTGCTCGGTCAGAAATCCTATGCAGCAATGGGGTCACGCTGACCGTACGGGAAAACGCTGAGGCCTATTTTGTTGCAGTTCGCAATTCTCCGCATCCAGTTGGATATACGTTTCGCACCGGCACGCGGGTGCCTGCTTGCTGTATTGCTTCGGGCCGCGCGATGCTGGCCGATCTCAGCAATGAAGAGGTTTGCGCCCTCTACCCGTCCGAAGACCTGCCACAGCTTACCAAGTCACAACCCAAGTATCGTGGGCAGCTACTGGGTATTTTGGACGACGCCCGCCAGGCCGGATATGCGCAAGAAAGCAAGGGCCTGCGCCCTTCAATGGTTTCCTTTGGCGCGGCGATTTCTTCGTCTTCCGGGCCGTCGAACATGGCTGTCTCTGTGACGCTCTACGAAGAAGACATGTCAGAAAACACCGAAGCCGAAGCAATTGAGGCGCTAAAGGCGCTGGCCTCTCAGCTGTCCCGTGCAAGCCGTATGATCGCCTGAGAGCACGTATTAAACCGGCAAAGGCTCTGCGTCCGGTGCCAGTTCGATGGCGCGCGATGGAAAGCCTGCGCGGTGATCGCAGGCTTTCCATCAATCATATCAGGCCTGTGTTGGCTGGGATTTATCTGCGCCGTTGGGTCCCGGTTTCAGATACCCAACCGCCAGAGCCGAGGTCGCAACCATGACAGCCGCAACGCCCAGCATCAGGGGCAGACCGCCGATCTGATAGGTCAGACCGGACAGCAAGGTGCCAACCAGACGCCCTGCCGCATTCGCCATATAGTAAAAGCCCACATCCATCGTCACCCGTTCCGCCTGCGTAAAAGACAGGATCAGGTAGGAGTGCAGTGACGAGTTGACCGCAAAGATTGCACCAAACGCCAACAAACCAACCACCACGCTGACTGTCAGCCACAGATGTGGCGCGCCTGCGACCAAAGCGGCAGCAGTCAGTACAGCCGGCACCACAGCCAAGGCCCAGGCCCATCCACGTGCCACCGAAATCAACGCGTCGTCCGTCCGGTCCTTGGCCCGCAAAATGCGGGGTGCATTGGCCTGGACCAACCCATACAGAATCACCCAAACCGCCATAAAGGTGCCGATCAGAAAGAACGCGCCCCGGTTGCCTTCCTCGGTGCCATCAGACAGCACCGCGTAGAAATAGATCGGGATACCAACAACAAACCAGATGTCGCGCGCGCCGAACAAGAACACCCGCGCGGCGCTCAGCCAGTTCACATTTGCGGACTTGGAAAAGACCTCAGAGAACTTGGCCCCTTTGCGCCCCTTGGGCAGACCCGGAGGCATCGCAAAAAGCACCGCCAGCAGGATCACACCCAGGATCGCCGCCATGCCAAGCACCGCCCAGACAAAGCCGAACAGCGCAAGTAGAGCGGCCCCCAACAGGAAGCCGAGCCCTTTTACCATGTTTTTGGAGCCGGTCAGGATGGCCACCCAACGGAAAAGGCCTGCGTCCTCTGATGGTGCCAGCAGTTTGACGGCCGACTTGGACGACATCTTTGCCAGATCCTTGGCCACTCCGCTTGCGCCTTGTACCAGCATCACAAACAGGACTGAGACAGTGACCGTCCAGCTGGGATCAAGCTGCGCCAACGCCAAAAGCGCCACAACCTGCAGACCCAGCCCCGCATAAAGCGTCGACGTCAGACCAAACCGCGCAGCAATCCAACCGGCACAAAGATTGGTGATGACCCCGGCAATTTCATACAGCACGAACAGATAGGCCAGCTGCACCGGGGAAAAGCCCAAGGTGTGAAAGTGCAACAGCACCAGCATGCGCAGCGCACCATCTGTCAGCATAAAGGCCCAATAGGCAGCGGTGACAGCAATATAGGCTGACATGCCTTCAGGCCGCGTTGCCTGATCCGTCATAGGGAGGCTCCGACCATAAGGGCGACGTCGACCAGACGGTGCGCATAGCCCATTTCATTGTCATACCACGCATAGACTTTGACCTGGGTGCCGTTCACAACCATGGTCGATGGCGCATCCACAATGCCGGAACGCTGATCATTGGTGTAATCCGTGGAGACCAGCGGGCGTTCCTCATAGCCCAGGATATTTTTCAACGCCCCTTCAGAGGCTTCTTTGAACATGGCGTTGACTTCTTCGGCGGTGGTCTCGCGTTCGACCTCAAACACACAGTCGGTCAGCGAGGCATTCAGCAAGGGAACCCGCACCGCGTGACCATTCAGACGGCCTTTGAGCTCGGGGTAGATCAAAGTGATCGCTGTCGCGCTGCCAGTTGTGGTGGGGATCAGGGAGTTCAGAGCCGAGCGCGCGCGGCGCAGATCTTTGGCCGGACGGTCCACGATGGTCTGTGTGTTGGTCACATCATGGATCGTTGTGATGGAGCCATGTTTGATCTTCAGGTTTTCGTGGATCACCTTCACAACCGGCGCAAGGCAGTTGGTTGTGCAGCTTGCTGCCGTGACGATATTGTGGCGCGCGGGCTCATAGGTTTCTTGGTTGACGCCAATGACGATATTGGCGGTTTCCCCGTCTTTGACCGGCGCAGAGACCACCACTTTTTTGGCACCTGCGTCAAAGTAAGGCTGGATCTTGGTTTCGGTTTTGAAAACACCGGTACAGTCGATGACAACATCCACACCCTCCAGCGGCAGCTCGGAAATGTCACGTGTGCCGATGAACGGTAGCTGAACGCCGTCGATGGTGACGCTGTCGCTTTCAAAAGAGAAATCAGCGTCCCAACGCCCGTGGATCGTGTCAAATTCCAGCAGATGCGCGTGCATCTCAGGGTCACCCACCGCGTCGTTGATCCATGCGATCTTGGCCCCTTGGGCCAGCAGTGGTTTTAGGGCGAGCTTGCCGATACGGCCAAGGCCGTTGAGAGCATAAACAGTCATTTAAATTATCCTTCTTCGCTGGATTGACCGATTTCATCGACTGCTTTTTGCAGGGACAGACGGTCGAGCGATGTAAGTGGCAGGGCAGTAAAGGCGATCATCCGGTTGCGCAAAGCGCCGTAGGTTTGTTGAAACGCCAGGCTCTTTTCGGCGTCGGACCCTTCGACTTTGACCGGATCAGGCAGGCCCCAATGAGCGCTGATCGGCTGACCATGCCAGGAGGGGCAATCTTCGTTTGCGGCCTGATTACATACGGTAAAGACGAAATCAAATTCCGGCACATCCACGCCTTGGAATTCGGACACGTTTTTGGACCGCAGCGCCGCGACATCGTGGCCCTTTTGCTGCAGAACTTCGATCGCAAACGGGTTCAGTTCCGAGCGGGGCTGGGTGCCGGCCGAATAGGCGACAAAACGATCACCTGCGAGGTCACGCAGGATCGTTTCTGCAAAGATTGAGCGCGCAGAGTTACCGGTGCAGATGAAAAGAACATTGTACATACCGCTGTTCATTGGAATTTCTCCATTTGAGGCGGGGTTGATAAAGGGGGCACAAATTTCGGGACGTCCTCTGCAACAGTCGTGCAGAAGGTAGTCAAAGGTTTCGCGCGCGGCATCCATGTCGATGCTATAGCGCAGCGAGGTTCCGACCCGTTCTTGCGCAATCAAACCGGACTGTTTGAGCGCATTCACATAGGTCGACAGCGTGTTTGGTTTCAACCCAAGCGCCTGCGCCAATTCGGTCGCGGGCACGCGATCCGGATAGCGACGCATCAACAGGCGAAACAGAGCCAACCGTTGCGGGTGGCCGAGTGTAGACAGGCGATTTGAGACATATTGTTCCATAATTCATGAATATATGAATTATGGGGATTTAAAAGTGAAAGTTTTGTAACGGGCGCCCTACCGCCTCCGACCTCGATCGAAATGCTCCCCGTCGACCGGCGCGGTGCAGACGTCGAAAATGAATTTGGCACTTGGAGCGCTGAAGGAACGTGGATCACGCTTTCGCAACGTGCACTGCGATGGAGGCGAAGCGAAAGGCCACGATGATGCTGGCGATTGACGCCGCCACGTGGGTGCTCGCCTCCGCTGGTCTGTTGGACGGGCACAAGGCAACGCTCCATTGGCAGGAGTTGGACACGTTTGCCGAGGTCGAGGTGACAACAGCCCGCTTTTTCCGCTCTGGCCGGTTCATGATATGCGGCGGGGCAAGCACGGCCTTAGATATGATCCTGTCCCTCATCCAGGGCCATTTTGGTGCGGCCGCAGCCTTTGATGCCTCCACCATGTTCATCTACGACCCAGAGCGGCAGAGCGAGATCGGCCGCGGCGCGGTACGACTGCGCGAGCAAGGCTCTGCCAAATTGCTGGCCGCACTGGATGTCATGGCGGAAGATATCGAACAGCCGCTCACCACGTTTGAATTGGCCGCGCGGTCGTCGCTGTCGGAGCGGTCGTTAAACGGGCTGTTTCAGGCTGAATTGGGGCTGACACCGGGGAAGTATTGCCACCTGTTTCGCCTGAAACGCGCCCGCACACTGGCCGAGGATACGCAGCTGAGCCAGGAACAGATTGCATTGCGCTGTGGGTTCTCTTCCGGTGTTTCCCTATCACGTTCCTTTCGTGCGGAATTCGGCGTCTCGATCCGGGAAACCCGTGGCAAATGACCCGCACCCTGCCGCAGGTCGCCAACCCTTAGCGTGACGGTGCTGCGGTCGCACGCGCGCGCAACGTCTTGATCAGCAGATCATGGAAATCTTGCCCCACCCGCGACATTTGCCGGGATTTTGAGGTCACCACGGCCATCTCCATCGGAATCTGGGGCGCAAACCTGCACATAGTCACGCCAAGCTCCTGATCATCTTCGGAGGCGAATTGATCCACCAGCGCGACCCCCATGCCTTGCTTTACAAAACTCAGAAGGTTCTTGAACAAATGCGAATGCACCCGCGCCCTGAGCGGGATGCCCGCGTCATCAAAGGCCTGCCGCAGGCGTCGCTGCGTCGGATGTTGCGGTCCCATCACAACAAAAGGGGTGTCGCGTAGCAACCGTGGCGTCAGCACCTCGTGCTGTGCCAACGGATGCCCATTGGGCACGGCGATGTAGGTCTCAAACTGCAACAAAACAGCGTCGAGGTTTTCGTGAAACAGCGGTGCTTCGCAGATCCCGATTTCAAACAATCCCGCAGCAACCCATTCCTGAACCTTGCCGGAATACTGCGACTGGAACGAAATCGTCACGTCAGGCCGTTCGGCTGCAAATTCAGCGATCAGGCGCGGCATGAACCCAAATGAGATCGAATGCTGCGAGGCCACCTGCAACTGTCCCAACCGGTTGCTTTGCAAATCATTCAGCGTCTGACTTGTGCGTTCCAAACCCCGCACCAAAGTGTCGACTTCCTCAAACAGAATATCCGCCTCGGGCGTTGGGATCAGACGCCCATGCAGCCGTTCAAACAGTTTGATGGCGCTGCTGGCTTCCAATTGAGACAGGAGATTGGAAATTCCGGGCTGGGAAATGCCCAGTTTTTCAGCGGCACCGGTCACAGTGCCGCTATCCATAATGGCGTGAAAGGCTTGGAGCTGACGAAATCTGGGCTTCATGGCGGTTTTATAATTTTTCGTGATGTCTTTGGCAAATTTTTGTATTTGAAATGATGCCAAGCGCTCTCCACTCTAGCCGCAGTCGAATGTGTGGAGCGAATATGAACAAGCCTTCTGTGGTCGTCATTGGTGCCGGGATCGTGGGTGCAGCAAGCGCGCTGTGGCTGCGGCGCAAAGGGCTGGACGTGACATTGATCGACAAGAACACGCCCGGCCACGGCGCGTCCTTTGGCAATGGCGGTATCCTGGCGCGCTGTTCTGTGGTTCCGGTCACCGGTCCGGGTCTGATGGCCAAAGCACCGGGATATCTGTTGAACCGGAATTTTCCACTGTTCATGCGCTGGCGCCACCTGCCGCGCCTTCTGCCCTGGCTCGCGCGTTACATGGCAAATGCCAATGCAAAGGACACGACCCGGATCTCCCACGGTTTGAACGCGCTTCTGGGCGACAGCGTGGATCAGCACCTCGCCCTGTCCGCAGGAACGCCAGCCGCGAAATGGGTCAAAACCAGCGACTACAGCTATGTGTACCGCGACCGCGCCGCCTTTGAGGCCGACCGATTTGCCTGGGATCTGCGCCGCGACGCAGGGTTTGAGCCCGAGATTGTCGAAGGCGCAGAGGTGCGCGCCCGCGAACCCATCCTCGGCCAGGACGCGGGGCTTCTGGCTGTGAACAAAGACCACGGCTATGTGACGGATCCTGCCAACTATGTGCAGGATCTGGTGCAGGTCTTTGAAGAGATGGGCGGAAAACGCGTTCAGGCCGAGGTGAAGGATTTCACCTATACCGGCGACAAGATCACAGCGGTTGAGACCGATCAGGGCGCCTTTCCCTGCACCCATACAGTTCTGGCGGCGGGGGTTTGGTCGAAGCCATTGATGCAAAAACTGGGTGTGCAGGTGCCGCTAGAAGCCGAGCGCGGTTATCACATCCTGTTCAAAGGCCCGAGCCAGACGCCCAATGCCCCGATGATGCTGGCTGAAGGGAAATTTGTCGCCACCCCCATGGCAGCCGGTCTGCGCTGTGCGGGCGTTGTGGAGTTTGGCGGCTTGAGCGAGACGAAATCCCGTGCCCCTCTGGATCTGCTGCGCAAAAGCGTCCGTCGGATGTTTCCCGGCCTCACTGCAGAGTCCGAAAAAGAATGGCTGGGCTTCCGCCCTGCCCCCACAGACAGTCTCCCACTGGTTGGTGAAATTCGCGGCTCTGGCGTTTTTACGGCCTTTGGACATCATCATATCGGCTTGACCGGTGGCCCGAAAACAGGTCGCCTCATAGCTGATTTGATCGGAGGGGATACGCCAAATGCGGACCTCAGCCCCTTTGACCCAATGCGCTTTACCAAGCGTGCATAAGAAAAACCGATAAAACCAACAGGAGTGCCACCAATGAAATCCGTATCAACCGTCAGCTTACTGCTCGCGCTCGGCGCGACATCTGCCATCGCCGAAAAATGGGACATGCCCACCGCCTATTCCGCCAGCAATTACCATTCCGAAATGGCCGTGGCTTTTGCCGATAAGGTCCGCGACTACACCGATGGCGCCGTGGACATCACTGTGCATCCGGGCGGCTCGCTCTATGGCGGCGCTGAGATAAAGCGCGCTTTGCAGACAGGTCAGGTCCCAATCGGTGAGCGTTTCATGTCGGCCCACGCCAACGAGTCCCCCATTCTGGGCTGGGACAACCTGCCCTTTGTCGCCACGACCTATGCCGACAACGAAGCCCTGTGGCAGGCCGCCAAAGGTCCCGTCAACGAAGTGCTGGCCGAACAAAACCTAGTCACGCTCTATTCCTGCCCATGGCCGGGCCAGGGGTTTTATTTCAAAAAAGAAGTGGGCTCATCTGACGACACCCAAGGCATAAAATTCCGCTCCTACAACACCGCTACGGCGACCTTTGCCGAACAGCTGGGCATGATCCCCGTGCAGATTGAGGCGGCCGAGTTGAGCCAGGCGCTGGCAACCGGCGTGGCGGAGGCCTTTATCTCATCCGGGTCAACCGGATATGACCGCAAGGTTTGGGAACATCTGACCCATTACTACAAGGTCAACGCCTGGCTGCCGCGCAACTATGTGATGGTCAACAAAGGCATCTGGGACGGGCTGGACGACGCTGCCAAAGCCGGTCTGCAAAAGGCCGCAGATGAAACGGGCGCCGCCTGCCTTGCCAAATCGGAAGAGCTTGCCAATTGGTATTTCGAACAGCTAGAAGCCAATGGCATGACCGTGGAAGACGCAGAAGACGGCTTCAAGGCGGAGCTGGAAACCATCGGTGCCAAAATGACCGCCGAATGGCTTGAAACCGTTGGTGACGACGGACAGGCCATTCTGGACGCATTCGCCGCCAAGTAACCTCATCCTTTTGGTCCTGCGCTGCCCAAGGTGCAGGACCTTTTTGCGGAGAATATCATGCGAGACTGGCATCTTGTGCTGGGCCTACCATTGTGGGTCTGGCTGTTTGTTTTTCCAACCTGCCTCGCCGCATTGTGCCTGTTTCAAGGTCCGATGATGGTGGGGCTGTTGCGTCCAATCTGGCGCGTCCTCGACAAGGTCTATGTGGCGGCTGGCGTCGTGGCGTCCTTTTTCATGGTCAGTATTTTGCTGCTGATCGTTGCACAAATGGTGGCGCGCTGGTCCTCGCTCACCTTTCCGGGATCCACCGAATATTCCGGCTATGCGATGGCTGCGACCTCGTTCTTTGCGCTGGCCTATGCTTTGACCCAAGGGGCGCATATTCGTGTGTCGATCTTGTTGAATGGCAAAAACGGCCACCGGTTCTGGCTGGATGCGGTGGCCATGTTGTTGTCCGCCTGTGTCGCCACGTATTTTGCCCGCTACGCGATTAAGACCAATTTCCTGTCGGAACTGATCAACGACCGCACCCAGGGGCAGGATTTTGTGCCGGAATGGCTGCTGACGTCCGTCTCTATGTTTGGCACCTGGCCGTGGAACTGGGGGAGGCTCTGGGCTGAGAGCGGATCGGATTGGGTCTACACGCCGATCTGGCTGCCGCAAATTCCGATGTCAATCGGCACCGTTTTGCTGGCTGTTGCCGTCTGGGACCATCTGACCCGCCTTCTTGCAACCTGCGAAGTCCACATCCAGCAGGAAGGCGTCGAATGACCGAGCTTTATGCAACTGCAATCTTTATCTTCACACTCTTTGCCCTGTTGGGCGGTTCGGTGTGGATCGGCATGGCGTTGATGGGCGTCGCCTGGGTAGGGATGGAGCTGTTCACCTCCCGCCCCGCGGGCGACGCCATGGTCACCACAATATGGTCTGGAGCTTCGTCCTGGACCCTGACCGCGCTGCCGCTGTTTATCTGGATGGGAGAGATCCTCTATCGCACCCGTCTCTCCGAAGATCTGTTTCGCGGCCTTGCACCGTGGATGCGGTTCCTACCCGGAGGCCTGCTGCACACCAATATCGCCGGCTGCACCATTTTTGCTGCGGTTTCTGGCTCTTCTGCTGCAACGCTCAATATGGTGGGCAAAATGTCGATCCCGGCCCTGCGCGAACGCGGCTATCCGGAATATATGATCATTGGCACATTGGCCGGTGCCGCGACACTGGGCCTAATGATCCCGCCGTCGCTTACGTTGATCGTTTACGGCGTGACGGTGAACGAAAGCATCACCAAACTGTTCATGGCCGGCGTTCTGCCTGGCCTCGTGCTGGCTGGGTTGTTTGCCACGTACATCATTGGGTGGCACTACTTTGGCAAAGGCGCGCGTCCGGCCCCGGAACCGCGCATGTCCTTTGGCGCGATGCTCTCCGAAAGCCGGTTTCTGGTGCCCGTTTTGGGGCTGGTCTTTGTGGTGATCGGGTCGATGTACATGGGCCTTGCCACCGCAACCGAAGCCGCCGCTGTTGGCGTTCTGGGCGCATTGGGGCTGTCGCTGTTGCAAGGTTCGCTGAACTGGAAATCCTTCTCTGTCAGCTTGATGGGCGCGACCAAGACATCTGCGATGATCGCCTTGATCCTGATGGGGGCTGAGTTCCTGTCGCTGTCGATGGGCTTTACCGGCCTACCGCGCGCGATGGCCACTTTGATCGAAAGCTACAACCTGTCACCGGTTGCGCTGATTGCGGTGCTCACCGTCTTCTACCTTATTCTCGGCATGTTCATGGACGGTCTGTCCTCGGTTGTCCTGACCATGGCGATTGTGGAGCCGATGATCCGGACCGCCGGGATTGATGTGATTTGGTTTGGGATTTTCCTGGTGGTGGTGATTGAAACCGCGCAGGTCACGCCGCCTATTGGGTTCAACCTCTTTGTGCTGCAAGGCATGACCCGGCACGAGATTTCCTACATCGCAAAAACCGCCATTCCTATGGTGGGGCTGATGCTGCTGATGGTGGTGATCCTGGTGGCCTGGCCGGAACTTGCGACATGGCTGCCAAACAGCGTCCGTCCGCAGGGATAGCGTGGCGGTCTGGCGGTCTTAAAACGTCGTGGGGGCCAATTGGCCCCCATGTCTCATTCTGCCGCAATGGCGGGCGTCTCATCCCCCAACGCAACCTGTGCTGCAGGCAAGGTGATTGTGAAACACGCACCCTCCCCTGCGTTATGAGCAGTAATCAAGCCGCCCATATCGCGGATCGTGCCAAAGCTGATCGACAGGCCCAGCCCGGTGCCTTTGCCCGGCTCCTTGGTGGTGAAAAACGGCTCAAACAGTTTGTCCAAGACACTATCCGGAATGCCGCCGCCGCTGTCCATGATGCGCAGAACATGACCGTCCGGCGTGTCGAACTTAGCCTCGACCTGAACCGTGCCACCGCGCCCCTCCTGAGCGTCAATCGCGTCGCGTGCATTGCTAAAGAGGTTTAATAGCACCTGCTCAAAAATCACCTTTTCACCCATCACAGTGCCATCCCCCGCCTCTGGTAGCGACAGTTTGAGCGAGACATCCAGTGTCTGCAGCTGGGCCCGCGCCAATGTCACCATTTCGGTAAGCGATGCCCGCAGATCAAAGGGCTCCATCGTGCCTTCCGCTTTGCGCCCAAAGACCCTCATGTGGTTGATGATTTGGGAGGCGCGTTCTGTCTGCTCTCCCATCCTGAGCAATTTGGCCTTGAAATACTCCGCGTCGAATTTGTCCTTTTCGATCCGTTTCACACAGTTTGATGCGGCCATGCGGATCACGCCCAAGGGCTGATTCAACTCATGTGCGATGCCCGTCGCCATCTCACCCAGTGTTGCCATTTTTGACGCTTGGATCAGTTGGTGTTCGTTGTGGCGCAGCTCTGTCACGTCTTGTGCGGACCAGACCACGCCGACGCCATCGACATCCGTTTGCACGGTCAGCAGGATCCGATCCGGTGCGCGCTTGATCTCTTGCGGCGTGCCGTGTTCTCGGGCGAGCTGATCTTTGATCCAGACCGCTTGATTGGTGCCAGCGTCCGGGAAGGCATCCGCTGCACAGCCTGCCTGCAAGAAAAGCTCCAACGTGAAGTCTTCGGGCAATGTTTCCAGGATGGGCTGGTTAAAGGCCCGGAAGGCTCGGTTCAGGAACAAGACCTCGCCTGTGGTGCCAAAAATCGCCACCTGTTCATCCAACTGATCAAAAGCGGAGATCAGACGCTGTTGTTCATGACGCGCCTGTTCGACCGCTTGCATCGCATTTTGGAAGACCACAGTTGCGCGTGCCATATCGCCGATTTCATCGCTGCGATCCGTGTCCGGCACCGTTACCCCGTCTTCGTTTTTCGAGATCTGCCGCATACAGTCGACAATCACCCCGACCCGTTCTTTCTTGGCCAGGAGCGTATTGCGTTGGCTCTGCAGAACCGCGCGATCCTGTGACAGGGTGCGGGCCATTTCATTGAAACACAGCGCGGTATCCGCCAGCTCGTCACCACCACGCACCCGGATCTGACACTCCAGATTTCCCGTCGCAATCTCGCGCGCGCCCTGGCGCAGCCCGCTCAACTGATGGGTCAGGATAGAGCCGAGCCCGTAGCCAAAGACCGCAACCAGCGACATTCCGATCATCGCCACAATCACGTTCCAGCGCAAGGCGGCTGCGATCTCTTCCTCGACGGCAAGCGTGGACAGGCCCAATTCAATAACGCCAAAGGTCGTGCCTTCGACTGTGATCGCCAGGTCGATGTCGATCACATGATCCGTGCGAGCCGTGTCAAATGATGCGTCACGTTGAAATGGCACGGCCAGGGCATCAGCGGCACCGCCTTCGGACAAGACAATCCCGTCGGGGCTCCGCACCCGCAGATAGGTGAGCTCTTCACTGCCAAGCGCAGTTTCAATCGTCGCATCCAGCGTCGCAAGATCCGTTGCGATCACCGCATCAGACACCGCATTTGAAAACACCCGCGCGGTGGATTCAGCACGTTGATACAGCTGCGCCGTCGCAGATCCGCCCAGCGCAAATTGGTTGATCGCAATCAACAGCGCCATGACCGTCAATTCGATCATGGCAATCCCTAAAATAGTTTTCAATCGGAAGGACATACAGCATCCCCCGCTTGTGAAATCCCGGTCTCTTCGCGGGTCATTTCGAGGGCACGTACATCGTCCCAATCCGCATCATGGGCGGCCTCAAACCCTTTCATGCCGACCCCTTTGACCAGCTCAGGTTTTTCCGCGGCAATCGCCATCAAGGCGTCTTGGATTTCGGTTGAGAATGTTGCGCCTACGCCGTCATGGACGGCAATGGCATGCGGGGTGAAGCCCTCGGTTTCGTAAACCACCTCCAACTGCGCGCGGATTTCCGGGTCTACCGCGTTAAAGGTCCGCGTGACCCCGCCGCCCGCAGGCATCAGCCCCGCCGCCACCGCGCGATAGACACTGTCATGGGATTTAACATAGGCCGGTTCGAACGCGATATCGCGATCGCTGAGCGTCGCGCGGGTCAGGATACTGGCGCCAAAGGCACCGGGCGATGGGAAGGCGATCTGGGATCCATCCAAGACCTCCAACGCATCCAGATCCGCCCCTTTGCGCGCGACGATGACCCCTTTCAACCGTTTATGGGACTGGCGCGCTACCGCACGATAGGCGCTTTCTTCGGCAAAAATCGTGTAGTGCATCGGGTTCATATAAGCCATGTCATAGGCGCCCGCGGCCAGGCAGGCCTCAAACGACGGGATGTCTTTGGTGGTTCTGAACCGGAATGTGACCCCGGTTCGTGTGCTCAGCTCTGCCAACAACGGGCCCCACATTCGGGCCAAACGGCTGGCAGATTGTTGCGGCACGATGCCAAATGTCAAAACATCCGATGACGGGGCATCGGCCGTTGTGGCCTGAGCAGCCGGGGCGCATGTGACACCAGCGCAGAACGCGGCAAGAACAAGGCGCTTCATACCACTGCTCCCGTCACCACACCCTCGATCTGGGTGGTTTTGTCATGCAGGGTCTGCGCGGTTTGCTGGACCTTCTCCAGCAGATTGTCATCACGGTCGGGATTGTCCGTCAGTGCCGCGCCCTTGCCGGCAAAAGCCTTGATCGAGTCGATCAACGCATCCGGCTCCAAGGGTTTGCTGAGGAAATCAACCGCCCCCGCCTGCGCCGAGCCGTTAAAGGCCCAGGGATCGCCGCTGGTCACAATGTAGGACAGGTCGCGATCTGGGAACCGAGCCTGGGCACGAGAGACCAGCTGGAAGCCGCTGGACGTGTCGCCGGACTGGTCGATGAAGTGAACATCAGTTACCACGACGCCGATGTAGGGGTACCATTCCAGCACCTCCAGCGCCATATCAACATTGCCCGCGATAATTGCAGTCCAACCTTCCAGCTCAACAATATCCTGAAGCTCTTCCAGTGCTTCCTTGTCATCGTCGACCAGCAGAACGGTTAGGTTTGCTTTGCAATCTTTTGTGGAAATATCAGCCATTGAACGCACTCCTCATAACCAAATTTGTGAGGTCACAATGGCGGATAGAGATGCGCGGCAACAAACCCTAATCCAGAGTCATATCCCAAAGCGTTTTGGCCGCCTATTCCAAAGGATATTGCGGCCTAATCCAAGGAGGGATGGCGAAAACTGGGGCGTCGACTGTTAAAGAATTGCGTCCAGTTTTTCAATTAACTCTTCAATATCAAGTGGTTTCGCAAAACACGCAACGGCACCGCTGGCCATTGCGTCCGCTCGATTGCTTTCAGCGCCGTGCCCGCTGACCACGATAAGCTGCCCACCAAAGCCCGTTTCCTTTAGTTTCCGGATCAGCTCCAATCCCCCCATTTTGGGCATCTTTAGATCCGTCACGACAACATCGAACGCCATAACATCACACAACTCTAGCGCGTCTGGCCCAGATTCCGCGGTCGAAACCTCATAGTCTTCCAGCTCGAGGGATTCTTGAAGTTCTTCACGCAGCAAGGGTTCATCGTCTACAATCAAAATATGGGCCATGGTACCTCCACAAATCTCGGAGTTACGCTAATGCGGACTTCCTAATATCTTTATAAAGCACGGTAGCGCATTAGTCGCTGCGCAGCTTGTCCAGACGCTCCGGCAGAACCGTGCTCAGCCGATCCGCAACAACCCGCGTTGCGCGAACCAGCGGGCGGCGCGTGTCGACAGACAGCACAATGTTCTGCGGTCGCAGGCTTGCCTCATCCAGGGGCAGGAAAGCCAAGACCCCGGCCTCCAGCTCGGGCAAGACATCCAGTTGAGAGGTTAAAATCGCTACGTCGCCAGCCAGCACCGATTGCTTCAACAGCTGTAAGGAATTGGTCACCAGAACCGGTGCATTTTCCGCAAACAGCCAACCGTGGCGGCTGTCCAGATATTTGCGGATTGGCAACAGCGCGCTTTGAGAGGCGGTTGCCACCCCCGACAACATGGCCAAGGTCACAGGTGAACGCGCAGCCAAGGCGTGCGACGGGCGTACCACGCATCCAAAGGGCAGCTCCCGCTCCCATATGCGGTGTTGAAAGCGCCCATTGGGCAGGTTGAACGCCAAGACCAGATCGACGGTCCCCACATCCAGCGCCTGCCCAGCTTGGGCCGGGGTCATGATATCGATGTCCAGATGGATCCTGGGGTGTTCCGTTTGGATCCACGCGACCAACTCGGGCAGGATGCCATTGGCCAGGCTGTCCATCGCCGCCAAGCGCACGGTGCCATGTTCCTGGCCGCGCATCTCTTTCAACCCACCTTCCAAACGTTCCGCATCCGCCTGCCAGCGTCGGGCCATGACAATCACGGCCTCCCCAGCGGCGGTGGGTTTCATTCCGCGCGGCAAGCGTTCAAACAGTGGCGACTGGCTGGCCTCCTCGATGGATTTGATCTGGCGATCAATGGCCGAGGCCGCAATGCCAAGTGCGCGTGAGGCCCCCTGAACCGAGCCATGTTCCGCGACCGCCAAGACATAACGCAGCTGACGGGGCACCAGATGAAGCGACATATGTAATGTTCCATTCTCTTTTTGAGAACGCAGAATTGCTTATTTCATCATAGATGGCAATGCGCTGCGTGGTTAGGCTTTGATTAAGACATCAATCCACAGGACCTCTTTGTGACCACACCTCTGACAGACACCGAATTGGACAGGCTCAACCACGCGGATGACGCGCTGGCCGCAGAGCTTTTGCTGCCCTTTATTGAGCGCGCGCCGCAGGTGGCTGAACTGGTCGCACAACACCGCCCCTTCGCATCCCCTGATGCTATCGCCCGCAGCATTCAGACCGCCATTCAAACCCTGCCCGAGGATGATCTTTTCTCCTTGTTCCGCGCCCATCCTGAATTGGCCCCTCCGACCCCCGAAACAATGACCCGCGCCTCACAGGAAGAACAAGGGCGCCTTGGCCTGGATGCCCCGGACGCCGCACTGACCGCGCGGTTCACCCAGTTAAATACTGAATATCAGACGCGGTTTGGCTTTCCCTTCATCCTGGCCCTGCATCGGATGAGCGGCGTGTCAGAGGTTTTGCAGGTCTTTGAAGACCGCCTGAAGCGCACCCGCGACGCTGAGATCAAACAGGCCGTCGCCGAGATTGCATCTGTCAGCGCAGCCCGTGTCACCAAAGCCTTTGGCGAAGCGGGGCACAGATGACAGCTGGCGGTATCTCAATCCATTGCGTTGACGTGTCAACAGGTCGGCCAGCCGAAGGGTTGGCAGTGCGCCTGCTGCGGGTCGATGATAGTGGCGAAACTGAATTGGCCCACGGGCAGTGCGGTGAAACCGGTCTGTTTGATCACCCCACGGTTCAGGGCCACGGGATCACATCTGGCGAATACATCGCCGAATTCGAGGTCGCTGCCTATTACGCAGGCACTGACGCTTCACAAGACCGCGCGCCTTTCCTCAATGTGGTGCGGTATCATTTCGGCGTCGGCGATGCCCAGCAACACTATCACCTGCCGTTCAAATTCACGGCTTGGGGATATTCACTGTTTCGCGGGGGCTTATGATGCAGATTGAATTGGAAGACGGCCAGCGCGCTACGTTGGGCCAACAGGTCGAGCGGATCGCCGGCGCGTCGGTTCTGGTGGCGTTGAGCCTCTATTTCATGATCGGCGGGTTTGAGTTGGGGCTTGGAAGCCCGTTTCGTCCGGGCACCGGGGCGTTTCCGTTCTTCTCCGGTCTTGTCCTGCTCGCCCTGGCAGCGGCGATTTTATGGCAGGATCTGCACTCCACCGGCATCACCGAACGCCCTGATTGGGTGTCCTTTGGCGCGATAGTCTCCGCGCTGATGGTCTTTGCCCTTGTGACGGAGCGTTTTGGGCTGTTGCCTGCAACATTTCTGACCGTGCTCACAGCATCGGCGCCCGATCGCAGCCTGCCGTGGTGGGGTAAAATCCTGCTGGGCCTCTTCATGGCCGCGCTTGGCTATGTTCTGTTCATCGAGGCGCTTGGCCTCCCGTTCAAAGCATTTCGGGCGTTTTAAGCGATGGAAATTATTGCAAATTTCTCAGGCGGATTGGGCACTGTTCTACAGCCCCAAACCCTGCTCTATTGTTTCATCGGCGTCTTCCTGGGCACGTTCATCGGCGTCTTGCCGGGCATCGGCTCTATGGCCGCGATTGCGATGATCCTGCCCTTGTCGTTTTATCTGGAGCCGACCGTGGCTATCGTGATGATCGCCGGGGTCTATTATGGTGCGGAATACGGCGGCTCGATCGCGTCGATCCTGATGAACATTCCGGGCACACCGTCCTCATCCATCACCTGTATCGATGGCTATCCCATGGCCCGTCAGGGTCGCGCGGGCGTAGCCCTGTTCATCACCTCAATCGCCTCATTTGGGGGCGGGATCATTGGTATGATTGTGATGGCGGTTCTGTCGCCTGGGCTTGCGAAACTGGCGCTGCAATTTGGCCCGGCCGAGTATTTCTCGGTGATTTTCTTGGGCCTTATCGCGGCATCGGCCGTCAGCAATGGCGGAGCGCTGCGCGGCATTGCCATGGTGATGGCCGGGCTGATGCTGTCCACCGTGGGCATCGACCTCACAACTGGCGATCTGCGCTTTACCCTTGGCGTGCCCGAACTGCGCGACGGGGTGCATCTGGTGATCGTCGCCATGGGGCTGTTTGGGGTGGGCGAGCTGATCGCATCGATTAAGGCCAACCAAACCGGCCGTGGCCGTCAAGAGATCGACTACACCAAATTCTACCCCACCCGTCGCGAATGGCGTGCCTCCTTTGGCCCCATCTGGCGCGGTGGTCTGATCGGATCCTTCTTTGGCGCGCTACCTGGCACCGGCCAGACCGTCGCCGCGGCCGTGGGTTATGCGGTTGAAAAGAAAGTGTCCAAAAACAAAGACCAATTTGGCCAAGGCGCCGTAGAAGGCGTGGCCGTACCGGAATCCGCCAACAACTCAGCCACCCAAACCGCGTTTATTCCCACGTTGACGCTGGGTGTGCCGGGCAGCGCCAGCATGGCAATGGTCATCGGTGCCCTGATGATCCACGGCATCACCCCCGGCCCCCGCATTTTGACCGAACACCCCGAGCTGTTCTGGGGTCTGGTCGCCAGCTTTCTGGTGGGCAACATCATGTTGCTGGTCTTGAACATCCCGCTGATCGGCATGTGGGTGCGACTGCTGCAAATCCCGTACAAGCTGATGTATCCGGCGATCATCGTGCTGATCTGCATCGGGGTCTATTCGCTTAACAACAACGTCTTTGACATCTGGATGACGCTGTTATTCGGGATCGCGGGTTATCTGATGCGGCTTTACCGCTTTGAGCCTGCGCCCCTGCTGATCGGCTTTGTTCTTGGCCCGATGATGGAAGAGCAACTGCGCCGCGCCCTTCTTCTATCACGCGGTGACGCCATGGTGTTCCTGGAACGTCCCATCAGCGGCGGCCTGCTCGCAGTGTCTGCTTTGATCCTGGCCTATGGCCTGTGGACCACTCTGCGCAAATCGCGCGCACCCAAAACCGCTCATTCCAATAACAAAACCTCGTCCAACACAGGAGCCTCCTCATGACCCTCTCACTCACGCGACGTGCGCTTATGGCGCTGACCTCTGCCGCCGTATTTGCCCTGCCTGCTGGCCAAGCTCTGGCAGAACCGGGCGCTTGGTCCGATGAACCGGTGCGCATCGTTGTTACCTTCCCACCCGGTGGCACCTCGGATCTGGTGGCGCGCCTTCTGGCCAAACATCTGGATGAATCCTTCGGTCAAAAGGCCGTCGTCGACAACCGTCCCGGTGCAGCAGGCACAGTTGCGGCTGACTTTGTCGCCGATCAGGACGCGGATGGCACCACGTTGATGATCGCCAACAACGCCCCCTTCACCATCGCACCGACCCAGTTCGAAGAACTGCCCTACGCGCCAATGAACGACTTCACCCATGTGGCCTATATCGGTGCCTCCGCGCCCGGTCTGTTTGTGAAGCCTGACAGCGGCATCACCACGGTGTCGGAATTTGTTGAGGCAGCCAAGGCGAACTCAATCTCCTACGGCTCATCCGGCGTTGGCTCCATCAGCCACATCTTGGGCGAAGCGGTGGACGCAAGCCTGCACGTTGAAACCCTGCACATCCCCTACCAAGGCAGCGCACCGGCGATCCAGGACTTCCGCGCCGGTGTTTTGGACACGTTCTATGACATGGTCGCGCAGAACTCGGACATGATCGAAGACGGCGAGGCAGTGGCGATCGCGATTGCAGCTTCTGCACGCTTCCCCGGCATGCCGGACGTGCCTACGTTCAAGGAACAGGGTTTTGACATCGTGATCGAAAACTGGGTCGGCCTGACAGGTCCTGCGGGCATTGATCCGGAAATCGCAGCCAAGATCCATGAGACCACGCTGGCCGTTTTGGCCTTGCCCGAAGTTGCCACAACTCTGAACGATCTCGGCATCACCCATCAGCCGCTGTCGACCGAAGCGTTCACCGGCTTTGTTGGCACACAGATCGACGTCTGGAAACCGCTCATCACTGCAGCGGGCGTAAAGGGTAAGTAATCCCGCCAGATCGACAACGCTTGGGAAAGCGGAGGTGCGTGGCAAGCGATTGCCGCGCGCATTTCATGTCTAGCCGTTCGCTTTGCGGTGGATCTTGAGATAGGAACACAGCGCATCGGGCTCATCCGTCTGCAACATGCGCACCCCCGCATCCAACAAGGCGCCCCACGTCCCACGCGGATCGCACAACGCGCCGCTGTCCATCACAAAGGTCGACCGCGCCTCATCTAACGTATTCACAAAGATATCGCGCCCTTCGGACCATGCGGCATCCGACAGACGCAGCACGCTGTCCCAACAATCAAAATTTGCTTCGACCACCGGCGCGTCCAGCTTGCGAATAACCTCAAGCATGTGATCGATATTGCTGCGATCGATCAACACAATAGGTTTCAAGATCGTGCCCAACGTATCCTGGATCGACAGGGCGAAATCCAGGTCGGCCCGCCCGTGGACCCACATCTTGAGGTTCACCTGAGAGCCACTGTCCGTGCGACGCAGCGCCTCTGCAATGCGGGGCAGTTGGTGGGGGCGTTTCACATCCAGATCCACATAGGCGCGCCCCTTGCAGTGATCCAGCATCGCGTCCAGGCTCGGCAGTGTCTGGTCGCTCTGCCCGGCATGTGCACCGCCCAAGCCCATCAACAACGGCGTCTCCGCAATCTGCGGCCATTGGTGCGCAGCCGCATTCACCGCGCGCGCCGTGGTGCGCAGCAGTGAGATATCGTGGAGGCAAAATGGCACCCCGTCGATGGTCTCTTGCACATCAATCTCGACATATTGGCATCCCACCGCCAGCGCATCATCAACCGCCCGCAGCGAGTTTTCCGCCGTATCGTGCCAAGCCCCACGATGCGCGATGGCGCAGCCGGTCCAGGATTTGTCAGCAAGGAATTCTTTTAACGGCGGCAGGGACATATCGGTAGACTCCGGCAGGAAAACACCGCTCCCCTCTACCGCGTCCAGGTGACGTTTGTGAGACAAGCCATTTTGGGGCCTCAAGTTTTCCTAATCACACACAGGAAACACCACGCGTTAAGGCCCTGTTAACCTTTGCGCCCTTAAAATTTAGGAAAGACGCCGTTCCAACCTAAAATTCCACCCACAACGCGCCTCAGCGGTCTGTGGGTAAGTTGGTAACAGCAAATCTTTCTAGTGTGTTAATGCCTCTACTTATTGTGGATGACCTTGGTCCATCCTGTTTCTACCTTGCCTATCATTGAACGAATCCTGCACCAACTCCGCGGTGACGTCTGCGGATTGACGACAGAGTTGAAGGTTAGCCCTGCTTGTTCCTGTGGATTAAGTGGTGGATAGAACGTTCTTGGTCCAAAATTGTTGAATATCCTCAAGTAATACCCAATATCCAAAAGAAATGGCGCTAAATTAGTCGAAATACATCAGCGACAAAAACCAAAAACACCCTGTAAAACGGGGCGTTTTGGATAGGTTTCAGGTTGCAGCAGGGCCAAAACCGCATTTAAAGATCACGAAGATAGTCCATCACTGTGGGGCGCACCGTTTGCACGCCCCGGTGCCGGGCACCTGCGATGATCGCACGCAGCTCGTCCAGATCGACCTTTGTCAGCAAGGACTTAACCGGGCCAATTGATGCAGGGCGCATCGACAGCGACCGCAGGCCCATCGCGGCCAGGCAGACGGCCTCCACCGGGCGGCCCGCGTCCTCTCCACAAAAGCTTAGCGGCGTGCTGGAGATCTGGCACCGTTCAACAATGCGCTCGATAAAGCTCAGGAAGCTGACGTTCAGCGTGTCAAACCGATTACGCACACGTTCGTTTTCGCGGTCAGCGGCAAAGAAGAACTGCTTCAGGTCGTTGCCACCGATCGACAGGAAATCGACCTCGTCAAAGAACTTCTGCGGCGAGAAGGCGAGCGACGGTGTCTCAAGCATAGCGCCCACTTCCAGCCGCTCTGGCAACACGTGGCCAAGGCGACGTTCCCGTTCAACGGTCTTGTCGACCTCGGCCCGAGCCTGACGAAACTCATCAGCTTGCGCGATAAACGGGAACATAATGGTCAGGGGACGCCCTTTTGCAGCGCGCAACATCGCCTGCAACTGCATCCGCATCATCCCCGGCTTTTCCAACCCGACCCGAATGGCGCGCCAGCCCATTGCCGGGTTCGGCTCGTCAGTGGGTTTCATATAGGGCAGGACCTTGTCCGACCCGATATCCAGCGTCCGAAACACCACGCGTTTGCCTTGGGAGGCATCCAGAACCCGCTCGTATTGCGCCACCAGATCCCCGCGGCGTGGCATTTGACTGCGTGCCAGGAATTGCAATTCGGTACGGAACAGCCCCACCCCTTCGGCACCTGACCCTTCCAGCGACGGAAGATCCGCCAGAAGGCCCGCGTTCATCATCAATTTGACCCGCTCACCATCCTTGGTCACCGCAGGTTTGGTGCGGATCGAGGCATAGCGTTCTTGTGCCTTGGCCTGCATCGCCATTTTGTCACGCAGCGCGCCGGTCACATTGTCGTCTGGCCGCAGATGCACATGTGCCTCTGCGCCGTCGACAACCACATAGTCGCCATTCAACGCCTCTGTGGTGATCCGCTTGGCCTGCACGACCAAAGGAATGGCCAGAGCACGCGCCACAATCGCCGCGTGGGAGCCAACGGCCCCTTCTTCCAGCACGATCCCTTTGAGAGCGCGACCATAGCCCAGCAGATCGCCAGGTCCGATGTTACGGGCCACCAAAATAGGATCGGCAGGCATTTCTGCCCCGGTTTCGCTGCCCTGTCCGGTCAGGTTGCGCAGGAGGCGGTTGGACAGATCGTCAAGATCGCTCAACCGTTCCCGCAAATACGCATCCTGCACTTGACCCATCCGCGCCCGTGCAAGGGATTGTTCTTTTTCAACCGCCGCTTCGGCGCTCAGGCCGCGCGCGATATCCTCTTCCATCCGGCGCATCCAGCCTTTGGAGTTGGCGAACATCCGGTAAGCTTCAAGGACTTGCAGCTGCTCCTTGTCACCGTTCTTGGACATCTCAAGCATCTCATCGACGCTGACGCGCAGCGCGTCCACCGCATCGCTCAACCGTTCCCGTTCGCGATGGGGATCATCAGCAATAGGGTTGGTCACCACGACGCGGGGTTCATGCAGCCAGATATGACCTTCGGCGATACCTTCCTGGGCGACGACCCCTTTGATCATCACCGGTTTCTGGTGCAAAGGCGACAAAGCCGCGCCTTCCCCGACAAAGGCGCCCAGCTCTGTCATCTCTGCCAGAACCATCGCGACGACTTCCAGCGCATAGACCGCATCGGCCGAAAACTCGCGTGCGTCTTTGGACTGTACGACCAGAACACCCAGCATCTCTCCCAGACGCTGCACCGGTATCCCCAGGAACGAGGAATAGCGTTCCTCGCCGGTTTCCGGCATGTAACGGAAGCCTTTGGCATTGGGGGCATCGGGCGTATTGACCACCTTACCGGTCTTGGCCACGCGTCCAACTAGCCCCTCTCCGATCCGCAGACGGCTTTCGTGCACGGATTCCGGATTTAGGCCCTGGGTTGCACAGAGCTCCAAAGTCTCTGCATCGCGGAACAAATAGATCGAGCACACTTCGGTGCCGATGCTGTCGCCAATCAAATGGGTGATCTTATCAAGTCGTGCCTGACCAGCGTCATCGCCAGCCAGAGCCTCACGCAGACGACCAAGCAGCCTGCGACTTTCGGATTCTGTTGCCTCAGACATAAACACCCTTTCCAGGATTCATATTCTTTACAGCCTATTAGGCCATAAAGCTGCCCATGTGAAATGCGCAAATGAAAACGCTGTAGTTTCTCCTCCACACCTTGCCCATGCTACAGCTTTGGGCAAAGCCGGGTACAATGTGCGAGTGAGAGAGGTTGGATGCAAGCAGTTTCCTCGCCGCTTTGCAGCATCTGCGGGATATCTGAACTTCCATACTACCCCTCCGGGTTTCACCAAAATCCCGCCAGGCTGGCCCTGTCACCCGTCCTAGACTTTGCAGCGACCACGAAAGCGCACAAACAAAAACCCCCGCCTTGGACAGGCGGGGGTCATGTTCATAACATCTGATGCTAGGATCAGGCCTTGTCGAGCTCAAAAGCGTCGTGCAATGCCTGCACTGCCAGCTCCATGTACTTACGGTCGATCAGGACCGAGATCTTAATCTCGGATGTGGTGATGACCTGAATGTTGATGCCTTCGTCAGACAGAACTTTGAACATTTTAGCGGCAACACCAGACTGCGAACGCATGCCGATGCCCACAACCGAAACCTTTGCCACGTCCGTGTCGGCAACCAGCTCGGCGTAATTCAGATCGCCTTGCTCCTTGATGGCAACCAGCGCCTGCTCTGCACGGGCCACCTGGTCCGTGGGGCAAGAGAAGGTCATATCCGTGCGGCCATCTTCGGAAATGTTCTGGATGATCATATCCACATTCACGCCTGACTCGGACAACGAGCCGAAAATCGTGGCAGCAATCCCCGGACGGTCCGCAACCGAGATCAGGGTCATTTTGGCTTCGTCACGGGAATAGGCGACGCCGTTTACAACATTGGATTCCATGATTTCCTCCTCGTCGCAGACCAGGGTGCCGGCCTCGTCGGATTGTTCTTCAAAACTTGAAAGGACGCGCAGTTTCACCTTAAAGCGCATCGCCAGCTCAACCGAGCGTGTTTGCAGGACTTTTGCGCCCAGGGATGCAAGCTCCAGCATCTCTTCAAACGCGATTTTGTCCAGCTTACGCGCTTTGGCGCAGATACGGGGGTCGGTTGTGTAGACGCCATCGACATCGGTATAGATGTCACAGCGCTCCGCATCAAAGGACGCCGCAAAGGCCACCGCAGTGGTATCAGACCCGCCTCGGCCCAGCGTTGTAATGCGACCCTCAGGGCTGATACCCTGGAAGCCTGCAACAACTGCGACTTTCATACCTTCGCCAAATTTGGTGCTGATATTTTCGGTCGGGATCTCTTCGATCCGGGCCTGGCTGTGTGCGGAATTGGTCTTGAGCGGCACCTGCCAGCCCTGCCAGCTGCGAGCAGGAACGCCCATCTCTTGCAGGGTCAGCGCCATCAGACCGGCGGTGACATTCTCGCCCGAGGACACGACGGCGTCATATTCACGCGCATCATACAAGGGTGACGTCTCGCCAACCCAACCCACCAGCTCGTTCGTTTTCCCGGACATGGCCGAGACGATGACGATGACGTCATAGCCTTTTGCCACCTCAACGCCGACGCGTTTGGCGGCGCGGCGGATGCGGTCCAGATTGGCGACGGATGTCCCGCCAAATTTCATCACAAGAACGGGCATTGGATAAACCTCCCGTGCGCTCTCAGTTAAAAGTATCGCGCGTCTTTAAACCCGGTACAATTCAAGCGCAAGCAATGCAAATTGTAGCGATACAATCGGGAAAAAGCCTTGTTTTCAAGGTGGCTCAGCGTCATCAGGAACGCCAGAACCGGACGGTCAACATCGCGTAGACAGCCAGCAATTCCAGACGTCCGATCAGCATGGCCACGATCAGGATCCACTTAGCCGTGTCATTGAGCGGCGCAAAATTGCCAGCCGGGCCAATCACATCGCCCAGACCGGGGCCAATATTGGCCACTGCCGTCGCCGCGCCCGAGACTGCAGTGACAAAATCCAGCCCCGTCAGCGCCAAGAGCCAGGCCACAACACCCAGTGTCAGGATGAAGAACATGAAAAAGGAAATAACCGAGCTGAGAACATCCTGCCCCACCGGCCGCCCCTCATAGCGCGGAAAAAACACCCCGTGTGGGGAGCGGATCTTTTGAATTTGCACCCGAACCGAGGCGATAAGCAGCTGATAGCGGAAGATTTTGACCGAACATGCTGTGGACCCCGCACAGCCGCCGATCAGACCGATGAAAAAGAACACCATGACCAGGAAATTGCCCCAGCTCATATAATCAACACTGGCGTATCCGGTGCCTGAGATGATCGAGGTGATGTTGAACAATGCCTCGCGCACCGCTTGTTCAGGATGGTGCGGAAAGACGGTGACCAGCACTGCAGTTGTGACCGCTACCAGCAGCACGATAATTGTCAAAAAGGCCCGCACTTGAGCGTCTTGAAAAATGGGGCTCGTCTGACCATTGACCATCTGCACATACCGCACGAATGGCAGCGCCGCGAGGATCATGAAAACAGAGGCCGCATATTCAGCCGGCCCGGAAAACGCGCCAAACGAGGCGTCGTAATTGGCAAAACCACCGGTCGCAGTGGTCGTCATCGCATGACAGATCGCATCAAAAGGGGTCATCCCAAGGGCGCCATAAACCACGGCACATGCAACGGTAATCCCGACATAAATCATTGAGATCTGGCGCGCGATCGCCTGCGCGCGCGGCAGGATTTTCCCCATCGTATCAAAAGCTTCAGAGCGGAAGATTTGCATGCCCCCCACTCGCAGCTCGGGCAGGAAAACCATCGCAACAACAATAATGCCGATCCCGCCCAACCATTGCAGGATGGCCCGCCACAACAAGATCCCGCGCGGCAGCGACTCAAGCCCTGACAGGATAGTTGACCCCGTGGTGGTCAGCCCCGACATGGCTTCGAAAAACGCATCGACAAACCGCAGATCCGTCTCCCCCAGCATCAATGGGATTGCGCCAAAGATCGGCAGCGCCGCCCATACGCCGGTGGTCAACATGAAGGTCTGGCGAATATCCAACCCTTGCCCTACGCCATTGGCACAAGACAGCGCCAATAGCCCGCCGGCCAGAATGGTGACAATCGCGCTTTCTAGGAACACAGGCCAATGCCCCTGCCCGTCGATCAAATCGACCAACAGTGGAAACAGCATTGTGCAGCCCAGAATGCCGACCAAAAGGCCGACGACATATCCAATAGGACGTAGATCTAACATGAGGCGCAGCGTTGGCGCTGCGCGCTCTTTCTGTCAACCCACTGATTAATCACAGGAGCTGAGTTCCGGGGATCAATCCGAACTGTTGCCAGTGTCCGCTTTTGTTGCAGGCATCGCCGGGGGGGTGGACGGCGAACGTGCAGCGCGACGCGTGGGCGTAGATTTCGACGTGCCCTCGGTCGCTGCAGGGGCGGTCTTGGCCTCTTCGCGACGAGTGCTGATAAAGGTCTCAGCCGGATTTGCAGCTGCTGCGGGTTTGGCTGGCGCGGGTTTAGCTGCAGGTTTCTTGGCAACTGTTGCCTTGGGCGCCGCCTTTGTTGCCGCAGGCTTTGGGGCCGCTTTTGGCGCGGCAGGTTTGGCCGCAGGTTTCGGTGCTGCTTTGGCTGCAGGTGCCGGTTTGGGCGCAGGCGCGGCCTTGGCAGAGGCTGCCTTGGTTGTCGCGGTCTTGGTCGCTGCGGCCTTTGGTGCGGGTTTGGCTGCCGGTTTAGGGGCTTCTACCTTGGGTGCGGCTTTTGGTGCAGGGGCTGGTGCCGCCTTGGGTGCGGCATTTGGCGTGGTCTTGGGCGCGGCGGCTTTTTTGGCCGGCGCCTTGGGCGCGGGTTTCGCGGCAGGCTTGGCCGGGGGCATCAATGCCTTGGGCGCGTCCGTTGCAGGGCCCGTCAGCATCAAAGGCCCTGTTTCAAACATGGTTTGATAAAAGCGTGCGATGGATTGAGCGTATTTGACCTGCTCAACAGGGGCTTGCAATGCAGCCCCGGTAAATCCGCGCCAGAACTTCATTTGGGCGCCCGCCATATACCCCGCCAATTCATGCGGCGTTTTCGCATCCTCGGGGAACATTTGAAAACGGATCATTGTCTTCTCCTTACGTCTTTAATGGCCCGCCAATGGCAGAGATCAATCCCCAGGGGCCTCCAGTCATGGTGAAACAAAGAGGAGAGCAGGTACGATTTTCGCACCTGGATTGTCGCAGCTTGGACAGAGCTGATCGATCCATTCACACCCTCCAGCGTCCAAAGGCACCTCTGTGCGTTTGGCGTTAAGAAGAAGGTAACAGCAATCCGCCGCAACACAGCATAAAAAATGCCGCACTGCGGCGAAAAACCCGTGGCAACGATCATCCAGTGCACAAGCCGCAGCCGCCGCACTATAAAATACGTGGCAAGTTCGAGCCGAAATCAGCCCTTGTGGATAAGGGTGGAGAATTGATGCGGGTCCAAACTGCGCGTGGCAAAGGTCGGACCTTGGGTCAGGACGCTGATCGCATCATGGCTGTGCAGGCTTTCCTGATGGCTGGCGACGATGCGGAAATCAGCAATCCGCGAATCGCTTTTGAGCGCTTCACAGAACAGCCGGGCGGCATCTTCGACAAAAATCGGGTTGGCGGCGTTCAACTCGGCAAAGGCCTGTTCGTCCTCGCGTTTGACCATCACCTGGGTCTCGGTCGGCACCGCAGTGCGACAGTGATCAATCAGATCTTCGAACCACAAGATGCTGGCATTCGGGTCGGCCAGCACCGAAATCCGTGCAACCGAGCGCTGAGAATGCGGCGTTGCCAATTGCCCGCGTGCCTGGCGCGCATGTTCCGACAATTCCAGCGAACATGGACAGGTTGAGGAATAGACATAGTCCAGATGAATGATCATCTGACGCACTCTGTCGACATCCACCAATTCCAGCGCGATGTCGTAATATTGATAGCCGCTCAGACCTGAGCGCAGGCTATTGATCTTGGCCGGGAAGGAAAACCGCATCTGCAGACGCGCATCCAGACTGTCCAAATCAGCTAGGTAGTCATCCAACGCATCTGCAAGCACATGAAAAGAAAACGTCTTTTCCGCGTGTTTGTAGAACGACCGCATGATCCGGGACATGTTGATACCCTTTTTGTCGGCGTCCAGCGACACGGTACCCGTCACCGAGGTTTCCAGGGTCAGGTCACCGCCATCGCGCGTGTGAAAGCGGATCGGCAGGCGAAAGTTTGAGATCCCCACATGCTGGATCTGTTCCTTGGCCCCCCGGATCAGGCTCGATGGGCCATTTTGCAGATCCGGCAGGGTCGCCCGGTATTCTGCATCTGCAACAAAACCTTCGGGGTAGTCACGCGACAGATCGGGATAGTTAGAAACCGCGCGATCCGGCAGTAGCCGCGCCACGGCTGGCTCCAGCTGCGCAATTTCCACCTCCGTTGCGCTGGCCGCCCATTGGCGCAGCACCTCAAGGGCCGCCTGGGCCGCGTCGCGGTCCGGGGTCTCAGCCATATCGCTGGGGTGGATGTTCATGGGACAAATCCCCTTGTTGCAGCATGGATTGCACAGGTTTGCGTGTTTAGACTCATACGCAGGAAAAGACAAAAGAGATGCGAGAAATACGGCATTTGAACCGCAATCCATGACACCCGCTTGGTGCTTGCCCCTGTCGTACAACGTAAAATGGGGGCGCACTGCCCCCAAGTCCAATTGTTTTCGGGTATCTCGCCCAGATCAGAACCCGGCCAATCAGGCCTGTGCTGCTTCCAGCGCCTGGGTGAGATCGGCAATCAGGTCGTCTGCATCTTCCAAACCAACCGAGAACCGCACAAGGCCCGGTGTGATGCCCAGATCATCCTTTTGCTCATCGCTCAGACGTTGGTGGGTTGTGGTTGCCGGGTGGGTTGCGATGGATTTTGCATCGCCCAGATTGTTGGATATCACCGGAATGGTCAGCGCGTTGCAGAATTTAAACGCCACCTCTTTGCCGCCCTTGAGATCCAGTGACAAAACCGTTCCACCCTTACCGCCCAGCTGGTTTTGCACCAACGCATGTTGAGCGTGGCTTTCCAAACCGGGATAGATGGTGCGTTCCAGGGCCGGGTGACCTTCGAAGTGCGTGGCAATTTTCAAGGCGCTTTCAGCCTGGGCCTTGACCCGCAGATCAATGGTTTCCAAGCCTTTCAGCATGACCCAAGCCGTAAACGGGCTCATCGCGCCGCCGGTGTGTTTCATATAGGGTTCAACCGTGCCGCGGATCAGCTCTTTGGAGCCCAGGATCACTCCGCCCAGGGCACGTCCCTGACCGTCGATATGTTTGGTCGCAGAATAGATCACCAGGTCGGCACCCTGTGCGATGGCATCGGAAAACACCGGCGTGGAAAACACGTTGTCGACCACAACAACCGCGTCAACCGCATGGGCGATCTCGGCCACCGCCGCGACATCAATCACTTCCAGCGTCGGGTTCGACATGCTTTCAAAGAACACCGCCTTGGTCCCCGGACCCACAGCCGCGCGCCATTGGTCCAGATCGGTGCCATCGACAAATGTCACCTCAACGCCGTAGCGCGCCAGAATGCTCTCAACAATATAGAGACAGGAGCCAAACAGCGCCTTGGCGGACACAATGTGGTCCCCCGCTTTCAAAAGCGAGGTCAGCGCGCCGCTGACAGCCGCCATGCCAGACGCGGTGGCAAAAGCATCTTCGGCCCCTTCCAGCATCGCAATCCGTTTTTCGAACATCGCCACCGTTGGGTTACCGTAGCGGGCATAGATAAACTCATCTTCGCCAATCTCGACAAAGCGGGCCTCGGCCTGCTCGGCGGTGTCATACACAAAGCCCTGGGTGAGGAAGATCGATTCACTCACCTCGTTATATTGGCTCCGACGGGTGCCCCCGTGAACCAGCTTGGTGCGGCTTTTCCAGTTGTCGCTCATCTCATGTTCTCCTGCGCATGTGCGGCGCACATAAAAAAACTCCCGTCCGGCCAAGCGAAAGGGAGTCCTTGTCGTCCTGACCTCTTTAGCGGCAAGTTTAACGTGGCCCGCAATCCGGTAACAAATCACCACGATCAGCCAAAAGCTGACACTTCGTTGCTACGCTTACACAAGTTCCGCGTCAAGCCCGCTGATCGTTACCAAGCTGTTACCAAGCCGTCATCCACGCGTCATGACACTACTCTACGCGAGAGCGCAAACATATCTTATAACTGGGGTATAAGATGGCTTTTCTTCGGATTAATGCGGTTGGCGATTACCCGCAGATGCACGGATCACCCGCTGATGTAAACGCAGCACTCTCTCAACTTGAGGAGGGGGCGGGACCGATCATCGTCATGATCCACGGCTATAAGTATGAGCCCGGCAATCCGCATCATTGCCCGCACCGCCATATCTTCTCGCTCGATCCGGACCATTTGCCCTGGAAAGCGCCCTCTTGGCCGCGCCAGCTCGGCTTTGGGCTCGGCCACGCGGATGAGGGGCACGCCATTGCCTTTGGCTGGAATGCACGCGGCAACCTGCTGCAGGCCCAATCCCGCGCCTTCGATGCGGGACGTGCCTTGGCAAAAGTGGTTGCATGCCTGCACCAGGTCGCCGCCACACGCCCGGTCCATATCATTGGTCATTCTCTAGGCGCAGATATCGCGCTAGAGGCGCTGCACCACCTGCCGCAAAACGCAGTGGACCGGATCATCTCTCTGACTGGTGCAAGCTATCAAAGCCGCGCGCTTGCTGCCTTGGACACACCTGCCGGACGCACGGTGGAATTGTTCAATATCACCAGCCGGGAAAACGACCCGTTTGACTATCTGTTTGAACTGCTGACACCAGCGCCCCGACGCGGTGACCGCGCCATTGGTCAGGGGCTGACGGCGCGCAATGCTTTGACGATCCAGATCGACTGCCTAGAGACATTGAAACAACTCGAGGCACGCGGCTTTGCCATCCCGCATCCCCGTCGCCGGGTCTGCCACTGGTCGACATATACCCGTGCGGGCACATTGCGGTTTTACAAGAAACTCATGCGCACCCCCGAGGCCACACCGCTCACGAGCCTGCGCAATCAGCTCCCAACACAAAGCGCCAGCCGCTGGTCACGCATTTTTGCCCCGATCCCACGCCAAGCCCCCTTGCCTGTATGGCAGAAGTCATGATCCTCTCCCTCTGACACATGTCAGAAGGGGACCCCATGTCAGACGCAATTGAACTCTTTTATTGGCCCACGCCCAATGGATGGAAGATCTCCATCGCGTTGGAGGAGTTTGGCCTGCCCTATAACACCCATCTGATCAATATCGGTGCCGGCGACCAATTCGCCCCGGACTTTCTGAAAATCGCTCCCAACAACCGTATGCCTGCGATCATCGATCCAAACGGGCCGGATGGGGGTGAAATATCTGTCTTTGAAAGCGGCGCAATCCTGCAGTATCTGGCGCGGAAAACTGGCCAGTTTGGCGGAGAAACCGCAAGTGAACAGGTTGAGGTTGATCAGTGGTTGATGTGGCAGATGGGCGGAGTTGGCCCGATGGCCGGACAAGCGCATCATTTCCTCAAATACGCTCCCGACGACCTGCCCTATGCCAAGACCCGCTACCGCGACGAAGTTGCACGTCTTTATGGCGTGCTGGATCGGCGCCTTGCCGACCGTGCCTTTGTTGCGGGTGACAACTATACGATTTCCGATATGGCGATCTGGCCCTGGGCCTCGCTCTGGCAAGGACAAGAGCAGACGCTGGAGGACAAACCCCATCTGGCGCGCTGGTTGAAAACGCTTTGGGATCGCCCCGCTCTGCGCCGCGGTCGCGCGCTTCATGCGGATATGCGCAAGGATCGGTCAGATTCTTGGGTCACGGATGACCTCTTTGCAGCAGAGAGCTGAGATTGGCTGTAAACGCACAACAGGCGCGTTTAAAACGCGCCTGTCTTACAAAACGGTCGCGCCTTTGGCGCGTCAGTTCAATCCGCCGCGGCAAAGGCGCGGCCACGCCCAACCGCAAGGTGACAATCTTCAGATTGTGCGCCGCGTGGGCGGGAGCTCACCCCTCTTTGGTGGGCGCGCTGTCATCCTTTTCAATGCCATAGGCCTGAAACACTTTGGTTTGCGCCATAAAGAAAAGGAACATTGCAGCTGACAGGCCAAAGGTCTTGAAATAGACCCAGGTCTCTTCACTTTGCGTCCGCCAGATCAGTTCGTTCAGCACGGCAAGGACCAGGAAAAACGCACACAGCCTGCGTGTGATGATCATCCAACCGGCATCTTCCATCGACAGGGCCTCTTCCATCACAACTTTCAGATAGCTTTTGCCACGTAGTAGTCCGACGCCCAGAAGTCCCCCAAACAGCAGGTAGATCATCGTGGGCTTCATCTTGAAGAAACGATCATCGTTGAACCAAACCGACAGGCCGCCAAAGACCACCACCAGAACAACGGTTGCAATCTGCATCTTGGACAGATGCCCCGTGAGTTTCCACAAGATGCCAGAGCAGATCACCAGCAACGGCACAAAACACGCTGTCACTACGATGAAACCAGCGTATTCGGTGCCACCAATGGTGAACACCTCATCCTTCAGCTTCAGATAGCCGATGAAAAACAGCAGGACCGGCCCGAACTCCAGCGCAGGTTTCACCCAAGGGGCAATTGTCTTTTCGCTCATCTGTCCCATTCCAATTCTTATGCGACCACTTTAGCCGCCCATTTCCACAATGACCGCGCCCAGCGCAATCAAGGCCATCAACATGAGGCGACGTGGCCCCACAGTCTCTTTCAACACAATCCAGCCGATTAGGGCTGCAAACACAGTTGAAGTCTCGCGCAGCACCGCAGCCTCACCAACCTTATCAAGCCGCGTGGCCAACATCACCGAGCCAAAGGACGCAAAAGCGACCAAGCCGCCGACAAACCCGCGCAACATCAAAGGCGCAAGCGTTGGCCGCGCCTCCATCTTGCTCCAACGTCGGGCGGCGATCACCGGAAACACCGCGCCGTCGATCATGAAAAACCACGCCAGAAAGGTAAAGGGATCCGCCGTCGCACGAATGCCATAGGCGTCATAGGTCGTATAAAGCGCCACAAACAGCCCCGTCAGCCCAGCCAACGCCAAGGCGACACCCAATGTGTCCCGGTTGGTTTCCAAAAACAGGTGGTTATAGACCGCAAGGCCAAAGATCCCTGCCAGCAAAACCCCGACGCCCAACCATTGGGCCAGCGTAAAGGTCTCCTCAAAGATCAGAGAGGCACCGATCACTGCAAACAACGGCCCCGTGCCCCGCACAACCGGATAGACCACCGTGTAGCTGCCCTTGGTGTAGGCAAAGGCCTGCAGCAGCTTATAGGCCACATGAATGACCCAAGCGCCAAGAAAGATCACCCACATATGCGGTTCCGGCCAAGGCACAACAAACAGCGCAAATGGGGCGGCCATGATGCCGTATGAAAAATCAATCGCACCACGTGACAGCCAGGGATCATGGCGACCCTTTTGCAGCGCACCAAACACAGCATGCAAAAAGGCGGCTGACAGGGCCAGGATCAGCGCCAGCTGGTGACCAGCCTCGGTCCCCTCAAGTGAGATCAGCCAAGTGCTCACCCATTAGCCCCGATCAAGACCGGTCAAAGCGGCTGCAAATTCTTCGGGATCAAAGGGAGCAAGGTCGTCGATCTGCTCGCCCACACCAATCGCATGGATCGGCAGGCCAAATTTATCCGCCAGTGCGACCAGAACGCCCCCTTTGGCGGTGCCGTCCAATTTGGTCATCACAAGGCCTGATACATCTGCCAGCTTTTGGAAGGTATCCACCTGGTTCAACGCGTTTTGCCCGGTGGTGGCATCCAAAACCAACAGGGTGTTATGGGGCGCGCTTGGATCCTTCTTGCGGATCACCCGCACGATCTTGGCCAGTTCCTCCATCAGATCCGCACGGTTTTGCAAACGTCCCGCCGTGTCGATCATCAACAGATCCGCGCCGTCTTCTTCGGCCTTGGTCATCGCATCAAAGGCAAGGCTCGCCGGGTCTGACCCTTCGGGTGCGGTCAAGACGGGCACCCCGGCCCGGTCGCCCCAGACTTGCAACTGCTCCACAGCCGCCGCGCGAAATGTGTCACCTGCTGCAATCACCACCGATTTACCGGCCGCCTTGAACTGGCTGGCCAATTTACCGATGGTCGTGGTTTTCCCAGAGCCGTTCACACCAACCACCAACACCACCTGCGGGCGCTTCTCATAGATCGGCATTGGCTTGGCCACATGGTCCATCACGCGGGCCACTTCCTGCGCCAAAAGCTCTTTAATCTCACGGCTGGACAGGCGTCTCCCCAATCGCCCCTCGGCCATATTCGCGGTCACCCGCAGCGCGGTCTCGACGCCCATGTCCGAGCTGATCAGCAACTCTTCCAGCTGCTCCAACATATCGTCATCCAGCACCCGGCGCGGCTCATCTTTGGCACCGCGTCCCATGAGACGTCCCAGAATACCCGGTGACTGTGCGGGTTCTGCCGGTTTCGGTGCAGGCGCTGGCGTGGCTTCGGCAGGCGGCGTTTCGGGTTCCGGCGTGACTGCCGCAGCAGGGACATTACCCGGCTCTGGCGCGGCGGCAGTCTCGACCTCAGACGCCGCCGGTTCAACTGGCGCGTCCTGCGCAGGCGTCTGCGCCCCCTCTTCCACAATCGCATCAAGCCCCTCTTCCAGTTTCGAAGAAGATTTGAACAGCCGTTCCTTGAGCTTTGAGAAAAACGCCATCGAGCACTCCAGACCATCGTTTGCACACCACCTAATGCGGATTGCCGGGACTTGCAAAGCCAAGGGGCCACGAAAGCAGAAATAATAGAGCAAACGTGGCAGCTTTCCCTTGTTCCCGCCCCTAGCTGCGGCCAAGTTAGCCCGCACATCCGCACATTTATCCCGGAGATCTGCCGCCTGTGTTCTGGTTCACCTTTGCAAGCCTCTCCCCGCTCGGGCTGGTGATCCTCGCCGCGCTCTTTGGCGGGCCGTGGGGGTGGGCTGCGCTGGCTGGCATCACGTTGGGTGTCTTTTGCCTTGACCATTTTAGCCGTCGTCACCTCGCCCCTTCGGAACGCGGGGCCGATGCCTTGCTTGTCGCAGTTGGATGCGCACATTTCGCGGTCTTGATCGCGACACTTTTGGGCATCACGCACCATACCCTGGCTGAGGCGCTGCCAGTGGCCCTGTCTGCCGGTCTGGCCCTTGGCCAGGTGTCGCACCCCGCCGCCCATGAAATGATCCACCACAAATCGCGCTTCATGCGCCGCTTTGGACGTGCGATTTACGGCAGCATCTTGTTGGGCCATCACGCCAGCGCCCATATGCGGGTGCATCACATTCACGTGGCAACGGACCACGATCCAAACTCAGCGCCGCGTGGGATGGGGTTCTATCGGTTCTATATCAGCGCCTGGATCGGGTCCTTTCGCGCCGGGCTCCGTGCCGAAAGTGCCGCCCGCGCCCGCCAAACCGCGCCTACCAGTTGGATCAGCCACCCTTATGTCGGGCATACCCTGTGGGCGGCGGCGATACTTGTCAGTGCGGCCCTGTTCGCCCAGTTGCAGGGCATGCTGTGGGTCTTGTTCATCTGTCTCTACGCGCAGGCCCAGGTGTTTCTGGCCGACTATGTGCAACACTACGGCCTGCGCCGTCAGATCCGCGACACGGGAAAGCCGGAACCCGTCGGCCCTGAGCATTCCTGGAACGCCCCCCATTGGTATTCATCCGCCATGATGTTGAACGCACCGCGCCATTCGCATCATCACACGGCCCCCACGACGTCTTACCCAGCGTTAGAGCTAACACCGCAGATGCCGACCCTACCCTATGCTCTGCCGGTCATGGCCGTCATCGCGCTTCACCCGCCTTTGTGGCGCCGCATCATGGCGCGGCAGCTGAACGCGCTGACCTCACAATGAATTTTACCGAACCGGGCGGAAACTCTGGCACAGTAAGCCCATGCGTATTGGATTTGTGATTCCCCTGATATTATCGGCCCTCGCGGCCGAGGCCGAGCCGCTGACAGCGGAACGGTTTGACAGCTACACCCAAGGCAAAACGGTCTATTACGATTCAAACGGTGTGCCCTATGGCGCGGAAACCTATCTGCGCAATCGACGGGTACGCTGGTCGTTTCTGGATGGGGCCTGCCAAGAAGGCAGCTGGTATCCAGAGGGAGAGCAGATCTGCTTTCTCTATGATGGCAGCGATCTTGCGCAATGTTGGGATTTCGAGCTGAGTGAAAACGGCATCAGCGCGGTGTTAGAAAGCGAATTTGGCCGCACCGAATTGCAGGAAGTTCCCCCCAATGATCGCCAGCTCATCTGCCCCGGCCCCGAGGTCGGCGTCTGACCATTCAGCCACGTCGCCGGTTTAGAACAGGTTTCCCTGTCCCGGCCCGCCCTCGTCCGCTTTGGCAGCCTTGGCCGGTTGCAAAGGCTTTTGCTCTGCGCCTTGGGCCAGATCAAATTCACCATCTGCGAATTCAATCCGCAAGGCACCCGCCTCGGCTGCGGCGGCGCTGCTGGTGATGATACCCTCGCCGGAACGCACCACCGCATAGCCACGCTCCAACGTCGCCTTGTAGCTCAAGATCTCAAGCTGGCGGGCGGTGGCTGACAGCTGCTGGGCCTGCCGGTCTAGACGTCCGGATTGCGCGGCCTCCATCCGTTGGACCAGGGCGGCAATGCGCTCTTTCTTTTGCGCGACATCGCGTTCAATGGGGCGCAGCGTCAGGCGTGATGACAGGTTGTGCAGCTTGTCCTGCCGCCCCTCAACCAACCCCCGCAATGTTGCCGGGCGCAAGGACGCGGCCCGCTCGCTCAAAGTGACACGCCGCCGCTGCACGCCGGAAATCAACGCATTTGGCAAGCGGTCCGCCACCCGGTCCAACCGCTGACGCGGAGTTTCCAGCAAGACATCGGGACGCGGCAAGGCGCGGGAGAGATCGTTCAAACGCTGCCTGCGCATCTGCACCGCTTGGCCCGCCGCCCGCGCCAGGCGCGCACCCTGTTCCGAGGTCCAGCCCAGCAGATCCAGCCGCACCGGCACCGCAAGTTCAGCCGCAGCTGTCGGCGTCGGCGCGCGCTTGTCCGAGACATAATCGATCAGCGTCGTATCAGTCTCGTGCCCCACCGCAGAGATCAGCGGGATGTCACTTTCTGCGGCGGTTCGGGCGACAACCTCTTCGTTGAAACCCCACAGATCCTCGATCGAGCCACCACCACGGGCGACAATAATCAGATCCGGCCGCGGCAAGGCGCCACCCGGTGTCATCTGGTTAAAACCTTGGATGGCATGGGCCACTTCGCGCGCGCAGTTCTGTCCCTGAACCGCCACTGGCCAGACCAGAACCTTGCGTGGGAAACGATCGCGCAGCCGGTGCAAAATATCGCGGATCACCGCCCCCGAGGGTGAGGTCACTACACCGATAAACTGCGGTAGATAGGGCAATGATTTTTTGCGTGCATCAGAAAACAGCCCCTCCGCTTCCAGCTGTTTCTTACGTTTCTCCAACAGGGCCATCAGCGCGCCCTGCCCCGCCACGGCAACCTCATCCACGTTCATATTGTATTTGGACTGCGCCCCAAAAGCGGTGAGACGCCCGGTGACCACAACCTCAAGCCCTTCTTCGGGCACCACCGACAAGCCAGCGATCTGCCCCTTCCAGGTGGTACAGGCAAGAACGGATTTATCGTCCTTGATGTCGTAATAAATATGGCCAGAGCGGGCTTTGAACACGCGCCCCACCTCGCCCCTAACGCGGATCCGGCCAAAGGAGCCCTCTAACGTGCGTTTGACCTCACCGGAGAGTTCGGAAACCGTGAATTCAGGCGCGTTCTGGCCGGGGGCGGGGTCATCAAACAGGTCGGACATGGGGGCTCGGGCCTCGGCAGGTTTGCAAGGGTTCTTGTTTTAGGTTCGCGCGCAGCATATGACACGCCGCAAGCAAGGCCAAGCAGATCGGAGACAGCGCAATGAACATCCTTATCCTCGGCAGCGGCGGGCGCGAACATGCGTTGACCTGGGCTGTGAAGCAAAACCCCAAATGCGACAAGCTGATTGTGGCGCCGGGGAATGCAGGTATCGCTGCCATCGCAGAATGTGCGGATCTGGATATTCTCGACGGCGGTGCAGTTGCGCGCTTTGCCGAAGAGGAAGCGATTGATTTTGTGATCGTCGGCCCCGAAGCGCCCCTGGCCGAAGGGGTTGCCGACCGTCTGCGCGAAGCGGGTCTGCTGGTCTTTGGCCCCTCAAAGGATGCAGCGCGTCTGGAAGCCTCCAAATGCTTTACCAAGGAAATCTGCGACGTCGCCAATGCGCCCACTGCGGGCTATGGCCATTTCACTAGTTCCGAAGCGGCCAAGGCACATGTGCGCAAAAACGGCGCCCCGATCGTGGTCAAGGCCGACGGGCTGGCGGCGGGCAAAGGCGTGATTGTCGCCATGGATGAACAGACCGCACTGGACGCCATCGATGATATGTTTGGTGGTGCTTTTGGGGGTGCCGGCGCTGAAGTGGTCATCGAGGAATTCATGGAAGGCGAAGAAGCGTCGTTGTTTGTGCTGGTAGACGGCGAAGAGGTCCTGTCCATCGGGACCGCACAGGACCACAAACGGGTCGGCGAAGGCGACACCGGCCCCAACACCGGCGGCATGGGCGCCTATTCCCCCGCGCCGGTCCTGTCGGCCGAGATCGAAGCCAAAGCCATGGAAGAGATCGTCAAACCAACCATGAAAGCTATGGCCGATCGCGGCATACCCTATCAGGGCGTGCTATATGTGGGTCTGATGATCAAAGACGGCCAGCCGCGTCTGGTGGAATACAACGTCCGCTTTGGCGATCCAGAGTGTCAGGTTCTGATGCTGCGCCTTGGTGGTCAGGTCTTGGATCTGTTGCAAGCCACTGCCGAAGGGCGTCTGGCAGAGGCGCAGGTGAACTGGGCGGATGATCATGCGATCACCGTTGTCATGGCGGCAAACGGCTATCCTGGATCCTATGAAAAGGGCACAGAAATCAAAGGCCTGGCGGCATTGCCCGAAGACAGTATGAACATGGCCTTTCATGCAGGCACAAAAGCTGTCGATGGCAAAATTCTGGCCAATGGTGGCCGTGTTCTGAATATCACCGCGCGTGGCGACAATCTGCAAGAGGCTCGTGATCGCGCCTATGCGATGGTGGATCAGATCGACTGGCCCGAGGGTTTTGTGCGCCGCGACATCGGCTGGCGCGCGCTGTAAAGCGCACCAAACGTCACACTATCAGCGGGGCACTCCCGCCGAAAATCAGGGGGCAGCAATGCCCCCTTTTTCGTTGGGCGTGGCAGCGGGCCTAACGGCCCGCTGCGCGGTGGCCCGCAATCGAACCGTGCTGGTTTTGAGGTCTTGTTTTCCCGAAAATCTCCCTGTCTTATGGCCGCATGATCCCCTATCGCCTGTTTCCCACCACCCCCGAATTGACCGACGCATTGGCGCTGATGCGTGCAAGCTTTGCCTTTATGGATGGGCGGATTGACCCGCCGTCGTCGATCAATCGTTTGACCGTGGCGCAGCTACAGGACCAAGCGTCGCGTGGAGAGATCTGGGCCTTGGGCGACCCACTGTCGGCTTGCGTTGTGCTGACCCCACGGAGAGATAGCCTTTATCTGGGCAAGCTGGCGGTTGATCAAGACCATCGAGGGCGCGGGTTTGCCCACCAATTGGTCGACCACGTGGCGCACCGTGCAGCTGCCCATAACTGCGGCTTTCTCGAGTTGGAGGTGCGGGTTGAACTCACAGAGAATCAAGCCGCCTTTGCCCACATGGGTTTTGTGGAGGTCGCGCGCAGCTCCCATCCTGGATTTACAAAACCGACCTCTGTCACCATGCGTCGCGCGGTCTAACTGTCGGCGTTAGCCAGCCGCGACTCGCACGCCGTTACCGCAACCTGCCCGTCGTCTCCTCCAATGCGCGCATGTTTCAAATAGCCCCGCCGTATATGACCGGACGTCTTTTTGATCTTTTTATTATCCACGCGCACTTATTGAACTTTTCTCATGCGGTTACTGGCATATACTTACCGGACGGCAGTCTCTTCCTGATTTTGTTTTCATTCACAAGTTCATATTTTTGACGGAGCCCCAATGACCAACATCAAAGATCCCACACAGCCCCCCATTGGTCTTGCGACACGCTATATGTTGGAAGAGGCCTTTGACCTTGCACCGATCGGCATCGTGGTCACCGAGAACCGCGTAATTATGGAGTGTAATCAGCGGTTTTGTGAGACCTTCGGGTACGCGCGCTCTGAAATGCTGGGGCAGTTGTTTGCCTTCCTCTACCCCACCGAGGAAGAGTTTTTGAACATCACCAATCGCGGGGATGAGCGCCTGCGCGCCGGCGCGCTGTACTGGGACGAACGCGTGATGCGCCGCAAGGGTGGTGTTTTGTTCTGGGCGCGGGTGCGCGGGCACAGTTTCACGCCGGATGATCCTTTGGCCCAGGCGGTCTGGAGCTTTGCGGATCTGTCCGCCAACCGCCCCTATCAGCCGCTGACCCGGCGCGAGCGCGAGGTTTATTCCCTGTTGACCGAGGGCATGACCAGCAAGGAAATAGCCCGCTGCCTAGAATTGAGCCACAGAACCGTCGAAGTGCATCGCGCCAGATTGTTGCGCAAGGTCGGTGTGAACAATACGGCCGCGCTGTTCTCTTCACTTGGGGATTTATCTGGCGACCATGTGGTTGAGGACTAGCCTGACGCACCCAGGCGCTTGTCGCGTCGACACCTCCGGACGCTAGCGACAGGCCAGCGTTTCTTTCAGGTTGGGGTCGGATGCAAATTGTCCTAGTTCGCGCACGTCAAGCTGATCATCCAGCAGACGCACTGACACAATACGCGACCACTCCGCATCTACCAGAACCATTTCAGCGCCGTCACCACAATCTCGCAAACCCGACGTGATAAAGCCCTGACCTATTTGGTGGTTCGTTAGACCTGCGTGGTTTGCGACCTCTTCCAATCGGCCATCGCGGTAACGCCAAACTCGCAACACTTTGGCCAAATGTGGTCTGTCGACATAGGCCACTTCGACATATCCGTCCCCATCGAAATCGACCGCCCCTATCGGGGCCAGCCATCGATGGGATCGGCCGATATGTGGAGTCTCAGCGATCTTTTTGCCAGCCCCATCATAAATCGCCAACTGCGCGCCTTTGGCGACGTCCGTCTCGACGACCATAACTTCCATGCCTCCGTCGAAATCAAAATCAACAAGGCGGGGTTGAAGGTCCTCGAACACATGATCCAACGGCAGCGTAATCTTGAATTCGTTCTCAACCCAGACAGGGGAGGTTTTCAAGCTGCCTGTCGAACGCCCCAATCCGGGCCGACCAACAATAGTGAGGCTGCCATACTCGATGTCATCCCCTAAAATCGCATGACTATAGCGTCGGGTGGGATCGCCAAAGGTGGCGGATACCACGCCGTCTGACCATACAACTGCTGGCGCAACAAAAACTGCAGTCGCCAGCAACACGAGTAACATCTGCGTGGCACGGCGTACCAACGGGGGCCCAAGTCGCAACAGCCGACGCCGTGCCTCCGTTGCCAAGCAACAGGCCCCCATCCACATCAGATTTGTTTTTCAGGCATGTGTACGACCAGACCATCCATATCGTCGCTGACTTTGATCTGGCATGTCAGACGCGAGCGCGCAGGATCTGGCTGAAACGCGAAATCTAGCATGTCTTCTTCCATGTCATCCTTGGCGGGGATCTTTTCGACCCACTCCGGCGCGACATAGACATGGCAGGTTGAACAGGCACATGCGCCGCCACAATCAGCCTCGATGCCCGGAATGTTATTGTCGCGCGCGCCTTCCATCACAGTCAGCCCGCTGGCAACTTCAACGACATGTTCGGTGCCATTGTGCTCAACGTAGGTAATCTTTGCCATTTGGTCGTGCCTTCCCTTCTTCGGTACTTGCAGACTGTGTAGCCAAGCCCCGCTGGTCAGACCAGTCCCATTTCTGTCCTGTCTTGCCCCTGCACTGTATCCTTGGCGGATCCGCTCAAATGTTCTATATATGTTCTCGCGGGCGGCGGTGCCTTCTGCTCAGAACCTAGACATTACACACCATCATCGATGCCATGACCGCCCTTATGCAAACGCCTGACACCCCATCTGCCTTTCCCGGCCCCGCCAGCCTGCCCGCTGCGGCACTCAAGGGCTGTCGCAACGATATACATGTCACCGTGGCCGGGCTGGTGATTCTCAGACAGCGCCCCGGCACCGCCAAAGGGGTAATCTTTCTCACCCTGGAGGATGAGACCGGCGTGGTGAACATCATTGTCTGGCGCAAGATGTATGAAACCTTCCGCCGTGCGGTGATTGCCGGACGGCTGCTGCGGGTCACCGGACAAGTGCAGCGTGCCCATTCCGTCACCCATGTGATCGCCCATCAGATTGAGGATATTTCCCCCATGCTCGACCTTCTTCTGGCCCCACAGGGGCGCAGCGACGATCCAGCCTTTGCGCCGGTCGACGACTTCGGCTAACCTTCCCGCAATCCTAGCGCGACGTCACTTTTATACCAATGCCTTACCACCTTTCCCGCCGACTCTATACACTGCTGCCAGCACTCATCGCGGTGCTGCTGTCGGCTTGCGCGCCCGAAGGTCCGGGACGTGTGCCGCAAGGGCTTGGGCAATCGGTGCGCAGCGCGTCCCAAAAAACGCCTCCCGGCGCGCCCGCGGGCAGCTGCTGGGATACTGAAATTACGCCGGCCGTAATCGAAACCGTCACCCGCCAGGAACAGGTCACCCCGCCCCGTGTGGATGCCACCGGACAGGTCACGGCTCCCGCCACCTTTCGCACCGTGACGCGACAAGAAGTTGTCCGCCCCCGCAGTGAAGCCTGGTTCGAAACCCTCTGCCCGGCGGATTTTTCACCCGATTTTGTCGCCACGCTGCAACGTGCTCTGGCCGCGCGCGAACATTTCCCTGGTCCCCTGACCGGAGTGCTGGATCGCGCGACGCAACGGGGAATATTAGCCTATCAACGCAGTCAAGGCCTCGACAGTCCGACACTCTCACTTGAAAATGCCCGCAAACTTGGTTTGATTTCGGTCAAACGTTGACCAGTTCCCCCGACCAGTGCCGTTGGCGCGGTGTTGGATCAGCCTGAAACCGGCTCAAAACACAAAGGAGCCTTCCATGGTCTCATTGCCCACCACCGGTTTTTTGTCCGGTGCCTCTGACCGGTTGCGCGATATGCTCGACAGTCAGGCCAGCGAGATCACCCTCGCATCTGGCGATACTTTGTTTGAGCAAGGCGACACGGGCGAGGCACTGTTTGCCCTGATCGAAGGAGAGCTGGAACTGTCTGTTCTGTCCTCCACCGGGCGCAAACACACGTTGGACAGGCTGCGCGCCGGGGCCGTCTTTGGTGAGATTGCGCTGTTTGATCCCGGCGTGCGCACCGCCTCGGCCCATGCCGTAGGGCTTTGTTCCTTGCGCCGTCTGCGCCGCCGCGATGTGCTGGCCAAGATCCAACAACACCCGGAACTTGCCGAAGACCTGCTGCGACTGGCCGGTCAACGCATGCGCTGGATGAGCACCCAGTTGAACGAACAGGTGTTCATGCCCCTGCCCGTACGCCTTGCCCGCAAACTGCTGCATCTATCGCCCGAGGGGCAAGATGGCCGTCTGGCGCTGTCTCAATCGGAACTGGCAGAATATGTCGGCGCAACGCGGGAGGCGGTGTCCAAAACGCTGGCCGGTTGGAAGCGCAACGATATCCTGGAAATCAGCCGTGGCGGTGTCGAAATCTTGGACCGCGCCGAATTGGAAGTGCTGGCCGAACCCGACATGATCTGACCCCATAAAGGTCCTGCACATAAAAAAGACCGGGGAGATGATCCCCGGCCTTTTCTACAATTTCAAAAGTCTACGATCACTCGCTCAGGTTCAGCGCCACAAAACGTGGCTCACCATTGCGACGCACCAGCAGCAGCAGGGATTTGCGACCCGCGTCCTGCACTTCGGCAATCCGCGCCTCAAGCGAGGCTACATCGGTCACTTTTTGCTGGCCAGCCTCGGTGATCACATCACCTGCGCGCAGACCTTTTTCCCAGGCTTCCGCCGCTTCATCCACGGACATGATTACCAGACCATCGGTCCCTTCGGGAACATTCAGCGTCTCGCGCTGCTCTTCGGCCAGCGGACCAACGGTCATACCCAACAGCTGCTTTTCGCTTTCTTCCGACTCTGGTTCCGCCTCACCCTCAGGTGTTGCCTGACGCTCGGCCTCTTCACGACGCCCAAGGGTCACGCGAATGGTTTCAGTCTTGCCTTCGCGATAGACGACAACGCGCACTGTTTTGCCAACTTCCGAGTTGCCAACTTGACGTACCAACCCACGGGTATCGGCCACATCAACACCGTCAAAGGTCAAGATGACGTCGCCCGACAACAGGCCCGCGTCCTTGGCCGGTCCATCCGGCACGTCGGTGATCAGCGCGCCTTCGGCAACTTCCAGACCCATGGCCTCTGCCACATCCTGGTCGACATCCTGAATGCGCACACCCAGCCAACCGCGACGGGTTTCGCCAAATTCCTTCAGCTGCGCGACAACTTTGCTCACAACATTGGACGCCATGGAAAAGCCAATACCGATCGAGCCACCATTGGGCGACAGGATAGCAGTGTTCACGCCGATCACTTCGCCATCCATATTAAACAGCGGACCGCCCGAGTTGCCCCGGTTGATCGCAGCGTCGGTCTGGATGTAGTCATCATAGGAGCCAGACAGCGCCCGGTTGCGAGCCGAGACGATACCAGCCGAAACAGAGAACCCCTGCCCCAGCGGGTTGCCCATCGCCACAACCCAATCGCCAACCAAAGCCGCGTCACTGTCGCCAAACTGCACATAGGTCAGCGGCATTGGCGCCTTGACCTTCAACAGTGCAAGGTCGGTGTTGGGATCGGTGCCGATCACCTCGGCCGGCAACAGCTCGGCCGGCTGACCTTCGCCTGGAAAGAACTCGATCTCGATCTCATCGGCGCCTTCAATCACGTGATTGTTGGTCACGATGAACCCGTCTTCAGAAATAACGAAGCCCGACCCCAGCGCAGAAGAGCGGCGCGGGCGACGGCCTTCGTCACCACGGTCCTGAAAATCACGGAACAGATCTTCCAGCGGCGAGCCTTCTGGCACGATGCCTTGCGGACCGGTGCGTCCTTCAACAACGGTGGTTGTCGTAATATTCACCACCGACGGGCTCACCTGTTGCGCCAAAGGTGCCAGGCTTTCAGGACGCGCCTGTGCGACCATCGCCTGTGCCATCATCAGTGCAGTGGCCAAAACGGCCACGGCAAACATGCGCATGGGCGCATTCTTGCGCGCCTGACGCGGTAAAATTGATACTTGTGGCTGCACGGAACTACTCCTTGTCATAGCCAAATTCGTCCATGGTCCGATGCCTCCCCCATCTCACCCGGTTTTCTCCCAGGCGCGACAGAGACCGCGAACACGCAAATCCAATGTAGTGTCTCCCAATCGAGCTGCAACGAATGTTGCACAGATTCAAATCGAAGTGAAAGTGCTTGAAACACTTGAAACGTTTCCGTGTACCACGGTCGACCGCTTCCATCACCCTCAACCTCACCTTGAAACCATGATTACCACGTTTCCGCGTCATCCCAAGCCAACAGATCGGCGAGACCGGCATTTTCGCAGTTGACTAAGGAGCGCCCTTGGTGTTCTGGCATAAATCGACAGCATCGGAACGCCGGTTCCGGTGTCCGCAGAGCGGGACAGAACGGAGTTTCGCCGCGTCCGCGCCAATGACGGCACTGTGATTTGACCAGCCCATGTTTCAAAACGCAGTCCCGGCAAATATGCCGACAACCCAATCTAGAAAGACCCGCACGCGCGGAGAGAGTTGTCGGTTCTGGGGATAATAGGCAGCCAAGGGAATTGCAGGGGGCGGCGTGTCTGGCAATACTTCAACGAGGCGGCCAGTTTTCTGGTCGTCCGCGAACCGGTACTTTGGTGCTTGGGCGAGGCCGAAGCCTTCACGAGCCAAATGATGGACCGTGTCTGCATCGTTGGCGACTACTGTTGCTGGCAAAGTGACCGTCTCGATCCGTTTGCCAACACCAAACTCCAGCGGCAACGCAGCACCGGTGCGCGACGATAGAAAGCCAACCATATGGTGCCCGTTTAGGTCCGCTGTTGTCTTTGGTGTGCCGAACTTGGCAAGGTAGTCCGGGCTGGCGCAGGTGATTTCCGGCATGCTTGCGAGGCGGCGCGATATCATGCTGCTGTCGAGGGGGTCTCCGGCGCGGATAACGCAATCGACACCCTCACGCACCAAATCGACCAATCGTTCTGTTTGTCCCAGTTGAAGGGTGATCTTCGGGTATCTCGCCAAAAATTCAGAAAGGTGCGGCAACAAGAAAACGCGGGTCAGCGTACCGGGCGCATCTATGCGCAGCAGTCCGGTCGGCTCATGTCCGCGCAATGCGCCCTCGGCGTCTTCCAGATCGGTGAGGATCGACACGCATCTTCGGTAGAAGGCATCCCCGTCCGGCGTGGGTGCAATATGGCGCGTAGTACGTTCCAGCAACCGGCTTCCCAAATCGCGTTCCAACCGCTGGATGGCCTCACTGGCCGTTGAGCGCGGAATGTTGAGGTCAGCAGCGGCTTTCGTGAAGCTACCGCGTTCCAAAACTCTCACGAAGAGCCTGAGCGTATCGAGCCGGTCCATCATTGTTCGCTATTTCCGAATTTTAATATCGATTCATGGGTCATTATCTGGGTTGTAGTTCTGTCTATCTCCACAGACAACACAAAGGAGAAAGACATGACACAGCAATCCCAAACCGCAATCGTCACAGGTGCCAGCAAGGGGATCGGGGCCGCAATTGCTCAACGCCTCGCCCAAGGCGGTCACGCCGTTGTCGTGAACTATGCGCGCGACGAAGCGGGTGCCGCACAAACAGTCGAAAGGATCAAAGCCACGGGTGGGAAGGCAATCGCCGTCCATACCGACGTTGCAAAGCCGGCCGGCATGGCCCGCCTTTTTGATGCGGCGGAGCAGGAATTCGGGCCTGTGCATGCCTTGGTCAACAACGCGGGTGTCATGCGTCTGGGCCTGCTCGGCGAAACAGCAGACGCTGATTTTGAGACGCAATGCGCCATCAACATTGGCGGTGTATTTCGCGGCATGCGCGAAGCGGCAGCCCGTTTGCAGGACGGCGGAGCCATTGTCAGCATGTCGTCCAGCGTTGTCGGGCTTTATCAACCGACCTACGGTGTTTATGCAGCGACGAAGGCGGCAGTCGAAGCTATGACGCATGTCTTCGCAAAGGAGCTTGGACCCCGTGGTGTTACAGTGAATGCCGTTGCACCTGGCCCGGTGGAGACAGAGTTCTTTATGGCTGGCAAGCCAGAAGCGTTGGTCGAAAACATCAAGAAGATGAACCCGTTTGGACGTCTAGGGACGCCTGATGACATCGCTGGAGCCGTGGCGTTTCTGGCGGGTCCAGATGGCCGCTGGATAAGCGGCCAGACCCTGCGCGCCAATGGCGGCGTGATCTAACCTCCCTTGCCTTGAAAGGATATCCCAATGCCATTTGCACACTACAAACTGCCACAAGACTCACTCTCTTCGGCACAAAAAGAAGACCTGATCCACCAGACAACCGAACTGAACCTGTCGCGGTTTGATGCCGCTCCTTTGATAGCATTTATTTCAGCAAAGGAGACTGACTATGGGACTGAAACGGACGGACGAATTCCGCCAAGATGCAGTGCGGATCGCGCTGACCAGCGGGCTAACACGTAAGCAGGTCGCGGATGATCTGGGTGTCAGGATGGGATGGGTGGCGTTTTAAGTCATGCCTTGCCTCCTACCTGATCCTGACGAAATTCCGTGCCATCAACCCACATGCGATGCAGCAAGACGGCGAGTTTCCGTGCGACCGCAACAACAGCGCGACGGCGGCCTTTGGTCCGCATCAGTCGCATGCCCCCCCATGATTTGATCTGGGATTTGATCTGGGACCCCGCCATCGTGCGCATAAGCAAAGCGTTGGCGGCAGCGTACAGTGTTGCGCGGACATCTCGATCTCCAGCTTTCGATATGCGGCCGGGATTGTCATGTTCGCCAGACTGATAGCGTCGCGGTGTCAGACCAAAATGCGCACCAACAATCCGTGACCGTTTGAAGCGCGTCGGATCATCGACTGCAGCTTTGAAGGTGAGCGAGGCAATCGGCCCGACACCTGGAACCGTCATCATTCGCATGCACACCTCATCTTGGCTGGCGGCGCGTTTGACCCTGCGATCCAGTTCCCAAAAGTGTTCATACAGGACGACGCGTGCATCTAGCAGCGGCACCAAAGCATGAACCAAAACTTCGTCCATTTCGATCAGTGGCCGTACGACACCGTCAAAGCTGCCGTGCTTCACAGTCATGGGAAGACGAATGCCAAAGATCTTTAATAGCCCACGTACTTCATTGGCGAGGTCCATCGTCTTCTTGAGCAGTGCCTTGCGTGTGCTGAGCAAAGCGCGAACGCCATGCGCTTCGCGGCTCTTCATGTGAACCGGGCTGAACCAACCGGTGCGGAGGACCTGAGCGATGCGACGCGCATCATTCTTGTCTGTCTTGTTGCGCATCGCCGACAGCGCCGCATTGACCTGATGCGCCTCCATACAAACGACGTCAAAACCTGCTGCCTTCAAGCCAAAAAACAGATGTTGGCTCATCGTGCCCGCTTCAAAGCCGACCCGTTCAATCGGATGGGGAAACGTTCCAAGCCACTCAGTGATGTCGCGGACCTCGCATGGTAGCTCTCGCTCAAGCAGTACGGTTCCCTTACCATCGACAATGCAAAGCGCACAGGATCGTAGCGATACGTCTATTCCAGCAAAGTATTCCATCTTCTATCTCCCTTGTTCACAGATATCCTGTGATCCTATCGGGAGCTCGACCTCAGAATAGAGGGCAGCCCAATTACGCATGCTCTGAGCCGACATCTGTGTTTCGGGAGGCTTTGACCAGTGCGCACGCAGTTCAATTCGTCGAACCGTGCCCTTAACAGGCGCGCTCTTTGAGGTTTACATTTCCTTCCCAATTGCGGAACGAACTGTACCTGCCAGACCACAGGTCCATGGCCATAAAAAACCGGCCTTGCAGAACAAGGCCGGTTTGAATTTCCCCTCAACGCAGAAGTCTTATTGACCGTTGCCAGTCGCAGACTTCAGGTAGTTGAAGAACTCGCTGTCGGGTGACAGAACCATAGAGGAATTGCCAGGCTGCAGCGCGTTGGAATAGGCGTTCAGCGAGCGATAGAACTCAAAGAACTCCGTATCCGCACCATAGGCTTCGGCAAAGATCCCATTGCGTTCCGCATCTGCTTCACCGCGGATAACCTCGGCTTCGCGTTCGGCTTCGGAGACCAATTCAACCTCGGTCCGGTCCGCTTGGGCACGGACACGCTGGGCGGCTTCTTCACCGCGTGCGATTTCATCCGCGGCTTCCCGTTCGCGTTCTGCCCGCATCCGGGCAAAGGTCGCTTCCAGGTTGGCCTGCGGCAGGTCGGTGCGCTTCAGGCGCACGTCGATCACCTCAAGACCAAGACCGCGCGCCTGTGCAATCGCACCGTTGCGGATCCGCAGCATCAGCGCCGCACGATCTGACGACAGGATGTCGTTTGAGCTTACAGTACCCAAAATCTCGCGCGTTTGGTCACGCATGATGTTGTCGAGACGCTGTTCGCCCGCAGAGACACCTACACCACCAACCGCTTGGCGGAAGGTTTCCACATCCGCAATCCGGTAGCGCGCAAAGGCATCCACGATCAGACGACGATCATCCGACGGCGTGATCTCCAACGGCCCAACTTCGAGACTCAGGATACGGTCTTCATAAGTGACAACCTGATCCACCAGCGGCAGTTTGAACGCAAGGCCAGGCTCTTCTTTGACGTTGACCACGCGCCCAAAGCGCAGAACCAGCGCTTTTTCACGCTCGTCCACGATATAGATACAGGACAAAAGCCCAACCATTGCGCCAACGACGATAATAATCAGAAGGTTAGAACGGTTCATCAGTTACCCTCCGAGCCGGAACGGCGCAGTTCATTCAGCGGCAGGTAGGGCACAATACCGGAGCCTCCGCCTACGTTATCATCCAGGATGATCTTGTCGACCCGACCCAGAACCTCTTCCATGGTTTCCAGATAGAGACGCTTGCGCGTTACATCCGGGGCTTTCTGGTATTCTTCCAGAACGGCCGAGAAACGGCTGGCTTCACCCGAGGCTTCGTTCACAACTTGCGCACGATAGGCTTCGGCTTCTTCCAGGGTTTGCGCGGCTTGACCACGGGCCCCCGCCAGTTTGCGGTTTGCGTAGGCATCCGCCTGCTTTTCCAACCGGTCACGTTCCTGACCTGCGGATTGCACTTCGCGGAAGGCATCTTTTACCGGCTCTGGCGGATCGGCACCGTCAAAGTTGACCCGGACAACGTTCACACCAGAATCGTAGCTGTCCAATGTGGCCTGGATCAGCTCTTCCAGACGATCCCGGATGATACCACGATCGCGGTTCAAGATCGGCGCCAGCTCAGACTGGGCGATGATCTCACGCATGGCAGATTCAGCCACCGCGTTGATCGTGGTGCGTGGGTCACGCAGGTTGAACAGGAAACGTGCCGGATCATTAATGTTCCAAACCACCTGGAATTCAACATCAATGATGTTTTCATCGCCTGTCAGCATCAGACCCGCATCAGACCCACGCGAGCCGGTGCCGATGTTTTCGATCTGTTCAGTACTGGTCGGGATAACCTCGGCCGAGATGAACGGCCACCAGGCAAAGTGCGGGCCTTCATCGGTGGTCCGATGGAAGCTGCCAAGGAACAGTTCAACGCCCTTTTCCTCGGGTTTGACGGTGTAGAAGCTTGCATACCCATACAGGAACACAGCCGCGATACCGCCCAACAACAGCGAGCCTTTGGTGAACAAAGGCGCACCGCCCCCTGCTCCGCCGCCGCCGCGTTTGCCGCCGCCACCTTGACCGCCGCGACCGCCCATCAGGACGCGCAGCTGCTCCTGGCCTTTTTTGACCAGTTCGTCGATTTCGGGAATTTGAGGATCTTCAGGCCGGCGACCACCGTCGCCTCCGCCGTTATTTCCCCGGTTACCTCCCCCAGAAGAGCCTCCGCCCCCCCAAGGGCCACCATTATTGCCCGCCATATGTCTCCTATCCCTTAAAGTTCAACCGTTCGGGTTGGTCTTGTGTAACCTGAACGTTTTTTTTGAGAATTCAAGTTTCACGCACCGGTGTTTTCATTGTGACCAGTTCTTCAGACATGGTCGGGTGCACGGCCACGGTCCGGTCAAAGTCTTCTTTGGTTGCGCCCATCTTTACGGCGATACCGGCCAGCTGAATCATTTCACCCGCGCCCGGCGCGACAATATGACAGCCCAGAACCTTTCGCGTCGCCTTGGAGACGACCAGTTTCATCAGGACCTTGTCGGCGCGTCCAGCAAAGGCCTGCTGCATCGGTTTGAACGAGGTCGCATAAACTTCGATCGCTTCCTGTTTGGCTGCCTCTTCTTCGCCAAGGCCCACGGTGCCCATTTCAGGCTGGGTAAAGATCGCGGTCGGGATCAGATCGTGGTCAGGGCTGGTTGGGTTGCCATTGAACACAGTCTCGACAAAAGCCATGCCTTCACGGATCGCAACTGGTGTCAGGTTCACGCGATCGGTTACATCACCAACAGCATAGACAGACGGAACGCTGGTCTGGCTGTATTGATCAACCTTGATCTCACCCTTGCTGCCGACCGCGATGCCCAGCTCTTCCAAGCCGAGGTTCTTGGAGTTCGGCGCGCGGCCCGTGGCATACATGACCTTGTCAAACAGTGTGTCGTTGCCCTTGGTGTCAGTGACGCGGATCTTATCACCCTCTTGCACCATGGAGACCACATTGGTTTCCAGCTGCAAATCAACACCGTTTTCCAACATGCCAGAGGCCACAGCGTTGCGCGCTTCCTCATCAAATCCGCGCAAGATTTGCGTGCCTCGATAGAATTGCGTCGTCTTCACTCCCAGACCATTCATGATACCGGCAAATTCAGACGCGATATAGCCACCGCCCACGATCAGGATGTTTTCAGGCAGTTTTTCCAGGTGAAAAATCTCGTTCGAAGTGATCGCCAGATCGCTGCCGGGAAATTCCGGAATAACCGGCCAGCCGCCGGTTGCCACCAGAATATGTTTCGCAGTTTTTGTGGTGCCATCGGCCAGTTCCACCGTATGTGCATCCGCCAGCTTGCCGCGCTGGTCAAAGCTTTCAACACCCGAATTGGCCAGAAGCTTGCGATAGATGCCTTCCAGACGGTCCAGCTCGGCATTCAACTTGCCGCTGAACGTGTCCCAGCTAAAGCCGTTCTCGCTCAAATCCCACCCATAGGCGCGGCCGTCCTCGACCATGCTCGGGTATTCGGACGCATAAACCATGAATTTTTTGGGCACGCAGCCGCGAATGACACAGGTGCCGCCATAGCGGCTCTCTTCGGCCAGACCAACCTTGGCCCCTCCGGCTGCTGCAACGCGTGCTGCCCGCACACCACCAGAACCACCACCGATTACAAATAGATCGTAGTCAAAGCTCATGACTGTCGCCCCTTCAAAAGTCTTCGAGTGGTATCCCACAACGGGACACCAATTGCCATACGCCGAAATGGGCGTTTTGGCCCAAGTTTCAACCGTCTGACCAAGCACTGAACGCTTTCACGCTGACTTTGGCCTAGATAGTCGCAAAGATGTGAAGGGGATGTAAACCTATCAGGCGGAGGGGAGGCGAAAACCGGGTGAGCTGCGAGGTGGTGACAGGGCGATATTGTGAGTGCGTCGCCTTAGCCCAAATGATACTAAATGGCACTTCCAGCCCAAAGTGGACCATCTGCCCTTGGCAGAGACTACGCTTCCCCTCCTATCACAAAGGAATTGGCTTCAGGAAGGATGGGAAGTGACAATATAAAATGGTGAGACGTCTACGGTGTATTCTCTTTCAGAAACATTCCAAAACGGACAAACATTTGAGATAGATGCGGATCAATGTGATACGCTCAACGAGGCACTCACTACAGTCGTTTCCGCCATTGAAATCGAAGCGCTGTTCCAAGTTTTTGCAAAGTCATTTTGTAAGCGTCCGGTCAGCCTGCTGAGTTCTGACTACAAGCGCCAAGCCAAGTAATCACTATGACCTGAGCCCCAAGTTTCCTCCAGTCTTTATGAGAATCCGCGTATTGATTTCTGGCCTCATGCGGCCTGCTTTTGCAATGTCATATTGGCCACAAATTGGTTGGGCGTGAGATTGCCCAGTGATGAATTCGGCCGGTTTTGATTGTAGCCCTCCTTCCACTTGGTGATCTCTGATCGGTCGTCTGCTAGCGACGATAACAGCGTCTCGTTCAAGCATTCGTCTCGGAATCTGCCGTTGAAACTTTCGATAAAGGCGTTCGGTGTTGGCTTTCCCGGAGCGATGTAATGCCAGTCGACCTCTGTCTTTTGGCACCATGTGAGTACAGCCGGACTGGTCATCTCCGTGCCATTGTCGCTGACAATTCTATTCGGCAACCCGCGCGTCTGAATGATCTCATCCAGCTCACGTGTCAGCCGCGCACCCGATAACGATGTGTCCGGAACGAGCGCCAAACATTCCCGGCTGAAGTCATCGACGACAGCCAGCACACGAAACCTGCGCCCATCCGTGAATGCGTCCGAGACGAAGTCTAGGCTCCATCGCTGATTGATGGTCTGCGGCACGACCACCGGGCGGCGCGTGCCCCGTTTGCGTACCTGTAATCCTTCTTCGAGGTACAGTCATTGCAACTTCTTCTGGTACACCCAGATGCCCTGGCGCTCCAGCATGATGTGAATGCGCCGATAACCGAAACGCCTCCGTTCAGCAGCGACCTCTTTCATGGCTTTGCGCAGATCAGCATCATCTGGCCGGATGCTGCGATATCGCACACGCGACCGATCAACATCCAACACGTCACACGCCCGCCGCTGGCTGACCCCATGCTCTTCGCGCAGGTGACCCACAGCTTTCCGCTTCTCAACGGGCGTTACCCCTTTCGCGAGGCGACATCCTTCAGCATGGCATTATCGAGTATCTGTTCGGCCAGCAGCTTCTTGAGTTTGGCGTTTTCGTCTGCAAGCGCCTTAAGCTTGCGCGCATCGGACACATCCAGCCCGCCGAACTTCGATTTGCATTTGTAAAACGACGCTGTGCTGAGGCCGTGCTTGCGACAAACCTCAGCCGTCGCGACGCCGCCTTCCTGCTCTTTGATCATCGCTATGATCCGTTCTGCGCTGAACCGCCACTTCTTCATATCCCGTCTCTAATGCTTGGGACCGATCCTACTCAAAGGTGGAGGAATTATAAGGTCTCAAGTCACCTAAAATGATTGTGCCGATTGCGATCAAAGTGACGGTCGTTAGGTTCAGGCCTTCGGTAACGGGAGCACTTCTGTCAAGAGATTCCACGCAAACA
>NZ_JAHHIR010000106.1 GCF_018678075.1 Epibacterium ulvae | reverse complement strand
CGTTACCGAAGGCCTGAACCTAGGCAATTTCCTTGATTCGCCGCTCAACGGCAGCCTGGTCCGTACGCCGGGACTTGAAATGGTAGGCGGACGTGTCAAAGCAGATGGCCCAACAGGCCCTCCGGATCGACACGCCCCAGTCGACGCACATCCCGATAACAATCTCGCGCAAACAGCTAGGTTTCAGAGCTTTCGGCGGATGACATCCTGCAACATCTCGCGGTCGAGGGTGAGGTCGGCCACTATCTTTTTTAGCCGCTTGTTCTCGTCTTCCAGCGCCTTCAGGCGGCGCATCTCATCCGGCAGCAGGCCACCGTACTTCTTCTTCCAGTTAAAGTAGGTCGTCTGGCGGATCCCAACCTTGCGGCAGATCTCAGCGACCGGGGTCCCTCGCTTGCCCTGCTTCAGGATGAACGTCTTCTGCGCCTTCGTGAACTTTCATGCCTTCATGTATTTCCGCTCCTCTCCCAGCCAGGAAAATTTGGCAGAAAACTCCAGCTCCGAACGATCCAGTTTTCAGGGGGCAGAGCAACTGGACTGGTTGTCTCGGTACCGTTGTCACTGACAATTGTCTTTGGCATGCTGCGGGCCTGAATGATCGCGTCCAATTCGCGTGTCAGTCGCACGTCTGACCGCGACGTGTCGGGCACATGCGCGAAACATTCGCGAGTGAAATCATCGACAACGGCGAGAACGCGGAACCTGCGCCGTTGTGTTATCCTTTCGGTGATTGCCTGCAATCACCGAAAAGGCGTCTGAAACTAAGTCCAGGCTCTAGCGCTCGTTAATGGCCTCTGGCAAGGCCATAGTAGTCCTTGTACCAGTCATTGCCACTTCAACTGGATCTGCCGAACTCACCTATTGTTTAGGCAGCAGTTGGTGCTCACACAGCCTCGAGCGACGTACAGTTGATGCGAAGTGGCATGACTGCTATGCTGGCGTGTCGCGGTTTTTCGTGTGTGGTCAAGGTCTTGTCCCGGCTGCGATAAAAAAAGCTTCGAAATCAGCGAAAAACCCATTTCACCGCTTGACGCCTCAAGGGGCTGAGAATATTACACCCCAACGTTCAGCGGCGACGCTGAATGTGGTAGCAAGCGGTTGTAGCTCAGATGGTTAGAGTACCGGCCTGTCACGCCGGGGGTCGCGGGTTCGAGCCCCGTCAACCGCGCCACTGCCCCTCCCTAGGGTTACAGGGCCGCCCCGGATGGGGATCGAAAGTAGGATGCGCGGTTGTAGCTCAGCTGGTTAGAGTGCCGGCCTGTCACGCCGGAGGTCGCGGGTTCGAGCCCCGTCAACCGCGCCACTTTCCCCACACCTTGGGTCACGGGTCTGCCTCGATAAGGGGCTGGAAAATATAACGCGCGGTTGTAGCTCAGCTGGTTAGAGTACCGGCCTGTCACGCCGGGGGTCGCGGGTTCGAGCCCCGTCAACCGCGCCACTTTTCTTTGCAACGGCCCCGAAAGGCGGCCGTTTTTGTTTTGCTTCCCCTTTGTAAGCCGTTGATAGTGTTAAGTCGCACGACGTGAAATATGCAGGGTATCTGCATGTAAAGAATAGGAAGCTCGACATGACCGAAGTGGTCCAGCCCCCGGAAACACAACCCACCATCCGCGTGATTGCGATGCCAACCGACACCAATCCGGCAGGCGACATCTTTGGTGGCTGGCTGATGAGTCAGATGGACCTTGCGGCGGGCACAATTGCGGCACGTTACTCCAAGGGGCGGGCGTCAACGGTGTTTGTCGATGGGATCCAATTCCACAAGCCGGTGTCGGTGGGCGATGAAGTCTCGCTTTATGCTGAGATGGAAAAAGTCGGTCGCACCTCGATGAAGATCAAGGTCCGGGTCTGGAGCCGTGCGCGCCACCAGGAAGACAGCAAACCAGTAACAGAAGGTGTGTTCACCTTTGTGGCGCTGGATGAAAACGCGCGCCCGCGGCCTGTAAACGGCGAAGCGTAAACGCAAAAGCCCCCACCGATGCGGCGGGGGCTTGATGATGTTTCAACGGGGGACGCGTTAGCGTGACAGCGCGTCCAGAATACGCGCCCAGCTGCGAATGCCCTTGTGGAAGCTTTTGACGTCGTATTTCTCGTTCGGAGAATGGATGGCGTCGTCCTCATTGGCAAAACCAACCAACATCGAATCCAATCCCAAAACGGTTTTGAAATAGCCCACAACTGGGATGGAGCCGCCCATCCCGGCAAAAACCGCCTCACGCTCCCATTCGTCCGACAGGGCACCGCGGGCTTTTTCGAATTCGGGACGATCAAGGTTCATGACAGAAGCAGGCGCGCCGTCTAGATCATTGTCCCAGACAACTTTTGCATCGACGCTCAACCGGTCTTCCACGTGTTTGCGGATCTTGTCACGCAAGGAGGCCGGGTCCATGTCGCCCACCAGACGGCAGGTGATTTTGCAATGGGCCTCGGATGGGATCACGGTTTTGGAGCCCGCGCCATTGTAGCCGCCCCACAGCCCGTTCACCTCAAGCGTTGGGCGCGCCCATTGTTGTTCGAGGGTGGAGTAGTCCTTTTCCCCGTGAGCTTGGGTATATCCCACACCGCTGAGGTATACGCCTTCGTCAAAGCCGCAGTTTTGCCATTGGCGCAGCTGGTCTTCGGGGACCTCATGCACACCTTCATAGAAGCCGTCTACCGCGACTTTTCCGGTTTCATCGTCATAAAAGGAGGTGACGATTTTGGACAGTTCGCGCAGCGGGTTCAGGCCGGGGCCGCCGTAATGGCCCGAATGCAGATCGATCCGTGGGCCGACAATGGTGAATTCATCCTTCACCATGCCACGCAGTTGCGACGAAATAGAAGGCACGCCGCGTGCGACCATAGATGTGTCACACACCAGCGCCAGATCGGATTGCAGCTCATCCGCGTGTTCTTTGAGGAAGGGCACCAGCGACGGCGAGCCGGACTCTTCTTCGCCTTCAAAAAAGAAGGTGATGCGGCAGGGCAGGGTGCCATGAACCGCAGCCCAAGCGCGGCAGGCCTCGACAAAGGTCATCAACTGCCCTTTGTCGTCTGATGAGCCACGTCCCCGGATCACGGGGCCATGGGCGGTGTCCTGAATTTCGGGTTCAAATGGCGGTGTGTCCCACAGATCAAGGGGGTCAACCGGTTGGACGTCGTAATGTCCATAAAACAGAACATGGGGCGTGCCCTCGGGTAGGTCTGCGCCGATTTGACCGGTGACCATCGGGTGGCCGGGCGTCGGGCGTTTTTCTGCCGCGATGCCGATGGATTTCAGATCCGTCACCAGCCAATCCGCGGCCCGATCCACCTCTGGCTTGTAGGCCGGGTCGGTCGAGATCGAAGGGATGCGCAGGAAGGTCATCAACCGTTCCATGGCGGCGTCCAGATCCGAGTCGATTTTCTCAAGCACGGGAGGTAATGACATGGGAGACTCCTAAAGGTCGTTCTGTTTTGCCCGGACGCTATCAGCGGTGCAGCAGGGACGCCAGCGCAGCTGTTACACTTGCCTATGTTTTAGGCAAAATCCACGCTATCATTAACGTACGATTAATATGTCGGTTTTGAGACGTTTGACCGCAGTGCAGAATGCTCATGTTTGTTGCTGTATGTGCGTTATATGCTTATTTGACATGCATCAAGGCAGCGGAGCCTGGGGATTGTAAACCATTTGCAGACTGATTACGGGCTGCAGATCGCCAGAAAGAGAGGCGGATTGGTTGCCCCAAAGGCCGCAATTATGGATGGAGACTATCGTGGACTATACCGCGCAACTCGACACTGCGATCGACCGCCTTCACGAAGAAGGACGGTACCGGACATTTATTGACATTGAACGCCGCAATGGTCAGTTCCCGCATGCGATGCGCACCCGTGCCGATGGCTCCCAGCAAGAAATCACAGTGTGGTGTGGCAATGACTACCTTGGCATGGGGCAGCATCCGGTTGTCTTGAAGGCCATGCACGAAGCGATTGACGCCACCGGTGCGGGCTCTGGTGGCACGCGCAATATCTCAGGCACCACCGTGTATCATAACGCGCTTGAGGCGGAACTGGCGAACTTGCACGGCAAAGAAGCGGCGCTGCTGTTCACCTCTGCCTATATTGCCAATGACGCGACGCTGTCCACGTTGCCGAAACTGTTTCCCGGGCTGATCATCTATTCTGACGCGTTGAACCACGCCTCCATGATCGAAGGGGTGCGCCGCAATGGCGGTGCCAAACGTGTGTTCCGCCACAATGATGTGGAGCACCTGCGCGAGTTGTTGGCGGCCGATGATCCAAGCACGCCCAAGCTGATCGCTTTTGAATCCGTCTATTCCATGGATGGTGATTTCGGCCCGATCAAAGAGATCTGCGATCTGGCGGATGAATTTGGCGCGCTGACCTATATCGATGAGGTCCATGCCGTGGGTCTGTATGGACCGCGCGGTGGCGGGGTGAGCGAGCGCGATAACCTTGCCCACCGGATCGACATTATCAACGGCACATTGGGCAAAGCTTACGGCGTCATGGGGGGCTATATCGCGGCCTCTGCGAAAATGTGCGACGCGGTGCGTTCATACGCGCCGGGCTTTATCTTCACCACCTCCATTGCGCCAGCGATTGCGGCAGGTGCAGCAGCGTCGATTGCGTTCTTGAAAGAAGACCAGGCCCTGCGTGCCCAGCATCAGGATATGGCCAAGGTTTTGAAGCTGCGTCTCAAAGGTCTGGGGCTGCCCATCATCGACCATGGCTCACATATCGTGCCGGTCATTGTTGGCAATCCTGTGCATACCAAAGTTCTGAGCGATCGCTTGTTGGAAGACTTTGGTATCTACGTGCAACCGATCAATTTCCCGACGGTTCCACGGGGCACCGAACGCCTGCGGTTCACCCCTTCTCCGGTGCATGGCTCTGGCGAAGTCGACAAATTGGTGCACGCAATGGACGAGCTATGGTCACATTGTGCGCTAAATCGCGCCGAACTTGCCGGGTAGCATACAGTTCAGTGTAAAAAACTTTTGAGTGTGTTATTCTAACCTCAACGAATGAGTGCGGCTGAGTCGGAATGTTGACTTCTGCCAAAACTCACATCGATTGCGGCAGGTTAAGATGGGACAGCAAGGATGATTGGGCGCCTCACGCAGCGCAGGTCCAAGACAGGAGTGGCTGTGTCCTCTCCCAAGAGCTTTGACGACTTTGAGTTGAAGCTCGGTGATGTTATGCGCGGTGAGCGGGCCACGATGGGTAAGTCCCTGTTGGACGTCCAACGCGAGCTGCGGATCAAAGCTTCCTATATTGCTGCCATCGAAAACACCGATCCTTCTGTGTTCGACACCCCTGGGTTTATTGCCGGTTATGTGCGCTCTTATGCACGTTACCTCAGCATGGATCCCGAGGTTGTTTTTGACCAATTCTGCGAGGAGAGCGGCTTTGAAGTGGCGCATGGTATGTCTGCCGATGCCTCCAGCCGCAAATCGAAAAACGTATCGGTACAGACCGGTGGTGGTTTGGGCGGCGATGCTTTTATCTCTCCCAGCACACCCTTTGCGCCGGCCACCGGCAGTTTCCTGAGCCAGATCGACCCGCGCGCCGTTGGATCATTGATTGTGCTGATCGGGCTGATTGGCGGCATTGGCTATGGTGCCTTGGCCGTTTTGAAAGAGGTCCAACAGGTTCAATTCGCACCGGTTGAGCAGGTGCCGACGGTTCAGTCCGAATTGGACCCGCTGCAAGGCGTGTTGCTGGCGGATGCTGAACAAGAGCAGGATCCCACGGCGCAAGCGCTGGATCGCCTTTATCGTCCACCTGCGCTAGACGTTCCTGTGCTTGTCTCACGCGACGCACCAATTTCCACGTTGAACCCGAACCAGTTTGGCAATTTTGTCACTCCGGATCGCCCGAGTATTTCGCTGGCTGACGCCAGTGTTGCCGCAGATCAGCCGGATGAGGCGTTGGCGACCTCACCCCAAGTTGTTGCAAATCTTGCGCCGCGCCTGACGATGGTGGCCATTCGCCCCTCATGGGTTCAAGTCACGGCCGCCGATGGCAGCGTGATTTTTGAGGCCATCATGGAAGCAGAACAGACCTTTAGCGTGCCGCTCACCGAAAACCCGCCGCGCCTGCGTACCGGCGAAAGCAGCGCGATCTATTTCGCAACCAACACTGCCCAGTTCGGCCCAGTTGGTGGACGCGGTCAGGTCACCAAAGAGGTGGAGCTGTCTGTCGGTGCCGTCTCTGACCGCTTTGCCCAGGTGGATATCGATGAAGCTCAGCACGAGGTTCTGGCCAAAGTGGTTGCAGAACTGCAAATCATACCAGACAGCGAGTAGTCGCAAGCTTCACCCTTTTGTTGCGCTGCTGTCATTGCAGGATCCACCATTCGCGCGTATCTAGACTGCAGTGAATGCAAGTGGGATCCGACCATGTCCATCAACCATATCCGCCCTTGGCGTAACATCGAACGCCGCAAAAGCCGTCAGATCATGGTCGGGAACGTGCCGGTTGGAGGGGATGCGCCCATCGCGGTGCAGACGATGACCAACACATTGACCACGGATGTTGCGGGCACCATTGCGCAGATCCAGGCCTCTGCCGATGCAGGTGCGGATATTGTGCGGGTCTCGGTCCCGGATGAAGCCTCGTCCAAAGCGTTGAAAGAGATCGTGGCCGAAAGCCCGGTGCCGATCGTGGCCGATATCCATTTCCACTACAAACGCGGGATCGAAGCTGCTGAGGCCGGAGCCGCCTGTCTGCGTATCAATCCCGGCAATATCGGCGACAGCGCTCGCGTAGCGGAGGTCGTTCAAGCGGCCAAGGATCACAATTGCTCCATTCGTATCGGCGTGAACGCGGGGTCGTTGGAGAAACATCTGCTGGAAAAATACGGTGAGCCGTGCCCGGATGCGATGGTTGAGTCCGGTCTGGAACACATCCGCATTCTACAGGATCATGATTTCCACAATTTCAAGATCAGCGTAAAAGCCTCTGACGTGTTTATGTCCGCCGCCGCCTATCAAATGCTGGCGGATGCCACCGACGCGCCCATTCACCTTGGTATTACCGAGGCCGGGGGGCTGATGTCGGGAACGATCAAGTCGGCCATCGGGTTGGGGCAGCTCTTGTGGATGGGGATCGGTGATACCGTGCGCGTCAGCCTGTCCGCGGATCCAGTGGAAGAGATCAAGGTCGGTTATGAGATCCTGAAATCCCTCGGCCTGCGCCATCGCGGCGTCAATATCATCTCTTGCCCGTCCTGCGCGCGTCAGGGGTTCAATGTGATCAAGACGGTTGAAACCCTCGAAGAACGTCTGGCCCATATCAAGACCCCCATGAGCCTGTCGATCATTGGCTGTGTGGTCAATGGTCCGGGTGAAGCGCTGATGACCGACGTGGGCTTCACCGGCGGCGGGGCAGGGTCCGGCATGGTGTATCTGGCCGGTAAAGCCAGCCACAAAATGTCCAACGATCAGATGGTGGATCACATCGTGGAAGAGGTGGAAAGGAAAGCCGCCTCATTGGATGCAGAGGCCGCAGCGCAAGCGGCGGGGTAACGCGCCAGACATTATGTTCGACGAAAAAGGCACCCATTGCAGGGTGCCTTTTGTATTTGGAACTTCGAAAAGTCGGCTTAGCCGTTTTCGGCGCGTTGCTCTTGGATCATAGTTTTCATCTGATCAAACGGCAGGTAGCCGCGCACCAGCTCGTCGCCCAGAATAAAGGTCGGCGTGCCGCCGATGGACATATTGCTGGCCAGCTGACGGGTGCGGCGCAGCTCGCTGGTGACGGCTTCGGTGTTCATACCCTCTAGGATCTTGGCGGTGTCAAACCCAAAGCTGTCCGACAGACGAGACAGAATGATTTCGTTGGGCTCGCCTGGCATTTCCATCAAGGCATCGTGGATGGTCTTATAGGCCTCGGGCCCTTCGATATGTTTGGCGGCAATCGCAAAGCGTGAGGCGACCACAGAGGATTCGCCCAGGATCGGCAGCTCTTTGATGATCAGGCGGATATTGCCGTCTTGCGCCAGCAGCTGTTCCACTTCGGGTTTGGCACGACGGCAGAAGCCGCAGCGGTAGTCCATGAATTCGACCACGGTGATGTCGCCCTCTGGATTGCCACCAACCCAAGAATAGCCATCATCCACCAGTGCGGCCAGATTGTGCTGGACCAGCGATTTGTCACGTTCTGCTTCTGCAACGGCGTTGCGCTGTTCCAGAATGTCGATGGCCTCCAGAATGACCTGCGGGTTTTCCAGCAGGAATGCACGCACCTGCTCGCCAAACTCCGCTTGTTCATCAGCCGTCATAGCGCCCAGATCCAGGGCGGCTGCGGGCAGGGTGAGGGCCAGTGCAGTTACTGCGGAGGCGCTGAACCGCTTTACTGTTTGAGCCAGAGACGTCATCGTTTCTTCCTTTTTTCATACCGTTCTGCGGCAATCAGTACATCCTGTGCACGTCGCCAGGCCGCAGAGCCATTGGGGAGGAGGCCAGAGGCCCGTTTTGCATGAACACCTGCATCGCTTAATCGTCCCCGCAGCGCGTAACGCTCGGCGGTTACAAGAGATGCCATACCGTTTTGTCCGGTCTTTGCATAGGCTTGCGCCATGTCGCGCAGCAATGCGTTGTTGCGAAAATCGATGGAACGCGCCCGTTCGAGTGTTTTTAGGGCAGCACTGGGTTGTCCAGAAGCCAATTGTGCCCGACCAAGACTGGCCAGAATCAGCGGATCACGCGGCACGTATTGTACGGCGCGATTGTAGGTTGCCAAAGCTTGCGACCAACGTCGGTTCTCCATCAGGAACTGCCCGCGCAGCTCGTGGTAAAACCCGTCCTGAGGCCGCAGGCGCAGGGCGCGGTCGATGGAGGCCAACGCCTTGTCCAGCTTGTTGGTGCGGTGATAGGCGACGGCCTCGCGCATGTGTTTGACGTCTTCAAACGGATCGCTGGCCGCGCGGCGCATGGTCCATTTCGGCGCGCGTAGAAAGGCCGACAGCTTGCCCTGGACCCGGTCCAGCCAATAAGTCGCCTGCGGATCATATGCGCCGCGATCGCCGTATGACGCAACAAACGCCTTGGCCGCGCGAATTCGGTCCCGCGACAACGGGTGGGAGCGGGTGTAGGGGTCTTGGTTCGCGGCGCTCAGTACCTCTTGACCGGCAAAGAGCTGATGCACATCCACCATGCCCTGCACTGGAATGCCCGCCTGATAAAGGATCGTGGCTGCGGTGCGATCTGCGGCGCTTTCTTCGGCGCGGGTATGGGACAGGAAATTACGCTCAGCCGAGCTGCGAGTGCCAAGGGCGATGCCCGCTGCCGCCTCACCACCGCCAGCCGCCGCCGCCAACAGAGCAAGCGCGGCGCCTAAGCCCGCCGCCGACCGCGCAGAGCGCAGGTTCTCCAGCCGCCGCGCTAGATGGCCATTGGTGATATGGGACGCCTCATGTGCGATTACCGCCTGCAGCATTTCCGGCGACTTCACCTTTAGGATCAGCCCGTAATGGATGAATATCGTGCGTTGATCGATGACAAAGGCGTTGAGCGTGGATTGGTTGACCACCAGGATGCGCACTCGTTTGGGGTTGAGCCCCGCCGCGCTGAGGACCGGCGCCGCCAGTTGGGTCAGCCCGTGTTCGATATCAGCATCGCGCAACAAGCCAATCGATTGCGCATGCACGGCTGTTGCCACCCACATGACAAAACCAAAAACCAAGGCTGGGATTGACGTCAGCCGGTATACGCGTTCAAAGACCATGACCGCACCTTGGGAGATCGGAATGCGAAACTCAACCCGCTCTAATGTGGATCCCTTCATTGTGATGGATGTGATGGAAGCCGCACGTCAAGCCGAGGAAGCCGGACGTCACATTATCCATATGGAAGTGGGCCAGCCATCGACCGGAGCGCCCGCAGGGGCGCGGCGTGCTGTGGCGGATGCGTTAGAGCAGGACGCGTTAGGATATACCGTTGCTTTGGGGAACCCGGAACTTCGCAAACGCATCGCAACCCTTTATGGTGATTGGTATAATGTCGACCTGAACCCCGACCGCGTAGTTGTTACACCGGGTTCCTCCGGGGCCTTTACGCTTGCCTTTACCGCGCTGTTTGACAGCGGCGATCGCGTTGGCATTGGCGCGCCGGGCTATCCGTCCTATCGCCAGATCCTGCATGCGCTTGGCATGACGCCGGTGGATATCCAGACTGATCCGGAAAACCGCCTTCAGCCGGTGCCATCTGATTTTGCTGACCTTGATCTGGCCGGGCTGATGGTGGCGTCACCTGCCAACCCAACGGGCACCATGCTGGACAGCGCTGCCATGCAGGGGCTGATCGAGGCGACACAGGAGCAGGGCGCAGCGTTTATCTCGGATGAGATCTACCACGGGCTGGAGTATGAGGCCAAAGCGGTCACCGCGTTGGAGCTGACGGATGACTGCTATGTCATCAACTCCTTTTCCAAGTTTTTCTCCATGACTGGTTGGCGCGTGGGATGGATGGTTGTCCCCGAAGACCACGTCCGAGTGGTGGAGCGGATCGCGCAGAACATGTTCATCTGCGCCCCGCACGCCAGTCAGGTCGCAGCCCTCGCAGCGATGGACTGCGAAGAGGAGATGCGCGGCAATCTGGCTGTCTATGCCAAGAACCGCGAATTGATGCTCAAAGGCTTGCCCGAGGCCGGTTTCACCAAGATCGCGCCGCCGGATGGGGCGTTTTATGTCTATGCGGATGTGTCCGAGCTGACGACCGACAGCCGCGCCTTTGCCCGTGAGATTCTGGATGAGGCCGGAGTTGCCGTCACACCGGGTCTTGATTTCGATCCGGTTCGCGGCGCCACGACACTGCGGTTTTCCTATGCGCGATCGACCGCTGACATTGGCGAAGGTCTGAAACGGTTGAAAACTTTCATGGCATCTCGCGCGTCTTGACGACATGATGTGGGAAAACCGCATGAGGCAGGCAAAGACACTATGCGAATGAAAAACCTGTTGGGCGCATTGGGTGCCGTATTTCTTTTGGGTGGTCTGGCCTTCGCGCAAGAGTTCAGCGGTCTGGCTCGGGTGGATGCGACGCAGACCTCGGCGACAGATACGCGGGGTGGGGGGCAGATTGAACTCTCACTCAGCCAAGGCGTGCCCTACCGCATATTCACGCTCGACGCGCCGCGCCGTCTGGTGCTGGACTTTCAAGAAGTCGACTGGACCGGTTTCCCCGAACGAAACTTTCTGGCCACCGATTTTGTGACCGACATTCAATATGGCACCTATGTGCCCGGCTGGTCGCGGCTGGTGATGGAACTTGGCGCGCCGATGAAAGTCGACACGGCCGCGCTGAGCGTTGACGACGTAACTGCTGGTGCGCTGCTGTCTATCGCCCTTGTCGAGTCTGACGCCAACCGGTTTGCACAATCGGCCGGCGCGCCACAGGACCCCCGCTGGGATCTGCCCGCGCCTCAGGATTTGCCACAGCGGCTTGCCAGCAACCCGGATGCGCCCTTGATGATCGTGTTGGACCCCGGTCACGGCGGTATTGACCCCGGCGCCCAGGCCGAGGTGCAGGGGCGCACGGTCTCGGAAAAAGACATTGTGCTGCAATTCGCGCTGGAACTTGGCGACATTCTGCTGCGCTCTGGCCAGTTCGATGTGCGTTTGACCCGCAATGACGACTACTTTGTCTCACTGGAACGCCGGATCGCGCTGGCGCATTTGGCAGGCGCAGATTTGTTCGTGTCGCTGCATGCAGACTCGCTGTCGGCTGGATATGCCCATGGCACGACGATCTACACGCTCTCGGATGAGGCATCGGATGTTGCCTCGGCGAAATTGGCGGAGCGTCAGGAACGCAGCCAGTTGCTGTCTGGAACGGATTTAAGCGACACTGATGATATTGTGGCAGATGTCCTGCTGGATCTTGCGCGGGTAGAGACACATCCACGGTCGCTCAATCTGGCGCAGTCCATCTCGGATGCGCTGACGGTCCACGGGGGGCCAATGAACCGCCGCCCCTTGCGGTCTGCGGGGTTTTCAGTTCTGAAATCTGCCGATATTCCGTCCGTCCTGATTGAGATCGGGTTTTTGTCCAGCAAACGGGATCTGGACAATATCCTGGATCCGGATTGGCGACTAAGATCGGCGCGTGGAATTTTGAACGGATTGCTCGCCTGGCAGGAAGACGACGCCGCGCGCAAAACTTTGGTGCGACAGTAGACATATTCCAAATCAGCCAAGAATTGCCGACTGCCTCACAGCAGGTTGAACATGTGATACACTGTTTTTGTGCATATGCTGCAAAACGCGGGTGTTTCCCATTTTGACCCCGGCTGTTCTGACCCCTATATAGGCGCAATGCTGCGAGAGAGGCTTTGACGTGCTCAGGTTCTTTTTGTCCTTCTGGGGCGCTATTTTTACGACTGTTACCATGGGAATCGCTGCGGTTGCCGTGACCGTTGGCGCGATTTTCTGGTTTTATGGTCGGGATCTGCCCAGCCATGAGGCTTTGGCGCGCTATCAGCCGCCCACGATCAGCCGAATCTATTCCGGTGAAGGCACGTTGATAGACGAATTTGCCAAGGAACGTCGCCTGTTCACCGCTGCCGAAGACATCCCGGCGCTGGTCAAACAGGCGTTTATCTCGGCAGAAGATAAAAACTTCTATCACCACAAGGGCTACGACATGCGCGGCATCGCCGCCGCCGGTGTCGAAGCGGTCCGCTCACGCGGCAGTAATGTGCGCGGTGCGTCGACGATTACCCAGCAGGTGATGAAGAACTTTCTTCTGGATGGCAGCCGCCGTGCGGAACGTAAGATCAAAGAGATCATCCTCGCCTCCCGGCTTGAGGAAACGCTCGAAAAGGATACGATCCTTGAACTCTATATGAACGAGATCTTCCTTGGTCAGAACTCCTATGGTGTGACGGCAGCAGCCCAGACCTATTTCAACAAAACCCTGGGCGAGCTGGAACCGCATGAGGCGGCGACCCTGGCGTCGATGCCCAAAGCGCCGTCTGATTTCCACCCGGTGCGCCGCAAAGAACGGCTGCTGGAACGGCGCAACTTTGTTTTGGAAGAGATGTACGAGAACGGATATATCTCTGAGGCGGTGTATCATGTGGAGCGTGACCAGCCCCTGCGGTCGGTGCAAAATGGTGATTTCGAAAGCTTCCGCACTGCATTGCCACCGCGTGACTACTTTACCGACGAGGTCCGCCGCCAGCTGAGCGAGGATTTTGGCGAAGGCGAATTCTTTACCGGTGGCTTCACCGTGCGTGCGACCATCGATCAGGAAATGCAAAGCGAGGCGGCGCTGTCCCTGCGCACCGGTCTGGAAAAATTCGACCGCCAGCGCGGGATCTGGCGCGGCACGGACGTGACCCTGCCCGAAGAGGCCTTGGGTGATGAAACCACATGGCGCGCTGCCCTGAGCGATGCAAAAGTACCGCGTGACATTGTACTGCGCGGCAATTGGTATCCGGCGGTTGTTCTGGATATCGCGGACCAATCCCTGACAGTTGGTGTCGAAGGCCATTCCAAAATCGGCTCGGTTCCGCGGACCGATATCAAATGGCTCAAGGGCAACTTCTTTGACAATTTCACCCGTGGCGACGTGGTGCTGGTGCGCGGCGTGGGCGGCGAGCTTGGCAATCCCGAAAGCTGGTCTGTGCGGCAGGTGCCAGAAGTGCAGGGCGGCTTTGTGGCGATGGACGTGAACTCTGGCCGCGTGATTGCGATGCAGGGTGGGTTCTCCTACCAGCACTCGGTCTTTAACCGAGCCACACAGGCGCAACGTCAGCCGGGGTCGAGCTTTAAGCCCTTTGTCTATGCGGCTGCGTTGGACAGTGGCTACAGCCCCGCGACAATCGTGATCGACGCCCCGATTGAGGTTAACACCCCCCAAGGTCTGTGGCGGCCCAAGAACTCATCCAATAAATTCTATGGTCCGACGCCGTTGCGCACCGGCATTGAACAGTCGCGGAACCTGATGACCATTCGTCTGGCACAGGAAGTCAGCATGGAAGTGGTTGCAGGCTACGCCGAACGGTTTGGCGTCTATGACCGGATGGGAGCGTTCTTGGCGAACTCGCTAGGCGCCGAAGAGACCACGCTGTATCAGATGGTTGCGGCCTATGCGATGTTTGCCAACGGCGGCGAACGGGTTGAGCCGACTTTGGTTGACCGGATCCAGGACCGTTCAGGTGCTACGATTTACCGTCATGATGACCGCGATTGCGTCGATTGTTCCAGCGCCCAGCTGCCCGCAGGGGCCGTGCCGCGTATCGCCACCCGGCGAGAACAGGTGATGGATCCGATCACCGCCTATCAGCTGACATCGATGATGAAGGGCGTCGTGGATCGCGGGACTGCCAGCTCTGTGATCAACCTGCCGGTTCCGACTGCCGGTAAGACCGGGACCACCAACGACTCGCGCGATGCGTGGTTTGTCGGCTTCACCTCCAATATCGTTGCGGGCTGTTACATCGGATACGACCAACCACGTCCCATGGGCCGTGGTGCCTATGGCGGTACGCTGTGCGGGCCGGTGTTCCAGCAGTTCATGTCGAAAGCGACCGAGAAATTCGGCGGCGGGGCCTTCCGCGTGCCCGAAGGTGGCCATTTCATCAAGATCGACCGGTTCACCGGCGCACGCCTGCCGGATGATTCATCGGGTAACTATGTGGTTGCCGAGTATTTCCGCGATGGGGATGAGCCGATTTTTGGTGTGACTTTCGATGGTGGCTTTGCGATGGGGTCAAACTTGCCGCTGTTTGAAGAGGCCCAATCGCAGGGTCGTCAGGTCACCACATCAACGGGTGGAACCGCCGTTCTGGGACCAAAAGCCAACTTTGGCACCGTCAGCTCGGGCGGGCTGTACTGACACATCATTCGATATTCAAGCGCGTTTAAGCAGGGGCGGGCAGTCCGATAGTATTCGGAAAGTTCGCCCCCCGCGTCTGACAGTGCCTGCAACAGCTCAGCCTTTTGGCGGTCGGGCAGGGCAGAAATGGCCTGGGTGCCGGGGAAGAAGCTTTCGACCTCTACTCCATTTGCAAAGATCACTTCGTGCCGATGCAACAGAAGATGGACAAAGGTGACCTCGGCGCGGGGCGCTTGGTTCACATGCAGATCTTCCAAAAGTGCATAGGCCGGGACCAGAACCTCGGTCGAGTCAAACAACATCTCGGCCGCCCAGTTGCGCAACAGAATGCGGTGTTGTGGTGAGACATAAAGATCTTCTTTGCCACCGCTAAAGGCTGTCTCCACACAGATCGGCGCGCTTTGGCCAAGCCCTGCGATCGTGCTCTGCCCTTTCCACAGCAGGGGCTGCAGCCCGTGGTCTTTGGTCCGGATCAGATCACCCGGACGCAGGCTTTCCACCAGGCGTTTGCCGCTGGCAGTGTCGATGTGGGTGCCAGCGGCAAAGCAGATGATGTTTTCGATCCCGGAGAAGCTGACGGTGGTGCCATCCAGCAGCGTCGCGGTTCCAGTCATGCTGCCACCGCCGTCGACAGCTGTGATGCTGAGCGAGCCGGGCGACAATTGGCCGTTGAAATCCAGCGTGTCGCCATCGCTTTCGTCGTCGTCTCCACCGGTCACCGTGATGGCGCCAGACCCCGCGTCGCCTTCATCCACAAACTGGAAAAAATCATCGCCTCCGCCGCCCAAAGCCGTGTCGCCCTGGCCGACCACCAGCGTGTCGTCGCCGTCGCCGCCCTCGATGCTGTCGGAACCTGCGCCGCCGGTCAGATGGTCGTCACCGCCCTCACCAAAGACAATGTCGTCGCCCGCGTCGCCGTCGATTGTGTCGGCATATGGATCAGGGGTCACCACGGGAATGGTGAATTCGATGTTTGAAACCGTGTAGTCGGATCCATCCGTCAGATCGGTCTGGATATTGGCGCTGAGCACCAGTTGGTCGAATTCACCAACGCCGCTGATGGAAACGCTGCCGCTGTTGCCGCTGGAGGCGGCGGTAAAGTCTCCCTCTGCCACCAGGACACCATCGTTGTAGACGGCCCAATGCCCTTCTTCACCATGCGCGTTCGTATAGAGATGATCGAAGTCAAAACTTGCCGCAGTTGTCGCCTGGTCGAAATCGATAAACAGTTTCTCGGAGGTGCCGCTGTCCAAGTCATAGCCGATTTGGGCCGAGACGTAGCTGTCGGTATCCGAGATCGCGCCTGCGACCCCAAAGTTTCCACTGTACTCAGACAGGTTGCTGGCGTCGGCAGATCCCCCAATAGACTGCGCCGTAACCGTATAGCCGCTGTCGGTGTCGGTGACATTGCTGGCCGTGATCGTCTCTTGCCCGCCGAGACGTGCCAATTCGTTGCGACTGTCGCCGTAAATGACATCAGCGCCACTGCCGCCTAAGATGCTGTCTTCGCCCGCTCCGCCATAGACCGTATCCGCGCCAAGACCGGCCGCAACTGTGTCGTTGCCGTCGTTCGCTTCGATCAGATCATCATTGCCTGCGCCACCGCCGCGCCCGCTGTCGATTTCATCGCCGTCAGTGTCCGTATAAGTATCATCTATCCACTCGGCCACGTCTGTGCCGTCGACGGTCCCGTCCAGAGTGCTGTAGCTGGGAGTGGACGCGGTCGAGGCACCGGTCAGACTGTCTATGGCGCCAAAATCCGGCGCAAAATAGACCGCCCCGTCGGCGGTGGCGTAATACTCACCGCTCTCAACCTCATCAGAATAGGAGACCCCGTCGTCCGTCCCGCTCCAGGACCATGTCCCGCTGCCCAGATATGAATCTGAGGTGAATGTGGTGTAGGACGAGCCAATTGAATCGCCGGTGTCTAGCGAATGATCACCAAGGGTGACCAGGTACCCCTGCGGCATCTCCAACTCCTAAAACCGGGCAAACTGATTACGAACATTGCGTCAATTTAGGATCAGTATTGTTTAAATATCGTTGAAATGGCGTATGCGTGATGGACGCGCTGGGATACTTATCCGGTGCATATGCTTGCTCGTGCCGCGACACTGGTTTATCACGCCAGCCTGAACACAGTGACAGGAATTCCGACCATGCGCGCCGAGACCCAGAATACCGTGACCAAGATCGAAAAGTCGCTCGACCTGCTGAGCCAGCGGTTGAACTGGGAAACCGCCGAGTATCGCCTGGAGGAATTCAATGCGCGGGTCGAGGATCCGAACCTGTGGGATGACCCGGAAGCCGCGCAAAAACTGATGCGTGAGCGTCAGATGCTGGTGGACGCGATTGATACGTTCAAGTCGATCAAGCAGGATTTGACCGACAATATCGAGCTCATCGAATTGGGTGAGATGGAAGACGATGAAGAGGTCATCGCCGACGCCGAGTCCGCACTGCAAGCGCTCAGCGCGACAGCCGCTGAAAAAGAGCTGGAAGCGCTGTTAGACGGTGAAGCTGACAGCAATGATACCTTCCTTGAGATCAACTCGGGCGCGGGTGGCACAGAAAGCTGTGACTGGGCGTCGATGCTGGCGCGGATGTATGTCCGCTGGGCAGAGAAGAAGGGATATACGGTCGAGCTTCAGTCCGAGACACCGGGCGAAGAAGCGGGCATCAAATCCGTGGCCTATAAGATCACCGGCCACAACGCCTATGGTTGGTTGAAATCCGAAAGCGGTGTCCACCGTCTGGTGCGGATCTCACCGTATGATTCTGCCGCAAAACGCCATACGTCCTTCAGCTCAGTTTGGGTCTATCCGGTTGTGGATGACAATATCGAGATTGACGTGAACCCCAGCGATATCCGCGTCGACACCTACCGCTCCTCTGGTGCGGGCGGGCAGCACGTGAACACCACCGACTCTGCGGTACGGATCACGCACATCCCAACCGGCATCGTTGTGACCTCTTCCGAGAAGTCGCAGCACCAGAACCGGGACATCGCGATGAAAGCGCTGAAATCGCGCCTGTACCAACAGGAACTGGATCGCCGCAACGCCGAGATCAACGCCGCGCACGAAGCAAAGGGCGATGCAGGTTGGGGCAACCAGATCCGTTCATATGTGTTGCAGCCCTACCAGATGGTCAAAGACCTGCGCACCTCGCATGAAACCTCGGACACCAAAGGAGTGCTGGACGGCGACCTGGACGGGTTTATGGCGGCGACCCTGGCGTTGAAAGTATCAGGCAAAAGCCGGGCAGACGCGCAGTCTGACTAATGCGCAACGCCTGTCCAGTGTTTGTTAGCTAAAGGCCTCGCCGGTCCGAAGCAGGTGCCGGTGATACGAGGGCAGTTCTTCCTCCGTCAGAAAACCAGACATGCGGGCGGCCGCAAGTGTGCGCGAAATGTCCTGGTCCAGGAATTCATAGACCATGCGCGTCACCCGCTCAGACCGCTCGGATTCCCGCATGGTGCGCGCCACATATCCGGACCAGAAATTGCTCTCCATCGACGAGGCGCGTGCCAGATAGTTGAAGGAAAAGGTGACGGCGTTCTTGCGCGCAATCAGCAGGGACACGCCATCCTCATGCGGCAGGGCAAATCCGCGAAACTCACGGGCTTCTGTGTCGGTCGGCAGGCCATGGAACTGCATCGCTTGTTTGGCTTCGAACCCTTTGACAAAGGTCACGCCGTCATCGTCGCGAAACACAATTACCAGACCAAACACGAATTTTTCCGCCTGCACAAAGCTGCGCCGGGAAAAACAATAAAACCCAGAGGGGAAGACATCGGTCGGCACACGTTGTGCGTTGCGGCCAAAATAGTTAGCAAGAAACGGTCCATTCAGGATCTTGCCGCTCTGGGCCAAGACGTCAATCGGCTCCAACAGGATGCGGGCGTCAACGCCAAAAAACTGACAGATCCGATCCAGTACATCAGGCCGGGGAAAGCTTTCGCCGGACAAGTATCGGTTGAATTGAGTCCGGTTGATGCCCAGTTGGCGAGAGAGCTCTGACACAGAAGAATAGCTCTGCGCCAGTTCCCGCAGGTTGCGTCCAAACATATTGCGTAATTCAACCGGGGATCGTTTATTCTTTGGCATCTTCACCTGACCTCGCTACGGCGGATACTGCCCTAAATTGTACTGGAATGCGACTCCACAGCGCGAAGACTGTACCATTTGTATCTTGATCGCATCATCATGTCGCCATTTGGCGTCAGTTGACTGCGCGCGTGACACAAAATGCCCGGTTTGGTTTTCGAATTGGAAGTACAGTTATTATCTTTCTTATTGGAATATAGAGAGAGTTGAACGTGCATAGCGTGATAGGAGAGCAATGCGATGATTGGTGTGGTCCTATGGAATGATACGTCCAAAAACGCAGCAGTCATCTGGTGTGAAGACCACGGTGACCTTGCGTTTTACTATGGTGATCCGACCCATGATCTGTCTTTGCACAGCGGTGATTGTGTTCTCTTTAAGGTTGAGCTGAAAGGCTCCCTTCGGCACGCAAGAGAACTGACGCTTGTTGAGGGGGAGTCACGTCCCGCTCTGGCGGCGAGCCTTGCCAATATGGGTTTGGGTGCAGAGCTGCCCGGCAGTGATGCGCCTCAGATACATGCAACTACGGAACGTGCCAAACCCGCATCAGGCCCGTACCCAAACAGTACGGCGCATGTGGAAAAGACAGGCGAGCTTGTCATATTCGCAAGCCATCACAAATCCAAAAAACAAAACACGGCCCGCCGGGTTGGCGCGTGCCGTGTTGTTCGCATGTTCTGATCAACACCCGGACTGCACATCCGGGTGTCTTTGGTAGAGGGCTTGTGGCTTAGGTGTCGCCGCGCAGCAGCGCCGCGACACCGGTACGGGCCACTTTGGTGAGACCGAGAGGCCGCATCAGATCCGCAAAAGCGTCGATCTTGTCCGGTGAGCCGGTGATTTCAAAGATGAAGCTGTTCAGCGTGCTGTCGACCACATTGGCGCGGAAGATATCTGCCAGACGCAGCGCTTCCACCCGTTTGTCACCGCCGCCTTCGACTTTGAAAATCGCCAGTTCGCGTTCGACGGACGGGCCTTCGACGGTCAGATCATTCACCTGATGCACCGGAACAATACGGCCCAGCTGGGTCTTGATCTGTTCGATAACCTGAGGTGTGCCTGTGGTCACAATGGTGATCCGGCTCAGGTGACCGGTGTGGTCCACTTCTGCCACGGTCAGGCTTTCGATGTTATAGCCGCGACCCGAAAACAGGCCAATCACGCGGGCCAGAACACCGGGTTCATTTTCCACCAACAGGGCCAGCGTGTGGCGTTCCTGAACATCCGAAAACGTCGGGCGCAGGTTATAGGCGGAATGTTTGGTCGAACCTTTTTTGATATGTAGAGCAGACATTTACGTCCCTTTCTTCAAATCGGGGCAGGGCGGCGATACGCCCCGCTATACCTTGTAATGACGGGTTTAAACCAACACTGCGCCGCCGGATTGGATCACGCCTTGCGTTTCGGCGGCCCCCAGCAACATCTCATTATGGGCCTTGCCTGACGGGATCATCGGGAAGCAGTTTTCGTGCTTCTCAACCAGACAGTCAAAGATCACTGGACCATCATATTCGATCATCTCCATGATCGCATCATCCAGATCTTTTGGATCGGACACACAGATCCCTTTGGCACCAAAGGCTTCGGCGAGCTTTACAAAGTCAGGCAGCGCTTCGGACCAGGAGTGGCTGTAACGCTCACCATGCAGCAATTCCTGCCACTGGCGCACCATGCCCAAACGTTCGTTGTTCAGGATGAACTGTTTCACCGGCAGGCGATATTGGGACGCGGTGCCCATTTCCTGCATGTTCATCAGCCAGGAAGCCTCGCCTGCCACGTTGATCACCAATGAGTCCGGATGGGCCACTTGGGCGCCGATGGTGGCGGGAAAGCCATAGCCCATGGTGCCCAGACCGCCCGAAGTCATCCAGCGGTTTGGATCCTCAAAGCCGAGGAACTGCGCCGCCCACATCTGGTGCTGGCCCACTTCGGTGGCGATGTAACGGTCCATGCCTTTGGTCAGGGCTTCCAGACGCTCCAGCGCATATTGCGGCTTGATCGTGGTTTCCGACGGCGTGTAGCTCAGACAATTGACATTGCGCCATTCGGTGACCTGCGCCTGCCATTTGGCTATGGCCTCGCGGTTGACCTTGCGGCCACGGGATTTCCAGACGGTCAGAATGTCTTCGAGCACGTGACCAACATCGCCGACGATCGGGATATCAACGCGGATCACCTTGTTGATGGACGACGGGTCGATGTCCACATGGGCTTTGATCGAATTCGGGCTAAAGGCATCCAGACGGCCCGTGATCCGGTCATCAAAACGCGCGCCGATGTTGATCATCAGATCACAGCCGTGCATCGCCATATTGGCTTCATAAAGCCCGTGCATGCCGAGCATACCGAGCCAGTTTTTACCAGAGGCAGGATAAGCACCCAAACCCATCAAGGTAGAGGTGATCGGAATGCCGGTTGCATCCACCAACTCGCGCAGCAGCTGGCTGGCAGCCGGACCAGAGTTGATCACGCCACCGCCGGTGTAAAACACGGGACGTTCAGCTTTTTCAAGCGCGGCAACCAGTTCGGTTATCTCTTCCAAATCGCCCTTGAGCGTGGGTTGGTAATGCGAGGCCGAGGGTTTCGGTGCAGCATAGGTGCCGGTTGCGAACTGCACATCCTTGGGGATGTCGATCAGAACCGGACCGGGACGGCCAGAGGTCGCGACATGAAACGCCTCGTGCAGCGTGCCTGCCAGCGCATCGGTTTCCTTGACCAGCCAGTTGTGCTTGGTGCAGGGGCGGGTGATGCCCACAGTGTCGGCTTCCTGGAAGGCGTCCGAGCCGATCATAAAGGTCGGAACCTGGCCGGTCAGAACCACAAGCGGGATCGAATCCAACAGCGCATCGGTCAGACCGGTCACCGCATTGGTGGCACCGGGTCCAGAGGTTACCAGAACAACACCCGGTTTCCCGGTCGAGCGCGCATACCCTTCGGCGGCATGTACTGCCCCTTGTTCATGGCGCACCAGAATGTGGCGAATGTCGTTTTGTTGAAAGATCTCATCATAGATCGGTAGAACGGCGCCACCTGGATATCCGAATACAGTATCGACACCCTGATCTTTCAGGGCTTGGACAACCATCTTTGCGCCGGTCATTTCACGTGTCATCTGCTTAGCTCCAATTGGCGACATCGTCTTTACGCGTTGCGTGTTTTAGCAATAAAAAAGCCCCCGATTTTCAGTCGGAGGCGCATGGGGTAGATTATGGTCAACCGTTACCGGCCCATGCGCGTGGTTCCTACGACTACGACTAGGGAAATCATTAGGGTGGCTCCTCGTTGCGTTGCAGCGGACATTAGGCTGGCTAAAAAGGGGCGTCAACCAGCAAACAGGTCGAAAATGCCCCTCATGACGACATTTTGTTACTTTTTTTGGGCGCAATCCTGAAATAATCGGAAATAAGGGGCAGCGATTTTGACCCGTTTCACGGGTTTTTATGCAAAATCTCGGATATTCGTGCCATTTGTCAGAATGTCGGGCGCGGCACCCGTTAATTGGAAGAGGGGACACCTTTGGCAATTTGCAAACAGATCACACCCTTCGTGCTCTGCGGCGACCTTGATCGTGCGGTGGCATTTTACAGCGATGTCTTGGGGTTCGCCTTGGGGTTTCGCACGGACAACTATGCGTTTTTGCGGCGCGAAGGGGCTGCCATTCGCCTGTTGGAGTGTCCGCCGCGGGACGATGGCCAGCCTTTGGGGTATGAACATTCGTTCTATATCGATGTGGACGGGATAGATGCGCTTTATGCTGCGTTAAAACCCGCGCTGGATGGATTGGCCAATGAGCGGGTGCGCGCGCCGTTTGATCAATCCTATGGCCAGCGTGAATTTCATGTCTTGGATGAAGACGGTGCATTGGTGTTCTTTGGGCAGGGGATCACACCCGCGCAGGATTAAAACCCCGCGCTGCCCTGCAGAACTCCGTGCTCCAACGCGTATCGGGTCAGACCGGCTGTCGATGAAATCCCCAGTTTGCGTTTGATGTTCTTGCGGTGCGTCTCCACCGTGCGGACCGAGATATTGAGATCGCGCGCGACTTCCTTGTTGGATTTTCCTTGTGCCAACTGCAGCAAGATTGTCTGTTCTCGGCCCGTCAGCGCCTCGCGATCGCCGTTGTCCTTGGGCTTCAGACTGCCTTTGGCGCCGGTGCACAGATAGGTTTTGCCCTGCATCACCGCATCGATTGCCATCTTGATCTCATCGGTGGGCACGTCTTTGAGCACATATCCAACCGCACCGTGGCTCAGCGCGGTGGAGATATATTCGGGGCTGTCATGCATGCTGAGGATCAAGACGCGGGTTTCGGGCGCTTCTTCGCGGATCATCTCTGTCGCGCTCAACCCGCCAAGTCCGGGCATGTTCAGATCCATCAGCACCACGTCGGGGCGCAGTTCGGGCACTTTAGCAACGGCGTCTTTTCCGTCAGTCAAAGAGCCGACAACTTCAATATCATCAAAGCTTTCGAGGATAGACTGGATGCCTTCGGCCACCATTGGATGGTCGTCTACAATCAACACACGTGTCAGTATCTCAGACATGAGTTCTCCTCCCTTGCCACATTCTTTTCCCGACGACACACCTCACTCCCTAGGCGATCTTGTCGTCAGTCTCGGGCAACCAATCCTGACCCGGCGGCAGCAAGCTGCTGAGCGGGAGGCGCACGATGATCTCGGTGCCACTGCGGGCGCCCGAAGATGATAGCAGCTTGAAGGTGCCGTCAAGCTGTTCAACGCGTTCTTGAATATTACGCAGACCGATTCCGCTTCGGCTACGTCTATTGTCGGTCGGAAGGCCGACCCCGTTGTCGCGGATGGACATGGTCACGCCCTTTTTATGCCCGCGCAGGTTAATCTCCACACGGGATGCATCTGCGTGGCGTTCGATATTGGTCAGCGCCTCCTGGGCAATGCGATAGAGCGCGATCTTGCTTTCCTGTTCCAACCGGTTGCGGAAAACCACGGTGTGGAACTCGGTCTCGATCCCGGTGCGGGTGGCGAAATCTTCGGTCAGCGCTTTGAGCGCAGGGCCAAGGCCCAGGTCATCCAGCACGCCGGGACGCAGATCGCGGCTGATCCGGCGGACCTCGCTGATGGCGGTGGTCAGATGCGCGACGCCTTTGGTCAACGGGGTTGCAGCTTTGTCAAAATCGGAGCGTTCAATCCGGCGTAAAGCAATGTCCAAGGCATAGCGCACGCCGACCAACATCTGGCTGATCCCGTCATGCAATTCGCGCGCCACGCGGCCGCGTTCTTCTTCCTGCGCGTCCAACACCCGCTGGGTCAGCTCTTTCAACTTGGCATCGGCCAGACGACGTTCGCGAATGTTCAAAACCATGCCGGTGGCAAAGACCACCACCAGCGCAATTATGGTAATGCCGCCAATGTAATAGAAGGTGCGTTGAATGCGCTGTTCCACGTCAGCGCGCGCCGCTGCCACCGTCTCCAACACGTCGTCGATAAAGACCCCGGTGCCCAGTGCCCACCGCCAGCTTTGAAAACCCACAACATAAGAGATCATTTGCGCCTCTTCCCCGGTCGAAGGCTTGGGCCATAAAAACGTATGCCAACCAGCCCCTTGGCGAGCGATGTTAATCAACTCGTCCACAACCGGCGTGCCATTGCTGTCGGTCAGACCGGACAAGTTTTTGCCGATCAACGCAGTCTGGCGCGGGCTGACGATATTGTTGCCGTCGTAGTCATAGACAAAGAAAAATCCATCATCGCCATAGATCATCGCGGCGAGGATTTGCGCGACCTGCTGTTTGGCCGCTTGGTCATTCGGTGAGGCCGATCCGTAGATGTAATAAAACCCGTTGCGCGCCTGGGTGACATAGTTGCGCAGCTCGGCCTTTTTCGCGTCCAGCAGCTGTATTTCAAGCGCCGCAATCTCCCGTTCGGCGAGCTGGCGCGACTGGAAGGTCACCAGGACCGAAATCGCTGCCGTTGCCAAAATAAGTGGCACGGCGGCCAGCATGGCCAGCTTTTGCCCGTAAGACGGTCGAAAGAACGGAAAATGGTTTCGCATGGCTCGAATCGTTATTCGATTGTGTCGAGGAAGCAAACCCACCGGGTGTGTTTTTTGTCCATTAACTCAAAAAAGCGTGTAGGTAATTTACTTTTATTGTTATTAAACAGACAGTTGATGGGATTTCTCTAACGTCTACCTAATACTTGGTATTCACAAGTCTTTCACTCTCGTTAGGGTGTGCGGACTGAAATTGATCTGCCATGGATCTTTGGCAGTTGGACTTTTGGGAGGAAAATTATGGATCGTCGTTCTTTTTTGAAGACGTCAGCGCTCGGTGGCAGCGCGGCGGCAGCTTCAACTCTGGCAGCACCTGCATATGCGCAAGGCAACCGCAAGCTGACTATGGTCACCTCGTGGCCACGTGGATTTGCCGTACTGGATGATGCGGCAAGCTACATGGAACAAATGGTGGGTGAGCTTTCGGGCGGCTCGCTGACTATCGACAAGAAAGCACCAGGCGAATTGGTTGGTGCTCTGGAAGTATTTGACGCGGTGACCTCTGGTCAGGCGGACATGTATCACTCTGCCGATTACTACTTCATCGGTCAGCACCCGTCTTATGCGTATTTCACCGCAGTTCCGTTTGGTGGTACCGCGCAGGAAGTTTCGAACTGGTATTACCATGGTGGCGGCGAAGAGCTGCACGATGAACTGGGCGAAATCTTCAACCTCAAAGGCCTGCTGGCGGGTAACTCCGGTTCGCAGTCCGGTGGGTGGTTCTCGAAAGAGATCAAATCGGCGGCTGACTTTAACGGCCTGAAGTTCCGTATGCCGGGTCTAGGTGGTAAGGTTCTGGGTAAACTGGGCGCATCTGTTCAGAACATTCCGGGCGGTGAACTGTACCAAGCTCTGTCGTCTGGCGCGCTGGACGGGCTGGAGTGGGTTGGCCCGATGGCCGACGAACGCGCCGGTTTCCAGGAAGTTGCCAAAGTATACTACACAGCGGGCTTCCACGAGCCGGGTTCTGCCCTGTCTTCTTCGGTGAACCTGGACGTCTGGAACGAGCTGTCTGACCAGCACAAAGCGATCCTGCGCTACGCCTCCATGGCGACCACGCAGTACCAGCTGGCAGAAACCCTGTCCAACAACGGCGCCGCACTGGCCCGTCTGCAGGCACAAGGCGTGCGTACCCTGCAATTCTCTGACGATGTTTGGGATGCGTTCGGCAAAGCCTCTGCAGAAGTCATGGACGAAAACATGGGCGACGAATTGTTCGCCAAGATCCGCAACTCCTTCGAAACGTCCCTGGCGACCTCGGCGGATTGGATCAACAAATCAGATGGTTACTACGTACAGCAACGTCTTCGCGTTCTGGGTGGTTAAACCCAACTGTGAACCTGGAAGAAGCCCCATTTTTGGGGCTTCCTCTGTTTTAGCATTCTGACATGCAAAGAGATCCCCGTGACACCGGGGGCAAACAGGAGGGGACATGCAAGAAGCAGCCTCTGCAGGCTTTGGTAGTGCGATCCTGACCGTGTTAAGCGGTATCTGGTGGGTCCTGAAAAACCTCGGCGAAGCCTATTACAATATCGCCTATGCCATCACACATCCGTCGCTCTGGCTGGACTGGTCCGACAAGCAAGCGATCATGCGCTTCGTCTACTACGGCGGATCTGTTGAGTTTTTCTTCGCGGTCATGGCCATCGTCGTGGCGTTCACCGCCTTTGGATTGTATCATCGCCCGTTTATGTGGGGATGCGTGCGCGTCCTTGAAGGCTTTGCCAATGGTATCGGGCGTTTCTTTGCATGGGCCGGTCTGTTGCTGGTGCTGCAGCAAATCGTCATCGTGTTCATGCAGCGGATCTTTACTCGACCGGACATCGTGTTCGGTGTCGGCGTGCCGCTCCAGTTCGATATCAGCTGGTATGCCGAAGAGCTGAAGTTTTACAATGCTTTGGTCGTCGCTCTTTGTGTGTCTTACACCTTTGTGCAAGGCGGGCATGTGCGGGTTGATCTGATCTATTCAGCTGTCAGCCACCGGGCAAAACGGGCCATCGATATGTTTGGCTCGCTGATCTTCATGCTGCCGATTGCCACGCTGATCTGGATGTATGGCTGGTTCTTCCTGTGGCGCCATCTGATCGTGCCAAAGCCATCGGCCTCTGACGCGCTGGACCGGTTGCTGCTGAAGGCGCGTGCCCTGCGCTGGAACGTGGAGACCATCGGTTTTAGCCCCAACGGATTTACAGGTTACTTCCTGTTCAAGATCCTTCTGGTCGCCTTTGCCGGCATCGTGTTCATCCACGCAATCGCGTTCTTCTACCGCTCCTTCCTTGAATTCATCGAAGGTGCGGAGAGCGAGAACAAATACCTCGACAAGGATACCCTTGGCGAAGGTGAAGAAGCCTATGAAGGCGCTCATTAATCTGAGGGACTACGGATATGCTATTCGGTCTTGATGGCGTCGAAATCGGCCTCATTATTGTATTCTTCTGCCTTTTCGGGGGCATCCTTTCGGGCTTCCCGGTGGCGTTTGCCATCGGTGGTGCCGGGATCATCTCATTTGGTGTTATTGCCGCTCTGGACAGCGCAGGTCTGCTGATCCACCAGGCGATTGACACCAACAGCGAGGTTTATCGTCAACTTGTAAGCTCGGGCGTGAAGCCCGATGTGATATCCGTGTTCCGATATCCGGAATTGCCGCGGATTGCTGAGCCTGTGTTTGTGCAGGGCTGGGAAACCGCGCTGGATCGCAATGTGTCGTTCATTGTGAACCGGATCAACGAACGTGTTCTGGCCGGTGCCTCGATTGAGACGCTGCTGGCGGTGTTGATGTTTGTTCTGATGGGGATCACCCTGGAACGTTCAAAAATTGCCAACGATCTTTTGACCACAATGGCGCGTGTCTTTGGCCCGTTGCCCGGTGGTCTGGCAGTGTCGATTGTGGTTGTGGGGGCTTTCCTTGCGGCCTCAACGGGTATTGTCGGCGCAACCGTTGTGACCATGGGTTTGCTGGCGTTGCCAACCATGCTGCGCAACAACTACAGTCCCGAGCTGTCAACCGGTGTGATCGCGGCATCTGGCACATTGGGCCAGATCATTCCGCCGTCGATCGTGATTGTTCTGCTGGGCACGCTTGCCGGTGATCTCTACTCCACCGCGCAGGAAACCCGCGCCCGCGAAGCGGGCTGTACCGATGCGTTGACTTACCTGGGTGAGCCTGCGGTTGTCTCGGTTGGGACATTGTTCCAGGCGGCCTTGCTGCCGGGCATCATGTTGGCGCTTCTGTACGCGGGCTATGCCTTTGTCTACGCTTTGCTGAACCCGGAAAAAGCGCCTGCTGTTGTCATGGAAGGCAGCACCGGTGAGCCGGTGACGCGCGGCGAAGCCTTTACCTGGTATCTCGGTGTGCCGATTGCGATCATCGCGGGCGCGCTGCTTTTGGGCGCATTTGACATCATCGGCAGCCAAAGCACCGTTGTCTCCAGCTTCTCCGAAGCAGGCCAAGGCGCGGCGCTGCGCACCAATGTGGGTGCCGAGTGTCAGGCGGCGATGATTGAACTCCATGGTCAAGTTGCCTGGGACGCGGCGATCGCTGAACAAACCGCGCTGGATGCCGCAGGGGGTGTTGAACAAGCTCGTCAATTGACAGTGGATGAGATCGAGGCGAACCGCATCGCAATGATCGAAAACGCCGCTCCAATTGGCACCGGGATCGCGACGTTTATCGTGCTCTTTGGTCTGACGCTGGCCATTGGCCGTGGCGTGGCTCCGTCGCGTGACGTCAAGCCGTTGATCCTTGGTGCGATGGGTCTGTTGTTGCTGGCTCTGGTCGACATTCTGCTGATCCAACCCACCACGTCTGCGGGTGGCACAGTTGCCCTGATGGCGCTGCCGATGGTCTTGGTTCTGTACGGTGTCCGGGAAGCCGGGATCCGCTGTGCGCAAAATGATCTGATCCGCGTGGTGTTCCCACCATTGGTTCTGATCATCGCTGTGCTTGGCTCGATCCTGGGCGGTATCACCAACCCAACGCCGGCTGCGGCACTGGGGGCGGGTGGAGCCTTGATGCTGGCGGCCTATCGCCGCTTGAAAGAAGAAGGCCAATCCGGCGCCGTTATCCTATGGGCCACTTTGGCCATCGCGGTTTCGGTTCTGATCGGCGTGAACTTTGACCTGCGCATCAACCAAGGCGGCGCAAGTGCCGAAAGCTGGGCGGCGTTCTTTGTGGCCTATGCTTGCTACATGTACGCGCTGTTCGGTATGATTTACGGCTGCTGGGTTCTGTACAAAGGGGGCGTTCTGACCCCGGTGGTGCGCGAAACAGCCAAGGTCACGTCCATGGTCTTTACCATCCTCATCGGCTCGCAGCTGTTGAACCTGGTGGTGATTTCCTTTGGTGGTGAGCACTATATCCAGCAGTTCCTCAAGAGCTTTGACAACGAGCTGACCGTCTTCCTGATTGTGATGCTGGTGCTGTTTGTCCTGGGCTTTGTGTTGGACTTCCTGGAGATCATCTACATCGTGATCCCGATTGTGGGTCCGGTTATTTATGGCGGGTCGTTTGATCCCAAATGGGTGACCATCATGATCGCGGTGAACCTACAGACCTCGTTCCTGACGCCGCCCTTTGGCTTTGCGCTGTTCTATCTGCGCGGGGTTGCGCCGAAAGAGGTCACCACCGGTCATATCTACCGCGGGATCTTGCCCTTTGTGCTGATCCAGGTGGGGGGACTTGGGATCTTGTGGTTGTTCCCATCCATCGTGACCATCGTGCCGGCCTTGCTCTCGAACTGAGCAGTCTGACACAGCGACACAAAGAAGGGGCCCAATGGGCCCCTTTTTCATGCGTTGGTTTTCATGTGCTGGTTTTCAGCTCCAACAGATCCCATCTATTGCCAAAAGGATCCTGCCAGACCGCGACGGTGCCATAGGGCTCGTGTCGCGGAGCCTCCTCGAACTGCACACCACGGTCGCGCATGTGCTGATGGTCGCGGGCAAAATCATCGGTGGTCAGAAACAACCCAACCCGTCCGCCGAACTGATTGCCGATGGCGGCGCGCTGTGTCTCTGTGTCGGCCCGCGCCAGGATCAGCGATCCCCCGTCCGAGCCGGGCGGCAAAATACGCACCCAGCGTTTGTGGCCCTGATCCACGTCCTCGGCCAGCTGCCAGCCAAGTGTTCCGCAATAGAAATCAATCGCCCTGTCATAGTCAGAAACAACCAGCGAGACCGCATGCAGCGCTTGTTTCATTACTTCTCGGTCAGTGGGGGCAGTTGGATATTGGCGACCTGTTCCGAGATGGGATCACGGGTATAGGGCTGATCGGAGGCTGCAACTTTTTCGGGGTCCTGCATCGGCTCCCACTTTCCTTGGCGATAGATCTCAAGGCCCGAAAACTTGGCCTTGTATCCCATCTTTTCACTGCCGGGCACCCAATAGCCCAAGTAGACATAGGGCAGTCCCGCATCGATGGCGATCTGGATGTGATCCAAAATCATAAAGGTGCCAAGGGAGCTCTGCGCCAGCGTCGGCTCATAAAACGAATAGACCATGCTCAGCCCGTCATCCAACACATCCGTCAGCGAGACAGCGGTCAGCTTGTGGCTGGTTTCGTCCACATATTCGATGACCCGGCTGCGCACCGGGGTCTCCTCGATCATCGCCGCATATTCAAAGACGTCCATATCCGCCATGCCGCCATCGGCGTGACGGCTGTCCAGATAGCGACGGAACAGGTCAAATTGATCCTCGGTCGCCCAGGGAGAGGTCGCCCGGCGGATTAGATTGGAATTGCGTTTCAGCGTGCGCCGCTGGCTGCGCCGTGCCTTGAACGCATTCACGTTGATCCGGGCCGACAAACAGGCAGAACAATCAGCGCAAGACGGGCGATACAGCACATTCTGCGAGCGACGAAATCCTTGCTGCGACAGCGAATTGTTTAGCTGTTCGACACCATCGCCTTGCAATGCTGTGAACAGCTTGCGCTCCATCCGGTCCTCCAGATAGGGGCAGGGCTGCGGAGCCGTGACGTAAAACTGTGGTGCAATAGGCAAAGAATGACGCATGAGTGTAGTTTTACATCCTAGGCAGCAAAGCGATACCCAAAATGATAGCAAGCCCGCCGCGTGACGCCAAGACGTGGCAGGTATAAATGGTTTATCGCTTCTTTCACGCTTTGCGGTTGATCATTACGGTCCCGACGAACATATCGGCCAGGCTTTGCCCCTTTGCGGTGGTCAGCATCAACACAATCGACACCAACTGAAGGGGCACAAAGGCCAATGAGACCGAATAGGCAAGCGTGTGCAACACCGCTTGGCCAAGGTTCAATCGCGCGCCGCCAAGATCGCGCAATTCAATTCCGGCAAATTTCATCCCCCAGGTCGCAGACCCATTGGCAATGGTAATCACCCGGTAGGCAAACCCCACCATCAAGAACAGCGCGCCCAGGAAGAACAAACCGATAAACGCGGTGCCAACAACAAAGGCAATACAGATGGCACAGATGATCAGCCCATCGACAAACCAGGCAAACAGCCGCTTGGCCGGGACCGAGGCATAGAATTCAGGGGAGTAGTTTGGGTCAGGCAGTGCTGGCATGACGCGGGTGGATCCTTTTTCGGCAATTGAATAACTTTGGGGGCAGTTGTTGCCCCCAAAATGCGCGGTGAACGTGAGACGAGTTAAGCAGGTTTCGCCGCCGTGTCATCGTCTTTGACGTCATCACTCTCATCCGAGCGGGACGCGCGGTCATCCATGAACTGGTCGAACTCTGCCTTGTCCTTTGCGGCGCGCAGGCGTTGCAAAAAGCTCTCAAAGTCGTTCTGTTCTTGCTCCAGACGGCGCAGCGTGTCGGTTTTGTAGGCGTCAAAGGCGCTGTTGCCGCTGGATTTAGCCCCAAACCGACCAGGTATTGGGCGTGTAAAAGAACGTTTGCTGCATTGGCCGAACATTTTCTTGCTCCAGATCATGTAAAACAGAAGGGCGAGGCCAATAGGCCAGACAAAGACAAAGCCCAGTACCATTGCGGCAATCCAGGCCCCTTTGCCTTTGTCGTCCAGCCACGCCTCGCAGCGCGTGAACCACCCTTGGGCATGGTGGTGGGGAACTGCGTTGGAAACGGTGGTCATCATACTCTCCAGGTTTGGTTCAATGTAAAGGTCATTCACATTACGTAACTGTGATATCGGGATGGTCAGACGCGCATTCAAGAGTCGATGTTAAAATAATTTACATACCCTGTTGTAGCGGGACACTACTTTTTTCAGTAATGGACACTTAAAGTTGCAGCAAATGTAGCGGGACAGAGATTTTGTCAGTGCGGGACAGTGAAAATGACAGCAACTGAAATTTCCCGACACGCTGTCCTTTGCTTCAAGTGACCGTTGAACGATCTTTAAAGGCGCTTTAAACCTATGAATGAAGAAGCCCGCCAATTTGGTGGGCTTCTTTTTACGTCAGATCAGTCCTGCGTGATACCGTCTGTGTCACCTTCGGATGTGATGTCGGCACAGAACTGCATGACACGCGCGTGATCAGCACCGGTGGGGGCCACATCCCACGCGGCCAAAGCCACATGGGAACCGCGTGAATTTCGCTTGGTATCCCCGGCCCGGCCACCCCATGACAAGGTGCCCGCAGCGCCATAGGTAAAGCCATTCTCAGTGCCTTGATCTACGGGATTGCCCTGGTTGCTGTAGCCAGTGGCCGCGTCCACATAAGCGGCGTGGAGATTGTAGCCTGTGCCGTTCGTCAGCCAATAGGGTTCAAACTCTTGCGTTTCCGCTGCGAGATATTCAATCGACGTTCCATCCGCATATCCCGTCGCCCCGCCAGGTGCGAAAATGCCGAGCGTGTTTTGCGGTCCCGATGCCATCACCGGATTTCCATCGTCAGCAATGCGACCAACTGCGAGCAAAGCCCCTGCAGGGGGCAAAGCATGGGTGCTGTCAGCCATGACCGCGTTGTTTTCATCGCCACCCCAGGCAAGACGGCGACCCTGGGTCAAGACGTTTCCAGCGCGCACAAAAAGCACGTTTGCAGTCCCATTCGGAAGCATCGACAGTGCGCCGGTGATTTGGTCATAGAAACCAACAATCCAGGCATCGCCGCCCGCAGCGTGCGCGAGCGCGGCACCAAAGTCGCAAATCCCATTGGCGTCAAAGCCGACTGTCCGTCGTCAGGGTTTTTGGAACCAATGGCAGCTTAAACTAAGAGAGTATCTGGCTCATCTGGTTGGTTGCATTATGCGGCACGCTGGCGGTGATGCAAGCGTCGCGCTTCGAACGTCTTACGT
>NZ_JAHHIR010000008.1 GCF_018678075.1 Epibacterium ulvae | reverse complement strand
AAAACGGATCTGAAGGCGTATTCAGACGCACGTGACGCATAAAGGCATGGGCGATACGGGGCACTGGCTGTTGGGAGGAGACCGCAAAGTGCACCTTGTACCCGATGGGCGAATTAAAACGCACAAAGGCCATTTCGCGTGATCGATAATGATACAGCGGAAAGGGGTTGATCACGGCAATGCCCATCCCCTCGCGCGCGAGATCGGCTGCTGCATAAGACGTGGACACCTCGGCCACCACATTGGGTTTCGCCTGTTCCTGGTTCAACAACCGGTCCAACTGACCCCGACGCACGTGTCGGCGGGTCAATGCAATCAAGTTCTGCCCATCCAAATCTGCTGGGCTGATTTCGCTACGGGTGGCAAAAGGGTGATCCAAACTCATGGCGCAGACGGCAGTGACGGATCTGTAGGACATCAATTTCACCCCAGCGCGCGAGGCATCGACGCCGCAAATCGCCAAATCGAACCGCCCATCCAGAATTCCGGTGACCGCGTCATCATTGGTGCTGACCTCAAAGCTCACATAGTAATGCGGGTTGATCTGCAAAAAGCGATTGATATGGGACACAAGAAAGCGCTGCGCAAAAGAGGGCGGTGCGATCAGACGCAGGGTCTCTGACACGGGTTCGGACGGCCCATCGATCAAATCCAGCGCGTCAAACAGGGAATCCAGACGTCGGTTCAGAACCAGCGCTTCTTGGGTGGGCTGCAGGCGTCCGGCGATACGCTCAAAAAAGAGGCGGCCCTGACGGGTTTCCAGTGATGCGATGGAGCGCGAGATGGCCGATTGTGACACCCCCAGCTGCGCTGCCGCCGCTGTGGCCGTGCCCGCCTGAATTAAGGCGCGAAACGCCTCATACTCAGCGATGGAATGTCCCATTCGTCCCGTTCGCGTGCCAGCCATCCTGCAAAACCGTTATGGATCAATGAGTTTTACTCATGCACATTTTATTGATCTATGCACTGTGATTCGCAACCATCGTGATACTTTCACAAGGGTTTTCACATGTTTGAGGCGATCCCTGCCGTTTTTGACGGCCACAATGATGTGCTCTTGCGCCTTTACTCCGAAGGTGGTCGGACAGCGCTGGAGAGTTTCAGCACCGGGCGAGATGGCGCAATCGATCTGCCCAAGGCCAGACAAGGTGGATTTGGCGGAGGGTTCTTCGCCGTCTACGTGCCCTCCCCCATGGATCTGGATGAAAAGCTAAGAGCCACCGCGTCTGACAGCTACGATCTGCCGCTGCCGGATCCAATCGACTGGGAAGTTGCAATCAGCGTCGTGCTGCATCAAAGCGCCCTGCTGACGGAATTGGACCAACGTGGTGATCTAAAGATTGTGCGCAGTGTCGCCGACATTCACACCGCCTGGTCACAAGACAAACTGGCCGCGGTCTTTCATATCGAAGGGGCCGAAGGCATTGATGAGGATCTGCACGCGCTCGATGTGCTTTATGCGGCGGGGCTGCGGTCCTTGGGCCCGGTGTGGAGCCGCAATAACATCTTTGGCGAAGGGGTGCCGTTTCGCTTCCCGTCGACTGGCGATATCGGGGCCGGCCTCAGCGATCATGGCAAACGTTTGATCCGACGGTGCAATCAACTCAAAATCATGGTAGACTTATCCCATCTCAACGAAGCCGGGTTCTGGGATGTGGCGCGCATATCGGACGCACCCTTGGTGGCCACGCATTCAAATGCCTATGCGGTATCACCTCACTCGCGGAACCTGACGGACAAGCAACTGGCAGCAATCGCCGAAAGCGACGGCATGGTCGGGTTGAATTTCGCCGTATGTTTCCTGCGCGCCGACGGGAAGAACAGATCCGACACCCCGCTGGACCAGGTGTTGCGCCATTTGGATCACTTGATCGATGTGCTTGGCGAGGACCGCGTTGGATTGGGATCGGACTACGATAGGGCCACGGTGCCCCAAGACGTCACATCAGTGGCGGACTTGCCCAACCTGCGAAAGGCGATGGTCGCCCACGGATATAATGCAGAACTGATCGAAAAGCTCTGCCACAAGAATTGGCTGCGCGTGTTGGCCAAGACCTGGGGAGGCTGACGCAAGATCAGCCCCAAGTCATTCCACTTTGGACCACTATTAAATCAGGAGAGGTAATATGACGATTTTCAAATCCCTGTTGGCGGGTGCCGCCATCGGGCTTGCCATTAGCACGTCGCCTATGGCCATTGCCGCAACACCAGACAATGTCCTGGTCGTAGCCATGCGCATTGATGACATCACGACCTTGGACCCCGCCGAAAGCTTTGAATTTGCGGGCGGAGATGTGTCGCGCAATGTCTATATGAAGTTGGTGAACTTTGATCCCACCGATCTGGATGCTGGCTACAAACCTGAAATTGCCGAAAGCTGGACCGTGTCTGACGATGGCACCACCATTACTTTCAAAATCAAAGAGGGTTTGAGCTTTCATTCCGGGAACCCCGTCACCGCCGAAGACGTGGAATTCTCCCTGCAACGCGCTGTTTTGTTGAACAAAACACCGTCGTTCATCCTGACGCAGTTTGGGTTTGACGCGGATAACGTTGCCGAAACGATCAAGGCCGAAGGCGACACGGTTACCTTGACCACCGATCAGCCCTATGCCACGTCCTTTGTACTGAATTGCCTGACCGCAACCATCGGCGGGATCGTCGATAAAAAGACCGCTCTCACCCATGAAGTCGACGGGGACATGGGTAATGAATGGCTCAAGACCAATTCCGCAGGCTCCGGCGCCTACTCAGTGCAAGCCTGGAACCCAAGCGACAGCGTCGTGATGACCGCCAATCCCGACTATTATCGCGGCACGCCAGCGATGACGCGGGTTATCATCAAACACGTACAAGAAAGCGCATCCCAACGCCTGCAGCTGGAACGCGGCGACATTGATGTGGCGCGCAACTTGAACCCCGAAGACGTCGCAGGCATTTCCTCGGTCGAAGGTGTGAAGATCGTCGACGAGTTAAAGGGCCGTCTGATGTACCTGTCGCTCAACCAACAACATCCGGTTCTGTCCAAACCCAAAGTGCGCGAGGCGTTTAAATACCTGATCGACTACGAAGGGATGACCCAGTCCTTCCTCAAAGGTCAGTACACCGTTCATCAAAACTTCCTGCCGCAAACTTATTTGGGTGCCTCGTCTGAGAACCCCTTTGCGCTGAACCTGGAAAAAGCCAAGGCTCTGCTGGAAGAGGCTGGTGTTGACGGGCTTGAACTGACCGTTGGCGTCCGTGAGGCGCAGGAGCGGTTGGAAATCGCCCAAAGTTTCCAAAACAATGCAGCAGCCGCCGGGATCAAAATAAACCTGACCGTTGGTACCGGCAAACAGATCCTGGGCCAATATCGTGCGCGCGAACTGGACGTCTACCTTGGTGCGTGGGGGCCAGACTACCCGGATCCACATACCAACGCGGGCACATTTGCCTTTAACCCCGACAATTCCAAAGAAGCCAATGCCACCGGTCTTCTTGCATGGCGCAATGGTTGGGACACCGCCGGTTTGACAGAAAAAACCGCCGCTGCTGTGATCGAAAATGACCGGGCCGTGCGTGCCAAACTCTATGATGATATCCAGGCAGAGTTCCGCGAAAGCTCGCCTTTTATTGTTATGGCACAGCAGATTGAACAGAACGCCATGAATGAAAAGGTCACCAACTTCTCAGGTGGTCAGGCGATCACCTCGGCGTCTTATTGGCAAGTGACCAAATAATATGGTCTCTGTGACATCGCAGACAGAAGAGGGGCGCAAACCTGCGCCCTTCCCACCCTGGCTCCGCAGCACACTGGCCACGCTCGGCTCCATCACTGCAACACTGCTTGGGCTGCTGCTCGTAACTTTTGTGATTGGTCGCGTGATGCCGATCGATCCGGTTTTGGCCATTGTCGGAGAACGCGCGAGCCAAGAAACCTATGACGCGGTCTATCACCAGCTTGGTCTCGACAAACCCTTGATGGTCCAATTTTTCTACTACCTCTGGGATGTAGTGCACGGCGACTTTGGCAACAGCCTGCTCACGGCCCGACCCGTCTCCCAAGATATTGCGCGTGTGTTTCCAGCGACCATGGAACTGGCCACCCTGGGCGTGGTGATTGGCATGCTTTTGGGGATCCCGATGGGGGTTCTGTCCGCCGTACATCGCGGCACCTGGGTCGACCAAACCATTCGGGTGTTGACGCTTGTGGGCTATTCAATGCCGATCTTCTGGCTGGGGATGATGGGGTTATTGCTGTTTTATGGCATTTTGGGATGGGTCGGCGGCCCGGGGCGTCTGGATATCTTCTTTGAGGGGCTGGTACCTTCGGTTACCGGCATGGTTCTGGTGGATGCGCTGCTGGCGGGCGACATGGACGTCTTTTGGAACGGGTTTTTTCACCTCATTCTGCCTGCCTCACTGCTTGGTTATTATTCCTTAGCCTACATCAGCCGCATGACGCGCTCGTTCATGCTGGAACAGCTGAGCGCGGAATACATTACCACCGCCCGCGTCAAAGGCCTGTCGGAACGACAAGTGATCTGGGGCCATGCGTTCAAAAACATTCGGGTTCAATTGGTGACAGTGATAGCCCTGTCCTACGCGAACCTGCTGGAAGGTTCCGTCCTGACTGAGATCATCTTTAGCTGGCCCGGTATCGGCAGCTACATCACAACGGCACTGCTGAGCGCGGATATGAACGCTGTTCTGGGCGGGACGGTCGTAGTTGGTCTGATTTTCATCTGCCTCAATATACTGTCGGACCTGTTGTACAAGATCTTTGATCCGAGGGCGAAATGAGCGAACAAACCTTAAAACAATGGCTGCTGTCCGACGCGCCCGCCTCGCGCATGCAGGCACGGGTTGCGGGCCTTTACCAAGGGTGGCTGCGGCTCACCAGCAATTGGATGACCCTGACCGGGCTTCTCATTCTGACTGCGCTGGTGTTGATCGCCGCCTGCGCGCCCCTGCTTGCGCCGCATGACCCCTTTGACCAAGATCTTCTGAACCGGCTAAAGCCCATCGGCTTTGACGATCACTACCTTGGCACCGACAGTCTGGGGCGCGATATCCTGTCGCGTCTGATCTATGGCAGTCGGATCACGCTCTATATCGTTGCCCTCGTGACGTTGATCGCACCTGTGGTGGGTCTGCTGGTTGGCACAGTCGCGGGTTACCTTGGTGGTTGGGCCGACCAGATTTTGATGCGCACGACAGATGTTTTCCTGGCGTTTCCGCGGCTTGTCCTGGCCTTGGCCTTTGTTGCCGCATTGGGACCGGGCATCGAAAACGCGGTGCTGGCGATATCTTTAACCGCCTGGCCCCCCTATGCACGTATGGCGCGCGCAGAGACTCTGACCATTCGCTCGTCCGAATTCATTGCCGCCATTCGCCTGCAAGGCGCAGGTCCGCTGCGAATTATCACCCGACACATCTGGCCCTTGTGCATCTCATCACTGATTGTGCGGGTCACGCTGGATATGGCAGGCATTATCCTTGCGGCTGCCGGCCTCGGCTTTCTCGGGCTTGGCGCGCAACCGCCCAGTCCGGAATGGGGCGCGATGATTTCAGAGGGGCGGCGATTTATCCTGGATCACTGGTGGGTTGCAACAATCCCCGGCCTCGCGATTTTCACGGTGTCTTTGGCGTTCAATCTCCTTGGTGATGGTTTGCGCGATGTTCTGGATCCAAAAGACGGAGGTCACGGATGACCCTTCTCACAGTCAACGACCTTTGGGTCAGGTTCCCAACCCGCCAAGGTATCTTCGCTGCGGTGCGGGGGATCTCTTTTGAGCTTGGTCAGGAACGGCTGGGGATCGTCGGCGAAAGCGGGTCCGGAAAATCCATGACCGGTCGCTCCATCCTGCAACTGATCCGCAAGCCGGGTCAGGTCCAAGCGGCTGAGATTTCATTTCAAGGTCGTAACCTGTTGGACCTGTCTGAACGCGAGATGCGCTCGGTCCGAGGGAATGAGATTTCGATGGTCATGCAGGACCCCAAATTCTCACTGAATCCGGTGATGACCATCGGCGCGCAGCTGATGGAGGCTTACCTGCAGCACAATCGCGACAATCGGCAAAGCGCGCGTAAAAAATGTATTGAGATGCTCAATGCCGTCTCACTGCGTGACCCAGAACGGGTGATGAACGCCTATCCGCATGAAATGTCCGGTGGCATGGGGCAACGCATTATGATCGCGATGATGCTGATCCCGGATCCCAAAATTCTGATCGCGGATGAGCCGACCTCGGCTCTGGATGTCTCGGTCCAGCGTCAGGTTTTGTCGATTATGGACAAGCTCGTGCGGGATCGCGGGATGGGGTTGATCTTTATCTCGCACGATCTGAACCTTGTGGCCGAATTCTGTGACCGCGTGTTGATCATGTATGCCGGCCGCATAGTCGAAAGCTGTTTGGCCTCAAAACTGCATGAGGCCAAACATCCCTATACGCGGGGCCTGTTAAACGCGCTGCCCCGCCTCGATAACCCGCGCGCGCATCTTGAGGTGTTGCAACGCCAGGATGACTGGATGCATGCCCCGTTGGAGCAGACCCAATGACAGCCATCAATGTTCAGAATTTGGACGTCTGGTTCGGCTCCGTTTCCGCGGTGCGCTCGGTGTCATTCTCAGTCGCGCAAGGGCAAAGCGTGGGTTTGGTTGGCGAAAGCGGGTCCGGAAAATCCACCATCCTGCGCGCCATCACCGGCCTGGCTCCGGACTGGTCCGGTTCGATACAGGCATTGGGCCAGGACCTGCACGGGGCCGCGCGCGACCGCAGCTTCTTTAAAAAGGTGCAAATGGTGTTTCAAGACCCCTATGCGTCGCTCCATCCCCGTCATTCCGTGGATCAAGTGCTGAGCGAGGCGCTGCATCTGCAAGGTATGGATGCGATCAGCAAACGTACCGAGAAGCTGTTGGATGACGTTGGTCTTGGTCCGCGCTTTCGCTTCCGATACCCGCATCAGCTGTCCGGCGGGCAACGGCAACGGGTGGCTATCGCACGCGCCCTTGCCGGTGAGCCTGAGGTCCTGTTGTTGGACGAACCCACCTCAGCCTTAGATGTTTCGGTTCAGGCCGAGATCCTGAACCTTTTGACGGATCTGCGCGCGGACCGTGGCCTGACCTATATAATGGTCAGCCACGACCTGCCGGTTGTCGCCCATATGTGCGACAACCTCGCGGTCATGCAAAACGGCTCTGTGGTGGAAATGATGACAGCGGACGCGTTGCGGGCGCATCAAGCGATTGAACCCTACACCCGCGAACTGCTTGCAGCCTCAACCTGAAACTGGCTTACGGGTTGCTCACGTTCTCACAGGATGAAGGCCCCAACGGTCAACAGTAGATTGGCAAATCGACGTGTCTCACCGGTGGCGATGACCAACAATGTATCCGGCGATTTCAACCAATCGTATACAATAAAATGAGAGAACGCTGTAATCTGCGGAGCAATGGGTTCGTTTGCATAAAGGTACCAAACCCACCACAGGATTTAACTATTTTTGAGGCGCGTCTGAGTGTTCAGACCGCAGCTGCTTGATGCGGTCTGTGGGGAAATATTTGTAGAATGCGGTGCGGCCAATTTTGAGCTGGTCAATGACGTCGCCGATGAATGGATAGTTTTCGGTATCCTTCGGTTCAGGCCTCATAGCCAGTAAATGACTGTCGCAGCGAGAGCCATTGCCGACGCTGATGAAATCATCACTTACTCCTTACTCCACCGCCGCGCGGATTGCGGCCTCCATTGCGGTGACCTCGTCATCTGACAGCTCGCCAAACTGGTTGCGTTTGGCCTTGGACAGCTGGCCTGCGTTTTGCAGCACCAGCTGGGTAAACAGCCGCGCGCGCCGGTCTGGCATGTCGATCACCTGGCGCAGCGCCTGCAAGGCCTGATCAAACCGGGTGATAAAGTCCAGCTCCTGGCGCAGATCGACCTCAATCGTGTTTTCAATCCGATCAAACAGATATTCCACCTGCGCGGTGGCATCAAAATACCGGTAAAGATCCGCGGTCTCATTCTGCACCAACAGCGTCTTTTCCGCCCCCCAGGCCCAACGGATATGGGGGGCAATCGCGCCCGAGAATGCCTCAAGACAGTGATCATACCCATGCCGGTCGCGCAGGATCGCGGCGGAAACCGGAAACAACATGCCCGGCGGGGTAAAGGCGCGGTCCGACAGGACTTTGTGGATCAAAAACCGGTGGATCCGACCATTGCCATCTTCAAACGGGTGCAAAAACACAAAGCCAAAGGCCACCAGCGCCGCCGCAATCACCGGATCGATATCGTCGACAAGCCGGCCGCTCATCTCCTGCCAGCCGGCCATCAGATCGGCGATATCTTCGGGACGCGGACAGATGAAATGCACGTGTTCAGCGTAGTCAAAACCGATGGTCTCTCCGACGAAATTCTGAAAATTGCGCAGCCCCTTGGCGGCATACCGGGGATCCACGATCTGCCCCTGCAATTTCACCAGATCCTCAATCCGATCCAGCGACAGGTTTTCGGCCAGTTGCAGGCTTTGCACAAACCGCTGCGCCTTTTCGGAACTGGGGGTCTCATGTTCGATCTCGAACGAGGTGCGGGTCTCTTTGGTAAACAGGTAATTCACCGCCCGCGCCAAAACGTCCGGCGCACAAGTCTGCAACACCGCCCTGCCCCGCGCGGCCAACCCCCGCGCCACGGCATCCTCAATCGCTTGGGTCCTGCGCACGGTTGGGCAAAAGGCGCGCGTGCCCAACAGGTTGTCTTCGACCTTGTGACGCGGCGATTTCTGCCCCCGCGCCGTGATGTGAAACGCCGGCAACAACGCCGGCACATAGCGCACCACACCTGCATCGGGCAGATCCAACTGAACGCCCGTGGCCCATTCATAGAAGAACCAGGCCCGGCGCGCATATTGCCCATTGGGTTCCGCCAGAACCCAGCCGCGGATCTCTTCCGGGTCCAGGGCTTGCATCACTGCCACCAGGATCCCGATGTCCAGCGGTTCATACCGCAGCGCAAACCGCAGATGCCCCGCCACACTGTCACCGGGATCATAGGCGCGAGTGTAATGTTCAAACCGCCTGCCCCCTTCGATTCGGGTGCTGCGGCTGCCGGGACCCACCGTGCTGGTGACAAAGGGCGCGGGTCGGTTCAATTCAAACCGCGCAATCAACGCCGCCTGCCCCACTGTTTTTACACCAGCCACCATAGCCATCTCCCAAATCGTTCAGGCGTCGATCAATTCGATCAGAATGTCCTTGGAATACAGAAATACGTTCAAATATTCACGTGATCCAGAAAAAACGTACAAAATTACGCGGTAACGGCCCAGCCCTGCCGCGAAAATTCGGTTCAGCACGCGAAATTTTCGTTCATTTTAGTGGATTTTTTGAAAAAACGCTCAGTACTGTCACCCATCAAACGCGATCACAGGTCCGGACTGGTTCCCTCCGAATTCCCGTGAAATAGTGTCTAAGCCACAGCAAGACACTACCTGTGGAAAATTTCCTTGCAAGAATCGTGGTTTCTGCCCCATTACTTACGGAAAGCAGTGAATAAAACGACATGATCCGTAACAAACGGATTGATTGAGGGCAGAATGGACGACGTAACGGCAGAAGCCAAGCCCGGCGCCGCGTTTGAAGTCGCAAGTGACGCAAGCGGCCTAGGTGAACGCATTGATCTTTTGGTGGGTGAACACGCTCGCCGCTTGTCCGAGCGGTTGCAAGCCCACCGTGCACAGCTGTTCCCGCCGGACGCCAAGCGCTCTTTGCGCAAGTTTACTTCTGGCGAAGCGGCCGAGCTGTTGGGCGTCAAGGACGCCTATTTGCGCAAACTGCATCTGGACGGCCGCGGCCCCTCCCCCGAAACTCGGGCCGGTGGGCGGCGTTACTACTCTCCCGAAGATCTGCAAGAACTGCGCGAGATGCTGGAAGCCGGCGCCAAATCGGTTGGCACCTACCTGCCCGGCCGACGCGAGGGCGACCATCTGCAGGTGATCACCGTCATCAACTTCAAAGGTGGCTCGGGCAAAACCACAACCGCCGCCCATCTGGCCCAGAAAATGGCGCTGGATGGCTATCGCGTTTTGGCCATTGACCTGGACCCGCAGGCCTCGCTTTCGGCTTTGCACGGCTTCCAGCCCGAGTTCGATCTGCTGGACGGCGGCACTCTGTATGATGCGATCCGTTACGATGATCCGGTGCCCCTGCAACAGGTCATTCAAAAGACCTACTTCACGAATCTAGACATTATTCCAGGCAATTTGGACCTGATGGAGTTCGAGCACGACACCCCGCGCGCGCTGGCCCAACGGGATGGTAATCTTTTTTTCACCAGGATTGGCGACGCGCTTCAATCAGTGGAGAAAGAATATGACGTTGTTGTTGTTGACTGCCCCCCTCAGCTTGGATTTCTCACCATGTCGGCCCTGTCCTCTGCGACCGCCGTTTTGGTCACCGTCCATCCGCAAATGCTGGATGTGATGTCCATGTGCCAGTTTCTGTTGATGACATCGAACCTGTTGGGCGTGGTCTCCGAGGCCGGGGGCAATATGTCCTACGATTGGCTGCGCTATGTGGTGACCCGCTATGAACCCGGCGATGGGCCGCAAAACCAGATGGTCAGTTTCATGCGCTCCATGTTTGGTGAACATGTGCTGAATCACCCGGTGTTGAAATCCACCGCAATCTCGGACGCGGGCATCACCAAACAGACGCTTTATGAGGTCGAAAAAGGCCAATTCACCCGCGCGACCTATGAACGCGCCATCGAGAGCCTGAATTCGGTCAACGGTGAGATCGAAGCCTTGGTGCAACACGCATGGGGGCGGACACATGGCGCGTAAAAACCTGTTAAAAGGCCTGATGGAGGGCGAAGCCGCCCCCACAACGCCGTCTGCTGGCACCCGTGTGGATGTGGCCAAACCGCGCTACTCCTCTGGGGCGATCGGCGCGGTCAGCCAGTCAATCTCGGATCTGAAATCGCGTGCGGTGCAAGAAATCGACCCGCGGATGGTTGATGCTGGCGGATTGCGGGACCGGTTGGACGAAAACGGCGGCCTGGATGAGCTTGTCGCCTCGATCGAGGAATACGGCCAGCAAGTGCCAGTGTTGTTGCGGCCCAACCCGAATTACCCCGAACGCTACCAAGTGGTCTATGGCCGTCGCCGGGTGGCAGCGCTGCGGCGTCTGGAACGCCCCGTAAAGGCGCTGATCCGGGTTTTGGATGATCGTGAATTGATCGTCGCCCAGGGTCAGGAAAACAGTGCCCGGCGTGACCTTAGCTTTATTGAGCGGGTGAATTTCGCCCGTCAAATGCGGCAGATGGGGTACGAGCGCAAAGTGATCTGCGATGCGCTGCATGTGGATAAGACATTGATTTCACGCATGCTTTCGGTTGCAGACCGTATTCCCGAACCGCTGGTCAATGCCATTGGTGCCGCCCCCACTGTGGGGCGTGACCGGTGGTTGAAACTGGCCGACCAGCTTGCGAAATCCGATCTCGACACCGCGGTTAGTGCGGCCCATGGAGACACATCCGATGATCGTTTTGACGCGGTCTTTGGCGCGCTCTCCCCTGCCCCGAAACCGGCAGAACCACCGCAAAAAGCACCGCTCAGCGGCGCCGGTGGCCAGGAATTGGGCGAGGTTAAGCGCAGCAAAGGCAAGACCACCCTCACCCTCAATGCGCGCACCAGCGAAGGGTTCGAGGATTGGTTGGTCGACAATATCAGTGAGCTTCACACCCAATGGCAGTTCGAACGTAAGAACGCCAAGGGCACTTGAGGGCCGGGTCGCAAGATCCGGTAAGAGAAAACAGGACAACAGACAGGAGGCACAGAGCAGACAGGGCCTAATTGAAACGGTCTAAAAAACGAAAGCCCCCCAGGACTAGATCCCGAGAGGCCTCGAATGGTTATGTAGCAGTTCCATTTTAGGTCAGCGTGTTGACGGCTGTCAACTGGCACCCTTGTCCGGTGGGCGAAAAAGTTTTGTCTCGTGACACGATATGCAGCATCTCACAACGACGCCCTTTGGGCGGCGGCCGGTAGCGGCTGGGCTGATTGCCCGCGCTGCGGCCCATCGGCAGGTTGCCGATCCCATCGCAGTGGAAAAATGGTCCCTGTTCCGGGATCTGACCACCGCACGCAAATCCTTTGACATTGGCGATCGCACCTTGATGGTGTTGAATGCGCTTTTGACCTTTTTACCGGACAAGACGCTGGCGGCGGACACCCAATTGGTTGTCTATCCCTCCAACCGCAGCCTGTCTGATCGCTGTCACGGCATGGCCGAAAGCACCCTGCGTCGTCATCTGGCCGCACTGGTAGACGCCGGTTTGATCTCCCGTCACGACAGCCCCAATGGCAAACGTTATGTGCGCCGTGGTCGCGGTGGGCAGATCGCGCACGCCTTTGGCTTTGACCTCACCCCCCTGCTCCACCGTGCGACAGAGATCACCGATAAAGCCGAAGAAGCGCGCCGTCTTGCCGCCGAAACCTCTCTCATTCGGGAACGGATTTCCCTGATGCGCCGCGATGCTTTGAAGCTGGCGGAATTTGGCCTGTCCCAGGATATGCCGGCCGATTGGCCGGGGCTCAACGCCTCCCTAGAAGAGCTGACCAAACGTTTGCGGCGTAAACTATCGCTGGAAAACCTGTCACAGATCGAAGAGTGCCTTGTGGATATCCTCTCGGATATTCGCCAGATAATAGAGCCTAAATCAGAAGAACTGAGCGGCTGTGACGGCCAAACTGAGCGCCACCATCAGAGTTCAAAAAAAGATATCTTAGAATCTGAACAGCCCGCGCCAATTCACAATGTTACGCCATTGGCGAAACCAAAGCTGAGCAAAGAAAAACCAACGCTTCCGCTGACCGTGGTGCTACAAGCCTGTCCTGATGTGCTGTCCTATTGCGAGGGCCCACCGACAAATTGGCGAGATCTGATTGCCGCCGCTTCGTTCCTCAGAGGGATGATGGGCATCGATCACACCGCTTGGGACGAGGCGATGCGCCTGATGGGGCCCGAGGCTGCGGCGACCACATTGGCCTGTATCCTGCAACGCTTTGGTGACATCCGAAACCCCGGTGGTTACTTACGCAGCCTTTCGGCCAAGGCGGCAAGCGGGTCGTTCTCCCCTGCCCCGATGGTGATGTCATTGATCAACGCGTCAAACCAAACGGCCGCGTGAGGGTGCAAGCCCCCTGCCCGGTTGACAGCTGTCAACGCAATGTCGGTCAGTCAGGTGATCCGGCGCAACAGGTTGAGCAAGGTGCGCGCCTCACCCTCATCCAGCGGTTCCAGCGCCACGCGGGTGATATTGATCATCGTCGGGATCGTCTCCAACAACAGCGCGCGGCCCTTTTCGGTGGTGCTGACGATGTAACGGCGGCGATCGACCTGATCCGGTTTGGTCTCAATCAAGCCCTGATCTTTGAGCCGTTGCACCACGCCTTTGGTGGTTGCGGCATCCATCGCCACCAACCGACCCAAAGCGTTCTGCGAGATCGGGCCTGGCTCCGTCGCCAACCGATAGAGGGTCGAAAACTGCTGGGGCGTCAGACCCGAGGTGTTAATTTCGGCATAGGTCGTGGTGTAGGATTGATGTGCCTTGCGCAGGACAAAGCCGATTTGCGCGTCCAGGTCATAGATGTCTTTTAAGTCCTGATCGCTCATATCTGGTTCCGGTCTTTCTGATCTGGAAATCGCGCCCTGTTTTGGCATGACGTTGGCAATGGCACAGATGCGCCGGGCAAATCAAATCAAAACCGGGCGATGGTTGTGGTCAAATCTGCTTAAACAGTGTGGCGCGTAAACTCGGTGGCGGTATCGGTCAAGGCGATCATCGGCGCCCGGTCCCGCATGACGTCCAATGCGGCCCCGTGCAATGCTTCGGTTCCAGCAGCGCAGGCATCGGTGACCAATCGGATGAAACGCCCCTCATCTGCCGCCTCGATCGCGGTGCCAAGGACGCAGCAATCGGTGGCCACACCGCACATCACCACGGTCGCGTCCTGCGGGATATGCGCCCGCGCCTCCTGCCATTTGGCAAACCGATGGCCGGTCACGGCGGGTTGGCCCTGCCACTCCGGCACCAGCTCCCACATCCATGCGTTCTGGGCGTCCCGGGCAAAGGACCACTGATCGTAATATGGCACCCACGCGCCGCGGGGGGCTGCAGGCGGGACAAACCGGGTGAACAATACGCGATTTTCAAACTGTGGCAGCAGCGCGCGGATGTTGCGTTGACAGCTGTCAACTCCGGGCGTGGCCCAAGGGCTGGCCGGATCGGCAAACCCCGGTTGCATGTCGATAACCATCAGCCAGCTGTTCATATCAACGCCCTTCCCCGTGCACCCTGCCCGGTTCTAGTTCTGGCATGAGAACTGGGATCGAACAAGCGCCGGTTAATTGGTCCGCTGGGCGCGCATGGTTGCGACCAATTCGGCGGCCTTGATGCCAAACTTGCGCAGCTCGGAGCGGTTCAGGATCACGCCGCTTTCGGTGAGATACAGCCAATCGGTGACGGACAAGACATGCCCGCCTGAGGCCTCGGGCAGAATGATCTTGTACTTCATCATAACGGTGGAGCCTGAAACCTGCCCCGTCGCCTGTCCCACAATGTCGTCAGCAGTGGCGGTGAATGTATTGTCTGGCCCCAGCGTTAACTGCCATTCGCGGTTCTGGGTTTGGCCGTTGGAATAGGTGAACGCCTCGCTCAACCGACCGGTGGTGCCGGACCATTCGCCCTCCATCCGGGCGGTGAAACTGTTGGTGACGCGACCGTTGGGACCATAGATCAACCCCTCGGACAGGATCTCACCATTCAGATGTTCGGTGAGGGAAAACGCAGGCCCGGTACCAGTGTAATCGTCCGGCGACTGGCTGCGAAAGCTAAAGAACATGCTGCGCGCCAACAGGGCTAGCAGGATGAGGACAACAAGAGCGGTCAGGAGTTTCATAGGGAGGCGGTCTCCTTGGGAAGCGCCCAGACCATGGTCCAGGCCGCGAGTTTCAGGATACAGGGGATCAGGCCATAGGCCAGCGTCAGCGCCCAAAGGGCAGGGGCATCATTGGGCTGGCCGGGGCTAAACCCATAGAGCGCCAGCAGCGGCAACACGGCAAAAGCGGCGAGCGCCAGCCCCAGCTTGCCAACAAATGACCACAGCCCAAAGGCCAGCGAGGCTTGCAAACCGGACTGGGTCAGGCGGATCGAAAACAGGGCAGGCAGCAGCACCATATCGGCGCCCAAGGCCAGGCCGGATGCGATGCAGATCACCGCGAACCCAGCGCCCGCTCCGGTCGGCAGGCTGGCCGCCCCAACAAAGGATGCAATCGCCAGCGGCATCGCCCACAACAAGGTGCGCCGCACGCCCCAGTGGCGGCTGATCCGGGTCCAAAGCGGCACGCCGAGCGCGGCGCTGAGGAAGAACAAGATCAACAGTGGCCCCGACAGGCCTGCGAGCTGCAGGTGGTCTTCGACAAAGAACAAAAACAGGGTTGAGGTGATGGCGACGGGCAGGCTGTTCAACAGGCCCAGAACCAGCAATTGCACCGCCCCTGCACGGCGAAGCCCGCGCCACGAGGGGCGCGCTGCAGGGCGCACCGGGCGGCGCCACAAGGGGCGGGTCAGGGTGGCGGTCAGCAGGGCCAGCCCAGCCATCACCAGGCCAAAGGCCGGGTAGCCGCCGCGCGTCGCACCAAACCCCAACAGGATCGCAGGCAGGCTTGCCGCGAGAATAACACCCACCAACATGCCCCCTTCACGGAAGGCGGCGAGGGTGATCAGGTCGGCGCGCTCGGTCGTGCGCGCCAGCGTCGCACTGCGGCCATAAAGCAGGATCATCCCCAGGCTATAGGACGAAAACAGCAGCACCAGGATCAGCGACAGCGTGACTATCGATGTGGCATCCGAGGGCAGGGTGAACAGCAGTGGAAAGCCAAGCGCCAGACCCAGCGCGGCAAGTGCCGCAAACAGACCTTGGGCACGGGGCCAGCGGTCGATCATCCAGCCGAGCAGCGGATCTTGGACCAGATCGACCAGCCGCAGCACCAACAGCAGCGTGCCCAATGTGGCCAGCCCAATGCCCAGTTCAACCGAGGCAAAGCGCGGCAGATGGATATAGAGCGGCAGACCCGCCGCCGCCAGCATCACCGCAAACAGGCTGACGCGCGGATACAGGACCTGGGTGTCGGCCGCGGCGCTCACACCACGTCCAGAGCCGTCGCTGGAATCTGTCCGGCTGGCAACAAAGCCTCCACCACATGCATCGCGCTGGCAATGCCGTCTTCGTGGAAGCCGTGGCGGTTATAGGCCCCGGCAAACCAGGCGCGTTTTTTTCCCTGCAGGGCGCGCAGTTGGCGTTGGGCCGCGAGGGCGGGTTTGTCGAACACCGGATGGGAAAACTCAACACGGTCATAGACCTGATCCGCGGGGATCTCGGTTGTAGGGTTCAAGGTCACAAACAGCGGATCGCTGTCGGGGATATTTTGCAACCGGTTCATCCAATAGGTGACCCCAATCCGCCCGGCTTGCGCGCGGTAGGACCAGCTGGACCAACAACTGCGGCGTTGCGGCATTTGGGTCACATCACAATGCAGCACGGCGGTATTGGATTGATAGCGGATCGCCTCGAGCGCGGCAGCCTCGGCGGGGGTGGCTTGATCGCCCAAAATGGCGCGGGTCTGGTTGGAATGACAGGCAAAGATCACCTCATCAAAACGCGCGCTGTCGCCCGCACCAAAATGCAGCGTCACACCCAGCGGATCACGCACCGCGCTTTGGATGGGGGAGGCGAGGTGGATCTGGCAACCGCGCTGTTCCAGCGCCCGGTGCAGCCGGGTGACATAGGCGATACTGCCGCCCTCAACCGTCCACCATTGGTGTTTTTGTGACCCCGCCAGCAGTGCGTGATTGCGAAAGAACCGCACCAGTGATCGTGCGGGAAACTGGTCGATCTCATGCACCGGGGTGGACCAGATCGCGCCGCACATAGGCAGCAGATAATTGTCGCGAAACCCATCGCTGAGCCGCAGATCCTGCACCAGCTCGGCAATGGTCATCTCGTCACTGGTGGCGGCGGCTTCGGCGTTGCGGCCAAAGCGCAGGATGTCTGCGATCATCCGGTAATAGGACGGGCGCAACAGATTGCTGCGCTGCCCGACCAGCGCCGCCAGCGAGTTCAGACCATATTCCAACTGTCCATTGTCGATACTGGCGCCAAAGCTCATCTCGCTTTTGATCACCGGCACCTCAAGTTCCTCAAACAGCGCGGTCAGATAGGGGTATGTGGCGTAGTTAAAGACGATAAACCCGGTGTCCACCGGTTGGGTGCCGTCCTTGCCCGCCAGAACCGTGCGCGCATGTCCGCCGAGACGGGCGTTGGCCTCAAACAAAGTGACGTCATGGTGCGGGCTCAGGTAATAAGCGGCAGACATGCCTGAAATCCCACCGCCAATCACGGCAATCCGTTTGCGCGGCCTTTGCGTCTGGTCAAACATACCATCCCCTTTTCATTGATGCTTTTAAGGGGTTACGGCGCGCGGCGGCGATTGGATCACATTGTTTACGAGGCAGGCATATTATTTTGCAAAACAAGTGATCCAATGGGGTGCGCCTTGCGTAAACTCTGCAAGATGATGGAACATATTCAAGCCAAGACCTTTCACGCGCGGCGCGGCGCGATTTCCAACGCCTTTACCTATGGGGTGGATTTTGTGCTGTGCGATCTTGAGGATCCTCAGGCACCGCGTTTGATGGGGCGCAACGGGTTTAACCTGTGGTCGGTGCAGGATCGCCATCATGGTGGTGCGCGCGGGCAGGGCCGTGGATTGGCCTGGTTTCAAGAGGTTCTGCGCGCCCAAGGGCTGCCGCTTGCGGGGCTGGACCTGCGGCTTTTGACCCAGCCGAGTTTTCTATGGTTCCACTTTAACCCGGTCAGTTTTTGGCTGGCGCTGCGCGATGGGCAACCCTGCGCCTTTGTGGCTGAGGTGAACAGCACCTTTGGTCAGCGCCATTGTTACTTCTGCGCGCATCCAGATTTTCGCGACATCACCCCCGAGGACCGGTTAGAGGCGCAGAAGCTGATGCATGTCTCGCCGTTTCAGACCATCGCCGGGCGGTATCGTTTTGCGCTGGACTGGCGCGACGACGCGATCCGCATTCGGATTTTCTATGAAAACGGGGCTGAGGGCGTGTTTGCCACATTGGAAGGTCAGCGCCGTCCGGCATGTGCGCGCAGTCTGGCCTGGGCAGCGCTTAGGCGTCCGTTTGGCGCGGCGCGGGTGCTGGCGTTGATCCATTGGCAGGCGCTGGTTTTATTGGCCAAACGCGCGCCGTTCTTGAAACGCCAGCCGCCGCCGGATCAATTGTTGTCCGGCGAACGCCCACCGGGGCAGGCGGCGAAATGAGCGACACATCCAAAACCATCTGGCTCATCGGCGCCAGCGAAGGGCTGGGCCGTGTGTTGGCCGAACGTCTGGCGCATCAAGGCGCGCATTTGATCTTGTCGGCGCGCAGTGCGGATCGTCTGCACAGCCTGGCCGCGGAACTTTCCAACGCGCGCGCTGTGCCATTGGACGTCACCGATCCGGATGCGGTGCGCCGTGCGGCCATCGACGCCGGTGATGTGGACAGCGTGATTTACAACGCCGGCGCCTATGAGCCGATGCGTGCCACCGCTTGGGACAGCGACGCCGCGCTGGCGATGTGTGATGTGAATTTCACCGGGGCGCTGCGGGTGCTGGGCGAAGTGGTGCCCAAGATGGTGGCCAAAGGGCAGGGGGAGATCACGCTGGTCGGCTCCCTTGCCGGATATCGCGGCCTGCCGGCGGCCATTGGGTATGGGGCCAGCAAAGCGGCATTGGTGAGCCTGGCGGAAACCATGCGCCATGATCTGAAGGGCACGGGCGTTGTGGTGCGGCTGGTCAATCCGGGCTTTATCCGTACGCGGCTGACCGAAAAGAACGCCTTTGCCATGCCGATGCTGATGTCGCCTGAACGGGCTGCCGATCATGTGATGCGGGCCTTGGCACGGCGCCGGTTTCGCTGTGACTTCCCGGCACCGTTTTCCTGGGCGATCCGTCTGCTGGCGATACTGCCGGATTGGCTGGTCTACCGGGGCCGATAATGGTGACCCCGGTAGTGTTGCGTTAGATCCGAAACAGCGGTTGCAACAGACGGGGGGCCAGGGCGCGAAACCGCAAGGGCGCGTCGGTTGCGGCCAGACAGATGCACGGCTCACCCGCATCGGCCACTGGCGTGTGTTCCAGCGTTTCATCAGCGATTTCAACGTCACCGACGCCAAATTGGCCGGTCTCATCACTGAAACTGCCCTGCAGCACCAATGTCAGCTCAATCCCGTTGTGACCGTGATCGGGCACTGCCTGTCCCGGCGGGATGTACAACAGCCTGAGCGAGCCGTCTTTTTGCCCGAACAGGATATCCTGACGCACCCCCATGCCCAGGGTCTTCCACCGTGGCGCACGGGTTTTCATGACGTCGGCCACCGGGCCCGGATAGATCCCATTGCGCGTGGGCGCAGGTGGGGCGGTAAAAGGCGCGTCCAGCAGGTCCAGGACGTTGGATTTCAACCCGTCCGAGACGGCGACCTGGTCTTGTATTTCCAGAACCGCACCGCCCACGGCCTCATGCGCGCCAAGCGCGGCGCGGCACATCGAACACATGGAGACATGGGTGGCAACCACCACTGCAAAGGCCTGGGGCAGGGTGCCCGCCGCATAGGCCGCCAGCATGGAGTCGGGGATATGATGATGGGTGACGCTCACGGTTTGAGGTCCTTCAATTCATGTCTCAACCGGTTCAGCCCAAGGCGGATCCGGGATTTTATGGTGCCAAGAGGCAGGCCGGTTTGGTCGCTGATCTGTTGATGGGACAGCTCGCCCAGATAGGCTTTTTCGATCACGTCGCGTTGTTCCGCATTGAGCCGGGTCAGCGCGGATTTCAGCTGTCGCGCCTCTTGTTCGACGGCCAGGATCTGGCTTGCGTCGGGTTCGGTGCCGGGGTCTTCGCGCAGCTCTTCGGGCATCGGGCGTCCGTCCCGGCGCATCACGTCGATCTGGCGATTGCGGGCGATCTGATAGACCCAGGCCGCGACCTGCGCGCGGTGGGGATCAAACTGATCGGCCTTGCGCCAAATGGTCAACATCACGTCCTGCACCACCTCCTCGGCCTTGGCCGCCGGAATTCCGGATCGGATCACAAACCCTTTGAGGCGGGGCGCAAAGTGGTCAAACAGCGCCGCAAAGGCCACGCGGTCGCGCTGATCGCGCACGGCGATCATCCATTGCGTTTCGCGCGAATAGGTCGCGGGGCAGGCGGCGGGTTTTCCGCCAGGCGCGCGCATCGCGCGGCGCAAAGCGGGCTCGCCGTCCGGCGGGGTCTCAGGTGGGTCAAGCGCTGTCATCAACATACCCTGTCTACGCCGCATCCTTGGCGTTGGATCACTTTGCCAGTTGTTTTTCTATCTGGCTACTGTGGTGGCTGCGCGAATTGGTTGGTTTTACAGCTCTTTTGGCTGCACCGGCAGGGCAAACCCCTGTTTCACCCGGTCCATCACCACGCTGGTGCGAAACCGCAGGATATTGTCTTCGTCCAGGAAATGCCGATGGGTAAAGGCCTCAAACTCAGCCATGTCGCGGGCGGATATCATCAGGACAAAGTCCGAATTACCGGTAACATAGTAGCATTGCATGACCTCGGGCGCGGCCTGCATCTGCTGTTTGAACCGATCCAGATCGCGTTTGCGTTCGTTTTGCAGCGAGACTTCGACAATCAACATTAATGGTCGGTCGAGCGTGTTGGGATCCAGGCGCGCGGTCTCGGCCTCGATGATGCCGGATTTGCGCAGCCGGGCCAGACGTTTGCGGCAGGCATCCGGCGAAAGCCCCACCTGCGGAGACAGGGCTTCGGCGGTTTGGCGGCTGTCGTGTTGGAGGGCCTCCAGAAGGAGGGCGTCGAATCTATCCATATCGCAAGCCTATCGTAAGTTCGGCCCGTTGGGGGAGTTGTGATATCACGTGGTCCTGAAATCGGCGTTTTGACGTAAAGTTTGGCCGAAATTCGGCCCATATGCGATGAAAACATCCCGCCTTGGTCTGCATCGGTTTGCTAGTTTGTCTTGGAACAAGATCAAAAAGGGACCGCCCGTGTTGAACCAGCTTAAAAACCCCTTTCGTGGAACTGGCTTGCCGGGTCTGACCCAGATGCCGATCAGCGATCCCAGCGATGCCACGGCCTTGATCGCGCGCTGTCCCAATTACGCGCGCACCCCGCTGCGCAATATGGCGGGGCTGGCGGCGGATCTTGGGCTGGCGGAGCTTTGGGTCAAGGACGAAAGCGGGCGCATGGGGCTGGGCAGTTTTAAGGCGCTTGGCGCGGTGCATGCCATTGCCCGTGACGCAGCCGCCAGCGCGGATGGCCGCGATCTGTCCCTGGCGTTAAAGGACCGGGTCTATGTGACCGCAAGCGCGGGCAATCACGGGCTGTCGGTTGCCGCCGGAGCCAGTGTTTTTGGCGCGCGCGCGGTGATTTTCCTGGCCGAAACCGTGCCCGACGCCTTTGCCGCACGGCTGCGGGCCAAAGGCGCCGAAGTGGTGCGCGCCGGTGCCCATTACGAGGCCAGCATGGTGGCGGCCGCGGATATGGCCGCCGAGATGGGGTGGACCCTGTTGTCCGACAGCACCTGGCCCGGCGCGATGGATCCTGGCACGCGGGTGATGGAGGGCTATCTGATCATGGCGCAGGAAATTGTCGCCCAGATCACTGCGCCGCCGACCCATGTTTTGTTGCAGGCCGGAGTGGGCGGTCTGGCTGCAGGCGTGGCGGCGCATCTGCGGGCGGCTTGGGGGGATGCGCCGCAGATCATCGTGGCGGAACCGAATGCGGCACCGGCAGTGATGGAGAGCATTCGCGCCGGGCAATTGGTCACCGCGCAGGGGCCGGTGTCCAATATGGGCCGCCTTGATTGCAAAACACCGTCGTTGGTGGCGCTGGCAGGGCTGGCGCGGGATGCGGATATGTGTGTCACCCTGTCGGATGCAGAGGCGACGGCGGGCATTGCCCATGTGGCAGAGCATGGGCTGGCAACCACCCCGTCCGGTGGTGCTGGCTTGGCGGCTTTATGTGCTGGATTGGATTTGGGCCCCGATGCGCGGGTTCTTACGGTCCTAAGCGAAGGGCCCGAGGATGGCTGAACACAGCCTGATCTTTTCAGCCGGGGAATACCGCGCGCGTCTGCGGCGGCTTCAGTCCTCGATGATCTCAGCAGAGCTTGATGTGCTGATGCTGACCCAGCCGGCCGATGTATTCTATGTCACCGGGTTTTTGACCCGGTTCTGGGAAAGCCCGGCGCGGCCGTGGTTTGTGCTGGTGCCACTGGCAGGCGATCCCGTGGCAGTTATTCCGGCAATCGGCGCGGATCTGATGGCGCGCACCTGGATGCAGGACATCCGCACCTGGCCCGCGCCGGACCCGCGTGACGATGGCATGTCGCTGCTGCGTGAAACCCTGGAAGAGCTGTTGCCGGTTGTGGGGCGGGTCGGTCTGCCGATGGGGCTTGAAACGCAATTGCGGATGCCGTTGGGGGATTTTGACCAGCTGCGACGGTCGCTTGCGACCCATAAGTTCATTGACGCCACCGAGGTGGTGCAGCGGGTGCGGGAGATCAAATCCGAGGCTGAGATCGCCAAGATCAAATCCATATGCGCCATCGCCGGCCGCGCCTTTGACCGGGTGCCAGATTTGGCCGGGGTCGGCGTGCCGCTGGATCAGGTGTTTCGTCAGTTTCAAGCCGCGCTGCTGAGCGAGGGCGCGGATTGGGTCAGCTATACCGCCGGTGGTGCGGGGCAGGGGGGCTACGGCGATGTGATCTCTCCGGCTGGGCAGGTGCCGTTGGCAGATGGCGATCTGTTGATGCTGGACACGGGGGCGGTGCGCGATGGGTATTTCTGCGATTTTGACCGCAATTTTGCCATTGGCCCGGCCAGTGACGCCCTGCGGCAAGGTCATGACGTGCTGTTTGCCGCGACCGAGGATGCGCTGACAGGCCTGCGCCCCGGCATGCGCGCCCATGAGGCCCATGCGATCCTGGCCACAGGGATCACCAAACGCGGGGGGGCGCCGCTGGCGGGGCGATTGGGACATGGGTTGGGGGTGACCTTGACCGAATGGCCGTCGTTCACGCCGCTGGATCAGACCGTTTTGCGCGCCGGCATGGTGTTGACGCTTGAACCGGGCTTAGAACTGGCGCCGGGGCGGATTATGGTCCATGAAGAAAACATCGTTTTGCGCGCAGAGGGCTGTGAGCTGCTGTCGCCGCGCGCGCCCCAAACCCTGCCGGAGATTTCGTGATGGACGCCTTTCCCTATGCCCTGACGGGGCCAATGTCCGAGCGGGCCTTGGGCATGGTTGTCCTGCAAACGGATGAGACGATCGAGCAGGATTTCCGCCATCTGTTCACCGTTGATGAGACGTTGATTTACACCAGCCGGGTGCCGTCGGGCGAAACGGTCAGCCCCGAAACCCTGTCCCAGATGGAGACGGCGTTGTCGGATGCGTCCGACCTGTTGCCCAAGGCGGCGCGCTATGATGCGCTGGCCTATTGCTGCACCTCGGGGACTGCGATGATTGGCGCGGCGCGAGTGGCTGAACTGGTCTCGGCCCCGGTGGGTGCGGTGCCGGTGAGCACGCCGTTGACGGCTGCGGTTGCCGCACTTCATGCGCTTGGGGTGAAACGTTTGGGCATTGTCTCGCCTTATGTGCCGTCGGTTGCGGTGCCCATTCGCACGGCCTTTGAAACCGCAGGATTTGTGGTGCCGCAGGCGGTATCCTTTGGCGAAGAAGTCGAGGCCAATGTGGTGCGGATCGCCGCGGACTCCATTCGCGACGCGGCCCGTGTTCTGGCACAGGAAAACGACCTGGATGCACTGTTTCTGTCCTGTACCAATTTGCGCACGTTGGATGTGATCGACGATCTGGAGGCGGAACTGGGCCTGCCGGTGGTCAGCAGCAATCAGGCGCTGGCCTGGCACATGGCGCAGCTGGCGGGGATATCCCGGCTGGAAACCCCCGTGGGCCGTTTGTTGAAAGAGATGCCCGCGCTCGGCCTTTAGTCTTTGCTGTAGGGCACAACCGGCGCGCCAAATTCCTTGAGCGCGTTGAAACCGCCGGTGACATGGGCGACGTGTGGATGACCCATGGCGCGCACTGCGTCCGTGGCCAGCGCGGATCGCATGCCGCTGGCGCAGTAAAACACCAAGCCTTTGGAGGCCAGCAAGGCCGGTTTGTGATAGGGGCTGTCGGGGTCGATCCAGAACTCCAACATGCCGCGCGGTGCATGATAGGCGCCTTGGATCATGCCGTCGCGCTGCAGCTCGCGCACGTCGCGGATATCCACCAACAGATAGTCGTCTGACGCAACCCGCGCCATCCCATCCGCAGGGGACAGGTTTTCGATCCGGTCGCGCGCCTCTTGGGTGAGGGTTTTGATACCTTTGGTAATCATCACTATCTCCGTAGTTTGTATGTGACTGGCCTGTGGAACCGACATGGGGATGGGCCGCGCCGGTTCAATACGCCTGCGACACTTATTCCAAAACACTTATGTGATGGCCGCGCCGGTGAAGCGATAGCCGTCTTTGATCACCTCCATCACCGCGAATGAGTTGGTTTGGTGGATGCCCGGCAGCTTGTTGATCTTGTCGCCCAGAATCGCGCGGAAGTGGCTCATATCGCGGGTGCGCACCACCAGAAGATAGTCAAACGCGCCCGCAATCAGCATGCAGGTTTCGATTTCTTCCACCGCCGCAACCTCGCGGCTGAAGTCGTCCAGATGGTTGTCGCCCGTTGCCGTGAGCGAGACTTGCACGACTGTTACGTGACCCGCGTCGAGCTTTTTAAGGTCCAAATCGGCGCTGTATCCCTGGATGTATCCGGTGCGTTCCAGCCGTTTCACCCGTTCCGAACAGGGGGTGTTGGAGAGGTGGACTCGGGCCGCAAGTTCCACAATTGGCAGGCGTCCATTGCGATCCAGCTCTTCGAGGATCTTTACGTCGATTCTATCTAATTCCCTACTCACCAGTGATTTTTCCTATTAAATGGGAAGATTGCGCGAATGCATCACAGTAATTCGCTATTTTTCGCTCAATCTCTAGCAAAAATCACTGATTAATAGAGGTGAGGCAAATTGTCAAAAAAATGGCATAATACCTAGAGGGCATGTGCCCTCATTGAAACCAGAATCAGGAGGTAACCCTCATGACGGTGAAACTTGTTGTGGGCCTAGACGGGGCGGACACGGGTGACCGGGCGCTGGCTTTTGCAAAAGAGCTTGCAGGGCGGATTGGTGAGTGTGAGCTTGTATTGGCTTATGTCATCGAATGGTCCCCGTTCACATTCCAGACACCTGAAGAAAACGCCACGCGCCACAAACGGCGCGAGGAAGAACTGACGACGGCAAATGAACGCGTCATTGATCCGGCCTTGGCCGAATTGAAAGACGCAGGCTTTACGGCCAGCGGTGTTGTGCGTCACGGCGACGTGGCGGAGACGCTGAATGCGATTACCTTGGAACAAAACGGCGCGCAGATCATCGTGGGTCGCGCATCTGCTGGGGGAATTTCGAAACGTATCTTTGGCAGTGCCACCCAGAACTTGGTGATGCATGCCGATGTGCCGGTCACAGTGGTCGCATAAAGGAAGAGACAATGAAAAAAATAAAAGAGTCTTTGTGCACAGCCGCGGTCTTTGCGATGATCAGCGGTCCGCTTTTTGCACAAGAAACGATGGGGATTGATGAAAAGGTCAACGCAGCCTTTGCCAAGGCAACAGGACCTTTTGTCAGTACAATTTTTGCGCCAATTCCGGGAACCAGCTTTCCGTGGATCGTGATGTGGTTGGTGATTGCCGCCACTGTGTTCACGCTCTACTTCAGCTTTGTTCAATTCCGGTATTTCCGACACGCCATTCAGCTGGTCAAAGGGGATTATTCGGATCCCAATGACGCAGGTGAAGTCAGCCATTTCCAAGCCCTTGCAACAGCGCTTTCGGGCACTGTGGGTCTGGGTAACATCGCCGGTGTGGCAGTGGCTGTTGGCATCGGAGGACCGGGCGCAACCTTCTGGATGATCTTGGCGGGTCTTCTAGGCATGGCGTCCAAGTTCACCGAATGTACGCTGGGCGTGAAGTTCCGTAACGAATACGAAGATGGCTCCGTCTCTGGTGGCCCGATGTATTACATTTCCAAAGGGTTCAAACAGCGTGGCCTGCCGGGCGGTAGCATCCTGGCGGTCTTGTTCTCGGTGTTCTGTATCCTGGGTGCTTTGGGCGGCGGTAATATGTTCCAAGCCAACCAAGCCCACGCGCAGATCTCGGGTATTGTCGGCGACTATCCCGGCTGGATCACCGGCCTTGTGTTTGCCGGTGTTGTCTTTGCCGTGATCGTGGGTGGTATCAAATCCATCGCCAACGTGACCGAAAAAGTCGTCCCCTTCATGGGCGTCATGTATGTGGGCGCGGCTGCGATCATCCTGATTGCCAACTATGACCTGATCGGTTGGGCCTTTGGCCAGATCTTTGCTGGGGCCTTTACCGGTCTTGGGGTTGCTGGTGGTTTTGTGGGTGCCTTGATCCAGGGCTTCAAACGGGCGGCCTTCTCGAACGAGGCGGGCGTTGGCTCTGCGGCGATTGCACACTCGGCTGTTAAAACATCCGAGCCGATCACCGAAGGCTTTGTCTCCCTGTTGGAGCCGCTGATCGATACTGTCGTGATCTGTACCATGACCGCGCTGGTGATCATCATCTCGCAACAGATGATCATTGACGAAGCAACCGGCCTTTACATGTTGAACGAAGCGGGATCGGCCATTGCTACTGTTGATGGCAATACCGGTGTGGCGCTGACCTCGGCGGCCTTTGGGTCAACCATCAGCTGGTTCCCCTATGTTCTGGCGATTGCGGTTGTTCTGTTTGCTTTCTCTACCATGATCTCCTGGTCCTACTACGGCCTCAAAGCCTGGACCTATCTGTTTGGTGAAGGCAAGACGACCGAGCTGATCTTCAAGGTGATCTTCTGCGTCTTTATCGTGATCGGCGCGGCGGCAAGCCTGGGTCCGGTTATCGATTTCTCGGACGCGGCGATCTTTGCCATGGCTGTGGTCAACATCTTTGCGCTGTACTTCCTGATGGGGTTTGTGCGCGAAGAGCTGCATTCCTACAGCAGCCGTCTGCGTGACGGTGTGATCAAGAAATTCGCCCGCTCCTAAGTCGAGCGATGCGAAAAGCTCCGAGGCGGGACGCCGCCTCGGAGTATTTTATTGCCGGGCCTACAGGAACTGCAGCGCGTCCTGAGCCACCAACTCTTCCAGGGTTGTTGTGAAACCATTGTTGCCGAACTGTAGCACGTCGGCAAAGCTGCCATCCCCTTCGGCACTGATCTGCAAGGTTTGCTGCCCACTGCCATTGACACCGAAAGCGATGAAATCGGCGATATCATCACTGTCGGCGTCAAACCCGGTCACCAGGGCTGTGATATCCAGCACGTCGCCCTGTTCCAGGGAGAAATCGTGAACCGTGTCGATCCCATCGAAACTGTCAAAGACAAAGGTGTCCGCACCCAGGCCGCCCGACAGTTTGTCATAACCGTCGCCGCCAACAAGGATGTCATCCCCATCGCGCGTGCTGATGGTATCACCGCCGCCATTGCCAAAGAAGTGGTCATCGCCCAAGGAGCCAGACAGATCGTCTTTGACTTCGGTTCCTGAGACGATTTCGAACCCGGTGTAGAAGTTCGCAATTTGGCGCACCAGGTTGAGATCACCTCCGGTGTTGGTTGAGTTGGCTTGGACGGTTTCACCGTCAATTTCCGCTTCATAGGTGTACGTATAGGCGCGGAACAACACGTCGTCGGCACGGGAATTCACAAAGCCTTCGGTCCTTAAGTCCGAGAAATGATTGCTAAAGTGGTGCACCCAGCCGAATGTACGTCCCAGACCATCGAATGACTCCAGCTGCAGCACATCATTGTCACCCAGCCCGCCATCAATCAGTTCGCCCGCAGGTGCGGTTTCCAGAATGATGTTGTCGTCTTGATGAACTTCGACGGTGATGGTTGTTTCGGTGACGAGCCCGCCATCTGTGACTTCGATCTCGAGGTCATGGGTGGCGATGCCGATGGTTTCGTCTTCTTCGAGCTCAGCGGTGGTGGTGATTTCACCGGTGTCCGTGTC
>NZ_JAHHIR010000059.1 GCF_018678075.1 Epibacterium ulvae | reverse complement strand
ATTCCCGATGAGGTGCGGCGTAAGGTCGTCAAACTGGCATTGAAGGAAACAGAGCTGTCGCCGCGTGAACTCGCAGTGACATTCACGGACACAGAAAGCTATTTTGTATCAGAGGCTTCGGTCTATCGTAAGCGTTGCATCTGACCCCCTAAATAGGGGCTTAGCACACCTCAATTGAGAAAATATGATGTCCCCAAAAAGGATACAGGCATCATGAATACTCAAACATTAGGTGCGCTTTCGAGTGATCAGAAAATCGACAAAGTCTTCCACGCTTTCGGCTACTCCATTCCCGTTGGAAAAGATGGCCGCCGTCTGTGGCCCACTAAGTTCAAGCGCGAAATGGCGCAGCGCATGAGATCCGGTACGCTCTCAATCGGTGATGTCCAGAAGACCTGCCAGGTTTCGGACAAGACTGCCTACAGCTGGCGGAAAGGGTCGAAGCAAAAGAACTTAGCAAAACGACCAAAGGTCCAGGAACCAACACCAGTGTTTGCCGAAATCAAAGTCCAACATGATGAGCCAGTTAAACAGGCTGCGACATCTCACATCATTTTCAAACGCGCCGGATGTGAATTGTTGCTGCCATCTACCTACCCAGTCGATGGCTTGGTCAGCCTCATTCGTGCATTTGAAAGCCGACCATGATTTCTCCAGCGGGCAACTTCAAATTCTACGTGGCCAGCAAGCCGGTTGATTTCCGAAAGGGCATGGATGGATTGGCGGCCATTGTTCAAAACGAATTCGAGCTCGACCCGTTTAGTGGTGCCATTTTTATCTTCCGTTCAAAACGTGCGGACCGGCTTAAGCTGATCGTTTGGGACGGCACAGGCCTTGTGATGACTTACAAGCGCATCGAAGGCAAAGGATTCGAGTGGCCACGCATTCAGGATGGTATGATCAACATGAACAAATCCCAGTTTGAGGCCTTATTCGAAGGCCTTGACTGGAAGCGGGTGACCGCCAGAGGTATGCGCCGTCCTATCGCGGTCTGAACCGGGCGGTATTGAGACCGGATATAACTCCATTGATTGGGATAGCGAGATGACTAATTGGTACACAGCAGATACGCACTTTGGACACGAAAACGTAATTCGGTTTTGTCGTCGCCCCTTCAAATCGATCTCTCATATGGACGGCGTCATGCTTGAAAACATGTGGAAGGTCGTGAAGCCGGATGACGATTTGTGGGTTATTGGAGATTTTGCATTTGGAGCACCAGCCAAAGATGCGGCGTACTTAGATCAAATCTTTGGCCAATTGCCTGGAGCACGCAAGCAATTGATCATTGGCAATCACGACAGCGATCTCACCCAGTCGTTGGGTTGGACGTCCGTTTCAATGATGGCCGAAGTGGTCGATGGGCCGAAGAAGCAGCGAAATACGCTTTGTCACTACCCGATGATCACATGGAATCACGCGAGACGTGAAGCGCTCCAATTGTTTGGGCACGTACATAACAACTGGCGCGGCTCACGCAATTCCGTCAATGTCGGTGTCGATGTCTGGGATTTCATGCCGGTTACATACGATGATGTCGCACGGCGGGCACGTCAGTTGCCTATCAACAAACATTGGTCAGACGTCGAGCATCGCAAGGAACTCAACTAGCTCCCGACATTCGCCGCGATCGGTGCGAAATGACGCAGTGCGGGACAAACCGGCCTTTTGCCAACGCCGCGAATGCAAGTGCAGAAACCACTCGCGCGCGCGACGACGGCCATTTGGCTGGGCAGCAGATTTCACCGAACCGGTCGTTCAAACGGGCCGATCCTGGCAGATTGAGAACCAACCCTTCGCTGCGATTTTTTCAACAATCGAAACGCAGACAGAGCATGCGTAAGCGGACAACACTCTGTCGCCCCAAGCCGCTGCAGTTTTCCCTTCCTGCTTGGGTTCATTTCTCAAACTGGATTCAAGAATCTAGTTTGAGGGCCTTAAGGGCTTTGGAGAGTGATCGGCACATCAGATGGGTTGCCGGTGACGGGTGGCTGCGTGACGAGGTCAGGACACCGATCTTGAGATCTTTCAGGACCGGCGACAAGATCGTGATGTAGCGGAGCAGCCCTTGTTCAATCTCATCCAAGAATCCGATTTTGGAATAGATACCGATGCCGTGATTTTTCAAAACAAGGGACCGCGCGAGGGGAAGAGAGTTCGTAACCATTTGCAATGGAAGTTTGGCGTGGGCTTCTGTGATTGCCTCGTTGAGTAACGATTGCCGCCCATGCCCGTCAAACGATCGCAGAACCTTGAACGCCGCGAGGTCTTCGACCTCGAGCGCATCCCGTTCTGCCATGGGGTGGTCAGGTCTGAGAATTGCGCCAATTGGCGTGGCCTTTTCAGAATGAACGCGCACGCCCGGAACCAGATCTTTGCAAAAGGATATCCCTATGTTGAAATCGCCATCCGCCACGCCCATCATGACTTCATCGGGTTGCGCGGTTTGGATGGTATAGTTGATGCCCGGGTGTTTCTTGGAAAATTGATCCAGAACACTTGGCAGTAGGCTGTGGGCCACAGAATCCAACGTGGCGATGTGAATATGGCCGGAACGTAATTCACCAATGTCTTCGATCTGGCTGACGATTTTCTGATAATCAAACAGTGTCTTGCGGCAATGTTCCAAGACAACGCTCCCCGCCTCGGTCAGCTCTACGCCGTCGGCATGGCGAACAAACAGGCGAATGCCTAAACTTTCCTCGAAATTCAGAATTTTCCGGTTAACGGACGAAGATGCGACGTTAAGCACAGCGGCGGCTTTTCGAATCGATCCGTGCCGCGCGACCTCGTCCAGATATATCAGTAGCTTATCGTGCATCTTTTTGGTTCCAGCCTTAGCGATGCTAAAAATGCATCGCTATGAAGTAAACTTCACACTATGCGCAACGCTTGGTTGGTGTCTAGCATCGAAGCCAAGCAAAAGAATCAAAAACAATGGGGAGTGAAGTCACATGACGACACACAATTTTAACCGTCGCGGAGTCCTGAAAGGAATAGGAGCTGCGGCTGGAATGGCCACCACCGGCTCCTTCTTGTCTGTAGGTCCGGCGAATGCCGCAGGCGAATACAAAATTCGAATGCAACTTGGATGGCTCGCGTCCAATGGTATCCTGGGGGAGGTCATGGCCGACAAGCTTGGCTACTTCGCCGAGGAAGGCCTGGAACTGGAGATTGTGCCGGGGGGCCCCAACATTGACGGTGTGGCGTCGGTGGCGTCTGGTGCCAACAACTTTGGATCAATCTCGTCATCGCCATCCTTGATGCTGGCCCGGTCTGCCGGATTGCCGATCAGATGTGTTGCGGCGGGTTTTCAGCAGCATCCGTTCACCTATTTCTCACTGACCGGAAATCCGATCCGGGAGCCGCAGGACATGATCGGCAAAACGATCGGCACACAAGGCACCGCGCAAATTTTGCTGCGCGCATTGCTGGCCAAAAACGGCATCTCGGAAGACGATGTAGAAGTTGTCGTCATGGGGGGCGATATGGCCGCACTGATGTCTGGCCAAGTGGATGCGGTTACGGGATGGCAGACCAACGTGGGTGCCCTGTCCGTTCTCGGGGACGAACGGGTTGATATGATGTTGTGGGATGCTGGTATCCAGCTTTATGCCAATCCTTACTACACCACCGACGCTGTTTTGGACTCGGACGGCGATAAAATCACGGCGGCGATCCGCGCGGTGGCACGTGGTTGGGGCGCTGTTTATGCCGACCCAGCCGCTGGTGTTGACGCGCTCGTCGAGCGTTATCCGAACCTCGACATCGACAGTGAGATGAAAGCTGTTGATCTGGTTATGGGCTTTTCGTTCAACGATAAGACCGCCGCGAATGGCTGGGGTCAGATGACGGCCGAAAACTGGCAGAGCCAGATCGATATCTATGACAGCCTTGGTCAGTTCGCCGACGGCGCGCCGAAGCTTGAAGACATCATGACACTGGATGTCCTCAACGCAACTGCCGACATTCGTCCAAAGTTCGGGTGAATTCCATGGACGGAAGCCATACCCAAAAACTAGGAAGCCGCAGCATTGCGGCTTCCCTTAACGGGGCCTGCGTGAAATTTGGCGATTTTACCGCGCTGGCTGACATTTCGCTCGATATCGAACCCGGGGATTTCTGGACCATCCTTGGCCCGTCAGGGTGTGGCAAATCGACGATGCTGCGGCTGGTCTCTGATTTGGTGCCACCGGCCAGCGGCACGGTCGAGATTTTTGGCAAGACAACCGAAGCCGCCCGTTTGGCACGCGAATTTGCCTTTGTTTTTCAAGACGCCACACTGCTACCGTGGCGCAGTGCTCTCAAGAACGTGGAACTCCCTCTCGAGATTGGGCGAAAACGCGGGATCACCATTCCCGTTGGCGATCGGACCCCTCGCGAGTTGCTGGAATTGGTCGGGCTAAAGGGGCGCGAAGACGCACTGCCGCACGAGTTGTCTGGCGGGATGCGCCAGCGGGTGGCCATCGCCCGCGCCCTTGTCTGTCAGCCCAAACTGCTGCTGATGGATGAACCCTTCGGCGCGCTTGATGAAATGACCCGTGACCACCTGAACCTGCAACTGCTGGATATCTGGAAAGAGACGGGCACAACAATTCTGTTCGTCACCCATTCCATATCGGAGTCGGTTTTTCTGGGCCAAAAAGTTCTGATGCTCGAATCCAATCCGGGCCGGGTGAAAGAGGTGGTCGATATCGACTTGCCGCTGCCCCGCAAAATCGCGCTGCGTGACACACCGCAATTCAACACGTATTGCGCGCGGCTTCGTGAACTTTTGGAGGAATGCTGATGTCTGTTTCAGAAGCCGCAGTGGGCGAAACGTCGCCTCAAAACCGCCTGTCAGAGCAATCGCGTTCCCGGTTGATGAATATCGCGATCCCTTTGGGCACGGCAGTGGCTTTGCTGCTGACGTGGCAGCTTGGGGTACGGCTGTTCAACGTGCCGAAATATATTGCACCGGCCCCGACCGATATTCTGGCCGTGTTTCGGGACGAATTCCCGCTGTTAATGCGCAATTTCTGGCCCACTTTCATTGAAAGTCTGGCGGGCTTTTTTATTGGAAACATGGCTGCGATCCTGATCGCCATTGCCTTTGTCCACAGCCGTCTGGTTGAACGCGCCTTTTTTCCCATTGCGGTTTTCATCAACACCATTCCGATCCTCGCCATCGCGCCGATCCTTGTGCTGATCTTTGGCCCCGGGATGACCGCAAAAGTGGTAATCGCCGCATTGATCTGCTTTTTCCCGACCCTTGTGAACATGGTGCGCGGGTTGCAATCCGTTTCGCCGCAGGCGCTAGAGCTTGCCCGGATTTTATCGGCTTCCAAATCCGAAGTGTTCTGGAAAATCCGGTTGCCATCCTCGTTGCCTTTTCTTTTTTCCGCTCTCAAGATTGCGGCCACCACATGCGTCATTGGCGCGATTGTGGGGGAATGGATTGGTGCGAATGTGGGCTTGGGCGCGCTGATTATCGAAAGCACGTTTAATTTCAGATCACCGCTTCTTTACGCCACCGTCTTTGTGTCATCTGGCCTGTCGGTGTTCCTATTCGTGAGCGTCACAATCGCCGAAAAACTAATCATTCGCTGGTAAATCACGCGTGCCAACACTCTCTCCCGACGGGTGGTCGGGACTCGTTTGAAAGGACAGGACATGTCAGAACGAAATACTACATTTGTCAAAACAGAAGGTGAGCAGATTCCTGTCGTAGCTGATTGCGATGTTGTTGTGGTGGGGGCAGGGCCGGCGGGTCATGCCGCAGCCGTTTCGGCCGCCCGCAATGGCGCGTCTGTTACGCTTTTGGAACGCTACCACCATCTGGGCGGCATGGCCTCTGGCGGTATGGTTCTGGTGCTTGATGACATGGTCACCGAAGACAACGAAGTGATCACAACCGGACTCGTTTCGGAATTTGTTGAACGGTTGGAAAAGCAGGACGGTGCGGTCTACCCGCCTACCGAAGATTGCCAGACCAATTGGGAGATGTGGCAAAAGTGGTCACGCTGGGGGTGTATCGATTTCCACCAATCGACGATGCCACAACCGATCATTCACGCGGTGGCCTTTGACCCGGATGCGTGGAAACGGGTCAGTCTGGATATGGTGCGCGAGGCGGATATTAATTTACGCACGCATAGCTGGTTTTCGGACGTAATGCGCGAGGGCGGCAAGATCACAGGAGTGATTGCCCAGACCAAGTTGGGCCGTCAGGCGATCCGGGCGAAATATGTAGTGGATGCGACCGGAGACCTTGATGTCGGCGTCGCGGCGGGCGCTGAATACACTACAGGGCAATTCATCGTTACGACCGTATTTCGCATTGCCAATGTGGATACCGATAAGGCTGTTGCGTTCGAATTTGCTGAACCGGAGGCGTACAAGAAACTCGACAGGCAGGCACGCCGGGTGATTGGTGGTGCATGGGGCATGTGGTGGTTGAAAACGCCGCTGCCCGGGGTGGTCTGGTGCAACTGCCCGCATATGCCGGGTTATGACGGGTTGTCCGTCGAAGACATGGTCAAGGCCGAATATGAGGGCCGAGAGCGGATGATGAACCTGCTCGCCTTTGCCAAAGAAAACATCCCGGGTTTTGAAAACGCGGTGATGCTGGGTGCCGCAGAGCAGATGGGTGTCCGCCAGACCCGCATGTTGCAGGGCGAATATGTGGTCAACAAAGACGACATCAAATCAAAGCGCCATTTCGCCGACAGTGTTTGCCGTGGTCGCGACTACTACACTCCGTACCGCGCGCTACTGCCCAAAGGGATCGACAATCTGATCGTGGCTGGCCGGCATTATTCGGTGGAAAGTGACGCCCAAAAAATGAGCCGCGAGATTCCACCCTGTCAGGCCCAAGGCGAAGCGGCGGGTATCGCGGTGTCGCTTGCCCTCAAGGAAGACAAAGCGCTTCGGGATGTGGATGCCAAGGCCATTCAAATTCAAATGCGTGCGCAGGGTGCAGATCCCGGGGATGTTCCAGATGCTAAGGCACTGGTCGAAAATACCGTCGCGGCGGAATAAGAGGAACGATAATGTCGGAACAAGAACTACCGCTTAGCGGAATACGGGTGATCGACTTTACCCAAGTCATGCTAGGCCCCTGCGCGACCCAGATGCTGGGCGATTTTGGTGCCGATGTCATCAAGATTGAACGCCCCGGCGCAGGCGATCTAAGCCGCAATTTCTTTGGCGAACCGTCAGAGGTCGCGATGAACAACGCTGTGTTCGCGTCTTTGAACCGCAACAAACGGTCGGCGGAAATTGACACGAAGTCGGACGAAGGACGCCAACAGGTTCTGGATCTTGTGCGCACAGCCGACGTGGTTGTTGATAACTTCCGCGCCGGCGTAATGGAGCGGTTGGGCTTTGGTTATGAGGCCCTCAGTAAGATCAACCCGCGCATCATCTGCGCGTCTGGCACGGGCTATGGCCCCACCGGCCCTTATGCCCACAAGGGCGGACAGGATGTGCTGGCCCAAGCAATGTCAGGGGTGATGGAAAAGACGCAAGACCCGTCGATCCCAAAGTCGATTTATCCAACGACGTTGTGCGACTACTCTGCCGGGATGCATTTGGTGCAGGGCATTCTTGCAGCCCTTCTGATGCGCGAAAAGACCGGTCGCGGGCAGCAGGTCGGTGTTTCGCTTTACGACAGCATGATCGCGATGCAGATGCAGGAAGCCGCGCAATGGTCCAAACATCGTGAGGTTCTCAATTGGGCCGCGATGCCGTTGACCGGTGTTTTTGACACCACCGACGGAGCCATTGTGATCGTGGGTGCGTTCAAGGCGAACCCGCTTCAGGACATTTGCACAGCACTTGAGATTGATGATCTGTCACCAGAATATCCGACGTTGGATGTTCAGCGTACCAACAAGCCGTTTTTGCAACAGACCTTCCGCGATCAAATCTTGACCAATAGTTCCGCCTATTGGCTTGAACGACTAGAAGCGCAGGATCTGCTTTGCGCGCCGGTTCGCTCCCTCGGGGAGGCCTTGGATGATCCGCAGACTGAAATCAACGATATGTTGTGCCCGATTGATCACCCGTTGTTGGGGCAGATAACTGTCGTCGGGTCCCCGGTTCACCTGAGCGAAGCGCCGATGACGGTACGCCATCTGCCGCCTCGGTTGGGAGAACATACGACAGAAATCCTGCAAGATCTCGCCACACGTTTGCGGACCGAGGCGGCTGAATGAGTGTCATTTTTGACATCCAAGACCATGTCGCCCGTGTCACGATTGATCGACCCGAGCGGATGAACGCCATCGATTCCGCAACCCATAAACGGCTGTGCGCCATCTGGGATGAAATCGAAGCGACGCCCGACATTCGTTGTGTCGTGTTGACGGGCGCAGGTGAAAAAGCCTTTAGCGCTGGCGCGGACCTCAAGGAAGACAGCGGCAAGAGCGGCGTCGAATATTGGCAAAGCATAAGCGAGACCTATGCCGGAATATCATTACGCCGCAGCCTGAAAACACCCGTAATTGCCCGTGTAAACGGACTGGCTTTGGGCGGCGGGCTGGAGATGGTTCTGGGCTGTGACATTGTTATTGCTGCAGACACAGCACGCTTTGCCCTGCCAGAGGCCAAGGTCGGGCGTGTCCCGCTGGATGGCGGCATGGTGCTGCTGCAGCGTCTGATCCCGCGCAACATTGCGGTTGGTATGATGATGACCGGTCGGATGGTTCCCGCCAAAGAGATGGCGCGGTACGGGCTGATCAATGCGGTGGTCCCCATGGCAGAACTGAACGCTGAGGTTGACAGATGGGTTGCAGATATTCTGGCGTCCGCCCCGTTGTCGGTGCGTGCGATCAAGGCAATTGCCCGTGAGACCCCCGAGATGTCGGTGCATGACGCCTTTGCGCGCCAAACACCTGAACTGATCGCCGCCCTGAATTCTGACGATGCGAACGAAGGCGTCGTTGCATTTCGCGAAAAGCGCGCGCCCCTTTGGAAAGGGCGTTAGCATTTCATGACACTGGTCATCACAAGCGCCTGCATCGATGTCAAAGACGGGATATGTACGACGTCTTGCCCCGTCGATTGCATCTATGAGGGCGAGCGGATGTATTACATCCACCCAACGGAATGTATCGAATGCGGCATGTGCGAAAGCATCTGCCCGGTGGACGCCATCCGCTATGCCGATGAGGTGGTTGAAGAAAACGAAATTCCATTCATTGCCCTGAACGATACGGCCTTTCGCGACGAGGATGGTGCGTTGACCGAACCGGGTGGGTGGAAAAAGGGTGATGCGCCCGTCAAGGATCCGCAAGATCTGGCCAGTCTGGCCCAAAAAAACGATGAGGTGGTTTGATGCAAGGTGTGATTGCGGCGGTTCCGACGCCTGTGCGCGAGGACCGTTCCCCCATCAAGGACTTGTTCGTGGAGCATTGCCAATGGGCTTTGGCCAACGGCTGTGACGGGCTGAATATTCTAGGTTCAACGGGCGAGGCCAATTCACTGGCAGGTGCGGCGCGGCGGCAGGTCATGGGATGGGCCGCACAGGCCTTACCCAAAGGCCGATTGATGGTCGGCACGGGCACTCCGTCCCTGCAGGATACGATTGCGCTGACGGAACATGCGGATGATTTGGGATACGGTATCGCGCTTGTGTTGCCGCCCTATTATTATCAACCCGTATCAGATTCCGGTTTAGTTGACTGGTACATGGCGGTGCACGCGGCCCTCGGTGAACGCCCGATCGAAATATACTTCTACAACTTCCCGCAAATGACCGGCATCAACATCCCTGTTGATGTAATTGCTGACCTTGCGACCAAAGTCCCAGAGCGATTTACGGGCATCAAAGATTCCTCAGGTGATCTGGATTATTGCCGAAAAATCATCGCGGTACAGGGCACTTTTAAGGTGTTTCCAAGTTCAGAAACCGCGCTTGAGACGGCCCATGCGGACGCGTTTTCCGGCTGCATTTCAGCAAGCGTAAATTTTACTGCTCCGCTGGCTGGCCAAGCCTGGGAACAGCGGAATAACCCGTCGCAAGCCATTGCAGCCGAAATTCAACGCCAGCGTGGCATCATCGCGGGGTCGACCCTCATTGCGAACGTCAAATCGCTTGTTGCGGACCGTGTGCAGGATCACCGTTGGCGCGCAGTGGTCCCCCCTTTTCAGACGTTGCCAGAAGCAGATAGTCAACACCTCAGAACCGCGTTGGGGGGGTAAAGAAATGGCATCCTCCCAAAAATGGGCCCAGCGATTTATGGGCCTGTGCAACCATGTGGCCAGCTGGTCTGAGGACCGCGATTTTCAAGTCGGCTGCGTGATTGTCGGCCCCGATGGACATGAGGTCCGCACGACAGGTTACAACGGTATGCCAAGGGGTGTTCTGACGGAGGATGACGCACGGTTTGATCGCGCCAGCGGTGAAAAATTCTTTTGGATTGAGCACGCCGAACGCAACGCAATATTCAACGCTGCGCGTATGGGTGTGCCGCTTGCCGGCTGCACAGCCTATGTGAACCGGTTTCCTTGTGCAGACTGCGGGCGCGCCATGATCCAATCTGGCATCACTCATATCGTCGCCCCGCCGATCCCCACAGCGGATGGCGCATTGGACTACAGTTTTCAGGTGTCGCACCAAATGCTGCGTGAGGCAGGCGTCACCATCACAAAATTCACAGAAGGAAATTAACATGCTTAAAGGTCTGTCTCTGGTGGCTGGCGAATGGCTCGGCTCTGATCAAAGCTTTCAAAACGAACCCGTGTCGGGCGCGCCAGACAGCTTTGCGCGCGGGACACCTGATATGGTGAACCGCGCCTGCGAGGCGGCGGAAGAGGCGTTCTGGACGTACGGGTACTCAAGCGTCGCGGATCGCGCCGCCTTTCTCAACGAAGTTGCCGATCAGATCGATGCGCGCGGTGCAGACATCACGGCAATGGGTATGAAAGAAACCGGCCTACCCGAAGCGCGCCTTGAAGGGGAGCGGGGCCGCACAGTCGGTCAGCTCCGGCTTTTTGCGGATCATATCAAGTCGGGCGTGCCTCTAGATCACCGTCATGATCCAGCGTTACCGGACAGAGCCCCGATGCCCCGCCCGGACCTGCAGCTGTTTCAACGCCCTATCGGTCCGGTTGCCGTTTTTGGGGCATCAAATTTTCCACTCGCGTTTTCTTCAGCCGGGGGGGACACGGCCGCCGCCCTTGCTGCGGGGTGCCCGGTTGTCGTCAAGGGGCACCCGGCACACCCGGGGATTGCTGATTTGATTGCGCAGGCGTTTGAGGCCGCGATCAAAGCCACAGGCGTGCATCCCGGCGTCTTTAGCCAAGTCCAAGATGGGGGTCACATTTTGGGTGAAACACTGGTCAACCATCCGCTGATCCGCGCGGTCGGATTTACGGGTTCCCTGCGTGCTGGTCGCGCATTATTTGACATCGCCGCCGCACGGCCAGAGCCGATCCCGTTCTTCGGCGAGCTTGGTTCAACAAATCCGATGTTTGTGCTGCCATCCGCATTAACCAACCGAGGTGACGATATCGCCAAGGGCTGGGCCGGATCGTTGACCATGGGGGCTGGGCAATTCTGCACCAACCCAGGCATCGCGGTTCTTCTTGAGGGCGATGAAGCGCAGCAGTTTGCTGCGGCAATCGGAACGGCATTGGATGACATTCCGGCGCAAACCATGCTCACGCAGGGCATTGCCAAGGCCTTTGGCGCTGGCAGCGCGCAATTCGCCAAGTCTGCGGATGTGACCACAGTCGTCCGTTCAGACAATCCTGATCGCGGAGCGGCACCCCAGTTGTTCGCAACGACTGCCTCAAATTGGTTGTCGCAAGATGCCCTACAAGAAGAGGTATTTGGACCATTGGGGATCCTTGTCGTTGCGAAGGACCTCAAAGAGATGCATGCCGTGGCCCAAAGTTTGCAAGGGCAGTTGACCTGTACGCTCCACCTTGATGACGCTGACGCTGACGTTGCCCGCTCGCTTGTCCCAATTCTTGAACGCAAAGCAGGTCGGATCCTCGCGAATGGATTTCCGACAGGTGTCGAGGTCTGCGACAGCATGGTTCACAGTGGCCCGTACCCGGCTTCGACGAACTTCGGTGCGACATCGGTCGGGACAATAGCGATCCGACGCTTTTTGCGTCCTGTTTGCTATCAGAACATGCCGACAGACCTGCTGCCGACTGTTACAACACCTGCTGATCTTCAGTAAACAAGGGCGGCGGCCCAAGCCTTGCACATGGCTGGGTTGCCTGAGCCATCAGAATGGTTGCTCGTCCCGTCGTGCAGTCATAGGTAAGAGGCAATGAACTTTTTGACCATAACCCGGTTGTTGAGGTTATCAGCCTCGCTGCAAATTGCATGAATGGCTGGTTTTCCCGCTGCGCCGTAGTATCGCACCTTGCGCACTTGCAGCATTTTTCGCGCTGCATGCGCCCGCAGCGCGAAAATCCAATTCACGGAATGGGCTCGTTTGAGACATTCGCCGCTCGGCGCATGAATGGCAGCTCTCGCAAAACGGACAGGTCACCTTAGGTCAAACCCGCCTGACGAACGCTGCAGCTGTCGATAAACTAAGTTTTTCGTAAGCCACCTTATGTCTATTGTTGTTTCTACAATTGACATAGATTGCGTGGCTGTCTAATAGGTAAGCTAGATTGAACACCCGCGACAGCGGAACTTTTTCGTGGCGATTCGGAAAATTGTTGCCCCGTCGGCAATAGTATGCGACTCATTTGTTGTAAGCAACTTTTGGAGTCATGTTATTGCCTTACCCCGATGTTCAGATTGATCGTGAGAAACACGCTAGAATCAAGTATTTACTAGATTTAGCGGGCTCCTCGTTTTCTGATTTGGCATCGAGCCTCTCGCTTTCTCCATCTACAATTAGCTCTGTATCATTGGGACGCAGTCGTTCCAGGCGTGTCGAAAAAGCAATTTCGGAGCGCATCGGTGTGGCCGAATCTGAGCTGTGGCCGGAACGAATGGCAGATAAGTCGGAGGACGCCGCATGACCTGACCTCACAAACTCAGGGCACGGAATGAATGAGGCCCCTCGGATGTGAAGATCCTCAGGGCCTCGGGAAAATCGCTTGAACCACGATCTCTTTCCCTTTCATCCCATTCCCATCATCAAAAATCAAGTCAAAACACGCCCGGCACGCTGGGCGTGACCAAGATCGCTGCATTTCAGCGAACACAGGGATGAACAAGGATATGCAAGAAATACAGTCTGCCTGCGCGAAGCTCGCCGGGCATCCAGAAAGTAATGTGTCAACGCTGGCACTCTTTATTGCTGACGCCGATCTGAGGCGTGATCTCAAACATGACAACGAGACTGTCGAAAAAGATGCCGAGTTGTCGACGATGAAGGTGAAGTTGAAGGTCATGAAAGCTGACAACCGGCTTTTAAGAGCTCAGCTCAACAAGAGCCAAGACATGCAGTTTGGGCCATCTAGCGAGAAACTCCCAAAGAAACGAAAAACGAAGAAAGGGGATGATGGTGCCGGCACAGTTGGAGCTGCAGCGGATGGCGACAACCCGAACACCGGAGGCGCCGCAGCGGAACCCGAAGCTTGCAAGCCGAAACCTCGTGGTCTGTTAGGCAAACAACCCATTACCATCCCTAAGAACATCCCGCGCGACACTACGACTATATCGCCGCCCAATGGCGCAGTCTGTGATTGTGGATGTGGCATGGTCCGTATCGGCGAACAGACGATCGAACGCCTAACATACGTACCGGCGCAATTGCGGGTCATTGAAGAACGATACCCCAAATACGTCTGTCGAGATTGCGACAAGATTGTTCAGGCACCGGTACCCAAACGCGCATTTGAACAGACTCGCTTTGACGATCATCTGATTGCCGGACTCGCTGTCAGTAAGTTTGCTGACTACATGCCCAATTATCGGCAAGAGCAGATATTCAAACGTTCTGGAGTCAAACTTCACCGGTCGACAATGGGACGCCTCATGGATCAGGCCGTAGATGCGTTGCTCCCACTCTATGAGGTCCTGAATGATGATTTAAAATCTAGCTCTAAACTGTTGATGGACGAGACAACGTTGGCGCAACTTATGCCCGGCACTGGTAAGACCAAGACCTGTTTCGTTTGGGCCCTATGTCGTGATGATCGACGCTGGAGGGGAAATGCACACCCTGCGGTCGCCTTTCATTTCGAACAGTCTCGCAAAGGCGAACATGCTGAGGAAATCCTCGATGGTTTCAAGGGAACACTGCAGGTTGATGGATACGCAGGTTACAATCGCCTCACCCGTGATAGCCGTGACGGTGGGCCGTTGACGCTGGCATATTGCTGGGCACATGTCCGACGTAAATTCCTTGATGTACACAAAGCCACTAAGTCGGACAAAGCACAGCAGGTGTTCGCGCTGATCAATGACATCTATGCCATCGAGCATGATTTGAAGGGGCAGCCCGCAGATGTTCGTCGAGCAGTCAGGCAGTTAGAAAGCAGACCGTTGGTTGCACAGTTGCACCTTCTTCTACTGCGGTTCTCTGGTGAGATTTCGATGAAGTCCACTTTGGGGCTCGCCATTAACTATACCATGAAGTTGTGGGATGGTTTGACCGTGTTTCTTTCAGACGGGCGTGTCGAGATGGACAATAACGCCGTTGAGAACACCATTCGACCAATCGCGCTACTGCGTAAGAATGCGCTCTTTGCGGGGTCTGAAATCGGTGGGCGCAATTGGGCGGTCATGGCCAGCCTCATCGGTACATGCCGATTGAATGGTGTTGAACCTTATGCCTACCTCACTTGGGTGTTCGAGCAGATGGCAAAAGGACATCCGCGTTCGCAGTACGAACAATTGCTACCGTGGTATTGCCCGAACGGAAAATTCGGCATCGAATAGTCAGAGCCATCAAATCAAACTTACCAGCTGTCCGGCGGTCGCCGGGCAGCTAAAAGGCGTGTCGGCAGAATGGGCGGGAAGCTGACGTTCGCTGCAAATACTAATGGTTGAATTGTTCAGTGGTTTAGCAGACATTGGCGATATTTACTGAAAATAAATATTTACTGGCGTCTAAGGTCATTAATGAACGTAGATAATAAAGTTAGGCTAACCGACATAGCCCCTCCATGCACTACCGATGCCATGCCGACTGCTGCGCTCATGTTGTCCGGCCCTCCGATTGAGCCTCTAACCCGCCTTATGACTTATGATTCGGATAAATGGGAAGCGTTCATCAACGAATGGGTGACGTCTCTCAACACCATATACAAAAGCGTGCAACGATTCACCGGTGCCGGTGATTGTCTGACGTGTCTGACGTCAGCGCCTATGGGTCCAAATAGCGTTATTTGATAAGAGAGTGTTTCTGGCTCATCGTAACCACTGAGGAGTGGAAGATGAGACAGACAACTGGAACCCGCA
>NZ_JAHHIR010000104.1 GCF_018678075.1 Epibacterium ulvae | reverse complement strand
TGACGCGTGCAAGCGTCGTGCCGCCGGGTGTGGTTTCGGCAATTGGGTTGCTGGCGACCTCTGTCACAATGGGTGCGTCATTGACCTGATCGACGGTCACGTGCACCGTGGCGCTGGCGGTTTGGCCTGCGGCGTCGCGCACCGTATAAGTGAATTCTGTGACGCCGTTGAAATCGGCATCGGGGGTAAAGGTGACGGTGCCATTCGCATTGATGGTCGCCGTTCCATTGGCGGGCGTTGCAATAGCAGCCAGGGTCAGCCCTTCGCCGCTGTCGTTGCCCAACAGATCCAGGACCACGCTGCCGTCTTCGTCCAATGAGGCCGCATCATCCGTTGCCACAAGGTCGGGCAAGGGGGTTGGTTCGGGATCAGGTTCTGGCGTTGGATCCGGTAGAACATCGCTCGCCAGATCCGCCAGAGCCACGATCGAGCCGTCCGAGAAACGGACGTTTTCCACCCCGCGCAGCGTGCTTGTGTCCCCGGCTGCTGTGGTGATGGTGAAGGACCCATCCGCCGCCGCGACAACCTGGAAATCGGATGCGGTGCCGCGCAGCCACAAGAGATCCTCGCCCGCGCCGCCGTCAATTGAGTTGTTGCCTGCGGTCAGAACGATGTTGTCGTCACCGGCGCCTGCGTCGATCACATCATCGCCGCTGCGGCTGTCGATCCAGTCATCGCCCGCGCCCGCGTCAAAGTTGTCTGCGTAGCGTCCGCCAAAGAATGTGTCGTCAAACTCCGACCCGCGCAGGGTTTCGACATCTGTGGTGACATGACCAAAGGCCAATGCGGTGTCCAAAGCGCTATCCGACAAGGCGTCGTCTTCGCCTGCGGAATTGGTGTTGAGCGTATTATATGTGGCGGCGACGGTCTCTCCGTCGAACTCCGCTGTCGCGCCGGTGTGGGTTACGGTGTAGGCGGCAGTGTTTTGTTCGATGCCCAACGCGCGGCCCAGATCGCCATAGCGACCCACCGATTGAATGGTCAACCCTTGGGTCTCGCCGGCGAAACTGGCGGCGTCGTCGCCGGAGCCGCCGTCAATCAGCGCGCCTTGGCCACCACGAACATAGAAGTCATCATTGCCCGCTTCACCGTACAGTTCCTTGTCGCCGCCCAGCGAGCGGACGTAGTCATTGCCGTCGCCTGCATAAAGCGTCGCGTCCTCGTCATAGCCAAAGTAGCGATCATTGCCTGCGGTAGCCACGATGCTTTCGACGTTGAGTGCGACGCTGCCCAGTTTCAGCGTGGTCTCCAACGCGGTTGCGGACAACAGATCCGTGGAGCCTCCAAAGGCGCGGTTATCGTTCAAAGAGAAATGGTTGGCGGCGACGGTTTGACCGTCGAAATCCGCAGTGGCGCCCAGCGTGTTCAGGATAAATCCGGGTGCGCCCAACTCTCGTCCAAGCGAGGACCAACGGCTGATGGCGGTGATGTCGACGCCCTCACTGCCCTCAGCGTCAACGGCGATCAGGTCACGGCCTTCACCGGCGTCATAAAGCGTGCCCAATGTGGGAACCGCCGCGATGCTGTCATACCCTTCGGGCAGATCAAATGCGGTCTTAGCCGCGGAATTTTCAGCAATAATATCTGCGGTGATTTTAGAAATCAAATTTTCCAACTCTAGTCTCCGATAGTGTTTTTCGTAGGCATTCTTGAAAGCTCATATTCACAAACATGAAGGCATGAGGAGGAGTTCGTCCAGTCGCGAATATTTAAAATGTCGGTCTATATTTATGCTGAAGTTCAGGCGGATTTCTGTGAAATTCGCATTTTGGAATTTGATGTGATGTTTAATGGACTTTCCAACGATCACTTTTGAAAACTATAAGTAAAACGAGGTGGTCAATGATGGTTAACTTCGCTATCTATCGTTAAGACATCGGAAATGACACGGATTATCTGTCGTAAATCAAAGAGATGGATGCGTTCATAGTGTGCACTTTTCGCGCGGCTACACGATGATAGGACATCCAAAGTGCCTTGCGCCCGATCAGGTGTTTGGTGACTTTTCCATTTGTGTTTCGATTTAAACGAGGTGGTAATTTTTTTTGTTTTACCGAAGCCGCTTCTGTTTATTTATTGCTGTTATATATTTGTGGTGGATTTTTTTTTTCGATTGAGCTGAACGTCATTAACCTGTGTTGCTCTTCTGTTTAGCGGTAATTAAATTGTCGCATTATTTCCTATGCGCGTCGATCTGATCAATTATTCCGTCCGAAATGGTTGATGTTCGCCGCGATCTGCCCTTTATAGGTTTGACCGCAGGAGTGAGCGTTTATGACAGAGAAAATTGGGGTCATTGGCCTGGGATATGTTGGGCTGCCGCTGGCTGTGGCCTTTGGTCAGTTGGGGCCAACCGTGGGCTTTGATATTGATGCAGCCCGGATTGCGGCGCTGCGGGCCGGGCAGGACGACACCCGCGAAGTCACCGCAGGCGACATGGCGCAGGCCACTCATCTGTCGGTCACGGATGATTTTGCGGAATTGGCGGCGTGCACTGTGTTCATTATCACCGTGCCGACCCCGGTGGATGAGAGCCACCGACCGGATCTGCGCCCCTTGAAACGCGCGTCCGAGGCGGTGGGCGAGGTGTTGAAACCGGGCGATCTGGTGATTTACGAATCCACCGTCTATCCCGGCGCGACCGAGGAAGACTGTGTTCCCATTCTCGAACAGCGCAGCGGGCTGGTGTTTAACACAGGTTTTTTTGTCGGCTATAGTCCGGAGCGGATCAATCCGGGCGACCGGCAGCGGCGGTTGGCGGATGTGGTCAAGGTCACATCAGGGTCAACGCCTGAAACGGCGGATCGGGTGGATCAGCTCTATCGTCAGATTGTCACCGCCGGCACCCACCGCGCGCCCAGCATTCGGGTGGCAGAGGCGGCAAAGGTGATCGAGAACAGCCAGCGCGACATCAATATCGCCCTGATCAATGAGCTGGCGATGATTTTCAACCGGATGGGCATCGACACCGAAGCGGTGTTAAAAGCCGCCGGGACCAAGTGGAATTTCCTCAACTTCCGCCCCGGATTGGTTGGCGGTCATTGTATCGGCGTTGACCCCTATTACCTGACGCACAAGGCAGAGTCGCTGGGCTATCATCCGGATATTCTGCTCGCGGGTCGGCGGTTGAACGACGGGATGGGCACCTATGTCTCGCAACAGATGGTCAAGGCGATGATGCAACGCGGCTGTGCCACGCCCGAGGCGCGTGTTCTGGTCATGGGGTTGACGTTCAAGGAAAACTGCCCCGATCTGCGCAACACGCGGGTGATTGATGTGGTGCGCGGGCTCGAAGGGTTTGGTCTGCAGGTGGACGTGCATGACCCGCTGGCACATGCGGATCAGGCGAGGGCCGAGCTGGGCGTCAATATGGTAGAGGACATCGCCGCAGGCACCTATGACGGGATCATTTTGGCGGTGGCGCATGACAGTTTCAAAGCGCTGAGCGCGGCTGAGATCCGTGCTTTTGGCCGCGAGGGGGCCACATTGTATGATCTGAAATACATCCTGACCGAGGATGAGGCTGACTTGCGTCTATAAGGTCGCGAACGCTGATCGGGAATATATCGGGCTAGAACAAATCTGACCGGAAAAAATCGGGCGGCCCATGAGCCGCCCGATCTGTTTTTGAAACCCCGTGACGCGGTTTATGCGATGTGGACCACGGTTGCGTCCTCTTCCAGTTCGGCGACGATTTCACCGGAGTCTGAGACGGTCACCAGTTGGTTGGGATGCAGGCTGCGCAGACCTTTGCAGGAGACCAGCATCATCTTGTTCTTCTCGCGCGCGACGATGGACATATGGCTGAGCCAGCCGCCAACCTCGCTCAGAACCGCGCCGGATTGCAGCACTTGTGGCAACCAGGCCGGGTGCACCATCTGACAGACCAGAATGTCGCCTTTTCTGAAGCCTTGAAACAAGGTTTCCACATCGCTGCCGTCATCGGCAAAGTCATCGCTGACCCGGAACACACGTCCCGTGACCGTGCCGCCGCCTGCAACACAGGTGCCGCCCAGGGTGCCGTCATCGGCGGCCAAGGTGCGGCCCATGGACAACAGCTCCATATCCTGCAGGGTCAAGGCGACCTCGCCCGGTGCGGATTTGCGGCGCAGATCTTCCACGGCTTTGCGGTCCGCTGCGATCTCTTTTAGAGCTGCAAACGCGCCGGGTTCGGCCATGATCAGTTCGTCCAAGGTCAGGCAGAAGATCAGTTCCTCCAACCCGGTAACCTTGCCCAGGCTGATCAACGCGCGGCGCAATTCGGCCAGAACGCGCAGGGCCTCATGTTTGGCTTGTTCTTTCAGATCCTGGAAGGCGATTGCGTGTTCCAAAGTCTGGCGGAGAGGTTCTGGCAGATGGGCAGGCAGATCCGGGGTGGTGTAGATCGTCTGCACCGGGGTGACCACGAGGTTCTGCAACAGCGAGGGGGCCTCGCGATACCGTGGCGCGCTGAGCTCATAGTCGAACATCGACCGATGTCCCATGACCTGCAGCGCTTTGTCGATGTCGCCCTCACATGACGCCAGCAGATTGGGCGGTGAATGAGGCGCTTCGGCCTGCATCAGATGGGCGCGCAATGCGGCGTCACCTGCGGTTGCGGTCTGTGCCTCCCCTTGGGTGAAGGTTGCGAGAATATTGACCTTTTCCGCTTCGACATAGATCTCTTGCACAAATTGGTCGCGCATCTTGGTGATGGATTTGACCAGTTCCTCGTGGGGCAGCTGATCGAAATCCAAGGCTTGCCAATAAAGAACCTCGCGCTTGAACGCGGGCAGGGTGGTGGATTGGAACTCCGCCAAAAAGGTGCCCGCACGTTTGCGCAACTGTTTCGCCTGACCCGCGCTGAGCGACAGCGCCATATCGGATTTGATCCGCGTGTCGACAAAGGTCTTGCCAAAGAGGTTGACCAGATGGCTGCCGGGCTCTTCCTGCAGTTTGTAGGGCACGTTCAAGGCACGGCACGCGTGGTCAAGGCTGCCGCCGGGCGCCCAGACGTTGTTCATCAGATCAAAAGACATGCGGGTGGGGCGCGGCAGAACCTCGGACATTTCGTCCTGTTCCAACAAAACCTCATCCGTGGGGCTGCCCGCAAACCGATCCAACAGGGCATGCCATTCCAGGCTGCGCTGTTGCTGTTCGGGCGTGCCAAGCGCCAGAGTGGTGATGTCGCGGCTTTGCAGGATGCGGAATTGTCCGTCCTGATAGGCCCATTCCACATCTTGCGGCGCGCCAAACAGCGCCTCGATCTTGCGGCCAAGCTCCAAGAGCGGCGCGAAATCGGGGGTGTCGGCCGTGGTTTCGGCGATCTCTTGACCGGTGTAGCGGCCAAAACGGGCAACCTCTGGTGTGACACGGCCCGAGACCAGCGCCTCGCCATTGCCTTTGACCCATTCCAGCATGATCATACCGGGGGCTGTGGGGTCCTGGGTAAACAGAACGCCCGCCAGTTCGGCGTCGACCATTTCTTGCACCAGAACATTGGCCACACCGCTGTCACCCTCGTCGCCGTAGCTTTTGCTGCGGTCAGAGGTAAAGCTGTGATGCACATGGGTCAGCGCGTCGCGCATGGTGTCGCCGGTGACATCGAGAACCGAGTCAAACACCCCGGCAAAGCTTTGTTCAGCGCCATCTTCGTTGCTGGCTGAACTGCGTACCGCACAGGGACGTTCGCCCACGGATTTCCAGATTTGCGCGGCGAGATCCTGTTGTTTTTGCAGGGGAAGCGCCGCCATACGGTCCAGCGCGGGGCCTTTGACGACCACACCACCGGGCACCGGCAGACCGGCGTTTTGCATGACCGACAGGCGATAGGCTTTGTTGCCGGCCTGTGTCAGCGCATCGCTTTCACGTAAGGCGTGGATGTCCTGGGGCAGGGAGCGATTGACCATGCGGGCAAATGCTGTACGGATCCAGGCCAAAACCGGCTTATGCGCCTCAACCACATAGGCGCGTTGCGCCAGCAGTAGCGCCAGGCTGAAACAGAGATAGGCGTTTGCCGCAAAGCTGAGACCGACAACCATGGCAAACAGCACCGGCACACCGAGCACAATCCACAACAGACGGGCACGCGGGGTTTTGGCAACCGCCCACAACAGATAGACAGCCGCCAGCGCAGAAAAGGCCACAGGCATGATGTAATAAGGGTCCGGCAGACCGATGTTCTGGGTCCAGGCCAGCGCGGATCCAACCGTGGTTGCGGCCTGACCTGCGGCGGTGACACCCAGCATCATGATCGGCAGGAAGGCCAAGGCCATCATATTGCGCATCGGGGTCAGCCCGTGTTTGGCGTAATGGCCCTGAATGGCGCGCGCTTTGCGCACCGGATCATCCGACAGACGTTTTTTCAGCGCAGTCAGTTCATCCTTGGTGGCGGCTGTGGTCAGCTGGTCCCGCTCGGACTTGAGCGCGATGGGCAGTACCAACAGGCGCGTCAGCAAAGACAGCGCAAACAGGCCGGCCAGCAGATGCAGGTGCGCATGGCTCCAGACCAATGCGGCGGCCACGGCGGCGATCGCTTTGTCCCACAGCGAGGAGTTCTGATCGCTCAGCCAATCCTGTACGTGGGCTTTGGGTTTTGGCGGGACGAAAAATTCCCACGGCAGGGTATAGCGACCCTGATAGTCGATGCCTTTGCGTGTCAGCTCCAGCCCCAAGGCCTGCGCCATGAAACAGCTGCGCCGGTCATAACATGCGGCCACGGTGGTTTTCTGTTGCAGCGCGTCGATGCGTGCTTGTAGGTCGCTGGTGGTGATGGCGCGAATGGGGATGTTGATCGCACCGGGCAGATGGCCGCTTTCGAAATCACCGGGATAGCGGGTGTCGATGATTTGCAGATCGCCGGCGTTGTAGAGTTCGTTGAAATCCGTGGTATCCAGCAGCGCATCCTTGTTCGGATATTCTGGCAGGGCGCGCAGGTCCGACAGCGAACGGACTTCGGTGTCGCTAAACGGGCGACCCTCGACAATCCACTTCTCCAAACCGCCAGCAACAAAGCGGCAGTCGATGCCCAGTTTCGCCAGTTCAGCACAGGTTTCCGAACTGCGGTTGCCATTGTGACAGAACAGCACGACCTGTTCCCCCGGAGCCACCGGCACGGACTCGCGGAAATCGGGGAATCTCACGTGTTGTGAGCCGGGCAGTGTGCCCATTTCATTCTCGCCCGTTTCACGAACATCAAAGAAACGAGTGGTGCCACTGGCCAGCAATGCGGCCGCATCCTCGGTTGAAATGCCCTGCGGGTGCGTCAATTGCGCAGAAAAACTGGTTTCCTTCAAATTTGCATCTTTGATTTGGCTGCCCTCAAATTGAGCAGGCCGCAACAAAGTTGCCTCAAGCCGGGCGCGTTTCGCCGTCTCGGTGCTGGTGTATTGCCAGTAGTTTCCGACCAAGAGCGCGATCACCACAAGCGTCAGCCCAGCGATCAGCTTCATCGGGTATTGCCGTGCCGCACCTTTGCGCGGTGCAAAGCCGAATTTGGCGGCGATGGCGGCACCCAGGCCGGATACCATGGCCACGCCGACTGCAAGCACTTGAGAAAGCGAGGAAACAGAGCCGATCACCAGCTCAGGAGATGGGATTGCATAGGCGGGTGTGATGAATCCAAATACGAGAAGATAGCCTGAAATAGTCACCTTATGCAAACTAAGTGAATGCTGGTTATGTAGGTTTTTGAAGTATCTTTTCACGGGTATTCCTGACGACTCAGTCGTGAAGTTAAAGTTTGTGTAAGATTTATGACAGATGATCAGAAAAGATTACTTAAAAGTTAAAAGAAGAAAGCGTAATTAGACATAAACAAAGAGATGCTTATTCTGCAGCCCCTTAATGTTTTGCTGCTACTGTGAGTTCAGTAAGGATCGTGCAACCTGTTTGCGATAAGCTAAATTCGTGTACGATCGGGGATAAGATATTTGAAATGGAATATCATATGACACAGTTACTGAGCTTTGGTCAGCGGATGGTTCTGACCCTGTTTGTACTCGTGACGTCCTTTGTTCTTGTGGGCGAACAGGCTAACGCAGAAATCAACCTAAAATTCGGGACTTACGCGGCGGACAAGCCCACTGAGACTGTGAAGAAATATCGCCCGTTTCTGATGTTCCTCGAGAGCCGCCTGTCTGCCGAACTAGGGGAAGAGGTCAACATCGATATGGTGATCGCCAAAGAGTATGAGACCAGCATCGATCAGCTTGCCACCGGTGAGGTTGACTTTGCCCGCTTTGGTCCTGCGTCATACGTCCATGCGACGACACAAAACCCCGGTGTTCAAATTGTCGCGATGGAGTCAAAGAACGGGCAGAAAACGTTCAAAGGCATCATAGCAGTGCACAAAGACAGCAATATCGAATCGCTTGATGATCTGGCCGGGCTGACATTCGCGTTTGGCGATGAGCTGTCCACCATCGGGCGCTACCTGTCGCAGGCGGTCCTGATCGAAGCGGGTATTTCCAGCGATGATCTGCATTCTTATGAATTCCTAGGTCGGCATGACACGGTCGGTCTGGCCGTTGGCGCCGGTAAATTCGCGGCAGGCGCGCTGAAGGAAAGCACCTTTAAGAAACTGGTTGCAAGCGGCGTGCCAATCCGTGCGTTGATGAATTTCGACAATGTCACCAAACCCTGGCTGTCCTCTGCCGACATGCAGCCGCATGTCTATGCTGCTATGCAACGCATCATGTTGGCATCCGAGAACGAAGAAACCGTGCGCCGGGTCTCTCAAAACGGTTTCCTTTTGGGCGCAGACGATGATTATCAAGAAATCCGGCAGGCGATGAAACGCAGCAGCGATTTCTGACTGAAACGAAGCAAGAAAATGAAACGCACAGGCATCCTTTCACAGATAGTACTGTCGCTTTCACTAGCGGCAGTACTTGTTGCTTATGTCGTCGGCTATGTCGCGCAGACAACTGAAGCACAGCGTCTGAATGAACAATTGGAAGAGCAAGCAGATCTGACCGTCTCTTTGTTGAGTGGTCTGATGCTGGAATCGATCATCATCGAAGACGTGCCGGTGCTGCAGACAGGGTTGATCGAGGCGATCGCCCGCAATCCCAAGCTGTTGTCGATCAAAATCCTGAACACCAACGACGACGTTATCGCCGAAGCTGCGGCCGCAAGTGAAGCTGAAGAGGGCTCATTTGTCATGTATGAACGCCCGATTGAGCTGGACGGTTTTGCCTTTGGCGAAATGGTTGTGTTGTGGTCGACGCGCGAAGGCACCGCTTTGGTGCAGGAACGGGTGCAACAGACAATCATGTGGACCGGCTTGTCGGTTGGCGGGCTGTCACTGTTGGTTTGGGGCTTGGTTCACCTTTTGGCGCTGCGTCCTTTGGGTATGATCCATCAGCGGATGTCAGATGCGATTTCGGGCATGAAACGCCAACGCCGCCCCTTGCCCTGGTATGCCTCGCGTGAATTTTGGGCGTTGAACTACTCGGTCGGCGTGCTGGAAGACACCTTTGATGAGCGGGACGAACGTGAATTTGCGCTGGAGCAGGCACGTGAATCCGCGGATATCGCCAACAAGGCCAAGTCCGAGTTCCTGGCGAATATGTCCCATGAAATCCGCACCCCGATGAATGGTGTGATCGGCATGGCCGAGCTGATCCTTGAGACAAAGCTGGATGACGATCAGCGCATGTATGCGGACACGATCTCCAAATCCGGATCTGCTCTGCTGACGATCATCAACGATATCCTGAATTTCTCCAAGATCGAAGCGGGCAAGATGGAGCTGGAAAAAGCACCGTTTAACCTGCTGCATTCGCTTGAAGATGTCGTGACGTTGTTGTCGCCCACCGGCAATGACAAAGGGGTTGAGATCGTGCTGCGCTATGATCCGACCCTGCCCGAGGTCTTTGTTGGCGATGTGGGCCGCTTCCGCCAGATCATCACCAATATCGCGGGCAACGCGATGAAATTCACCCTGCGCGGCTATGTCTGTATTGAGGTCACCGGCGAAAAACGCATGGGTGAACATATGCTCAACATCGCGGTGCGCGACACGGGTATTGGTATACCGCAAGAAAAGCTCGACACGATCTTTAGCGCCTTTGAACAGGTCGACGGCGCGGCGACGCGGAATTTTGAGGGCACCGGCCTTGGTCTAGCGATTTCGGAACGTCTGTTGAAACTGATGGGCGGGCGCATCGCAGTCTCGTCAACTGTGGGCAAGGGCAGCGTGTTCACCTTGTCGGTGCCGCTCGAGGTGAGCGCCGAGGCGCCGCCGGAAGCCTATGCGTCAATGGATATGAAGGGCTTGCGGGCGCTGGTGGTTGACGATCTGGAGGTCAATCGGATCATCCTGTCTGAGCGTCTGCAAACCTGGGGCATGTCGTGTGTGACCGCCAATTGCGCGGCGGATGCGTTGAATATTCTCAAAGAGCGCGGCGATAGTTATTTCGATCTGCTGCTGCAGGACTTCCAAATGCCGATAATGGATGGCGGCGATCTGGCGCGTCAGGTGCGGACCTTGCCCCATTGCAAAGATCTGCCGATCATTGTTCTGTCGTCCGTTGAACAGCCGCTCGACAAGGATGAGATTGACGAGCTCATGCCTTGTAAAGTGACCACCAAACCGGTACGTGCGGCGCAGTTGCAGCGGGTCATCAGCACCATGTTGTTGACCGGAAAAGACAGCGGTCAAGAGATCGCGCCAGAGACGCCGAAGGCAGAAGGCGAATTTGACCGCCGCGTCAGCGTGTTGATGGCCGAGGACAACCGCACCAACCAGTTGGTTGTGAGCCGCATGCTGAAAAACGCGCCGATTGATTTGGTGCTGGCGGCCAATGGTCTGGAAGCGGTCAATCTGTTCAAACGCAACCGTCCCGACATTATCTTGATGGATATGATGATGCCGGTCATGGACGGTCTGCAAGCCACCGAAGAAATTCGAGAGCTGGAAGCGGCCTCGGGTTTTGGTGAGCATACGCCAATTATCGCCCTGACTGCCAATGCGTTGCAGTCCCACAAGGACAAGTGCCTTGCTGTTGGAATGAATGACTTTTTGAGCAAGCCGATTAGCAAGAAAGCGCTTTTGGATGCCTGTTCGCGTTGGGCCAAAGACAACGTACCCGTGGAACGCACCGGCACCTAAATAGCCATGATTGACCTCGATGGGGTCAAATTCGTTTTGGGGTCTTAGGTGTCTTTGCTGCTGCGCAAATGACGGCGATCAAACACGGTTTTCACCAGGCTTGCGACCATGAAACACCCGGCTGCGACGGAGACAATCGTGGGGCCGGTTGGCGTATCTCCGACAAAGGACACGTGCAGGCCGCTGAGCACTGCAAAAATCCCAACCGCTGCGGCAAACATCGCCATACGCTCCGGGGTGTTGGAAAAGGCGCGCGCGGTGGCGGCCGGGACAATCAACATGGCGGCGATGAGCAGGACGCCGACAACCTTGATGGCGACGGCGACCACAAGCGCCAGGGCCAGCGTCAGCACCAACTGCTCCCGCCGAGGGTTAAGGCCGGCCGCATGGGCCAGATCCGGGTTCAACGTCGACGTCAACAATGCCGACCAGCGCCAGACCAACAGGGCCAACGTGGCCGCAGCCCCCATCCAGATCACCATCAAATCATATCGGCTGACGGCCAGAATATCGCCGAACAAATACGACATCAGATCGATGCGCACGTCTTGCAAGAAGGACACCGCAACCAGGCCCAGTGCCAGTGAGGAATGCGCCAAAACGCCCAGCATCGTATCCATCGCGTAGCCACGGCCCGACAGCGACGACACGGTGGTGGCCATGACCATCGCCGTCACCAAGGCCCCGCCCAGGATCGACACGTCAAACGATAGCGCCAATGCAACGCCCAGGATCGAGGCGTGCGCGGTTGCGTCGCCAAAATAGGCCATGCGCCGCCAGACGACAAAACATCCCAGTGGTGCCGCAGCCAAAGCCAATCCAATCCCGGCCAAGGCGGCCCGGACCAAAAAATCATCTAACAGGCTCACGCTGCGGTTCCTTCCTCTGAATGGTCGTGATCGCAACCGCTGTCATGGCTGTGGTTGTGTTCGTGGCGATACAGCGCCAGCGCGCCTTGGGTGCCATTGCCAAACAACGCCCGATATTCTGGTGCTGAGGCGACAAATTCCGGGGCCCCTTCGCAACAGATATGACCATTCAAACAGATCACCCGGTCCGAGGCCGCCATAACCACATGCAATTCATGGCTGACCATCAACACGGCACAGCCCAGATCTTGGCGCACGGATTCGATCTGGCGGTAGAATGCAGCGGATCCCGGCTGGTCCAGTCCCTGGGTGGCTTCGTCCAGGATCAGCAGATGGGGTTTGTTCAACAGCGCTCGCGCCAACAGCACGCGCTGGAACTGACCACCGGACAGGTCGGTCATCTGGTGATCGGCCAGCGCCGAAACACCCGCCTGCATCAGCGCCGCATTGGCGACGGTATCTGACACCCGTTTCGGCAGGCTCAAAAACCGGCGCACGGTCAGGGGCAGCGTCGGGTCGATGTGCAGTTTTTGCGGCACATAGCCGATTTTCAACCCTTTTTGCCGCGCAACGGTGCCAACGGACGGGTTTACGGCGCCAATCACATTGCGCAGCAACGAGGATTTGCCGGATCCATTGGGGCCAACAACCGTGACAATCTCACCCTGTTGAATGCAGAAATCCACATTGGACAGGACCGTGCGGCCGCCATAGGTCAGGCTGACGCCGTTGAGGGAGACGAGGCTGGACGTTTGTTCGGTCATTGGCATTTGGGGCACAGGCCCTCTGCTTCGACAATCGTGCGCTCGATCTGGAAACCCGCCGACCGCGCAGCCTGGCCCAATTGGCCGTTGTAGGGTTCGGAATGTGCCTCGGCGACCAGCTCGCAATTGCGGCAAATCATAAAGATCGGCGCGTGGTTTTCGCCGGGATGGCTGCAGGCAATAAAGGCATTTAGGCGCTCAATCTTATGGGCAAAGCGGTTTTTCACCAGGAAATCCAGGGCACGATAGGCAACTGGAGGCTGGGACTTCTGCCCTTCGGCGCCCAGACGTTCCAGGATCTCATAGGCTCCCCAGGCGCGGTGCTCTTCCAGCATGATCTCCAACACACGGCGGCGAATTGGAGTGAGCTGAAGTTTCTTCTCAGCGCAGGTCAGGGCAACCTTCTCGATTGCACCTTTAACGCATTGATTATGATCGTGAGTCTCGAAATTTGAAGAACGCATCAAAGCCTCCAGACACGCCACGTTTAGAACTTGATATGTTATCACATGCAGTATAACAACCCATGATATGTTATACAATTACATGGAGTGAGGCATGAAATCGTCTTTTTGCGCAACTTTGGCCGCGCTTTTGTCGACAACCGGATTGGCACTGGCGGATGCGCCCAAAGTGGTCACGGATATCAGCCCCGTTCACGGTCTTGTCTCTCGCGTGATGGCAGGCGTCGGAGAGCCAGATTTGCTGGTGCGCCCCGGCAGCTCCCCGCACGGCTACTCGATGCGCCCGTCCGATGCACGTGCGTTGAGCCAGGCGAACCTGATTGTCTGGATCGGTGAAGCGCTGACACCGTGGTTGGAGCATCCGATCGAAGAGCTGGGCAGCAACGCCCATGCGCTGGAATTGTTGGAAGTCGACGGTAGCGTTCTGTATGAATTCCGCACCGGTGCCACGTTTGATGCGCATGATCACGGCGATCATGATGACCACGACGACCATGCGGATCATGACGACCACGACGATCACGCGGATCATGAGGGCCACGGCGATCACGCGGATCATGAGGGCCATGACGATCACGCGGATCATGATGACCACGATAATCATGCAGGCCATGAGGGCCACGATAATCATGCAGGCCATGATCACGATGGTGTTGACCCGCACGCTTGGTTGTCGCCTGAAAACGGCAAAGCTTGGCTGGCTGTGATCGCAGAAGAACTGTCAGAAATCGACCCGGACAATGCGGTGACCTATCAGGCAAATGCTGCCGCCGGTCAGGCCGAGATTGATGCGGTTGTTGCCAGCCTGCGGGTTGATCTGGAGCATGTCGAAGATCATCCCTTTGTCGTGTTCCACGATGCGTATCAGTATTTCGAGCGCAGCTTTGGTTTGGCGGCGGCCGGGGCGATCTCTATCGGGGATGCCAGCAAACCGAGCGCCGCGCGTATCGCGGAAATCCAGGACACCGTGCGGGATCTGGGCGTCGATTGTGTCTTTGCGGAGCCGCAGTTCAACAAAGGTTTGGTTCACACCGTGGCCGAAGCGGGCGACATCAAAGAGCTGGAAATGGACCCCTTGGGGCTCTCCATCGAAATTGGCTCTGATTTCTACGTGAACTTGTTGCAAGGCATGGGCGACTCGTTGGCCGCTTGTAAGTAAGATCCGCTGGCGCGCGTGCACCTTCAGGCGCGCGCCAGTTTATTTGATCATATTAAGCTGGATCAAATGCACCCTTTCTGGCACATCTGACAGTGCGTCGAACAAAGAGGATGCATCAATGGATCTGCTGACCGCGAATGATCGCGCGGGTGAATACCCCAAATCCTATTATGCGGCGACGGCCAAACCGTTGGAGCGTTTCCCGCCGCTCCAGGGGCAGGTCACCTGCGACGTTTGCGTGGTGGGCGGCGGGTTTATGGGCCTGTCCAGCGCGTTGCACCTTGCGCGTCGGGGGTATGACGTTGTTCTGTTGGATGCCCAACGGGTTGGTTTCGGGGCATCGGGGCGCAATGGCGGCCAAGTCGGGCAGGGCCAGCGGGTTGAGCAGGACGAGCTGGAACAGATGTTGGGCGTCGAACATGCCCACAGTCTGTGGCGACTGGCCAATCAATCCGTCGATCTGGTGAAGGAACTCGCGGCCTCGGACCATGTGCAGGCCGATTTCCATCCTGGTATCATCCACGCCGATCACCGGCAGCGATATGGGCACCACAGTCGCGCCTATGTTGAAAAGCTGAACGCCGACTATGGATATGATCAAATCCGCTACCTTGATCAGGAGGAGATGCGCCATCTGGTTGGCTCCCCTGCCTATTTCAGCGGCACCTTGGATATGGGGGCGGGACATATCCACCCGCTGGCCTTTGCCTTTGGTCTGGCGCGTCTGGCACGCGCGGCAGGCGTGCGGATCTATGAGGAAAGCAAAGTCTCGCACATCACCGAGGACACACAGGTCAAGCTGCGCACCGAAACCGGACAAGTGCTAGCGTCGCAGGTGGTTCTGGGGTGTAACGGCTACTTGGGCGATCTGGCGCCGCGCGTCGCGACCAAAGTGATGCCGATCAACAATTACGTTGTGGCCACCAAACCGATTGCGCCAAAGCTGCAGGAAAAGCTGATCCGCAACAATTATGCGGTCGCGGACAGTAAATTCGTGGTCAATTACTTTCGGTTTTCCGACGATCACCGTCTTCTGTTTGGCGGGACCGAGAGCTATGGCTATCAATTCCCCACAGACATCGCCAAGGCCGTGCGCCGTCCGCTACGCGAGATTTTTCCCCAGATCGGTGACATCGAAATCGATTATGCCTGGGGGGGGACGTTGGGCATTACGATGAACCGGATGCCGCATTTTGAACGTCTGTCCGGCAAGGTCATGAGCCTGTCAGGCTTTTCCGGTCACGGAGTCGCAATGGCTACATTGGCGGGGCAGATCGCCGCCGAAATGGTGGCAGGGCAAGCGGAGCGATTTGATGCATTCGCCCGTATTCCAAGCCAAAACTTCCCCGGAGGACCCCGTTTTCGCAGCCCGTTGTTGGTGCTGGCTATGTTGTGGTATTCATTGAGAGATCGCCTGTAAGCTCTTTACGTAATCGCACTACATCAAGTGTTTAACACACATTCAGCAAAAAATAGGTGTTCCCAAGTGTTAATTTTCAATGTATGGTTGAGTCAGTTTTGACCAATTTTTTCTGTTTAGTGAGTATGCCGCTTTGGGGCTGACCTAGCGAAGAAAGAGCGATCGCTGGCAACATGCGGCAAGCCGGTAAAAGGCGTTTCCATGCCGAGATCCAATACGATACTGATCATAGAAGAAGACGCGACGGTCCAGTTCATGATGCGCAAAATTGCACGCGCATTGGACATCAATGTTGAGACCGCTACGTCTTGTTCCGAAGGGTTGTTCAGGCTGCGTGAGCGGCCCTCTCAATTTGCGATGATCATTGTGAACTTACGGCTTTGTGCGGCAGGTCACGATGACACCGTGCAATCCATTCGCGCCGATCAGCACCCCGAGGTGCGCGGGATCCCAATCATTGGGGTCACCGAAGAGGACAGCGTTGCCGAGGTTTTGATCAGCCAAACCCAGGGCGTGGATGAGCGCCTGCATAAGCCCGTGACCCCCGCCGAGCTTTTGTCACTGGTGGACCGCTATTTCACCGCTCCTTTGGTTGCGCGCGGCTAGCCAGTATCCATTGCCTTTTGCCGCGCTGGCGGGTTTTCTGCACCGGAAATGGATACGGGGCAGATGCAATGAAATTCGTACGATACGGCACAAAAGGCGCCGAAAAACCAGGCGTGATCGACCAGGGCGGCATGGTTCGCGACCTGTCGCAGATTGTCGGCGACATCGCAGGCGAAGTGTTGGTCGCGGATCAGTTGGACCGTCTGAAGACGTTGGATCTGTCAGACCTGCCCTTGGTTGAGGGCACCCCCCAAGAAGATCTACGGTTGGGTGCCTGTGTGGGCGGTGTTGGCAAATTCATCTGTATCGGTCTGAACTATGCCGACCACGCGGCCGAGGCCAAGCTGGATCTGCCAAAAGAGCCCATCATCTTTAACAAATGGACCTCGGCGATTTCGGGGCCGGATGATGATGTGGAAATCCCACGCGGTGCCGAGAAAACCGATTGGGAAGTTGAACTGGGCATCGTGATCGGCACCGGCGGGCGCTATTTCTCCACGGAGGAAGCGATTGATCATGTCGCCGGGTTTTGCGTGGTCAACGACGTCTCTGAACGCGATTTCCAGCTGAACCGCGGCGGCACCTGGGACAAGGGCAAGGGCCACGATACCTTTGGCCCGCTTGGCCCCTGGATGGTCACCAAGGATGAGATCGCAGATCCCGCCAACCTTGGCCTGTGGCTAGAGGTGGACGGCACGCGTTATCAGGATGGCACCACCGCAAATCTGATCTTTGATGTGCCGACGCTGGTGTCTTATTGCAGCCAATTCATGAGCCTGCAGCCCGGCGACGTTATCTCAACCGGGACGCCTGCGGGTGTGGGCATGGGGCTGAAACCACCGGTCTATTTGCAAGGGGGCGAGACCATGCGCCTGGGCATCGACGGGCTTGGTGTGCAAACCCAGAAAGTGGTGCGCGCCTAAAGGCGGCGCGCCACCGAATTAGCCACGACCACGATAGGGGGGCACGCCTTGGTCAGGGATCCAAACCCCGGCGGGCGTCTCTCCGGTCTGCCAGAAGACATCAATCGGAATGCCACCGCGCGGATACCAATAGCCGCCGATGCGAAGCCATTTTGGCTCCAGAAACTCCACCAGACGCCGCGCGATGGAGATGGTGCAATCCTCGTGGAACGCTCCGTGATTGCGAAACGCGCCGAGGAACAGTTTCAGCGACTTGCTTTCCACCAGCCAGTCACCGGGCACATAGTCGATCATCAGATGGGCAAAATCGGGCTGGCCGGTCATCGGGCAGAGCGAGGTGAACTCTGGCGCGGTGAAGCGCACATTGTATGACACATCCGCCTGCGGGTTCTGCACCCGCTCCAAAACGGCGTCTTCGGGGGAGGTGGGCATAACCGTGTCGCCGCCCAACTGTTTGAGATCGCTGTAAATACTATCAGTCATATCATTGTCCTCGGATCAGACGCCCCGTTTGTTGCCCCACAAGAGCACATGGAGCTGGGGAAGAATACGCGGTGTGAACCAGGCATCAGAGGTGGTTTTGTCAACCAGCCATAGCATGCGGTCGATGTTGTCCTGTAGCTCGATCGCTTGGTCAGGGTCCGACGTTGGATTGCCCGGTTGCAGATACAGTTGCAGATCCGGGTAGCGATCCGCCGCCAGCCGCGCCCATGCATAATCCGCATCGTCAAAAATCACGATCTTTAACACGGTATCGGTGCTGGTTCCGGCCGCCGCCAAACAGGCATCAAACGCGTCCCAATCGGCGCGTTCACCGCTGGAGGGCGGCTTGGGCGACAACACCAGCGTGTCCAAATCGGCAAACCAGGGTTTTGCAATCGACCCTTGGGTCTCGCAGGCGAACCGATACCCGTTGGCCTTACCCAATGCGATCACATCGGTGAAATCCTGGATCGCCGGGTTGCCGCCGCTGATCGATACGGTCAGTGGGGTGCTGCGTGACAGGCGTTGAACCTCGCCCCAGACCTCATCAGCGCTCATCGGAGTCCACGTGTGGCGATAGGCGCTGTCGACCGCGTGCAGACTGTCGCACCAGCTGCAGCGGAAATCACAGCCCCCGGCGCGAACGAATACGGTGGGTTCCCCGATCAAGGCGCCTTCGCCCTGGATCGTGGGTCCAAAAATTTCGGCAATGCGCAGGGTCATGGCCGGTATTCTGCCCAGATCTTGGGGGTTTCAGAGACGCGGATCGCCGACACCTCATCCCAGCGGGCTTTGCACCAGTCATAGAAATGTTTCGCCAGGACCTCGGACGTTGGCATGTCCAGCACATCGTTCAGATGACGGTGGTCGAAACATTCGTCGATGTACGCTTTCAGCGCGTCCAGATCGCGGTATTCGCGCACAAACCCATGTTCGTTCAGCTCAGCCGCCGCAAGTTCGACAACAACGATGTAATTGTGACCATGCACGCGCGAACAAGGGTGGCCGTCAACCAATGTGGTCAAACGGTGGGAGGCGGAGAACTGAAACTCTTTGGTGATGCGGTACATTATTGGGCCCCCTTAAGCGCGGCTTTCCAGAAGTCCGGGTCTGCGTAATCTGTGGGGTCTTGGATGCCCGCCAGATCAAACGCCTCGCGCCGTTCGACACATGTGCCACAGCGCCCGCAGTGGATTTCGCCCCCTTTGTAACAGGACCAAGTGTCCGCAAAAGGCGTGCCAACGGCGGTGCCTTCGGTGGCGATATCGGCCTTGGATTTATGTACAAAGGGCGTGAAAAGCTTTACGTTGGCATAGCCATCTAACGCCGCCGCCTGCATCGCATTGAAGGCCTCAGTAAAGGCCGGGCGGCAGTCGGGATAGATAAAGTGGTCGCCGCCGTGCACCGCCGTGGCCACCGCATCATCGCCATTGGCAGCAGCAATGCCAAAGGCAATGGTCAGCATGATTGCATTGCGGTTGGGGACTACGGTGACCTTCATGGTGTCTTCGGCGTAATGCCCGTCGGGGACGTCAATATCATCGGTCAGCGCCGATCCGGTCAGCGCCGCGCCAATCCCGCGCATATCGATAATGTCATGGGGCACGCCCAACCGGGTTGCGGCGGCGGCAGCAAAATCCAGCTCTTTGCGGTGGCGTTGGCCGTAGTCAAAAGACACCAGCCGGGTAAGTTCATGCTCTTGTGCCACGATATGGGCAAGCGCCACGGAATCCATTCCGCCAGAGCAGACAACAATCGTTTTCATCAGTTTGACCCTTGTTTTGATAACCGGGTAGGCTGCGACCGGTATGTGGGGCCTTTAACGCGGGTTTTGCCAAAAGATCAACATTGAATGCGTCGAAACAGTTTCAAACGGCGGCGGAGAATGGGTGTGTTTGCAGGGCTCAGTTCAGATCTTCGAGCAATTTTCCGTGTTTGCGGGTTTCCTGCAGGATGCGTTCAAATGTGGTCAAACCGCGCGCGTTTAACATAGGCAGCATCTTGCACAGAACCTCGGCGGTGGCATGGGCGTCCCCCAATGCGGTGTGGCGCAGGGCGGCGGGAATGGTGACATCCAACCGTGCGCACAGCGCGTCTAACGTATGGGTCGCACTGGCACCAAACAGGATCGCGGACAACAGCACCGTGTCCAGAATGGGCTGATCCCAGACCAGTTGCCCCGATTTGCCGTAGCGGCGCATAAAGGCCATATCAAACGGCGCGTTATGGGCCACAATCACCGCCCCTTGTGCGTAGGCGTGGAACCGTTCCGTGGTGGCAATGGGGTCCGGCGCGCCCGTGACCATTTTATCTGCGATTCCATGCACTTTGGTGGATTCTTTGGGGATGGGGCGGCCCGGATTGACCAGCGTATTCATTTCTTCGCCCGCAACAATACGGCCATTCACAACCCGCACTGCGCCGAGTTGCACGATGTCATCCTTGTGCGGCATCAACCCGGTGGTTTCGGTGTCAAACACCACAAAGTTCAGCGCGTTCAGGGGTTGGTTTTCCATCGGGCCGAGTCGGTTTTGCGCATTGGTCAGCGCAAAGTCATAGACCAGCGGGCGGGCATCATCCGCATCCATCAGCGCGTGCGCGTCATCCAGCACGATCATATAGCCATCCCCCCGGCTGAGCGGCAGCAGGCGGGCGTCAATCTCCAGATCGCCTTGGGTGGTGCGCAAGGTCACCGACAGGCAGTTGCGTTTGGCTCGCAGGGTCTTATGCGCCGCAAGGATCTGGGATTTATCAAAATAGTCAAAGATGGACGCATTGAGCCGTGGCACATGGATTTGCGACAAAACTCCGGCGGCCTGCCCATCATAAAGGGTGATCTGATGGGCGGCGTTCACCAGCACAATGGCCAGGGGGATATCGGTGAACAGGGCTTTGAGCTGTTCACGATCCGCAGCCAGCTGTTGGGTGGCGTCGGCCACTGCGCGTGCGGCGGCGGTGCTGCTGTGGGACAGTTGCCCGGTGACGGCCCGCGCCGCCGGGGCCAGATCGCCCAGATAGCGCGCATCGTTGGTGTCCATGGTGGAGGCAACACCGGCGTGCGCCCGACTGCGCAGATCTGCCGACAGGCGCTCGATCGGCTTGGCGACGTTTTCGTCAAACAACAACCAGACACCGGCGGTAACCCCCAGAATACCAAGCGCGGCGACCAGCCCGGCATAGGCCAGCGCGCTGTTCAGGTCCCGGCCTTGGGCATGGCGCGCCCCCAGGAACAGGCCCAACCCCACAGCGGCGAGACCGGCCACCGCAATCAGAGCGAAAAACAGCAGAACCCGTGTGCGCAGCCCTAGGTCACGTGGCATTGTCCCCTCCGCACAAAGCCTTCAGCACCGCGTCATCGGGGGCCGAGGACACCCAATCGGCACCTGTCACACTGCCGTCGGCATTGAATGCGATACCATCTGCAAGGGCGGCGCGTTTGCCGCCGGGGCAGTCGGCCAGAACAGGCAATTTATGCACCGTGGCCCAGCGACCATAGAAATAGAGATCGGCGAGAACCAGGCCCGGATGGTCATCATGGGTACGCGCGTTTGGTTCATCCACCGCAACAAAGCGATCCACGTAAGGGAAGGCCAGCGTCCAGGGACGAAAGGCGGCCTTGTTTTCAACGGTTTCCGCGATCACCATGCCTTCGGGCAGGCTGGCGCTGGTGCGGCTGTACCAGCTGTATTCGTTGGAAATTGTGACCCCGATCATCGCAAGGCCGGCGGCCACGGGCGTCAACCAACGGGGCAGGCGGCTGCCGGTGAGCTTGGTCACCAGCATCATCACGCCTGCACCACCAACACCGGCCAGGATCGTTGCAAGCAGTTCCAGAAACATTGTTGTCCTCCCAAAAAGCGCCGGGTCGACGCTTGTCTTTAGCTTAGCACACCGCGCCCTTGAGCGGCGGCGGATTGCATTGTTTTTACCACCACAAAAGCATCGCGCAGATGGCTGCGTTCCAGGTCTGATAGTTCGGCGGGCAGCAGGTAGTTGTCGGGTGCCTTGCCCTGTTTGATCAACGCCGCCTGACGATGCAGCCGGGTTTCGGCGATCATGTCATAGGCATCCAGCAGATCATGCGCCCCGGATGCGCTGAGCCCGCCGGCATGGGCGGCCTCTTCCAGGCGGGCGCGGCTGTTGACGGATGTCAACTTGCCCTGCAGCGCATAGATCCGGCCCAGATCAACCACCGGCACCACGCCGTTGTGTTTGAGATCCAGCTGGTTTTTATGCTCCCCCGACCGGATCGTGGCCAAGCCGCGCAGCAGTCCCAGAGGCGGCGTATGTTTCAGCGAATTGGCCATCATATGCGCCACAAAGATCGAGTTTTCGCAGGCCTGATCCAACGTTGCCTCTTGCAAATCGGCAAACAGACTGCGGTCGCCGGCAATGGCGCGCAGGTCGAACATGACCGAGGCCAGCATCTGCGCTTCGGGATCGGGTTTGGTGATCCAAGTGTCGAAGTAGTCGCGCCAGACCTTGAGCGGCTGACACCAACGCGGGTTTGTTGCCATCATGTCACCGGGGCAATAGACATAGCCACAGGTGTTCAGCCCATCGCAGACAAAATGCGCCAATTTCTGGAAATATGCCTTATCCGCGTCCGACACATTATCATGCAGGATCAAGCAGTTGTCCTGATCACTGACGCCGGTCTGTTCACGCCGCCCTTGGGAGCCGCAGGCAAGCCACAGATAGGGAACCGGAGCCGCGCCAAACTGGTCTTCGGCCAATTCCAACAGCCGCAGGGTGACCGCATCGGCGACATCGGTGATCAGACGGGTGACCACTTCGTGGCGGTTGCCGGCGCCGACCAGATGCACCAACAGGGATGGAATACGGGCGGTGACCTCGGCCATTTCTGCGGCGCTTGTGGCGTCGGTGATATGGTGCAACAGCTCGGCCGAGGTGACGGCCTGAAACCGGGTCAGGTCGGTCTGGGTGATCATCCCCACCAGCGCGCCGTTTTCCACAATGGGCACATGGCCAATGCGGCGGCTGATCATCAGGTGCAAGACGTCCGACCCCAGTGCGGTGGGCGGCAGGGTCAGCGGATCGCGGGCCATAATGGCGCCCACGGGCGTGTCGGGCGGCAGACCGTTGGCTACAACCTTGTTGGTCATATCCTTGGTGGTCAAAATGCCGAGCAAATGCCCGCCCGCCCCAACACATAAGGACGAGATACGATGGTCCCGCATCATCTGCGCGGCTTTGTGCACGCTGTCATCGGGGGCACAGCATTTGGGATCAACGGCCATCAGATCCAGCACCCGACTGTTTGCAAGGCTTTGATTTGTCGTCTTTTCCGCCCGCGAGCGGTCAAAGAATTTACGGGCGGCGGCACTGGCGGTCAGGAAGCGTTCAAAATCGGGCGGGGAAAGACGCAGGATCAGACTGTCTTCCTCAGCACGGGCGGTGGTGACGGCGATGCCATCGCGCAAAAGACCGCGTTCGCCAAAGGAATTGCGCAGCCCCAGATGGGAGACAACCGCGCCGTTGCCATCGGTCACCTCAACCGCGCCTTCATAGATCAGGAACAGGCCGGGCGCGGGCCGGTCGAATTGATAGATCACACTGCCGGCGGCGTATTTTGTCGCGGTGAAACTCTGGGCGAGCTGATCCAGCGCCTCAGCCTCAAGCGAGTCGTAGGGGTGCACCGATTTCAAAAATCGGGTGATCTGATCCGAAGTCAAAGCCATGGGAAACACCCTTTGAAAACAACAAGTCCTGCTCGGCTGGGAGGTGGCGAACAGGACCAGATTTGCGAGGGGTTGGGCAAAGGGTCGACCCTGCCCAACCGCGCGGTCTTAGTGGTCCTGCGCTGCACCTGCGCCACGGGGGACGCGGACGCTTTCGACAAGATCCACGATCTCTTTCGGGGTCTCTTTGGTCATGCCAGCCACAACAAAGGCCACCGCAAAGTTCACCGCCGCACCAATCGCACCAAAGGAGGTGGATTTGATGGTGCCAAGCAGCGGATCAGCGTCTGTGAAGCTGTTGGTGTCAGGAATGAAGAACCAACCTTTGTGCAGGAAGATATAGAGCAGGGTGATCGACAGACCTGCAATCATACCTGCAACCGCGCCGGTGTTGTTGATGCGGGTCGAGAAGATCCCCATCATCAGCGCCGGGAAGATCGAGGCCGCCGCGAGACCAAAGGCCAGAGCCACAGTTTGCGCCGCAAAACCCGGAGGGTTCAGGCCAAGGTAGGTGGCAACCGCGATTGCAACGCCCATGGCGATACGGGCTGACAACAGTTCGTTCTTTTCCGAGATTTGCGGATTGATCGAACCTTTGATCAGATCGTGGCTGACAGCTGATGAAATTGCCAGCAACAGACCCGCCGCAGTGGACAGAGCCGCCGCCAGACCACCCGCAGCCACCAGACCAATAACCCAGCTGGGCAGGTTGGCGATTTCGGGGTTGGCTAGAACCAAGATGTCACGGTTGAACTTGGTCAGCTCGTTGCCCGCCCAGCCATTTGCCTCGGCTACTGCGGTCATATCGGCGTTTTTGTCGTTATAGTACTGGATCGCACCATCGCCGTTTTTGTCTTCCCATGCCAACAGGCCGGTTTTCTGCCATGTGGACATCCAGTCATACTGCGGATCGTTTTCGATCTGCTGCACGGTGACAGCACCCCCATCGATGCCGCCATTGGGCCACATCATTTCGGTGATGTTCAGACGCGCCATCGCACCCACAGCCGGAGCCGTCAGATAAAGCAGAGCGATAAACACCAGGGTCCAACCCGCAGACCAACGGGCATCCGCCACGCGGGGTACGGTAAAGAAGCGCATGATGACGTGAGGCAGACCCGCAGTACCGATCATCAGCGACAGGGTGAACAGAACCATGTTCAGCGTGTCGGAATGGTGGGCGGTGTATTCGTTAAAGCCGAGCTCGGTCACAATCGCGTCCAGTTTCGCCAGCAAAGGCTCACCTGATGCGGCGTGATCGCCAAACAGACCCAAGGCCGGAATAGGCGTGCCGGTCAGTTGCAGCGAGATAAAGATCGCCGGGATCGTATAGGCCATGATCAAAACGCAATATTGCGCAACCTGAGTATAGGTCACACCTTTCATGCCGCCAAACACCGCATAGGCGAATACAACACAGGCACCGATCAACAGACCAGTGGTATTGGACACCTCAAGGAAGCGACCAAAGGCCACGCCAACACCGGTCATCTGACCGATAACATAGGTGGTGGAGGCCACAATCAGGCAGATCACCGCAACGATACGCGCGGTCGGGCTGTAGAAGCGGTCGCCGATGAATTCGGACACGGTGAATTTGCCGAACTTCCGCAGATACGGGGCCAACAGCAGCGCCAGCAGAACATAGCCACCGGTCCAACCCATCAGGAACGACGAATTGTCATAGCCGGTAAAGGCAATCAGACCAGCCATCGAGATGAAGGAGGCCGCAGACATCCAGTCGGCGGCTGTCGCCATGCCGTTGGTGACCGGGTGCACGCCGCGACCGGCGGCGTAGAATTCAGATGTGGATCCCGCACGGGCCCAGATCGCGATGCCGATATAAAGCGCAAAAGACGCGCCCACAAACAGCAGGTTGATAACAAACTGGTCCATTAGAATTATTCCTCCTCGACGCCGTGTTCACGGTCCAGCGAGTTCATGCGCCAGGCGTAAAAGAAAATCAGGCCCAGAAAGACCAGGATAGAACCCTGTTGTGCGAACCAGAAGCCAAGGTCCGTGCCGCCAACCGAGATACCCGCCAAAAGCGGGCGCAGCAGAATGCCAAAACCAAATGATACCAGCGCCCAGATAACGAGGCTGACGTAGATGATGCGCAGGTTGGCTTGCCAGTAGGTCTTGTCAGACTCGCTGGCTCCTGTCGCATGTGTGGATTGATCCGTCATAGCGGCTCTCCTTTTCCTCCATACGTGGGCGTTCCGATTGTCCTCCCCGAAACACCCGCTCCCTTCGATGCCCGGCGTGTTGGGGCCGGGTTGTGCCCCCTGTTGTCCTTGAAAACACAGGATGAAACGGGGCTGCCCTCAGGCCGGGACTGCCCCCGGTCTGGCGGCAATATTCACAGTGAATTGGTGACGATATCGCCCAGGGCCACGGTGATCTCATCGATCGCGCCCATGGCATCGACCGAGGCGAGGACCCCTTTGGTTTGGTAATAGCTGACCAGCGGTGCGGTCTGCGCGTGATAGGCTTCCAGCCGGCTGGCCACGGTTTCCGCCGTGTCATCGGCGCGCCGTTTCATCTCGGTGCCGCCGCAATTGTCACAGGTGCCTGCGACGTCGGGCTGTTTGAAGCTGTCGTGATAGCCCTCACCGCAACCGGCACAGGTGTAGCGGCCAGAAATACGCTCCACCATGGCGGCATCATCCACATCCATGCTGATCGCTGCGTTGATCCGCTGACCGGTTTCATCCAGCAAAATATCCAACGCCTCGGCCTGAACCGTGGTGCGGGGGAAGCCATCCAGAATGACGCCCTGTAGGCAATCGTCTTCGCCCAACCGGTCGCGCAGGATCGCAATCACGATCTCATCCGAGACCAGACCCCCGGCGTCCATCACCGCTTTGGCGTCCTTGCCAGCCGGGGTTCCACCCGCGACGGCAGCGCGTAACAGATCGCCGGTGCTCAGCTGGATCAGGCCGAATTTCTCTTCCAGGCGGCGGGCTTGGGTGCCCTTGCCGGCGCCCGGAGGGCCAAGCAGGATCAGAACTGCGGGGCGGGTAATGACATCTCCGTCCATCATGGCAACTCTCCTTATGAACCAGCGCGATTTTTGATGAGGTCGTCGACGACGGATGGGTCGGCGAGTGTTGATGTGTCGCCTAGGGATCCAAAGTCGTTTTCGGCGATTTTGCGTAAGATGCGGCGCATGATTTTGCCGGAGCGTGTCTTTGGCAGGCCGGGGGACCATTGGA